>CAYMGP010000049.1:0-29432 GCA_964390045.1 uncultured Spirochaetaceae bacterium | reverse complement strand
CGTTTCAAGTCCTCTTCCCTCAGATATAAAAAAAGCAGACCGGCCCAAAGGCCAATCTGCTTTTTTGCCCGGAAGAGGACTTGAACCTCCACGGGGAAACCCCCACTAGACCCTGAACCTAGCGTGTCTACCAATTTCACCATCCGGGCTCGTACCTGGAAAATAGCAAATCCCCCGCTTCCTTGTCAAGGTAGCCGGCCGGCGGGCCGGCGGAGAAGCTCTTTCACAACAGTCGTTTCTTTAGTATCTTTAGCCTCGGTATGGCTATGCTGAAAACTCATTACCAAGGGATGCTGTAACTCTGAAGATTTTATATATAGGCGAGATCGTCGGCTCGCCCGGGGTGTTCTGCGTCAAGAGCAGGCTCGCGAGTCTAAAGGAAGATCTTGATATCGATTTCGTTATCGCTTCCGCTGATGGAGCAACGGGGGGCTTCGGTCTCGGCAAAAATCATTCGATCTATCTCCATAAGCTCGGAGTGGATGTGCTTACCTCCGGAGAATGCATCTACTACAAGAAGGACATGGTAACGCACATTGCCAAAGCACCGTATGTGCTCAGAGCTGCGAACTACCCCTACGGCAATCCAGGGCGCGGCTGGAATGTGTTCTCCGTCAACGATCGCAAGATAGCGGTCATCAATCTCCTGGGCCAGTCCGGATTCACAAGAGTTCATCTCAACAATCCGTTTCTGTTGGTTGAGAATATCATCGAGAAGATCTCTGCCGAGACAAAGACGATTTTCATCGATTTTCATGCTTCTACAACGGCGGAGAAGTATACAATGTTTTATTATCTCGACGGCAAGGTCTCTGCGGTGCTCGGCAGCCACACCAAAGTACTAACGGCGGATGCCAGCGTTCTGCAGGGCGGAACAGCGGTGATAGCGGGCACGGGACGGACGGGCAGCCAGTATTCTGTGGGAGGATTGGATCCCGAAATCGAGATCCGCAAGTTCCTTACCCAGATTCACGAGCAGTCCCGAATCACGTGGCAAAACCTGGAGCTTCAGGGAGTTCTTGTCGAGACGGATGATCAGGGCAGAGCGGTTGCCATCGAAGTTGTGCGGGAAACCTGTGGAGAAATGGAAGGTGAGGGAGCAGGGAACAGTAAAGAAGATTGAGGGGGAGCTTGTATGGATCTCGTGCGAGCCGTGCGCAACCTGCCTGCATTCGGATCGCTGCGCAAGCGCCGATTCTGACTGCCACAGTGCCTCCGGTTTCTTCGCGGCCCGCCGCGACCGGGCATTTGCGGCGCGCAACGACAAGCAACTGCAGCTGGCGCCCGGGGACCTTGTGGAGTACTACATCGCACCGGGAAAGGCCGTGAAAGCAGGATTTCTCATTTTGATCGTTCCGATCCTTATCTTTTTCCTGCTCTACTATCTTACAGGTTTGTTGTGGAGCGAAGCTGTGGAAGCGGTTCGAGTTTTGGCCGGGGTCGGGGGCATCGTGCTCGGATTCCTGATCAATCTGGCCATGAAGAAAAGGATTCGGGATTTGCCCGAGATAACCAGGGTCGTGCATCGGCAACGGTAGAAGAAAATATTCAAAAAAAATCGCACTACGGTAGTGTTTTCTCTGAAGCGGGCTATATTAGAAAAAAAGAGGTGCGGCAATGATACAGCTTCATATCAAGGGATTTTTCCTCGATCAAGATCGAATGCCCGTTGCGGTTCTGAGCGATTCTACCGGGAAGAAGATCCTTCCCGTCTGGATAGGACCTTCGGAAGCCAGCTCGATTATTGTCGAGCTGGAGGAGATAAAGAGCCCGCGTCCTTTGGCTCATGACATCCTGGCCCGATATTTCGTGCGTCATGGCTTCACCATGGACGCTCTCGAGATCTACGGCTATTCGGGGGAATACGGGTATTCGGCCAGCATCAAGTATCATCGCCGGTGGCGTCACTTTGATATGGAGGTGCGCCCGGCCGACGGTCTGGCTCTCGCGGTGCGCCTCGGGGCTCCGATTCTGGTAGAGGAGGCGTTGCTCAGCACTGCAAACTCTTGCTCCTTCCTCGATTGCCTGGGAGATCCCTGCAAAGGGCTGGTTTTTTTCCCCCGGAAAAGGACGAACTCTCTCGCCCGGCATGAGAATGACACCGTGAAAGGGGCGCCGATACCGGGAGATATTCGCGGAGATAAGGCGCTTCCCATCAACTAGTCGGGCACAACGAGCAGAATCGTCGCGAAGAGAAATCTTCAACAATTGACATCATCCCAGGTGCTGTGAATAATTCATGCAGAAGATCTTCGATATGAGGGGCAAGTATATCTTTGTTACAGGGGGTGTGTGCTCCGGCCTTGGAAAGGGTGTGGCTGCATCCTCGATCGGCACCCTCCTCGAGCACCATGGGCTCAATGTCCGCATGATCAAGATCGACCCGTACATCAATGTGGATCCTGGAACGATGAGCCCGTACCAGCATGGCGAGGTTTATGTCACCGATGATGGGGCGGAGACGGATCTCGATCTGGGCAACTACTCCCGCTTTACTTCCTCTCCCCTAGGCCGGATCAACTCGATCACCACGGGGCAGATATACCAAGAAGTGATCCGTAAAGAGAGAGAAGGACGCTTCTTGGGCCGGACTGTCCAGGTTATTCCCCATATAACGGATGAGATAAAAGCGCGGGTATTCAAGGTCGGAGACCAACCCGATGTGGATGTTACGATTTTGGAGATCGGAGGAACGGTAGGCGATATCGAATCGATTCCCTTTCTCGAAACGGCGCGGCAGTTTATACACGATCTGGGGAAAAAACAGGTGCTTTTTGTACATCTAACCCTGATACCCACGGTAAGCGACGGAGAGATGAAGACCAAACCCACACAGCATTCGGTTGCTGCTTTACGCGAGATCGGCATCCAACCGGATATTGTGCTGTGTCGAGCTCCCCAGTCGATTCCCGACGAGCTGAGGCGCAAGATTTCGTTGTTTACCAATGTTGAGGAGCAGGCGGTGATCTCCGCCCACGATGTTGTTTGCACGATATACGAAATTCCCCTGATATTTGCCGAGCAGAACTTAGACCAGATCATCCTGAAAAAGCTCGAGCTCCCTGTCGCTCCCTGCGATTTGAGTGATTGGAGGCAGGTGGTCGATGCTTACAACAAAGCCGAGCGAGCGGTACGAATCGGACTGGTTGGAAAATATACGGAGCTGCTCGATTCCTACAAGTCGATCTACGAAGCCCTCTATCACGGGGGAATCGCCAACCACTGCAAGATCGAGCTGGTCAAGGTCGATTCGGACAGCCTGAGCGCCGGCAGCAATGGAGGAGTACAAGCTGTATTGCGCGATCTGGACGGGATCCTGATACCCGGCGGATTCGGACAGAGGGGAATCGAAGGTATGGTTCTGGCGGCCCGCTATGCAAGGAAGAACCAAAAGCCCTGCTTTGGTATTTGTTTGGGAATGCAGGTGATGATTATCGAATATGCCCGCAGTGTTCTCGGGTGGAAGGACGCCAACAGCACCGAGTTCGCTCCCAATTCCGAGCACGCGGTAATCAGCCTTCTGGAAGAACAAATCGACGTCAAAGCGTACGGCGGAACAATGCGGCTGGGGGCCGGTAAATCCAAACTGGTGCCCGGAACGCATATCTACGAGATCTACCAAAGTGACGAGATTTCCGAGCGCCACAGACACCGCTACGAGGTCTCCAATATTTTTCTTAACGATTTAACAGAAGCGGGACTGGTATTCAGTGCCTTCACCCCTGACAATGGCCTTGTAGAAGCCATGGAGTGGCCGAATCATCCCTGGAGCATAGGTGTTCAGTACCATCCCGAATTCAAATCAAAGCCGATCGCCCCTCATCCGCTGTTCTCTACCTTCGTGGCCGCCTGTATGGGAAATGAAAAAGACTAGGGCCTTGCTGTTTGTAATCTGTCTGGCGGCCGCCGTATCGGTGTCCTGCAGCCTGGACTACGAGCAGGCTCGGATGGCGGAAGACCTTCCCGGCGAAACTCCTGAAACCGTCCTGATCGATTTCACCCATACTGTAGTATCCGACGGTCGGGTGTGGGTGATTCTGAAGGCCGATAGGGCGGAAAGCTACAGCGACCGAGAAGAGATTGCCCTCGAGGGGATATACTTCCGCGAGTTTGATGGGCAAGGTAACCTGATCACAGAAGCGCAAGCCGAGCGCGCTTTATTTCATACGGGCAGTGAGGATGCTTCTGTCGCCGGTTCTATCGTTATATATTCTCCCAAGGAGGAGGCGGCTTTGAAGGCCAGTCAGCTTACATGGACTCGAGAGGGAAGGCGCCTGAAAGCCGCTGCAGAACAGACCGTCCGCTTGGAGAAAGATGACGGCTCCTTCGTTGAAGGCCGAGGTTTCTCCGCGGATTTCCGTAGGAAAAAGCTCGGATTCGCCTCCCGTGTACGTGGCAGTTATGTCAGGGAAGAGGAAAGTGAATAAAACACGGATTGCACTCTGTTTTCTCCTGCTCTCCGGTGGCTGTCTATGGGCTCAAACCTTTTCCTTTCAGGGAGATAGAATGGAGACGGTGCTGGCCAAGGGAAAAGAGAGGACGATTTTGACGGGCAATGCCGAGGTCCAGACAGAAGATAATCTGATAAAAGCCGAGCGCATGGAGCTTTACGGAGAAGATTTTCGCTATGTCAACTGTTCAGGCGATGTTCGGATCATCAATGAGCAAAAGGGAATTGAAATAACCTGTGAGCAGATGTTTTACAATCGCCAGGAAAAGGTCGTTCGTGTGCGGGGCAGTGTCGTAATGCTCGATAAGAAGAATGAAGTCGTGGTCAAGGGCGGGTTTCTTGAAAATTGGGAGGACAGTGATGAGACCGTGGTGCAGATCGGTGTTCGGATCCTGAAGACGGACCTGGTATGCAGGGCCGAGTACGGCCGTTACCTGCGCAACGAGGACAAGCTTGAACTTTCAGGTATGCCTGTGGTGAATTGGAAGGGCGACGAGTATCGCGCCCTGAAAATCTACATAGACTTGAATACAGATACAATCCGCTTGGAGGGAGATATCCGAGGCAGGGTGACTTCGACTCAGAATGGAGACTCCGAGGAGGAGTCGGCAGGTGAGGAGCAGTGATGAACGAGGACGGCCGGCTTACTGTCGAGGGTTTGGTTAAAAATTTCGGAAAGAAGCAGGCGGTCAAGGATGTGAGCTTTTCGATGCACGTCGGGGAGGTGGTAGGTCTTCTCGGGCCCAACGGGGCCGGAAAAACCACGATCTTCTACATGATCGTCGGCTTCATAAAGCCCAACAGGGGGAAGATATACCTGAACGGCAGCAACATCTCCGGTCTGCCGATGTACAAACGGGCCCGTCTCGGTATTTCGTATCTGCCCCAGGAGCCTTCCGTGTTTCGAAAGCTGACAGTGGAGCAGAACATCTGGGCCATACTGGAGACCCGGGGGGATCTCAGTCTCAAAGAGAAACGGGAGAAGCTGGACAGCCTCCTTGAAGAGCTGGGTATCAGCCATTTGCGGAAACAGAAGGCCTACACTCTATCCGGTGGCGAGAGGCGCAGAACAGAAATCGCCCGCTCCCTCGCCATAGAGCCGAGGTTTTTACTTCTTGATGAGCCCTTTGCCGGAATCGATCCTATCGCCGTCTATGAGATCAAGCGTATAGCTGCGGAGCTGTCAAAAAAAGGCATCGGGGTGCTTGTCACAGATCACAACGTCCGCGATACACTGGAGATTACCCACCGTTCCTACATTATCAATCTCGGTGAGATCGTTGTCACCGGTCCGAAAGACGAATTGCTGGGAAGCGAAGTAGCTCGAAGAATCTATCTTGGAGAAGAGTTTCGGATGTGAGTTGACAATCTATCCCTTTATCATTCAAATTTATAGATAGATAATCTCAAGGCGTCGATTAGGAAATGTATCAGACTCAGAAGCCTATACTAACACAAAAACAGACCCAGCAATTCCGGCTGACTCCTCAGTTGTATCAGGCGATCAAAATCATGGCCCTGCCTCTGCAGGAATTGCGCAATACGATTCAGCAAGAGCTCGAGCGCAATCCGGCGCTTGATGTTGTGGAGGACAATCCGCTGCGATCTCTCGATGATACGGGCAGGAAAACCTCCGAAGAACAGGAATACTTCGAGAACACCTCAGATCCGGGGTATATCAGAGTCCAGGGCGGGAGCACTCGCGAGGACGCCCACAGAAAGTTCTTGGAGGGGGTGCTGACCCGACCGGAGTCCCTTCATGAGCATCTGCTCTGGCAGCTGCGACTTCAGCCCATAAGCGATGAAGAGTTTCAGATCGGAGAGCTTCTGATCCGAAATCTTGACGAGAACGGTTTTCATATAGAAAAGCCTGAGCTTCTGGTTCGCAGTCCCGAGGAGGGCAGCCTTCAAATCGAAGGGCCTGAAAAGCCCATCAGCCCGGAGAGTCTGGCGACGATGCGCAGAATCATGGAGGTTATCCAGGGCTTGGACCCCGTCGGCACCTGTACGGCGGATTACAAAGAGTCGATCTTGGTCCAGATCAAGCTGCATCCCAATCCTGTTCCCGGGGCCGCTCAAATCGTCGAAAAGTACCTTAAGCTTCTGGAAAGAGAGAAGCACCGTGAGATTGCCAGGAGCATGAAGATTAGTATCAAGGAGGTGGTAGAAGTAAAGGAGTTTTTGCGGGAGCTGGATCCCCTGCCGGGAAGGAACTTTTCCAGTGAACAACCCCGTTATGTAATCCCAGACGTGATGGTGAAGGTCCACGATGGGGAATTTTTCATCGTGTTGAATGATGAGGAAATCCCCGTCCTGGGCATCAACTCGTTCTATACCAGTATCCAGGACCACAAGGAACGATTTGCAGAAAAGGATCTCAAGAGGTTTGTAAAAAATGGGGTTCAGGAAGCCCGCTGGTTTATCCGCAGCATCAGGCAGCGCAACGAGACGCTGCTCAAAGTCTGCAAAGCCGTTGTGGAGTTTCAGCGGGATTTTTTCATGAAGGGCCCCAAGTATCTCGCTCCCCTGTCTTTGAAAGACATCGCCGGGGAAGTGGGTGTCCACGAAGCCACGGTCAGTCGAGTCACCAATGGTAAGTATGTGCAAACCGAGTGGGGTATATTCGAGCTCAAGTATTTTTTCTCGAACTCCGTTCCCGGGGTTGGACGATTCTCGAAAGAAGGGGTCAAGCAGATAATAAAAGAGATCATCGAAGAGGAGGGAAGCAAGAGACCTCTAACGGATCAGAAGATCGGCGAGATTCTTGAGGGAAAGGGCGTGAAAATCGCCCGCAGAACAATTGCCAAATACAGAAAAGAACTAGATATTATGAGTTCACATCACAGATAGGAGGTCCTATGAATATTGAAATCAATGGCGTGCACGTCGAGATCACAGACAAGGTAAAAGAATACATAGCAAAAAAGATGCATCGCATCGATTTTGTTTCCGAACATATCATCGATCTTCTCTTTTTCATTTCTCAGGAGAAAAGTCAGTACAATCTCGAAGCCAACATGAACTTCCGCTGGGGGAACTCCAACCACGTTAAGGCAAAGAGCTTCGATATCTTTGAAGGTGTCGACAAGCTATTCGACAAGATGGAGCTGAAGGTAATCAAGGAGAAGAACAAAATACAGAACCACAAGGGCCAGGATACGGTTCGCAGCACAGCGTCTCCCACCGAGGAATCATGAAAAAAATCACTGTTCTGGACATTCTACAGCTCGATCTCAAAGAAAACGACGCTCTGAATCTCAAGTGCATAGCGGGGCGTTCCGGGTTGGTACGGGAATTGAAGGTTCCGGAAATCAACAGGCCCGGCCTGGAGCTCAGCGGATTTTATGATAACTTCGCCTACCAGCGTATTCAAATCTTCGGTCGGGGTGAGGTGGCCTATCTATACAGGCTGGAGGAGGAGGGCAAGACTGAGACCCTGGAGAAGCTCTTTTCCTGCGAGATCCCTTGCTGTGTTCTTACACACAACCAGCAGCCGACAAAGGATTTCCGGGAACTGGCGGAAAAATCGGGCTGCCCGATCCTTCAGACAGATCTGGCTTCCTCGGAGTTCACCACCCGCATCATCAGGGTGGTAAGCAATATCTTCGCTCCCAAACAGAGCATTCACGGCGTGCTTGTCGAGGTGTTCGGCATCGGAATCTTGATTCTCGGAGACAGCGGGGTTGGCAAGAGTGAAACCGCTCTAGCCCTGATCGAACGCAATCATCGTTTGGTGGCTGACGACCTGGTGGAGATACGCAGAGTCGGCGGCAATATCCTTATCGGTACAGGAACCGGTGTATCCGGTCATCACATGGAGATTCGAGGTCTGGGTATTATCAATATAGCCCATCTTTTTGGAGTCGGTGCAATACGAGACAAAAAGCAAATCCAGATGGCCGTGAAGCTGGAAGATTGGGATGCCAATAAGAACTACGACAGGATAGGGGCCGAGGATAATTTTCTCGACATACTGGGAGTGCAGGTTCCCTATCTCAATATTCCTGTCAAGCCCGGACGCAACATACCCGTCATCATCGAAACTGCGGCAATGAATGAACGGCTGAAAAAGATGGGATACCACTCGGCGAAAGAGTTTTCCAAGAACGTAACGCGCTGGCTGGAAACGGAGAGCGCGAAGGCGATTTTTTTGAGCGAAACCTAGCAAAAAGCCCGGTACACTCATTCATGGTAGAAAAGACTGTAACCATAAAGAATCGGGCCGGTATTCACGCGCGTCCGGCCGCTCTGCTCGTAGAGAGAGCAAACAAATTTACTTCTGAAATATTTCTCGAAAAAGACGGAGAACAGATCAACGGAAAATCCATCATGGGTATCCTTACGCTGGCCGCTACCTACAACACACCCATAAAAATCATCGCCGAGGGCAGTGACGAGACGGAGGCTGTTGAGGCGATCAGCAGACTCTTTGAGCACAAATTCGAGGAGGAATGAAGCTGAGAATACGGCTCATCCTTGTCCTGGCTGTTTTGCTCCTGAACCAGCAGCTTGTGCCGGCACAGGAAGCCGTGCTCGAGGCCACCTTCCGAGGGCAAATCGTACGAGCAACGATAGAGCTCATAACCAACCGCAGTGAAGAGGTACTGGCTTCTCTCTGGGACGGGTTGAAAGCCCAAATCATATTCGAGGTTCGGCTTTACAAACGAAGCAGGGGAATGTTCTCATTTTTGGGCGATCGCCCCGTCGCGGAAATTAAAATAACCCAAACAGCGAATTTTGATTTCTATGAAAACAGGTATAAGATCCTAAGGGATGGAGATAAATTAGGGGAATACGCGGCAGAGTCGGAGTTCCTGCGCGCGTTTTTTCTGCTCGATGATTGTATGCTCGGTGAAGTTCAGGCCGTCGATCGGGAAGACTACTACGTAGTTGCCAGGGCGAGGATGATGCCGGTGAAGATAATTACCCCTTTGAATATCATTACTCTTTTTTCTTCCGATACGACAATAAGATCCCCCTGGGTCGAGGCGGAAATCCGGTGAGGCTGTTTCATTCGAGCACAACCTCCGTCGCTCTCCTTGTGCTGATACTGATTTTTGTCCTGCTCATCGCCCTGATCGTGGTATTTTCTCAGCAGATACTCGTAAACCTTGCCGGAGGAGATGTACAGGCCAATATCATCGCCTATATCGTGG
This sequence comes from uncultured Spirochaetaceae bacterium, assembly GCA_964390045.1. Lineage (GTDB taxonomy): Bacteria > Spirochaetota > Spirochaetia > SZUA-6 > DRHE01 > CAYMGP01. The sequence goes on along the minus strand of CAYMGP010000049.1, from coordinate 19,826 downwards.
CCATCGCCTTCCCTCTCATCCTCCTGGGATTGATCGTATTCCAGATTGTTCGTCTGATCCGAGAGCGGGCGACCCGCAAACCGGGATCGAGACTCAAGACCCGACTGCTCCTTTTCTTTGTTCTCATCGCCATGCTGTCCTCTATACCACAGTCACTGCTGTCGATCAGCTTCATCAACTCGGCGATTACCTTCTGGCTCGAAACACGCATAGGCGAAGCTCTGCGGGGAGGGCTGTCGATTTCTCTGGAGTACTACAGAGGCAAGGTGGAGAATCTGCGCAGCTTCAATAAAAGCTCACTGATGCCGACGGTACTTCAAGACCTGAGAAGAAATCCGGAGCGCCTATGGAAGAATGTGAGAACCGTGAATCCGGAAGTTCAGTTCGTCCAGGTGTTCGATGAAGAGGGTGGGGAAGTATTGTTTCGGGGGGATCAAGCCGGGCGGCTTCGCACTCTCCAGACATTTGACGAGCTTTCCGGCGATCTCCCAAAAGAGGACAGGGAGGCTGTAAGCGTCCTGCGCAACGCTGCTGTTCACGAGATAGGGGCAGAACGTTATACAGTTGTGGTGGGGCTGGTTCTGCCCGAGGGTTTTGACAGCAAAGCCCAACACCTTACCGAGAGCCTCGAGATATTCAACCAGCTCAATCGTTATAAGCAACTGTTTCGCCTGGTGCTTGTATTTTTTTATTTTTTCTTCTCATTTCCTATCTTTTTACTATCAATCCTGGTGAGCTTTCTGCTTACAGAGGAGATCATCCGCCCGATCGTGAGCTTGGAGGAAGCCACCCGGAGGGTAGCGGAGGGAGATTTTTCTTTCCGGGTTCTCAGTCGCTCGGCGGATGAGCTTTCCCTTCTGGTCAGCTCATTCAACAGAATGGTTGCCGAGCTCTCCCACTCAAGAGAGAAATTGCGCCAGAGCGAGAAGATATCCGCCTGGCAGGAAATAGCTCAGCGCCTGGCTCATGAGATCAAGAATCCGCTTACACCGATCAAGCTCTCCGCACAGAGAGTGCTCAAGAAGTATTCGGGTACAAGCGAGCAAAGAACCGGAGAGTTTCGCAAGGTATTGGAATCCTCTGTTGCCGCCATCATTCGCGAGGTTGACAACCTCAACGAATTGTTGGTCGAGTTCCGCGAGTTCGCCCGCTTGCCCATGCCGAGAGCGGAGACGGTGGTCTTGCGGGAGTTGATTGATGAGGTCACGGACATGTACGAGAGCCTATCGCAGAACGTGCGCATAGATTCCAGCCATGTAGAAAAGGAACTTACCATACGGGTCGATCCCAGCCAATTCAAGCAGGTATTCGCCAATCTTTTCAAGAACGCCATGCAGGCCATGCCCCGGGGCGGGGAGATCACCCTGCGTTCGGCCAAGATAAACAAAGAAAGCAGGGCTTACTGCAGGATCTGGATCAAAGACAGTGGTGGCGGTATCAGTGATGATATAAAGAGACGAATCTTTGAGCCCTACTTCACCACCAAGAAGGAGGGGACCGGATTGGGCCTGGCTATTGTCGAGCGTATTATTTTCGATCATGATGGTAATATCTGGTTCGAGACCCAGGAGGGAATCGGTACTACGTTTATAATCGATTTACCGTTGGAGTGAGCTTTGAGCAACGTACTGGTCGTGGATGACGAGCTTGGGATTCGTCAGGTACTCAAAGATGTCTTGGGGGATGAAGGCTACCGGGTAACAGCCGTCGAGGACGGATTCCAGGCTCTCGATGTGCTCGGCAGCCGGAGTGTCGATTTGGTCGTTCTTGACGTCTGGCTGCCCAACATGGGTGGCATCGATGTTCTCAAGCGAATCAAGCAGGAGTGGTCGGATATCGAAGTGGTGGTGATTTCCGGTCACGCAAATATCAACATGGCCGTACAGGCCGTGAAACTGGGTGCCTTCGATTTCCTGGAAAAGCCCCTCTCGCTGGAAAAAACGATCACCGTTGTGGACAACGCGCTCAAGCTGAAACAGCTAAAAAAAGAGAACCGCAATCTCAAGCAGAGCATATTCATGGAAGACGAGATGATCGGTTCGGGAGAGGCTATCGATAAAGTCAGGGAGTTGATCGAGCAGAGTGCGGCGAGCGAGGCCCGCATTCTCATTCTCGGCGAAAACGGTACGGGAAAGGAGCTGGTAGCCAAGGAGATACACCGCCGCTCGAACCGCTCGAACGGGCCGTTTGTCGAAGTGAACTGCGCCTCGATACCGGAAACCCTGATCGAAAGCGAGTTGTTCGGACACGAGAAAGGAGCGTTCACCGACGCCTATTCGAGACGTAGGGGAAAATTCGAGGTTGCCCATGGAGGAACTATTTTCCTGGACGAAATCGCCGATATGTCTCTCAACACCCAGGCCAAGGTTTTACGGGTTCTGCAGGAGATGAAGTTCGAGCGTATCGGAGGAGAAGAGTCAATCAGCTCGGACGTACGGGTCATCGCCGCTACCAACAAGAATATTCAGGAAGAGATCAGGGCCGGACGCTTTCGGGAGGACCTGTACTTCCGTATCAACGTGGTTCCGATTTTTGTACCGCCCCTACGGGAGCGAATGGAGGACTTACAGGAACTGATCGACTACTTCATGGGTAAGATCAAACGACCTGCAGGGATCGAAACGAAACGATTTTCGGAGCCGGCTGTACAGCTGCTGCGAAGCTATTCCTGGCCGGGAAATGTGAGAGAGTTGAAAAATTTCGTCGAGCGGATTAACATTATGACTGAGGAACAGGTCATCTCTACCGATTCAGTCAGACGATACCTGACAAGCCGCAGCGATTGGGAGAAAGATGAAGTTCTCAAGGGCTTTGAGAGCATGAAGCTCAACGAAGCCAAGGATGAGTTTGAGCGGGAGTTTCTCGTAAAAAAGCTTGAGGAAAACGGACAGAATATTACCCGCGCCAGCAAGGCCCTGGGCATTACCCCTTCGCACTTGCATAACAAGATCAAGAAGCATGGGATAGAGATCAGGAAGTAGCATGAAGGGATTAACGGTCCGGCAGAAGGAAGTGCTCGAGTATATAAAGAGCTTTATTCGCGAATACAGATATCCCCCGACGGTTCGAGAAGTCGCCGATCATCTGCACGTGTCTGTGAAGGGCGCCTACGATCACCTTAAAGCGCTGCAGAAGAAACAAGCCATTAAATGCAATCTCAACCGTTCGCGAGCCATCAAAGTGCTCGGCGACGATGAACTTTATGAGGAGCAATCGTACCATTCGGTTCCCATCCTGGGCTCCGTGGCAGCCGGCAAACCCCTGTTTGCCGAGGAGAACATGGAGGGACATCTAGCCGTTCCCCAAGGGTATCTGCGACCCGGTAAGTATTTCGCTCTGCGGGTACGCGGGGACAGCATGAAAGACGCCGGCATCTTCGACTCCGACATTACCGTAGTCCGTCACCAAAATACGGCGGACAACGGGGATATCGTAGTCGCACTGGTAGACGAAGCGGTGACCCTGAAGCGTTTTTTTCTCGAGAAAAACAGGGTGATGCTGAAAGCGGAGAATACCGCTTATCCTCCGATCTACACACAGAACGTGCGAATTCTAGGAAAACTGTTCTTTCTCATCCGTAATTATGAGTAAAGAGGACTCCCTCTACCTGCTGCTGGGACCGGAGGAGGGTGAAAAAGACTCTTTCGTCGCTAAGCTTATCGACAGGATCTGCAAGGACATCGGCCAATCCCCCGAGATCCATCGCTTCTATGCCTTCGACAGCGATGTCAGCGAGGTGCTGGCCGCGCTGCGCAACGGCGCACTTTTTTCCCCCTACAGGGTGGTGTTGCTCAAAAATATAGAATTGTTGAGCGGCAAGCGCGATTTCGATCAGCTGGCGGAATACTGCAGCCATCCTGCTCCGCAAACGAGCTTTCTCATGATCTCAGACCAGATCGGGCGGGTGGACAAGCGCTTCGACAGAATGGTACCCAAGAAGAACAAGATCATCTTCTGGGAGCTTTTCGAAAACCAGAAGAGGGGTTGGATTTTGAGCTTTTTCAAGAAACGCAACATAACGATCAACCCCCAGGCCGCCGCCTTTCTTTTACAGATGGTGGAGAACAATACGAAAGAACTGCGGGACACATGCGACAAACTGGCCCTATATTTCGGCGAGGGGAGCAGTATCGAATATGCAGATGTGGAGACGATCCTCTACCACAGCAAGGATGAAAATGTCTTCACTCTGTTCGAAAAGATTGCAGGTAGAGATTTTCCGGCGTCCCTGGAAGTGCTCAACAAACTGCAGTCGTCGCGGGAAGGGGACGCGGTTCAGCTTTTGGCGGGTATTCTCGGCCAGTTCCGAAAGCTGATGGCCCTGAAGCGGCTTCAGCACAGGCGTTACTCCCTTGAAGAGTCGTTCAACCGGTTGAAGATTCGCAGCAAGAAAGTCCAGAAAATCTACGCCGAAGGCAGTCGTCAGTACAATCTCGAGGAGCTGCGGACGATCCTGCTCTTGATCGCTTGCTTCGATGTGCGGGTGCGTTCCCTCAAGAGCCCGCTGCAGAGCTGCCTGATGCAGCTGTTTCTGTACTACAGCATTGTCAAGGGCGGCCGGGGAACCTGGAGCTCCTGAGCACGAAGCTGCGCCGCTCTCGCCTGACCGGTTGTCTATCGGGAAGAAGTCGCTATTCTGATGAACTATTTCCCGGCAGGTGATAAGAGGTAGGAGAGGTGTCTGAAAACAAAGAAATAAAAATCGACGGCAGCAGCAATCTGTTCGACAAAAGGGGTCTGTTTCGCAAGCGATTTGCCAGGCTCGAAGAGTGGAACGAATTCAACAAAAAAAGAAGCGAGTGTTTTCGCAATCAAAGCTTCGAAGAAATGGAAAATCGTGTTCAACGACAAACGCAACTGCGTTGTCGTTGCCAAGCACTTCCAAAAAAGGAGACATTCGATCAAACTGGAGGAGTGAGGCCAGGAAGTCGATAAATGGCTGCTGCAAAGAATCCAGTCATCAATCTCCCGGTTAAAATCACCCTCACCTCTGAGGGAATCGAGTGGTTCATACGGCATAAGAAACAGCTCAAACGAATCCGAACCGTGGATCGTCAAATCGAGTATGGAATCTCGCTGAACAACTTCTCTGCCGCCTCCCTGCAGAAAATGATAAATATCGACTATATCGCCTCTCTGGAGCTGGCTCGAATCGAGTTTACCTCGAAGCGGCAGGAGATTGTGGATCTTACCAAGCTGATCGTGTATCGCATTATGTACAAGAAATTCGGGCAGGAATGCTTCACTGTGTTTCTCGATTCTCCGCTGATAAAACACTGGAACCGGACAAATCCGTCGAAAATCATCGATGCCGATTCATCTATTAACCAGCAGTATGTGGAAAACCTTCTCGTCAGTGTGGCCGGCGAGATTCCTGCGGTTTCTACGGACGTTCAGCAGAGTCTCTTTCGAAAAATAGGAGGCAACTCCGCTCTCGGCGAAGAAGAAAAGAAGATCCGCTATTTCCTGATCGACAGGTTCATGATCAGTATGCCGAATATAATCTGGTGCGTTCTGGTCAAATCGAGAGGACAAGCGGAGTATCACAGCCTCATCGCCCAGATCAGAGTGTTGCTGGAGAATTATTTGGAAAAAGCCGCGATCGCTGAGTACCTGGCACTGATGATCGTTGAGCTGCTGTCGTTCTCCGAGGCGAATCACTACCTGCAGGTCGCGCGGGAAATGGTCGCCCGCGACGATCCTCTGGACCCCAACATCGTTCTGAACAGCAAAGTGAGGGCCAGGGTGCAGCAGCATATGTTGAGTAAGGGGGACTTTCTCTATCTCACCTACAGGGTAAGCGGCAAAACAGCCTCTATCGGTACGGAAAACAGGCTGCAGATCGTTTTTTTCAATCGCGAGCGTGAATATAGTAAATTGAAAAGTCAGATCGAGAATAAAATGGACATCGACTTGAACTCACGCACCCTGCTTCATTTCCACGAAGAGATGCCGGTCAAGGAAATCAATCCGGAGTTGGGGCTCTACTATCTTTCGTACCTGCAGGCTGCCTGTGAAAAACAAAACGTGCGTTTTGATTCCAAGGTAAACCAGCTGCTGCGAAGAGATCTGACGATAATCAGTTTTACTCTTCAGTTTTGATAGGCAGCTTATTTGATAAACAGCCTAACGCGGTGTGCCGTCCAGGCCCAGATTTTCTCCCTGCGAGATATATAAAAGAGGATTGACGATCACTTCGAAGTGCAGGTGCTCCCCCGTCGTGATACCTGTATTACCCTGTCTACCGATCACCTGCCCGGCCTCGACGCGGTCTCCCTCTCCTACATAGGTGCTGGATAGATGAGCGTACAAGGTAAAGGTACCGTTCTGATGATCGATTACAATCAGCCCGCCGTATATCGGATGGCCTGAGTAGTAACCGTTGGGCGCGGGCCAATGCTCAGCCACGATTCCCGAAGCAGCAGCCTTAACAGGCGCACGATTCGGTCCGACCAGATCGATTCCTTTGTGCAGCTGGCTGTTTTCCCTTCCACCCATAGGATCGTTTCTGTAGCCGGATCCCGACGAGATCCAATATTTATCAAGCGGCGGCTGCAGATCGAAAGCCCAGCCTTGCAGTATCACCGTGAGAGATAGCAACAGCATCATAAACATGCGTTTCATAATTCCAACTAATATAATGATAGATTTATCTATCGGCGAGAGTATTTTTTTCTAGTTTTTGAAGGTAGACGAGCAGCTGCTCGGCCTGCTCGAGGCTGAGACGGGCGGCCCGGGCAATCACTTCGGGTTCCTGTTTACAGATGTCCTGCAGCGATCCGAAGGCTGTAAGGAGTGCCTTGCTGCGTTTCTTGCCGATTCCCCGAACACTCTCCAGCACGGAGGTGTTCAGATCGGCGGTCCGCAGGTGTTTGTGGAAGGTGGTGGCAAAGCGGTGGGCTTCGTCCCGCACCGCCTGAAGTAAACGCAGTGCCTCCGAGGATTCGGGAAGCATGATGGGTTCTGAGTGCCCGGGCTGAAAGACCTCTTCGTTTTTCTTGGCAAGCCCAACTACCGGAACGTGGGAAGCTTCCAGGGCTTTCAGCATGCTGACAGCCGAGCTGACCTGTCCCTTGCCGCCGTCGATCAGAATAAGATCGGGAAGCCTGCCCCTCTCGTTGAGCAGCCGGCTGTAGCGGCGCGCCACCACTTCCCGGATCGCCTCGAAGTCGTCGATGCGACCGTTCAAGGACCTTATGTGGTAGTGACGGTACCCGCTTTTCCGGGGGCGCCCGTCGAGAAAGGTCACCAGGGAGGCAACGGTTTGCTTTCCGGCCAGGTGAGCGATGTCGAAGCCCTCGATACGCCGCGGAGCACGTTTCAAATTGAGAGATTCCTGAAGATCATTCAGAGCCTTTTTCTGTCGTTTGCTCTCCCCGTCGAGCCGGAAACGCGCGCTCTCCGTGGCCATGGCGACCAGCCTGGCGTGCTTGCCCTTTTTGGGAAAATGTAGCGACACAGCGCTGCCTGTGAGCTCCTTCAGAAAACGACCGAGGATCTCGGGGGTGTGGCTCGATTCGAGTTGGGCGGGCAGATAGATGATTCGAGGCAGATTGTTTCTGCCGCCGTAGTATTGGCCCAGGAAGGCGGGTAGAAACTCATCCTCGATGGAATAATTGTCCAGGAGCATCGAATCCCGGCCGATCAGCTTGCCTGCGCGCAACTGCAGCACGGTAAGCCGCACCCTGTTTTCCTCTGTCCAGTAGCCGAGGTAGTCGCGGGCTTCACTCATGAAATCCACCACCTTTTGCTCCTTGGAAAGGACCTGAAGAGCTTCGAGCTGATCCCTGTACTCGGCGGCTTTTTCGTACTCCTTTTGCGCGCTGGCCGTCTGCATCTTCCCGCGCAGATCCCGGGCCAGCTCCTCGGTTGCTCCGGCAAGCAACATTTTCACCTTGTGCACCCGCTGCATATACTGGCTGTGAGTGATCTTTCCGGCACAGACTCCGGCACAGCGGCCGATATGGTAGTAGAAGCAGGGGCGCTTCTTCGTCTTGACCGGTCCCCGGCACTTGCGCAGGGCGAAGAGCTTGTCGACGAGGTTCAGATACAGGTCAATTTGACCTACCTTGGGAAAAGGTCCGTAATACTTGGAACCGTCGAAAACGATCCGGCGAGTCCGAAAAACCCTTGGGTACTTTTCCGCTGTGAGACGGATCACGGGATAGGTTTTACCGTCCTTGAGATTGATGTTGTATTTGGGCTTCCAACGCTTGATCAGGTTGTTTTCCAGGAGTAGAGCTTCGGCCTCGCTGCCCGTGGAAAAGACCTCCAAATCACCGATACGGATCTGGAGATGCCTGGTTTTGATGTCCTTGCTGTCCGTGAAATAGGCTCGAATGCGTTTTTTCAGGCTTTTTGCCTTGCCGATGTACAGAATTTTCCCCTCAGCGCTCTTGAGAATGTATACACCGGGTGAATCGGGCGCATTCGCTAGTTTTTCTTTCAGCGCATTCGTTATGAATTCCGGCGTCCTGGGGTTCATGTTGTATTCTGGGCGTTCCGATTATAATGTATAGAAGAATTGTGAAAAATAAAACTCTACTGGCTTTGTACGCAAGCATCCTCATCGTGGTTGCAGTGTCAGCGCCGGCCAAGGATCGTTCTCTCGTTTTGGGGCGGGAGGACGACTGGCGGGATGTATCAACAGCTGAAAACCTCATCCTGGTAAGCGGACGCTGGGGAAATCTGGACTACACTCTGAAAGAAGCGGAATACCAGCCCAGCGGACTTACCGATTTGCTTCTGCACTTCAATAACCTCCCCTCCCAGGATGTCATGGGCCGCTATCAGGTGCTTCACGAGGATATCCTGCTTGCCGATCATGTAGCCGCCCTCGGCAGTGCCAGCGCAGCTTTTAACAGCGGCAAAACGGGAATCCACCTACTGCCCGAGCCGGGTTCCCTGTTTGCACGGGGAAGCTGGATCGGTGATTTCAGTATCGAGTTTTGGCTGTCCCCGGCGTTTCTCGGACAGGGAGAACAGATTTTTTCCTGGCGCGGCGCCCGTTGGAACGGAGAGGAGGTGGCGCCCCAAGAAGTGCGTTGTACTGTAGAGCAGAGAAAATTGGATTGGACCTTCTACAATTTTTTTACTGACCCCGAAGGAACGCAAAATGTATTACATTTCCGGGGCATAACAGCATTGGTACCCCGCGACTGGCATCATCATCTGCTGCGCTACGACAGCCGCATCGGACTGCTCGAGTACCTTGTGGACGGAGTGCCCGAGGCTATTCTCTACACTACGGATTCGCGGGGGGAGCGAGGGACGATTCTCCTTCCCTTGGCCGGGGATGCCAGCCCCGGATCACTGATAATCGGTGGTGACTATACAGGGTTTATTGACGAGCTGCGTATCTCTGAAGCCTTTGTGGAAATGCCTTCTCTAACCCGCTACGACGGTCATACGGGGAATTTCAGGAGCCGTACCTTTGATCTCGGCTATACGGGAACCAGGCCCAAGCGCATCGATGCAACCTACAGAACTCCCGGAGATTCTGAGGTATACTTCTACTTCAGGATGACGGACAGAGCGGATGCGGATACCTCCTCTGTTGCCTGGGCTCAATTCCGGCCCGGACAATCGCTCGAGGACAGTCGGGGCCGCTTCCTTCAAGTTATGGTGGAGCTTTTCCCCGATGGAACCCTCGAGCAATCCCCGGAGGTGTCGGAGCTGCGCATCGTGTACGAGCAGGATCTGCCCCCGGCACCACCTACCGGTTTATACGGAGTCGCCGGGAACGGAACAGTACGGTTGTATTGGAACACTGTGAACGAACAAGACGTGGAGGGCTATCTTGTTTACTACGGGCCGGCGCCCGGTGTCTACCGCAGCGGCGACAGCGAGCTAGGACCCTCACCTATTGATATCGGCAATGTTTCTGAGATCGAGGTGACCGGCTTGGAAAACGGCAAGTTGTACTACTTCTCCGTCGTAGCCTATGATGCTACAGATCCCCCTCACAAAAGCCTGTTTTCCAAGGAGATCGGTGTTCGGCCCTCCGCTTTGCTGCCCTAGGATTTCAGCGAATGAAAGCAATGACCGTGCGTGAATCGTTGACCCGCGCTCGTAAAGCGTACCGGATAGGGGATTACAAGCTAGCCGAGCAGCTGCTGCTCAAGGCGATTGAGCGTAACCCACGCATGAGCTTGACCTATAATTTCCTGGGCAGCGTATACGAAAAACTAGGTGATTACGGTCAGGCCATACAACAGTTCAAGAAGGCGATCGAGCTCAAGCGTGACTATACGGAAGGCTACAACAATCTTGGTGTTGTGCTGCGTAAAATCGAACGTTTCGACGAGGCGATAAGCGCATTTCGAAAAGCATTGAGCCTGTCTCCAGAACGGGCGGACATTCACTACAATTTGGGCAATGTTTATAAAAACCTACAGCAGGATCAGCAGGCCTTCGAAGAGTTTGCTACGGCTTTGAAGCTTGATCCCGGCTTCGTACCGGCCTACAACAATCTCGGTACTGTATGCGAGCGGCAGGGTCGCCTGGAAGAAGCCATCGCCGTCTATCGCCGGGGATTGGAGCGGGACTACAACCAACCAAACCTCCACTACAACCTGGGGATCGCTCTTCAGAAGCTCGAAAACCTGAGCGAGGCTCAGGCTGAGTTCGAACAGGCTCTGAAGGTGAAGCCCGGTTGGATCGAGGCGCTGAATAATCTGGGAGTAATCCTGCAGCTGCGGGGTAAGGACAAAGAGGCGCAGCAGGTGTTTTCCGAAATTCTCAAGATAGATGCGGACAATCTTCAGGCGCGGAACAACCTTGGTGTAGTGTACGGGAAACTGGGTATGAACGATCAGGCGGTCGAGCACTATCGCGGGGCTTTGAAGATCGACCCCTCGTATTTCGCCGCTGTCAGCAACTTGGGCTCGCTCTTTGAGCAGCGGGGTCACTACTCCGAGGCTCTCGAGGAGTTCAACAGAATGGTTGATCTCGATCCCACCAACATCGAAGCCCGGTTTCGATTGGCGAATACCTACATCTATCTCGAGCGATTCGAAGAGGCAGCCGGGCTTCTTACAGCCATTCTCGAAGCGAATCCCAGCCACACTTCCAGCCTGCGGGCCCTGGCAAAACTTTATCACAGGACGGGAAAGGATAAGCAGGCGCAGCAGTTGTACAAAAGACTGCTCGCCTTAGAACCGCAGAACAAGGAGTTTTTCCTCGACATAGCACAGGTGGCCAAGGAGAAGGGGGATCTGGATACTGCGGAAAAACAGGTCAGGCTTTACCTGGAAGGCGATCCCGGCGATCCCGGTGCTCGCTTCCTGCTCGGGGAGCTGTATTATCTTCAGGGCAAGCACAAACACGCTTCAGAGGTGTTCAAGGATATTCTGGAGAATCACCCGGATCACCTGGAAGCTCACGAGTTGCTGGCAAAGACCTACAGGAAGATGGGCAATCCGGAAGGTGCACTGGAAACGCTCGAGAAAGTGATGACCCTGGAGGGAAGCCGATCGGATTCAGCGGGCTTGGACATGCTGCGCAGCACTCTGGATGCCTACGAGGATACGATTTCAGAAATAGCCTCGCCTCATCGATCGGAATTGGAAAGCAACCTGAAGAGGTTGAAGGCTATGGGGCGGAGGGCGAAAGCGGCCGCAGAACCGGAAGCAGCTCTTGATTTCGAGGCACTTGTGGAGCGGAAGCCCCAGGAAATGGAAGCGGAAGCCGTGCCGATCCTCAAGTTCGGCGGCCAGGAGCCGGTTATGCGGATCGAAGAGGAGGAGGAAAGCATCAATCTGGACGAAATGGAGGAGAGTCTCGATTTCGAGCCGGAAAGCGTAGAAATCCGGGACGAGAGCCCCGAATCGCTTATGTCCCTTCTCGACGATCAGAAACTGTATGAGGAGAATCCTAGTTGGAAGGATTTTCGCTTGCCTCCTGTGTTTCAGGAGCGGCCCCCGCAGCCGCCCCGGGCTGAAGCCCCTTCGCCGCCTCTCCTGCCGAAGGAGCCGCCTCCCCAGCCGGAACCGCGTATGGAACCCCCAACGCCTCCACCTGTCGAAGAGATCCCGCGTCCCAGCCCGCCGCCTCCCGAACCGGAGGTTCCCAGGCCGCTGCATCCTCAGGCCGAGCAGTTGCTTTCCCAGTCGCTGCGGGAATCGATGCGCGCCCAGGCGCAAATGGTGGATCGTTTGGCTCAGGAGCTGCGGGACATATCGAGCAGGATGAACGCCCGACCGCAGTTCGTGCCTGTGCCGATTCAGCAGCCTCCCGTACGGCCGCCCATTACTCCTTCTTTCCCGCCGTTTCAACCGCCGCCGGCAGCGCCCCAACCGTCGCCTGTCGAGCCCAGGCCACAGCCGTACGTTTCGCCGCCGCCTGAGGGCTTCGAAGGGATTCCCCGCTTCGCCAGGGATGTTGCGGAAGAACCTCCGGAATTCCCGGAACCTGCGTTCGAACCGGCGGAGGCGCCGCAGCTCGTTCCGGAACAGGAGCCGGTCGTTGCCGAAGCCGAAGAGAAGCAAAAGGCAAAGAAAGATCTTCGCCAGAGGCTCCGCGACTTCCTCGCTCGTATTCGCAAACGATTGGAACAGAGAAGGAAACAGCCTGCTGCCGAACCGCGCGCCGAACCGCGCGCAGAGTCGATCGAAGAGCCGATCGCTTCCGGGCAGGTGATCTCTGCTCCGGCTGAAGACACAGGCCGGCTGCCTGGTGGCAGGACCGAAGGGCTGGTGAGTTATTTGAATCAGCTGACCGACTATCTTCCTGAAAAAAATAAAAGCAGTTTCCTTCACAGTGACGCCCATTTGAAGATAGAGTATATTAAGTCGAAACTTCAGGGGAGAACGGGCATAAAACACCAGATCGAGAGTAGCTTTCCACCTCCGGCGCCAAAAGGTTCTGTGAGCTCGGTCAAGGTTGCCGAGACACTCGCTTTTATGCAAAACCTGGTTGCTTACCACCCCGACAAGACGCTGGGAACGATTTTGCAGTCGAAGCTGAAGGGAATCCTTCATAAGATCAAGGGATGAGGTAATGGAACGAGATACAATTCTCAAGGTCATACAGGCCTATGTACATAAGATGCCCGCTCTACCGGTTACTGTAGCCAAGGTTCTGGAAATCACCAACAATCCAAAAACCTCTCCTGCGGATTTGAACCAGATCATCAGTCTGGATCCCGTTCTGATGGGAAAAGTGATGCGGTTGATCAACTCCGCCTACTACTCGCTGCCCAACCAGATTACCTCTCTTGTACGGGCGATTATCATGCTGGGAATCAATACCGTGAAGAACCTGGCCCTCAGTACCGCCGTCCTGGGAACCCTGGGTAAATCCAGCGATTTTCAGGCCCTGAATATGGAGGGTTTTTGGCGTCATTCAATCAGTGTTGGGGTTACCGCCAAGCTTATCGCGAACCGCCGGAACGTGGATCCCAAACTACGGGAGGAGTACTTTATTGCCGGTCTGCTCCACGACATCGGCAAGATCCCTCTGAACAACAAGCTGGCCAAGGAATATGTAGAAGCGATCTCGAATACCGACCGCGAACACATCCCCCTGTATAAATCCGAAGAGCAGATAATGCTGGTCAACCATGCCATGGTGGGCAAGCTGATCATCGAGAACTGGCGTTTGGGAGAGAACCTGTCTGACGCTGTCTGTTTCCATCACAACCTGGGCGAATACACCGGGACGCACAGAGATCTGGTCGTTACCGTGGCCATCGCCAACCTGTTCAGCAATACCTACGAGCTGGGTTTTTCAGGGGATCGCTATCCGGAGATGCTGTCCGATGAGGTTCTGGGGGAGACAGGGGTTGACTGGGAATATCTGGAGAGTATAGAAGATGCTGTTAAGGCGGAGATCGAGAAGGCCCAGGTGTTTTTGCAGGTTGCTCGCTAGCAGCGCGCGGCAGCGGGCGCCCCTGGCCGGGCGCCCCTGAGCCGGGCGCGCCATATATTTTGTCAATAGAGGATTTCAGAGAGTGTCGATTCGAGTGAGATTTTGGGGAGTTCGAGGCTCTGTTCCCTGTCCCGGTCCCAGCACTGTGAAGTACGGAGGCAATACCGCCTGTCTCGAGCTGCGTTTCGGGGAGGAGGAGCGGCTCGTTGTCATCGACGCCGGCACGGGAATCCGGGAGCTGGCCGGGCACATCATGAAACATGATCTACCGAAAGGACCAATTAAGACAGAGCTCTTTCTTACCCATACCCACTGGGATCACATCATGGGATTTCCCTTTTTCATTCCGCTTTTCATTCCCAATACCGAGCTCAAGGTCTTCGGTCCGGTAACCTACGAAGAGGACACCCTCGACAAGATCGTCGGTGGCATGCTCACCTACCGCTACTGGCCTGTACGGCTTACCGAGCTGGCCGCCAAGATCGACTATTTTAATCTCAAAGAAGGCTCCCAGGACTTGGGAGGCGGCATCTGGCTGACTACCAAGTATCTCAACCACCCGATTCTTGTTCTCGGCTATCGTTTCGAGTATCGCGGGAAAGTACTCTGCACAGCCTATGATACGGAGCCTTTTCGAAATGTCTTCGATGTAGAGCCCGATGATCCAAGCTATGACGAGGAGGCCGTCAAGGAAGGTGCGATGGCGGCGCAAGAGGAAAACGACAAAGTAATTCACTTCATAGAGGGAGCCGACATTCTTATCCACGACGCTCAATACACACACAGCGAGCACATCTCCTCGAAGCTAGGCTGGGGACACTCATCGTTCGAGCACGCGGTGAATGTCGCTCACAAGGCGGGGATCAGAAAGCTGCTGTTGTTTCATCATGATCCAGATCGCAGCGACGAGGAGCTCAGTCAGATAGAGCGCAAGATCCAGAAGAGCATCGCCGGAAAGACAAACCTGGAAGTGATGATGGCTCGAGAGGGAATGACGGTTGAGGCTTGAACAGGGAAATCAATGCTGCTATCATATCGCAGTTTTTCCAGGAACCGCGGGGGATTAGCTCAGATGGTAGAGCGATAGGTTCGCAATCTATAGGTCAGGGGTTCAAGTCCCCTATCCTCCACTTCCAACCACCAATGCACTCCAAAGTGTACAGTAAAGTTTTTCTTCTCCTCTTAATTTTTCTCATCGCCGCCTGTCAGACTCAAAGACAGGCCGAGCAGCCGCCCACTGGGGCCAAGGAGCCTCCGAAGGTGAGCATGCGGCCCGCCCCGGGAACGGCGGAAACGCAGCAGGGCAAAGTTGAGAGCATGATCCTGCCCCTTTACCCGGAGCAGGGTGGGCGGCCCCCTACGCCCGAGCAGGTAGTGGAGCTGTATCTATCCAATCTGTCTTTGCCTCAGAAGGTCGGACAGCGTTTTCTAACAGGAGTTCCGGGAACCAAGGTAGGCAAGAAGGTAAAGAAGCTCATCGAACAGGGATACCTCGGAGGGATCATGTTGACCCGGCGCAACATCCAGAGCCGGGAACAGGTGACCAGCTTCACCGCTGATCTTCAAGAGGCCAGTCAGGGCAACAGTCCGGCGATCTGTCTGCTCATTGCCGTGGATCAGGAGGGAGGGCGGGTGAACCGCCTGGAATTGGATACCCTGACCCGTTTTCCCGCGCCTTTTTACTGGGGAGAGTATCGGGATCCTCACTATGTCGAGGCGGTTGCCTACATCACAGGAAGGGAAGCGCTGTCGGTGGGATGCAATATCAACTTTGCTCCCGTGCTGGATCTTTTCTCGGTTCCCGATGATTCGATTGTCGGAGACCGTTCTTTGGGAGCCAATGCCGTGCAGGTTGGCGAGCAGGGTGTTTACTACCTGTTCGGGGCCAGGCGGGCGGGAATCGCCTCGGTGGTGAAGCATTTCCCCGGTCACGGACGAACAGACGTAGATTCCCACAATCACCTTCCCGTGGTGGACGTCGATGAGCGGACTTTGATCAATGAAGACCTGATCCCCTTCCAGATTGCGATCCGCCACGGAGTGGATGCGGTCATGACAGCTCATATCCTCTACCCCCAGATCGATCCGGATTACCCCGCCACCCTGTCTGCCAAGATAATAAAGGGCCTGCTTCGAGAAAGGCTCAACTTCGAAGGCGTGGTTATCTCCGACGATATCGAGATGGGAGCGCTTCGAGATCACTACACCGTCTCCGAAATTCTCAAGGCCAGCCTCAACGCCGGAGTGGATATCATTCTTGAATATGGCACCTTGGATGTATTAAAACTGATTGAGGAGGTTCTCGCCCTGGTTGAAGCCGGGGAAGTAACCTCCGAAACGATAGACGAAGGGGTTCGCAGAATCCTGAGGCTCAAGCTGAAGTACGGTCTGTTATAGAGAGGAAGCTTTGATGAAGCGTGGCAGTGCAGGCGTGTTGTTGGTCGTGGATGTACAGAACGATTTCTGCCCCGGAGGAAATCTTGCCGTGGAGCAAGGCGACAGGGTCGTTCCGGTTATCAACTCTATAATTCCCCGTTTCTCCGCCGTGGTGGCTACCCAGGACTGGCACCCGAAAGACCATGTATCTTTCGTCTCCAACCATCCGGGGAAAGATCCCTTCGAAGTGATTGAGATCGAAGGCATCGAGCAGGTGCTCTGGCCCGAACACTGTGTGCCCGGAACCGAGGGGGCGGAGTTCCATCCGCAGTTGGACACGAAGGCTTTTGATTTGATCGTGCGCAAGGGAACGAACAGAAATCTGGATTCTTACTCCGCCTTTTTCGAGAATGACAAGAAAACCCCGACCGGTTTGCACTATTACCTGAAGGGCCTGGCTTTGCAAGAGGTGTACCTGGTGGGATTGGCCCTGGATGTTTGCGTCTATTACTCCGCCATGGATGCCCTCAGGCTGGGCTTCGACGTGATCCTCGTCGAGGATGCCTGTCGGGGAATCGATACGCCCCCGGGAAGCTTGCAGGCTCGCCTCGAGGAGATGAGCAAGGCGGGGGTACGGATTGTTAAAGCGGAACAGTTGAGGTAATGCGGATATGGAAAGTAACTGTTCGATGAACTGCGCCATGCTCACCGATTTCTACGAGCTGACTATGATGCAGGGCTATTTCCTGCAGGGACACAATCCCCAAGCTTGCTTTGAGATGTTGTTTCGCCGGGCTCCCTTCGGCGGAGGATTTTCCGTATTTGCAGGCCTCGAAACTTTCCTGAAAAGTGTCAGCAGGTTTCGTTTCGACGGGGAAGATCTGGATTTCCTCGACAGACAGAAAATCTTTAGAAAAGAGTTTCTCGACTATCTGGCGGATTTCCGATTTCGGGGCGAGATACACGCCATGGACGAGGGAACGCTGGTTTTCCCGAACGAGCCCTTGATCCGGGTGCAGGGATCATTGATAGAGGCCCAGCTCTTGGAAAGCCTGCTTCTCAATATCGTAAATTTTCAGACCCTGATCGCTACCAAGGCGGCGCGCGTCTACCTGGCCTGTGAGGAGGGGGTGATACTGGAGTTCGGCATGCGCCGGGCCCACGGGGTGAACGGGGCCCTGGCCGCCACCCGGGCGGCTTATATAGGCGGGGTTGCCGGCACCTCCAACACTCTGGCCGGCAGGCTTTTCGATATCCCGGTGAAGGGCACCATGGCGCATTCCTGGATCATGAGCTTCGATTCGGAGCTCACAGCCTTCGAGAAATACGCGGAAGTATACCCCGACGGTTGCATCCTGCTGATCGATACCTATGACACCCTGAGAAGCGGTATCGAGAACGCCGTCAAGATCGGGAAAAAGCTCAAGGAAAAGGGGCACGACAGCTTCGGCGTTCGCTTGGATTCGGGCGACCTGGAATATTTGAGCAAAAGGGTTCGCGAACGATTGGATGAGGCGGGGCTGAAGAACGCCAAGATCGCCGCCTCCAATGAGTTGGATGAAGGGATCATCCACCAGCTGATCACCGAGAAGGCGCCGATCGATATCTGGGGGGTGGGTACCCATCTGGTAACTGCGAGAAGCGACCCGGCCCTAACCGGAGTATATAAGTTGAAGGCTAAGGAAGTGGAGGGCAAGTTTGTTCCTACGATCAAGGTTTCCAATAATCCGGAGAAGATTTCCGATCCGGGAATCAAACAGGTCAACCGTTTCTACAATGAATCGGGCGCTCCAATTGCCGATCTCATTACCTTGGATGAAGAAGTCCTCGAGTCGAATAAAACCTACAGGTTCTACCATCCCCGATACCCCTATCGCTACCTGGATGTTTGTGATTGTCAGCGCATCGAGCCCCTGCTCAGCCTGCGTATGCGGGACGGCGAGATAATCGGTGAGTTCCCCGAGCTCAAAGCGATTCAGCAGAGGACCAAGAGCAACCTTCGCGCTCTCGACGATACCTACAAGCGCCTGATCAATCCTCATGTGTACAAGGTCTCGCTGTCCGAAAAGCTTAAAAACCTCAAGTTCAGCATGATTTCCCAATACGAGATGGACACGCATGAGAAAGGAGTTCCGACACAGTGATTGTCTCTGACCGCACCCTGAGGAATCTTCTGGCAGAGGGGACTATCGTGGTCAAACCTCTCGAGGAGCGCCAGATCCAGCCCGCCTCGATAGATCTTCGTTTGGGAGATCACTTCCTGAAGATCGATGAAAATCGCATGGAGGCGATCGGCCTGGACAGGGAACTGGAGTATATAGAGATCAAAAGGCAGGAGATCATTATCCCGCCCCACAGCTTCATGCTTGCCGTGACCCAGGAGTACATAAGGCTACCCAACAATGTAACCGCCTTCGTGGAAGGCAGGAGCTCTATCGGACGGATTGGGCTCTTTATCCAAAATGCAGGCTGGGTTGACCCGGGCTTCGAGGGAACCATCACCCTCGAGCTGTACAACGCCAATCGCCTTCCCATTCGCCTCACCAGCGGGCGCCGCATCTGTCAGATCGTCTTCGCCCTGATGGACGGCCCGGCCGATAAACCCTATATGGGAAAGTACCAGAAACAGCGGGACGCGGTAGGCAGCCGGGTGTACCTCGAGCGGGAATAGCCGTGGTTCCGGCGCTGAGCATTACCATCGGCGAGCATCCGATCGGCTCAGGCCACCCCTGTTTCATCGTGGCCGAGGCGGGCAGCGCCCACCAGGGTGATCTGTCCCGGGCCTTCGACCTGATCGATGCCGCCTCCGAAGCGGGAGCCGATTGTATTAAATTCCAGGTTATCTTTGCCGATGAAATCGTTCACCCAAAAACTGGCAGCATCAACCTTCCCGGTGGCAGAACCCCCATCTACGATCGTTTCCGCGAGCTGGAACGGGACAGCTCCTTCTACGTTCGGCTCAAGGAACGGGCCGAGAAGCGAGGTCTGGAGTTTCTCTGCTCAGCCTTCGGCCAGAGAAGCGCCCGGCTTCTCCGATCGCTAGGGGTGAAGGCCTTCAAGATCGCCTCTCCGGAGCTCAATCACTTTCCCCTGCTCGCCGAGGTCGCCGGCTACGGAGTTCCCCTGATTCTGTCCACCGGCGTTTCCACTCTCGGCGATATCGAGAAGGCCCTGATTGCAGCCAGTCCGCAGACGATTCTGCTTCACTGCGTGACAACCTATCCCGCTCCCGAGGAGGAGTACAACCTGCGCCTCGTTGCCAATCTACGGGCCATCTTCGGCAGGCCGGTGGGTGTCTCGGACCATTCCCGGGATCCCCTGCTCGTTCCGGCTCTGGCGGTGCTGATGGGTGCCTGTGTCGTGGAGAAGCATCTTACCCTTTCGCCTACAGGGGGCGGGCTGGACGATCCCATCGCCCTGGATCCCGACGGTTTTTCAGGTATGGTGGTGGGAATCCGGCGCGCCGAAGCGATGCAAGGCGGAGAGGCTCGAGCCTGGCTGGAGGAGAGCTACGGGAGGCAGCGAGTAGAGGATGTTCTGGGAGATGGAGTCAAGCAGCTGGCGCCTTCGGAGCGAAAGTA
>CAYMGP010000048.1:0-29546 GCA_964390045.1 uncultured Spirochaetaceae bacterium | reverse complement strand
GGCGAGAATCGAGAAACCATTCACCTGGAAAAGCGATACTCAGGAGGGAGGTGACACGGATGCCAGGCCGACCGCTCTACCCGCGGCGCGGCTCTGTTTCAGGGAATAGAAGGAACAGGTTTTGCAGCGGGGCACCTCCTCGGGGAAATGGGTCACCACGATCACGGGCCCGCGATGCAGTGACAGCAGATCCATGAACTTCTGCCAGAGGCTCCTGCGTGCCTCGGCATCGAGACCGGCAAACGGCTCATCGAGGAGGATCGCTTCTGGAAAACGAGAGAAGCAGCGGGCAAAACCGAGCCTCTTTTTCATGCCTCCGGAAAGCTCGTCGGGAAACCCGGCTTCCAATCCCTGCAGGCCCGCTTCGGCGATCAGGAAACGGGAGAAGGACAGCCCGTCCTCCACGGGGATTCCCGAATACATAAGCGGAACAGCCACGTTCCAGGTGTTCGAGCGCCAGGGCAGCAGCCTGTCGTCCTGAAACACCACACCAAGCCGCTCGGGGCGTTCAACCCGCCCGCTCTGAGGCTGCAGCAGGCCCGCGGCAACGTGGAGCAGGGTCGTCTTGCCTTTGCCCGAATCTCCGCTGATCACGGCGATCTGACCGCAGCCGACCTTCAGATCGATGCTGTCCAGCAGCAGATCTTCGCCCGGATAGGAGAAGCATACTTCGCGAAGGGTTAATGCAGCCGCCTCCGCCTTAGCCCTGAATCTTTGCCGCAACCGCTGCTGGATCTCCCTGTGTGCAGCCTGAGGATCGAAGCGCTCGATCCTCTTGACCGTGGCCGTAAGAAATCCCTCCAGCCGGGACAACAACTGGTTGGCCACCACGATGAGCGCGATGAGCAGCAGCCCCCAGGCGAAAAGTTTCGGCACCTGAAGAGATTGATAGGCAGCCTGGATCTGAAAACCGATACCATTGTTGGCGCCGAAATATTCGCCGATGACCGAGGCTTTGATTCCCAGTACGAGGCCCAGCTTTACCGACGCAGCGATAAACGGTTTGAGATGGGGGAGGATCAGCTCTCTCAGACGAGACCGAAATCCGGGAGCAAAGACCTGCAGCATCTCCTCCAAAGAACGAGGAAGAGCCTTCATGCCCTCGTTCACGTTCAAGGTAACCAAAGGGAAACAGATCAGGGCGATCAGTAGAATCGGCGAGAGGTGGCCGACACCGAGGATAAGGATCAGAGGAATCGCCCAAAGCAGTGGAGGCACGCCCTGAAGCACGAGGACGAGGGGACGAAGCAGGGCCTCGATTCCCCGGTTCAGTCCCGAGAGCACTCCGATAAACGTTCCGCCGACCAGGGCTATCAGAAATCCCGCTCCCACACGAACAAAGGTGATCAGAATCTGTTTCCAGGTATAAGCCTGGATCAGCAGGCTCCCCGTCTCGAGCAATGTATGCCACGGTGTGGGCACGATAAACGAACCGGCAAGAAGCGAGCCGATCGTCCAAATTCCCAACAGCAGCAGGGAACCGAGCAGGTACAGTGTGATGCGTTTCATTGAGGAACGAAGAAGAAATCGGCCTCGAGCTCCTTTCGCTTACCGGGCAGAAAAGCCCGCACCTGCCCGTAGTAGTCCTGTACTCGCTGACGGTTCTCCTCCGGAGAGGGTATGTAAAAGAGAGTATTCCCCAGGGAGCGACGGATCACCTGCTCGGGAAAACCGAGCACCTCGGCATACCTCCCGGCAGCGGCGTTAGGATCGTCGGCCACCTGCTGCGAAGCCTTTCGCCAGGCCTGGATCAGCTCTTCGAGAAGCTGCCCGTGAGAGGCGGCAAAAGCTTTTAGTGCAAACAGGCTGACCTGAGGGGAGCGGGGGTCACCGCCATTAGCTTCGGCCCACATCCTCTTGTAGTCGAGCAGGCGCACCAGTCCCTGCTTGACTACGAGCTGGGAAGCAAGGGGCTCGGGAAGAGGGGCCGCATCGATCTGGCCGCCGGCCAGCAGGGCGGCGGTCTGCGGAGGAGGCGAATAACTGATCTTGACATCCTGGTCCGGATCGATGCCTGCCTTGCTCAACAGATAACGCGTTTGAAAATCGAGAGGCGAGCCGGGAAAGGGAAGCGCGATCCGTTTTCCCGACAGTTCTTTCAAACCGCCTATCGGCTCGCAGCCGGCCCGGCCGACCATATAGGAGATGCCCCAAACACCCGTGTTCACCATAAGCAGAGGTCCACCGTTGAGATAATTTTCCCAACCCTGGCTGGTCCCGGTGAGCAGCAGATCCGCATCGCCGCGCAGAAGCGCGATCAAAGCCTGGGCATGACTGATGATCATCTCGGTTTGTATGTCCACGCCTGGTATTGGATCCTGCCCGGCCAGCAGCAGCAGGGGCAGGGCCGAATTCGAGCGGGGAACAATGATCTTCAGCACAGGCGGCTGCTCTTCACACCCCAGGGGTGAAACGCCCAGGATGAACATGAGCAGGAGATGCACAAAACACAGGAAGAGAAATTTTTTTTGTTTCATTGGGTCCTCACAGTGTATCTAGTATTTCTTTGGCCTTTCTGCCCGTGTCCGATGAGGGATCAAGGGCATAGGCTCGTTGCAATCGCTGCTGCGCCTCGCTGTCCAGCCCGAGCCGGCTGCTGCAAAAGGCTGAGAGGAAAAGGGCGGATTGAGCACAATCATGTTCGGGATAGCGTTCGAGAAAAGCTTCGATAAGCTCGAGCGCCTCTCGATACGACTGTCCCTCTATAAGAAGCCTGCCCTTCAGTAGAACGTAGTCCCCGTAGTGAGCCATCTGCTCTGAGGGCACGGCTTCGTTCAGATAGCGCATGGCCAGGCCGTTTTTGCCAGCCATTGCGTAGGAGTAAGCTATATAGAACAGATACAGAGCCCTGTTGCGTTCGTCCGCCATCTCGAGTGCCTCTTCAAAACGAACCACCGCCTCCTCGTAGCTCTGTTCGCTGAGAAGGGCTTTACCCTCCTTCAGGGCCTCTTCCTCTTCATCCACCCACTCGAAACCGAGATCATCCTCTACTTCTCCGGCGCGCACGCCCATCGCTGTGATTTCCGATTCCGATTGCTCCCGAAACAGAGAGCGGATTTTTGAACGAACCACCCGGGCGATGCCCCAGAGCTTACCCTGCCGGGAGCTCTCGGCCAGTTCGGAAACGAAGTAGGTCCCGCATTGGCTCAGCGTGATCCGTGCGCTTCCTCTGGCAAGCTCTGCCACGGACTGCTGCCCCAATCGCAGCACCGCATCCTCGGCGATCTGTTCCCCAATCTCAACCTCGAGCCACTCGTCGGCTGACTGCACCTCCACGGTTCCGAAAGCATAGACAAGAGAGAACTCTGCTGCGAAGAGCGCTCCAGAGACTCCCAGTAAAAAGACCGCGAGGATAGCTTGAAGTCGTAAAGAACTCATTGTACCTCTCCTATTCAACAATTATAGCCGAACGGTGCGTAGGAGTACCAGCATTTATGCTTCGCTTGCGGATCTGTCAATGGCGAATCGTGTAGCCCCGGCTGAGAAAGATAAACAGCGAGACACATACAATCACCAGAACTAGAAATCCACCGGCCAGGTACATGCCGCCGCCGATGCCGTACCTGCCCTCCACAAGGCTGACCAGCTTGACGGCAAAGGCTCCCGCCCCAAAGGTCAGCGTGAACTTGATTCCGTAGCTCATCGATCGCCAGCGTGCCGGGGTAAGGTAGGCGAGCAGGCTGTTTTCTATTGGTTGTATACCCAACACGAAAAGCAGGAAAAATCCGGCTGCCGGTATGAGAAAGACATTCTGCAGCAGGACAACGGCCGCAATAAAAGGCAGGGCACAGGAGAAGGAGATGAAATACGCCCATTTCAGGCTGTGACGATCGGCTACCCTCCCCCCGATAACCTGGCCGATGATTCCCAACAGGTATACGCAGGTGGCGATCAGGTTGGCCACCAGGGTCTGAAAAGCGGGAACGTTTTTCACCTCGGAAACACGCTCCGAGATCAGGTTCTGAAATAGTTGACTGATATTTCCCAATCGGGCCTCGAAGAATACGGGCAGAATCACAGTATAGCTCCTGTACATGAAACCGGCGAAGGTCACTCCGAAGCAAAATACGATGAACAACCTGAGGGCAACCCTCGATTCGAGTTTCTTCACGCTGATTACGTCACTGTGCTTTTGTATGGAAAAAGGAGTTGCCAGGCTGGCTATGCCTACAGCCACTCCCACGGAACCGAGCGCAATCAGACCTGTACGCCAACCGATCAGGTAGTTGAGCAGCCCGACAACGAAGGGAACACTTGCGATGCCCACGTTTCCCCAGACTCCGTTGATACCCATGGCCCGCCCCCTTTCCCGGATACCCTGTGACACCAGGGCTATGCCGGAGGGGTGGTAGGCGGAGGATCCGACTCCGACCATGGCGAAGGCGACAGTAACGAGCGCTACGGAACGGACGATACCTGCCAGAACGAAGCCGAAGCTGGCCAGGAGGATCCCGCAAGCCATGGCCCACTTGTGCCCCCAATGATCGCTGACCCACCCCCAGGCAAGGGCCAGGAGTCCGTAGAGAAGGTACATCCAGAAGCTGATGTTAAGTACCGTAGCAATGGGCAAACCGAAATCCCGGCTGATCGGCATAACCAGCGCGGGAAAGACCAGCACATAGAAGTGAGTCAGAAAATGAGTGATCGATGTAAAAAAAAGGATCTTTCGTTCTTGCTTGTTCATGCGTAGTTCCTCGTCGAGCGTCAAGGTGATCGGCAGCAATTATAGACCGCCTGAGCTCATAAGGAGAAGGGCCGCCGCCTAATATCCGCTTCTGATTGACAGGAAAGGGCTTTTCGTACATGATCGGGATGCATCTCCATGAAAGAATCGTTTGTACATCGTTTGGTCGGATTTTCTATCCGGCATCCGTGGTTCGTGATCGCCATCGCAGTTGTGCTCACCGTGTTTCTCGGATTTTTCGCTCTGCAGATCGGAGTCGATGCGAACATTCTCGACATGCTTCCCCAACACTTTGAGGTGCTCGAGCAGATCGAGAAATACAGCACGGCCAGCGACACGGGACAGGTCCTGATGGCGGTATCGGGCGAGGACCTCTTCGATCTGGAAGCCCTTCAAGCCTACGAGTCTGTGATCCGTGAAATTGAAAGCATGGACGGCGTGATCGGCAGCATCAATCCTTTCAATTTCATCACCTTCTCTCGGGAGGGGAAAAAGCTCAAACCCACGCCCGCTGCAGTCGGGGCCAGAGCGCCGCGCACAGAAGAAGAGCTCAAAATATTCGTAGATCAACTTCTCGACGATCCCCTGGCAAAAAACATGGTGCTGGCGGCAGATGAAAGCGCTCTCTGCTCCATCTTTCCCGTGGAGGCGAGGAAAGACTATACGGAGCTCCTCGACAAGGCCGAGTCTCTCCGCAGCACGCTCGAGCCCTACTACACTGTGTATTTGACAGGCGCTCCTGTTTTTCTTCAAAAAACAAAGGCCGCCCTGCTCGAAGATGTGCCCAAATTCCTGATCATGAGCATCGTGGTAATCCTGCTGATCCTCTTCCTGAGCTTTCGCTCCCTACGTTCCATGGCTCTTCCCTTGATCGTTGTCGGTTTGGGAACCCTGTGGACCATGGGTACGATGCGGTTGCTCGGGTTTTCCCTTACAGTAGTCAGCATCATGGTGCCGCCGTTGGTTCTGACCCTGGGCAGTGCCTACAGTATTCACGTCCTCAACCAGTACTACCGGGAATCCAAAGTACGGAGCGAGGACAAGATCTGGATCGCCCAGACTGTCGGTCATATCAATCAGACGATCCTGATGGCTGCAGTAACCACGATCATAGGTTTCTCGAGCCTGGTATCCGCCAATCTCCGGCAAATCAAGGAGTTCGGCCTGTCCACGAGCATCGGTATCGCTTACTGCGCCCTTTTGTCCCTTTTCTTTTTTCCCGCCGTGCTCTCACTGCTGCCCGCTCCCAGGGCGGTGGAACGGGATCGAGTTCTCAAGGGTGCTATCACTCGCTTCATGGAACGGCTCAGCATCTGGGTCATCCGCCGGCGATTCTTCATCCTGGCCGCCATCGTGGTCATTGCGGTCGCGTTTGCCTTCTCCCTGAGACGCGTGACCTACCAGACCGACTACCTGAGCTACTATCGAGAAAAACAGTGGGTCATCCAGGACAGTCAGGAGTTTGTCAGGCGCTTCGGCGGCTACACGAATGTCTTTCTGACGATCGAGGCCCCCGAAGACGAGACGAATTATTTCCTCGATCCCGAGGTATTGAGGACGATATCCAACTTCGAGGACAGGCTGGCCGAAAATCCTGACATCTCCTACATCTTCTCGTTCAGCCAGTACCTCAAGTTGATGAACTACAAGCTGACAGGTTCGTTTTCGATTCCCGAACGCAGAGCTCCGGTCCTGCTGCTGTCCCGCTATATGAAGAGCATCATCAACTCGCCCTATGGTAAATCGATGGCTGCGCAGCCGATCAATCAGGACTTCAGCCGCTTCACCATCTCTCTGCGGGCCTGGCACAGCAAGGAAAAACGCGTGTTCGTGGAACATGAGTTCAGAGAGCTGAAGGGCAAGCTCGAAACCCAGATCGAGCAGGATCTAGACGTCGGGTCGGAAAAGGTGATCTGGGGCCGTTCTCTGGTGCTTCTCTACATCTCCGAGACTCTGTCGAGAGACCAGATCTATTCGGTGGTAGTATCGGTGGCCTTGATCTTTCTTGTCACCAGTCTCTGGTTCCGCTCGCCGGGCCTCGGGCTTCTGACACTGATCCCCCTGATGACCGGTATTATGCTGAACTTCATCGTCATGGTTCTCTTGAAGCTGCCCTTTGATGTGGTAACGGTAATGTTCTCCTGCGTGGCCATCGGGGTAGGAATCGACGACTCGATCCATCTGATTATCCGCTACCAGAGACAGGTACGTATCTCTAAAGGTAAGGTGGACAAGCCGACGGTGCTCGCCCATACGTTGAAGACTGCAGGCAGGCCGATTCTTCTGACCTCTATATCTCTCGTTTCGGGTCTGCTCGTGCTCTGTCTATCCCAGTTTCTGCCGATTCTCTACTTCGGTATGCTCGTCTCTCTGGCCCTGGCTACTACTACTATAGGCGCCCTGGTGATCCTGCCCGCTATCCTTTCGATCGGACCCGGCCCGACTGGAAAAACTTAACAACCGAACGGTCGCCGCTCGCTACGCTCGCTGAGCTCATGTTCACGGAAATAAATCGCGGTGCTGTCCTCCCGGAGGACCGAGTATCTCAGCCCAGACAACAGCCCGCTGCAGCGGGGGCAGCTTCTCCAGGCGCTGCGGCAGCGAAGAGACCCGCTGCTTTTCCACCTTTACCGATTTCGCGGAAAGCCTTGAAAATTTCTCCTCAGAAAGCCGTTTGCGACGTTGTCTGACCGGAGGCTGAGAGATGTCCATCCCCGGAGTCCCGAAGCGCAGCCTCCCGCCTTCTGCCTCCGGGTATGGCGGGGTGTAGGTTTCCTCAGGCCCCTTAGGCCTGGCCACCGGCAGGGACTGGGGATAGGCATACTCCTGCCTGTATGGAACGTTCGCCTGCCGGGGGGGTCGCGCGTTCAGCGGCTGGGGAGCCGTCTTGCCCGGGGCTGAAGCGCCTGCGCCTCGCTCACGAGTCATAGGACTTACAGCGGGGATTTGCCGTTCACCGCCCTCCTGCTTCTGTTCGCTCTTCCCCTCCTCTTCCGGAAGCCGACGGCGCTTTCGCTCCGCGCGGACACGCAGAAAAATCGAAACCACTGCGATAAGAATCAGGGGTACGAGCGCGAATATTCCTTCAAACACCTGTGTACTCCTCTATTCCTGGCCTTCCTCCGGCTTGGCCTCCCCCTCTCCGCCGATGCTCTCCCTCATCTGGGTATCGGCCTGAATGTTGCGTAATCTGTAGTAGTCCATTATCCCCAAGTGGCCGCTGCGGAATGACTCGGCTATGGCTTTAGGGATCTCTGCCTCGGCCAGGACGACCTTCGCCCTGTTTTCCCGCACCAACGCCACCATTTCCTGCTCCCGCGCCTTAGCGGCGGCCCGCCGCTGCTCCGCTACCGCCTGAAAGCGTCTCTTGTCGGCCTCGGCCTGATCGGCCTGGAGCTTGGCCCCCACGTTTTCTCCGACATCCACGTCGGCGATATCGATAGACAGGATCTCGAAGGCTGTGCCCGCATCGAGGCCCTTCTGCAGCACTGTTTTTGAAATATTATCGGGATTCTCGATTACATCCTTGTACGATGCCGCCGAGCCAATGGTCGTGACGATTCCCTCCCCGACCCGGGCGATAATCGTCTCTTCCGTGGCACCTCCGACCAGCCTCTCTATATTGGCGCGTACCGTGACCCTAGCCTTGGCCCGCAGCTGTATCCCGTCCTTGGCCACGGCATCGATTGTACCTCTGCTCTTTTCAGGATTGGGACAGTCTATGACCTTGGGATTGACGCTGGTTTTCACAGCGTCGAGAACGTCCCTGCCGGCCAGATCGATGGCAGCGGAAAGCTGGAAGTTGAGGGGAATATTCGCCTTGCTGGCCGCGATCAGGGCCTTGCTGACCCTGGTCACGTCCCCCCCGGCCAGATAGTGGGTCTCGAGCTGGTCCGAGTCCACTTGGATGCCCGCTTTGGTGAGCATGATCCGGCTGTCCACGATCAGCTTGCCCTTCACCCGCCGGATCCACATGCCGATCAGCCTGCCGATGCTGATGTGCGCTCCGGAGAGAAGGGCTCGAAACCAGAGACCGAAGAATTTGAGAAAGATAGCGAAAAAGGCTATCGCCACGATTCCAATGAGAACGTAAATAATGATCATTCTATCCTCCTCGCCGCACCACGATGCGGCTTCCTTCTATTTTTATAACCTTGATTGACTGATTTTTTTCTATGAACTCGCCACCGGTAACAACGCTGTACTTGCTTCCATCGATCAGGACGGTTCCAACCGGTCGAAGCACGGTCAGCGTGACTCCCTCTTTCCCTGTCAGATCGCTGTATTTTTCCGCGCTGAAGGAAGCATACCCCTTTTCCGTGTTTTGGCTGTCCTTGCTGATCAGCCATCGTCCCACCACGGAGCGGGGAAAAAACTTAAAATACAGAATTATAAACACTGGAACCAGGACCAACACCACGGCCAAATAGATCGATCCGACCAGGGATCCCAGCCTTTGAAACACGATCACCACGCTGGCCACTATGCTGCCCGCGCCGGCGATACCGATGATGCCTCCTGCGGGAACAAAAAACTCGATAATCACAGCCAGGACGCCGGCCCCGGCCAAACCGATTGCCAGCCACATATTTTCTAGCACCTCCGCACGACAATCCTGTTGCCGCTCGTTTCGATGATCTCTACCGAGCTGCCCGGTTCTATGAACTCCCCATCGGTTTCCACCACCAGGGTCTCTCCCGAAAACTCGGCTTTACCGGCCGGACGCAGCGCCGTCACGGCGACGCCCCTGCTTCCCAGCAATCCGCTCGAGCTCTCCAGGCTCTGCACCGTATAGCCGGCGCTGCTGTCCTGGGTTGTACTGAGGATGAGACGCTTCAATCCCGGTGTGCGTGGAAAAACCCGCAGCAGTACCACGACGGCCACAAGAGAGCCGAAAAAGCCCAGTCCGATATTGCGCAGGTTGCGCAAGAATATGTCCCACTCCCAGGAAACCCGCGGGAAGACGAATTCCTGCCTTGAGAGCACCAGGGCCAGCACCATGAGCACGATGCCCGAGATGCCGGCGACCCCAAACCCGGGGATGATGAAAATCTCGACGACCAGCAGGATGACGCCGAGCAGAAAGAGAATGATCTCCAGAGAGCCCACGGTTCCGAGAAGGGCTCCGCCGAGAAAGATGATCAGAAAAGCGATGATGGCAATGGTACCGGGGATCCCGAAGCCAGGGCTCGAAATCTCCAGGTATAGCGCCGCCAAACCGATCAACACGAGCAGGCTGGTAACGGCCGCCCCTGTCAGGATGGAGACGATCTTGTCGGGCATGCTCAATTCAAGCGTGCCCACAGAGGGTTCTGGGATCCCCAGAAGCTCGTACAGCGCATCCACATCGGCAACCGTAGCTGAAGAAACGCCGTATTTTTCTGCCTCTCCGGCTGTCAGGGTTAAGAGCTTTCCTTCCGGAGAGATCGTCTTGCCCTTCTCCAGCGTAGCTTCACTCTCTTCAGCCTGGCGCTCGAGATCGGGCAGATCCGTACTGGTGGATACCTCGAGCTCGCCGTCGAGGTATACCTCTACAAGCTCCACGTCCATATCCACCATGGCCAGGGCAATCGATTTGGGATAGCCGTTCTTTTCTGCCAGGGAAGCCATCTGCGCTCGAACGGCGCTGACTGTTTTCTCCGGAGCCATCTCCATGCCCTCGGCGGTCTGGAACACAGGAGCGGCGGCGCCCATGGAGGTTCCGGGGGCCATGTAGATGCGGTCGCAGGAAAATGCGATCAGGGCTCCGGCGGACCAGCTGACTCCAGTACCTTCCGGCGTCGCCGGCACAAAGGCGACGGTCTCGATCTCGTCTACCCCTCCGATCAAAGTCGTGATCTGCAGGGCGGAATCGACCCGTCCGCCGAAGGTGTCGATTCTGAAGATGATCGTAGCCGCCTCTGCTTTTTTCGCCTCTTGGATGCCCCGGCGGAGAAAAATCATCAGAGCCCTGTCGATTTCCCCTTCAATGGGGATCACGTAGGTTTTTTTCGAGGTCTCCGGCTCGGATTGAGCCCAGAGGGTAGAGCACAGAAAGATAAGTAAAAGTATAAAAACAACTCGCCTCATTAAGGATTGTTTCATCTACAATAAAAATCATCCTCAGGAGGCGAATTGTCAAGATGTTATTTTTATATCAGAACTTGATACCCGCGAACAGCTTGGGATAAACAACCAACTTGGCGCTGCTGTCCCAGAAGTCCATGGTGAAGGAAGAGCCTTGATGCAGCTCTGTCTGCGCGGTATAGCCGGGGATGGTGGTGTCCAGGAGCACACCTGCAAACAGAGAGAAGATGTCCAAAACCCGCACCCCCGCCAGAACTCGGGCCGATGGCCAAACAGGCGACACATCCGTTTTAGAGAACGCTTCGGCCAATTCTGTGTCGCTGAATCCGGTCCAACTCTGCTTGGCGCTGAGATCTGCCTCCACGAAGAAGGGGCCCACGGGAATGTGCAGGCCGAACCCGAAAGCCGCCGTGTACAGAGAAGGATTGTCTGTCATGGCCGCACCGCCGTACAAAAGCGTGTACACGTAGCGGCTTCCCATTTCGAAGCCGACGTATCCCATACCCAGCTCCGAAACCCATCCCGATACGTGGAAGATCCCCTTCTCCACCACATTGATCAGTCCTATCGGGACGCCGTAGAGATCTTTGGAAATGTTCACAAGACCGATCTGGGCTCCCCGAACCTGGCCGCTGGCGATGTTGATGAGCCCGACCTGGGTGCCGTCCACGTTCTCGGAGATATTCACCATCCCGACCTGCGCTCCGGACACCACCTTCGCCGTGTTGAAGACACCCGATATCTGGGCTCCCAAAATGGGGGCTTCGGCTATGTTGAACACACCAGACATCTGAAAACCTGTGAGCTTACCCTCGCTGATGTTGAAAACACCGGCCGCCTGAACGCCCTTGAGAGCCTGCTCAGTCATATTGAAAACACCGGCAGCCTGGAGAAAGGCGATCTCTCCCTGCGCCATATTGAAAATCCCGGACCACTGAAGACCCATGGTTTCCCCGCCCACCATGTTGAATACTCCCGCGTACTGCAGACCGCGCAGGTCCCCCTCGATGATATTGCCCACCCCAGAGGCCTGGATGCCTGTCAGCTTATCCTCGGTGATGCTGAGAATGCTTCCCAGTTGCGCTCCACGGATTCCGTAGGCGGAGCCCACGAGCAGGTTGAACGAGAAATTATACACTGTGCGCGGTTCTATGCCCGTGCCGGCGAAAGGCATTACAGAAAAGCCGAACGGTGCATAGGATACCGGCGTCGGTTCGACTGCAGGCGTATCGACCGCCTGTTCCTCCTCTTCCCAATCGCCGCGGCGCACGGTTCGCTCCCGACCGGCGGGAAGGAAATCCGCCTGATCCAGCTCCTGACGGATTCCGGATCGCAGCACCACGGAAGACTGGTAGCTGCGTCCCTCGGCTTCGAGGGTCATCGAATACTGGCCTTCGGGCAAGGCCAGGAGCACGGCCGGCCCTTGCTCTTTGCGTATCTCGGCTATCAGGTTTCCCGTGATCGAGCGCACGAACAAACGCCCCTCGAGCTGCTCGGGGAGCACGATCCCCGCGGTTGCGGCACGGAGGTCCGTTATTGTCAGATCGCCGGTGCCGGTCAGCTGTATGTTGTACGACGCGTGCTGCGCACCGGCTTGACTGGTTTCCGTGCGGGCCAGGGTCTCGGAAAAGGCGTAGTGGTAGGCTTCATTCAAGGAAATCTGCTCGTCCCGGGTAGCATCGGCGGCGCCCCTCAGCCCTGCTATAAGATAATGAGTGAAGAACGAGCCCTGAATGTGATCCGACTCCTGGGCCGCCTCGTCGGCGGAGCTCGAGGTCAGAAAGGCATGTCCCTTCATCTGCACCGATTCATCGATCATGAAGGGCATCTGCCTCGTTCCTCCCTTGAGGCGGGTAAAGGCTCCTGAAAAACAGGAGTCGAGAATGGCGATATTGACATCGGAATGAATTTCCTCGATGGAGTCCTTGAGATCCGCGTAGGCGACTCGCTCCTCTCCAAGCAACAGCCCCCGCTCGTCGGAGTGGCCCGAGTAGTAAATCAGAAATTCTACCCGCCTGGCCTGGGCATGGGCCTGACGGATACGGGCCCCCATCATATGGAATGCCGCCTCCAAATCGTAGGAGGTCGGGGCGAGCAGTACCAGGCTGTCGTTGTGCGCAACCCCGCCCAATTCCTGCATTACCTCGGCCATGGAGCGGGCGTCACTTTCCGCGTAGCGAAGATGAACCCGCTGGTGGCCGCCGTCATTGGAACCGATGAACATGGCAAAACGTCTGAGGCCCTCAGGCGCCTGATTGGCGAACAGAGAGCTTCCCAGAACAGCCATGATTAAAAGCAATATAATCCGTTTCATAACACGTTTCCTCTACTCTTTCACAAGAAGCAACGATGTCTGCTGCCATTGGTCCGGCAGCGTTAAATCTTGACTTTGCGCCGGCCCTTTAGCGGCAGCCAGCTCCTGAGCCGACTCCAGCAAAGAATCCAGAGCAAAAGGTTCATGAGAAGTGACCAGGAAAAAGCGCTCGAAATCCGGGGCATCGTCGAGCTGATAGGCGAAGGGCAGAAACACTTCCCCGCCGCTTTCCAGCTTTTTCGCATCGGTAGCCGAAGCCGGGAAATGCAGGGTGACCGCACCTCGTCCGTCTATCGAGACGATCGCACCATACCCTTCGTTCGTGGAGACATAGCCGATCTGCAACGCGTCCCGCTGGCGAACAATATCCCCGTGCTGCAAGGTTTCCGAGCCCTCAGATGTCTTTCTGTAGACAACCAGATGGGCGCCGTTGCCTTTCAAGCGAATCTCTTCGACAGGAGTTTGCGGCTGAACTACGGAGGGCTGACGGGTAAAGATCACAAAACCGGCAACCAGCGCCACCACGGCGAATCCGACGGCGGGCACCAGCTTCTGCCAGCCGAGCCTCGGCCGGGCAGCTTTTCTCGCCAGCGAAGCGGCGCTCTCCATTGACTCGGTGGCCGCTGTTCCGGCCTCGGCTTTGCGGCGGCGCCACTCAATCGCCTGAGCCATGACATCCGGCCGATATTCCTCGAGGATTTTCTTATTCGACGCTTCCAACTCGGCGACCCGCCTCCTGACATCGGGATCGGCGAGCAGCTGCTCTTTCTCATGCTCCGGCAACTCGCCGAGGAGCAGCTTCTCGATGAATAGATCGGGAACCTTTCGGCTTTTTTTCATGCCGTTTCCACTCCCTCCAGAGCTTCCTGGGCCAATCCCCGCTTTTTGAGGCTCCTCAGCCGCTTGCGCACACCCGACACCGACAATCCTACCTCAGCCGCTGTTTCTTCCAGGGTGAGCCTGTCCACGTAGTGGAGAACCGCGATCGTCCTGGTCGAAGCCTTTTCCCGACTGAACAGATCGTCGAGAAAGGCGCGTGTTACCGAGCGCCCTTCGTGTTCGTCCACACTGGCGATTTCCATAAGTAGCTCCTCCCTGCCGCTGACAGCTCTGCGCTTTTCAGCGCGCAATATGTTGAGACAGATGTTCGTTGCCATGCGATACAGCAAGCTTGACGGTGCGTCGGCTGTCAGCCTTTTCTCGTGTCTGAGCAGCTGCACGAACGTGTCCTGCATGGCATCCAAGGCTTTTTCCTCGTTCTGCAGGATCTGGCGACAGCGTCGCAGCACCATGGGCCCATACTTCCTGTAAAGGGCCTCAACATCGATAGCCAAAAAGGATCCTTTCCGGTGCTATCTATAAAGTATAACACCTGATCGACGAAAATATGTCACTCCTGGTAAAGGAAACTATACTCTTGATATCTGATTGTATTTTGCTGTGTCAATCCGCTATATCTTGTTTTTCCCACCACTTCTGAGTCCCGATCAGTGCCAACAGCAAACCGGCGATGATCACTCCCACCAGGATGTAGGCCAGACGAATCCCGACGGAAGAGGCCACCATACCGAGCAGCCAGGGGAAGACCATTCCGCCGAGGGAAACCGATCCGAACAGCACACCGCTCACCGTGCCCGGCTGATCGGGGTACAGGGCGGTTCCCCGGGCCATGAGCAGGGGGAACACAGGCGCCGTGCCCAGGCCGTAGAGCACCAGGGCCACGAGCTTCACAGGGATCCAGGGTACGGCCAGGAACATGAGCAACGATGAAAGGGACAACACCATGCCCGCCTTGAGGATGCCAGTCGAGGCGCAGCGCTTCAACAGCCGCGCGGTGGCCAGCCTTCCCGAGATCATCCCCACCAGGAAAACACCGACCACGGCGCTGGACAGGCCGAGGGGTACACCCAGCTCGGTCTTGAAGTGCTCGGCCAGCCAGAAGGAAAATCCCAGATCCGGGGCCACGCAAAAGAAGATCAA
Organism: uncultured Spirochaetaceae bacterium; assembly: GCA_964390045.1. Taxonomy (GTDB): domain Bacteria; phylum Spirochaetota; class Spirochaetia; order SZUA-6; family DRHE01; genus CAYMGP01. The sequence goes on along the minus strand of CAYMGP010000048.1, from coordinate 14,502 downwards.
CAGGGCGCTGAAAAGAATCCTCGGGTTGCTCAGAATATGGGAGAGATCCTTCCAGCTCATCATCCGGCCCCTCACCCGCGGCAGGGGCACGAGCAGAACCCAGACAAACAGCAGCAGCGCCAATCCTCCGGCTTCTACAAAGGTCCAGCGCCAGGACAAACCGACTGTGAAGTTCAACCACACGAGCAAGGGGGCTGTTAAACTGCCCAGGGCGGCGAACGAGGTCTGCAGGGAGATGTAGCGCTCCCGGCGGTCGGGGAACATGGACAGCATGATACTCTGGCCGACCGTTCCGGCGGGAGAGCCGAAGAGGCTGTAGCCCAGAATGACCAACAGGATGAACAGATAGGAAGCGGCGAAACCTATGGCGGCAAGCCCTATAGCCAGGATCAGAGCCACCACGGCGAAAAGGACCTTGCGGTTGAGATAGTCTGAGGCGATCCCGCCCAACGGCGTGCCGAACAGAGATCCTAGGGAAAGCATGGTGAAGAACAAACCGGCTTGAGGATAGCTGATTCCGAGATCCTGGATGACGGCCGGTATCGAAGGCCCCAGGAGCCCAATGACCATTACCCAGGTGAAGTTCGAGGCAAACGCCAGATAGGGCAAGGAAAGCGCCTTCCAGCCTACAGGTGAGCGAGGGCCTGTTTCACCGTCCAACCTTCATGCACCAGCCCGACCATGGCCTCGACCACAGCCTGCGGGTTGGCATGCTGCCAGATATTGCGGCCCATGGCAATGCCTGCTCCTCCTGCCTGAAGGGAATCATAGACACTCGTGAAAACCTGCCCGGTGTCATCCGTCTTTTCCCCACCGAGGATCACGATCGGAGCGGGACAACCCTCTACCACGGCGTGAAAGCTTTCCGGCTCCCCCGTGTAGTAGGTCTTGACAAGATCGGCGCCTATCTCCTGGGCGGCCCGGGCGGCCAGCTTGATTCCCTCGGGATCTGTGGCTTTCATCTCTTTGCCTTTGGCCATGGCTTCGATCATCAGAGGGAGTCCCCACTGATCGCAGGCGTCGGCAGCCAGGGAAGCCTGACGTATAAACTCCCCCTCCCGGGCGTGTCCGAACTTGACGGTAACGGCCGCCGCGGCAGCTGCATAACGCAAAGCTGTCTCCGGAGTGGATATCAGCTCCTCCTCGAACTCCGGTCCCAGTACCGTGAAGCCGCCTGTCAGGCGCAGGATCAGAGAGGTTGCGGGCAGCCACTGGTCCACAGAAACGCGCACGAACCCGCGGGTCGTCAGGATCGCGTCGGCTCCACCCTGGGTGCAGGCCCGCAGAACCGAGGCCGGTTTCACGATCCCCGGTATGGGGCCGGTGATCGCCCCGTGATCGATGGCTACAATTACGGATCTGCCGTCGGAACGAAAAATCGAGCTCAGGCGTATGCGCTTTCCTGGGTTCATTGTTCCTCCTCAATGGGTAGTTTGGAGAGTCCGGTGAACACCCCTTTGAGTCCCTCGTACGAAGCCCGGTAGAGAGCGAACATCTCATCGTAGAGATCTTTGAGGTCTTTATTTGGCGTGAAGGTTCTCTGGATCCGCACCAGATTTTCCGAGGCCTCGGCCAGGGTCTTGTATGTCCCGAGGGCGAAAAGGCCGACGCAGGCATCGCCGAGAAGCTCAGAATCCTGCAGCTCCGGTACCAGGATTTTTCTCTGGGTGATGTCCGCCTTTATCTGGTTCCACAACGGGCTTTTCGCCTGCCCGCCAGTAACGCGCATCTCCCGGATCTGCAGTCCGTTCTCTCCCATCACTTCGACCACGTCGCGAATCGCGAAAGCCACGGCTTCCACTACAGCCCGGGTCATTTCCTTCCTGCCGTGATTGGCTGTGAGCCCGATGAAGCTTCCCCTGGCGAAGGGATCCCAGAGGGGAGCCCGCTCGCCTGCCAAATAGGGAAGAAACAGCAGCGAACGCGACCCGGGAGGGACCTGGCAGATATCTTCGAAAAGGCTCTCATAGTCCAGTTCCTCACGGCCCGAGATGGACTTGAACCAGTGAAGTGCCTTTCCCGAGGTGGAGATGATTCCGGAGATGTTGTAGTAGCCCTCGATGATGTGGGGCAGGCTCATCAGCCTTTCATCCTCGATCGGCTTTTTCGAACAGAGATTGATGCCCTCCGAGGTACCTGCTCGATCGCAGGCGCGCCCCGGCACTACGGTGGCAGTGCCGAGGAGGGTCATGACGAAATCCGGGCCGCCGGCGAATACGGGCACTCCGGCTGGAATACCGAGCAGCTCTTCGGCCTCGCAGCGGACCTCCCCGACCAGCTCGCCCGGACGAACAAAGGGAGGGAATTTCTCCGGATCCATTCCCAGCTTTTCCACAGTTTCCGCCGTCCAGATGTAGCGGGTGAACTGCTCGGAGGGCAGTACCGTGCGGGCTTTTCCCGTGAGAAACAGATCAACGAATTCGGGGCAGGTGCAGAACCAGCGAGTGCGCCTGTACACCTCGGGCTTGTTTCTGAATATCCACAGGGCTTTGGGAAGATAGAAGGTTGGATCCACGTACTCGCCCGTTACCGCGGCGATCAGTTTAGCCTCTTCCACCCCCCGGCGATCCATCCAGGTCATGGCGAAATCGAGAGGCTCTCCCCTAGCCCCGACGGGCACCAGCGTGGGACCGTTCCCGCTTATCACCAGGGCTTCGATTTTCGAGATCTGCAACTGCGCGCTTACCAGTCCCAGGGCGGATATCCAGTTATTGGCGTCCGCCTCGTGAATGAGAGGATTATCCCGATCGGCAAGGTTCACGGGAACTTCGGCCCGGCGCAGCAGTCGTCCTTGGGGATCGATGACGGCTCCCTTCAAGACAGAGGTTCCTACATCGAAGGTCAGGATCACCGCTCAGAGCCTCCCGCTCATCCCGCTTCGTGATCGAGAAGCACGCGATAGGTAGTAGAGCTCATTGCCGCGCGGATGCCTTCTTCGATCGCGGCGAAGGATGTCGTTTCGCTGATCAGGGAGGATACCTTGACCTTGCCGAAGCCCAGCAGGCGAACCGCCTGAAGGAAGTCCTCCTCGGTCCGGCCTTCGCTTCCCGTGATCGTAACTCCGGACCTGTGGATGGTGTTGGCATCGGAAGGCAGGGAAAGCTCCTTGCTGTATGAGGTGTATATATTGATCCGCCCGTTTTTGCCGGTTGCCGCGAAGGCGGATTCAAGCGCCGCCGGAGCCTGAGCGGTGACAACGCAGGCATCCACCCCCCTCCCCTCCGTGTGCTCATGGATCACCTTCTTGAAATCGTCCCTGTTCGGATCGACACAGAGCGCCGCACCGAGCTCTTCAGCCATGGCGAGTCGCCCGGCATCCGGATCGGAAACGAATACCCGGGCGCCCAGGCAGAGGCCGACCTGCAGATGAATCAGGCCCATAGGACCGGCGCCGATGATGAGCAGATCTTCGGCCAGGGTGAGATCGATCTTCTTGAGGGATCGGATGCAGCAGGCCACAGGCTCGGCGAACGCCGCCATCTGTAGGGACATATTCGGCGGCACAGGGAAAACCTGCTTGGAGGAAACGGCCCGGTACTCGGCAAATCCTCCCAGCACCTTCTGGCCGTCTCGAAAACGGTTGAGGCAGAGGTTCGATGAACCCATGCGGCAGTAGTAGCACTCTCCGCAGCGGCTTACCAGGTCCAGAGCCACCGGAATCCCCACCTCGATGTCGCTACGCAGCCGGCGTACCTCCTCGCCGATCGCCTCGACGACACCGCAGGCTTCATGTCCCGGTATGATCGGATAGAAGATTTTCATCTCGCCGCTGTACAGCCGTTGTTCCAAAGTACAGATACCACAGTACTTGAGCTTCACTAAGACCTCTTCAGCGCCGATCTCCGGCTTGTCGATCTCGCGGACTTCGATACACCGGGGAGCCGTCAGCACCGCTGCTTTCATCGCTCACCCTCGCCGTGGTGCTCGTTGTAGAACTTGCATCTCTCGGTATAGCGGCAGATTGCACACTCCTCCCCGGGACAGGCCTGGAAGTTCTCCACCCCTTCGAGCTGATCGATGTGCCATTTCAATTCATTGATGTAGGCTTCAATATTCTGTTTCCGCTTGGTGGCTTCGTCCCACTTCTCCCTGTAGCGTGAAAGCAGCCGCAGCCGGCTCATCTCTCCGGAAGGATCCTCCCGGGCAAGATCAAAAATCTCCCTGATTTCACTCAGAGTCAGGCCGTAGCCCTTGAGCTGCTGGACCCTATGGAGATGGAGGAGATCCTTCTCCGTGTAGCGGCGGTGGTGAGCCTGAGGCCGAAGAGGAAGCGGCAAAATTCCCAGCTCCTCGTAGTAGCGGATCGTCCGGGTCGTGACACCGGCTATCTCGGCCAGCTCACCGATCCGATACAGGGTTGTCCGTTTTCGTGGGCTCTCCGTCCTTTGCTTCAACATATTGTTTCCCACCATAATTCAATAAATTTAACGTGCTACGTAAAATATAGTCTAAGTGAAAATCCGTGCGGCGTCAAGCCTTCGGACTCTCGATTGTCAAAACGCTTTAGAAATGTGCCTTGCCCAGCACTTTTTAAAATGTCACCTCTTAGGCCGTACAACCCTTTTCAAAAGCGGCAACGCCGTAGTAAAAAGAGCCATGCTGGCTAACTACCACTGTCATTCCCGCTTCGACGATGGACACGGCGAGCTCGAGGAGTACGTACTCGCAGCCCTGGACAAGGGTTTCCAGACCATCGGATTTTCAGGACATGCCCCCGTACCCTTCCCCTGCCACTGGACCATGCCGCCGGCTCTGCTGCCCGAATACATAGAGACTGTGCGCAGGCTCCAGGCTGCCTACGGAGAACGCATCGCTGTTCTTCTCGGCCTGGAGGTGGACTACATACCGGGTATCTTCTCGCCTGCTTCGGCGTCGATCGAGGCTCTCAAGCTCGATTTCACGATCGGCTCCGTTCACTTCGCCGGCCGCCTCGAAAACGGGCAGCTTTGGACCGTCGACGGTCCTGCCGAAGAGCTCGAGCAGGGGATCGAGGAATCCTTCAACGGCGACATTCGCGCAGCCGTTGGGGAGTACTACAGGCGCATCAGAGCCATGGTCGAACACACGCCTCCCGATATCATCGGGCATTTCGACGTGATCAAAAAAAACAACCGAGCAAAGAGTTTTTTCGATGAAAGCTCCTCCTGGTACAGAGCGCTGGTCTCCGAAACCCTCGACGCTGTGGCCGCCAGCGGTTGTGTGCTGGAGGTCAACACGGGGGGAATCCTGCGCAACACCAGCGGAGCCCTATACCCGTCGGAGTGGATCCTGCGCGAATGCCTTGTGCGAGCGATCCCCGTAATGCTCAACTCCGACTCCCATCGCCCCGAACAAATCGACGGGTACTTCGACGAAGCTTTAGCCATACTCAGGAATGCCGGATTCAGAAAGCTCACCCATCTGAGCGTAGACGGCCGCTTTGACATAGAGATTTGAGTTGTACAACTGCTGCTAAGCATCCTATACTTCCTTTCAACTGAGGGGGGTTGGATACCATGGCAGTCGAAAAACGGTCTCTGAAGAGAAATATTTACAAGATCGACGACGTTTTTCTGATCATTTCCTGGATTCTCCTTGTCGTCCTGGTAATTCGAATCCTCGGCTACATACCGTATCTGCTGCCGGGAGCCGCTGTGGGAAAACCGCCCCTGCCTGTGAAGCTGCGCCAAAACATGCTTTTTTTCATACTCGTAGGTGGATCGTTTATCTTTTTGCAGGCCGTCGGCCGCAGCGTCCGCAGGAAAGAGAGAAGGCTTCAGCGCATCATCGATGTTATCCTCGATGCCAAGAGCATCACCCTGACAAACCTCTCCCGGGAGGCGGGGGTGCCTTTGGGCGATCTGAGGAAGGATGTCGCCGAGATCGAACGACACAACCGGGCCTTCATTCGCCTGACCACCGATTCTGTCAGTGTGGAGATCGGAGAGAGCATCTCTGTAACGGCGACCTGCGACTCCTGCGGTGCATCGGCTCGCTACGATATTTCAGTGGACACGAGGGACTTCGCCTGCGCTTATTGCGGCGCACCGATCGAGGTCGAACGGATGAACAAGGCCAAAGAAGAAGTGCTGCGCAAGGCCCAAGCGCGGGCCGATTCTCTGCAGGAGGCGAAAAAATTGAACGTCGGCCTGCTGGTTATCCTCTTCGTAATATTCTGGCCGGGAGCGATCATCTATCTGGCCATTCACTTCATGAACAAGAACAAGGACGGCATGCTTTTTCAGGAGATACAGACTCATTTTCCCCAAGAGCCGACCCAAAAGCTTTGAGGTTTAACAGGAGGTAGGAGCCATGGCACTGTTCCAAAAAATCAGGGGTGAGTTCATCGATATCATCGAGTGGACCGATCCAAGCAGCGACACAATGGTGTATCGCTTCGAGCGCTACGGAAACGAAATCAAGTACGGAGCCCAGCTGGTGGTGCGGGAATCCCAGGTGGCTGTTTTCATAAACATGGGCCAGATCGCAGATGTATTCGAACCGGGTATGTATGAGCTGGAGACGGAGAATCTGCCCATCCTTTCCACGCTGCAGGGTTGGAAGTACGGCTTCTCCAGTCCTTTCAAGGCCGAGCTCTACTTCGTCAATACGAGAAGATTCACAGATCTGAAATGGGGCACCAAGAATCCCGTGATGCTGCGGGACAAGGAGTTCGGCCCGACGCGCCTGCGGGCCTTCGGAACCTACGCGGTTCGCATAAAGGACCCGACAGCATTTATCAAGGAGATCGTGGGAACCGACGGACACTTCACCACGCCCAAGATCGTGAGCCAACTTCGCAACATCGTCGTTTCGAGGTTCTCCGACGCCCTGGCGGAGAGCAACATCCCCGTGTTGGATCTGGCTGCCAACTACGACGAATTGGGCAACTTCATGACGAACAAGATAGCAGGCGAGTTCGGTACCTACGGGCTGGAGCTCACCAAGCTGCTTGTGGAAAACGTCTCTCTGCCGCCGGCCGTGGAAGCGGCCATGGACAAGCGCACCAGCATGGGCGTGGTCGGCAACCTGGCCCAGTACGCTCAGTACCAGGCTGCCACGGCCATGGAAGATGCTGCCAAGAATCCCAGCGGCACCGCAGCGGGTGGTATCGGCATGGGCATGGGCTTTGCCATGGCCAACCAAATGGGTCAGGCTATGGCCGCCGGTTCCCAGGGAGCCGCCGCAGCCAGAGAAGCCACTCCGCCGCCTCTGCCCACAGAAACCGTGTACTACGCCGCACTCGGTGGCAAACGTGCCGGGCCCTTCAGCATGGAAGAGCTAAAAGCGCGCCAGCAGAAGGGGGAGATCGGCAAGAACACACTGGTGTGGAAAAAGGGAATGGCCAATTGGGCCAAGGCGGGTACCGTGGAGGACCTGAAGCCGCTGTTCTCCGAGATGCCGCCGCCACTGCCTCCGCAGGAGTAAGCCGTATGTCGGACATCAGAAGCTTCCCCTGTGTCAACTGCGGGGCCGAGCTGCGCTTTGCCCCGGGAAGTGGTGCTCTCAAATGCCCCTACTGCGGAACGGAAAACGAGATCGCCTCCGAACAGCGTCAGGTCGAAGAGCTCGATTTCAGGAGTCACCTGAAAAAAATCGAAGCCGGGGAACAGACCGAGGAACGGCTCACCGTTCGCTGTGACTCCTGCGGGGCCGAGGTCTCCATGGCGGAAAACGTAACAGCCGGGGCCTGCCCCTTCTGCGGATCCAACATCGTGGCTCAAAGCCGCTCTACGAAACTCGTCAAGCCGCGCTGGCTGCTTCCCTTTAAGATCACGCGCGAACAGGCGGCGCAGCACTTCAGGCTCTGGATCAGGAAACGCTGGTTCGCGCCCAACAAGGTCAAGCAGTTCGCCCGCCTCGACGGGCTCCACGGCATCTACTCACCCTACTGGACCTACGACTGCCGGACCTCAACCCGCTATACAGGTAAACGGGGGGAGTACTACTACACGACGGAAACCTACACAGCCACGGAAAACGGGAAATCTGTGACCCGGACCCGCCAGGTGCGCCATACCCGCTGGTACCCGGCCGGCGGTACCGTGCGGAACGTTTTCGACGACATCCTGGTCCTGGGCAGCAAAGCACTGCCGCACAAACAGGCCGAACGCCTCGAACCCTGGGACCTGGAGAACCTGGTTGGCTACAAGGCCGAATACCTGAGCGGTTTTCAGGTGGAGAGCTACGGCGTGGACCTGGCCGCGGGATTCGAGGAGGCGCAGGTCAAGATGGAGCCCGTGATCCGTCAGACGATACGAAGGGACATCGGCGGGGACACCCAGGTCATAGACACGATGAATGTCTCTTTCGCCGATATCACCTTCAAGCACATCCTGCTGCCCGTCTGGATCAGCGCCTATCGCTTCAAGGAAAAGGTCTACCGTTTCTTGGTGAACGCCCGCACGGGAGAGGTCCAGGGAGAGCGCCCCTGGTCCTGGATCAAGATCACTCTGGCCGCGCTGAGCGCCGCCGTGGTGGTCGCTGCCGCTGTTATTCTGATCTCGATGTACAGATAGACTGAAGCTTCAGTCCTCGCTGAAAAGCTCGATTACTTGCCCCGGAGTGTCGGCCGCGATCAGCAGCTTGCAGAAGCTCTGAGACCTGGTGATGCGCGCTATGTCGGCCAGAGCCTCGATGTGCGGACCTGACTGATCGGGAGGCGCGAGAAGAAGAAAGAAAAGCTTCGAAGGTTTTCCGTCGATCGCCTGGAAATCGATTCCCTTGGGCGCGATACCCAGAGCCATCGTCAGAGAGCGTACCGACGTGGTCTTGGCGTGAGGTACGGCAATCTCCTGCTCCAGGCCCGTAGAACCCATGCTCTCCCTCTCCATCAGGGCATCGTATACAGGCTCCACTTCCGCGATCTTCCCGGCATCCCGCAACACCTCAACAAGCTCTCTGATCACCTCGGATTTAGTCGCGGAGACCAGGGGGACTTTTACGACCTCGGGTCGGATTAAATCAACTAGTGCCATAGTTTCTCCTTCTTTAGGTCAGGGCGTCGTACAATTCCCAAACCCGGTCTTCATCTTTCACGATCAGCACGGAGCAGGGTACGCTGCGCATCGCACGTTCGGCTTCGTTGTAGAACTCATCCCGACGGCTGCGCACGTGGGACAGCTCGCCAAGGATCAGCAGATCGATGTCGTTTTCCTGAACTTGCTTCTTGACCTCCTGATTCACAGCCCCGCTTACGCTGACCACCTCGATAGCCAGCCCCTTCTTGCGGGCCAGGCTCTGTACGTGGTTGAGGTAGCGATGGGCATCCGCCTCCAGGTCCCGCTTGTACTCCTCTTCCTCCGCTTTGATGAAAATCCGCGCCTTGAGAAGGTCTTCCAGCGCCCGAGTGTTGACCACATACAGGGCCGTCAACTCGGCGTGGATCGAGCGGCTCAACACGACTGCATACTGAGCGGCCGTAATCGAGCTCTCGGTTCCGTCGACATACACAAGGATCTTTTTAATCGGACCGTTCATGTTCCTCGCTCCGCTCCCTCTTTTGCTTCGAGACGGCTTTTCACCATCTTCATTAAAATGAACATATCGCGCTCGTTTTCCTCGAGCCTGTTCTGAATGAAGCTCACTGTCTGTTCCAGATCGGGAATAGCGATCTTCTCCAACGCGTTGACTTTCCGGATCGTTCTACGCACCTCGGCGGCCAAACGGATGATGGAGATCTTCAGCTCGGCCAGGCGGCCCATCAGCTGCAGGGCTTTCTTGAACTCCTCGATGGAGTTGTCGATCCAGAAGCTCGTGCCCAACGGACTGTAGTAAGGGGGGTGCTCGGTGAAGCTGGTCTCAACAACGGGAAGCCGCACTCCCATGACGCGGCGCGTCTTCAGCTCGATCTCCGTCCGGATGTTCACCGCGCTGGCCAGGTTGGCTACCCGCAGCTTGCCCATGCGCAGTACGGCCTGCTCGAGAGTCCTGTAGGCCTCCTCCAGAGCCCGGACCACCCGCTCCTGGAAATCCACGGCCTGATCCACCAGGTTGAGCAGCTCGATGACCAGGATGTTCCGCTTCTGGTCGAGCAGCTCGTGACCGAGACGGGCGAAATCGAGCTCGTGGCGAATCCGCAGGAGGTTGGTTTTTGTAGGTGCTACGGTCGGCAACGCTACCCCCTATAGTATCTTTCGATTTCCTCTTCGCTGACCCTGTGAAGCTCCTCCACAGGCAGGAGACTGACAGCTTCCCAACCCAGCTCGAGGGTTTGCTCGATGGTGCGCTCCTCGCTTTTCGACTGACTGACGAACTTACGCTCGAAGGTCTCGCCGAACTCGAGGAACTGATGATCCAGAGGAGTGAGCTCCTCCTCCCCGATCACCGAAGCCAAGTTGCGCACATCCTTGACGTAGCTGTAGGCTGCGAAAAGCTGGCTGGCCAGGTGGGGATGGTCGGCCCGGGTCATACCCTCGCCGATGCCGTCCTTCATCAGCCGGGACAGCGAGGGAAGTCCCGCTACGGGGGGATAGATCCCCCGGGCGTGCATCTCCCGCTCGAATACGATCTGTCCCTCGGTGATGTAACCTGTCAGGTCCGGGATGGGATGCGAGATATCGTCGTTGGGCATCGTGAGGATCGGCATCTGGGTGATGGATCCGGGAAACTCTTTAAGCATGCCGGAGCGCTCGTAGATCTCCGCCAGGTCGGAGTACAGATACCCGGGATAGCCCTTGCGGGAGGGGATCTCTCCCCGGATGGTGGAAATCTCCCGCAGGGCTTCGCAGTAGTTCGACATGTCGGTCATGATCACCAGAACGTGCATGTCTCTGGAAAAAGCCAGGTGCTCGGCCAGGGTGAGGGCTGTCCGCGGGGTGATCAGGCGCTCGATCGAGGGATCGTCGGCCAGAGAGAGAAACAGAGCGACACTCTCCAGAACCCCGGACTGCTCGAAGCTGTCTATGAAAAAGCGGGCTACGTCGTGCTTGACCCCCATGGCGGCGAACACCACGGCAAAGCGGCTCTCCTCGCCCCTGATCTTGGCCTGCCGGGCGATCTGGGCGGCCAGGTTGTTGTGGGGAAGGCCGTTGCCTGAAAAGATAGGCAGTTTCTGACCCCGAATCAGGGTGTTCATGCCGTCGATGACCGAGATGCCCGTCTGGATGAAGTCCCGCGGATATTCGCGGGCCGTAGGATTGATCGGCCGACCGTTGACATCCAGCTCCTCCTCCCCCGTGGGAGGCGGGCCGCCGTCGATCGGCTGGCCCAGGCCGTTGAACACCCGCCCCAGCATCCTTTCGCTGACCTGCACCGTATGGGGCTCCCCGCGGAAGCGTACGTGGGTCTGCGGCATGGTGAGTCCCGATGTACCAGCGAAGACCTGGATCACCACGACCTCCGCCGAGGTATCCAGCACGATTCCCAACCGGGTTTCCCCCTTTGGGTCCACGCACTCCACCAGGTCGCGGTAACCCACCGAGTGGGTGTTGCGTACGAACACCAGGGGTCCTTCGATACGGTCTACCCCGATGTACTCCCGCCCGGCCAGCAGGCGTTTTTGGGCGGCTTCGATGCCGGCCGCGCCTGCGGGGGCGCCGGACGCTTCGCCTGCCTTCATGCCGTCTGCGGCCCCAATGCCGTCTGCGGCCCCAATGCCGTCTGCGGCAGCTGCTCGTCTAGCGTTCTTCATAGATCTCCTCCAGTTGATCGAGGGACCGTTCCAAGCGGGCAGCCAGCTTGTCGAAACCCCGGAGATCGTCGTTGGCGATCGTAAATTTCATCTTCACGATATCCTGAAACACCTTCATGCGCCGCAGGCGGACCAGGGTCATTCCCCTTCGAATCGCCTCAGCTCCCCGGCGCCAGTAGGTCAGGGTGATCGCCAGCATCCGGTTCTGCTTCTCCACGGTGGAGTAGCGATCGACATCATCGAAGGCGTTCTGCTGCAGGAAAGCATTTTTAAACAGGGTGCACACCTCGATAATGAAACGCTGGCTGTCCGGAAGAGCATCCGGTCCCACCAGCTTAACCACCTGCTGCAGCCTCACCTCCCGATGAAGCAGATCGAGGATTTCCCCCCGGTTGGTCGTCCAATCGCTTCCCACTTCCTGCTCCCACCAGGGCGTAACCTCATCGATATACTCGCTATAGCTGTCCAGCCAGGAGATGGCCGGATAGTGACGGGCATTGGCCAGCTGGCGATCCAACGCCCAGAAGCAGCGGACGAAGCGCTTGGTGTGCTGGGTCACCGGCTCGGAAAAATCCCCCCCGGGCGGGGAGACCGCCCCGATGATGGACACCGAACCGCTATGCCCTGACAGGGTGTTCATGGCCCCGGCCCGCTCGTAGAACTCGGCAATGCGGGTGGGCAGGTAGGCGGGGAAACCCTCCTCGGCCGGCATTTCCTCCATGCGGCCCGAAAGCTCCCGCAGAGCTTCGGCCCAGCGGGAGGTGGAGTCCGCCATCACCGCCACGTCGTAGCCCTGATCCCGATAGTATTCGGCCAGGGTCGCCCCCGTGTAGATCGAGGCTTCCCGAGCTGAAACGGGCATGTTCGAGGTATTGGCGATCAGCACGGTACGCTCCATCAGGCTGCGCCCGCTTCGGGGATCGATGAGCTTGGGAAACTCCGTCAGAACGTCGGTCATCTCGTTTCCCCGCTCGCCGCAGCCGATGTACACGATGATCTCCGCGTCGCACCACTTGGCGATGGCATGTTGAGTCATGGTCTTGCCCGTGCCGAATCCTCCGGGAATGGCCACGGTGCCTCCCCGGGCAACGGGAAAAAGAGTATCGATGACCCGCTGTCCCGTGATCAAGGGCCGACCTCCGGCAGGCAGGCGTTCCGCCGTCGGTCTGGGGGTGCGGATCGGCCAGCGCTGCATCATGGTGATCGCCCGTTCACCGCTGTCCGTCTCGATCAGGGCGACAGGCTCCTCCACGGTGTACTCCCCTTCCCCTGCGAGGGATTTGAGAATACCAGCCACGTCGGGGGGAATGAGGATTCGGTGCTCGACACGCTCGCTTTCCTGAACGACGCCGATCACGCTGCCGCCGCTCAAAGCGCTGCCCTCGGAAAGCTCCGCCGGGCGAAACAGCCACTTCTTCTGCCGGTCCAGCGAGGGGGTGCGGATCCCCCGCTCGATGAAATTCCCGCTCAGGGCGAGGATCTGCTCCAGGGGACGCTGGATGCCGTCGTAAATCGTTCCGATCAAGCCCGGTCCCAGCTCGACGGACAGGGGACTTCCCGATCCGTAGATATTGTCCCCCGGTGCTATGCCGGTGGTGTCTTCATAGACCTGGATGATGGCCCGGTCCCCGGCCAGCTTGATGAGCTCCCCGACCAGGCGTACCTCCCCCACCCATACCAGCTCCAGCATCATGGCGTCGCTGACCCCGGCGGCTTCGATGACCGGCCCGTTGACCCGGTTTACCTGTCCGATGATTCGTTCTTCCATATCGCTTTCACGTAGTGTGACGTCCTCGTCAGCGTGGCGTTCTCGACGCCAGTTCCTCTTGAATCACTTTGCGAATTTCCGACTGGCTGCGCAGCAGCCGGGTGGCCACCTGATTGTTGAACTCAACCCGCCCGCCGGCAGCCTTCAGCACCACGCCCTGGGGTATCAGCGGATCCTCATCGGCGAGGCAGAGGCTGACCTTCTTCCCGGTAAGCTTCTTGACCTTGGCCTCCCCGGCTTGCAGCAGCTTTTTGTCGATCTGCTTCCGCTCTGCGGCCGAGGCATTGACTGTAGCTTTCTCTACACCCAATCCGATTGCCCCCTCCACGATCCAGGCCAGGAGCACTTCCCGATACTTCGGGCTTCCTACCATCTCGGCCAGCTGCTGCCGCAGCCGCTTCAGGACCTCCTGGACGGCCTGTTCGCGCAGCTTCAGGGAGATTCGCCGCCGTTCCATACGCAGGGAGGAGCCGGACTGCGCAAGGATGCGCTCAACCTGCTCCTCGGCTTTGCTCTCCGCCTGCTGGATCACGGCGCGGGCCTGATTCTGGGCGGCTTTGATCCGATCCTGCACCGCTTTTTCAGCTTCCCCGAGGATCCGCTCGACCTCCATGGCGGCATCCTGAGCGATGCCGGCGATCAGATCGGACTGCGGGGCTTGGGACTGCTGCTGCTGGGTCTGCTGCTGCCGGGTCTTCTGCTGCGCCTGCGGATCGGCAGCCTTGTTCCGCGCTGCGCTCACAGCTTGATTCCTATGGCCTGGTTGACCATTTCCCGAATCCCAGGTTTTCCGGAGAGCGGTCCCTGCCTGTCGGGAATCTCGACGATCAGAGGGAAGCTTCGCGTGAAGATAAAGCGATCCACCTGAGGACGAATCAGATCCGCTACCCGTTCAGTGATGATGATGATTCCTATATCGGAGCACTCGAGGATCGTCGTAAAAACCTCCTGGGCCTGGGCGGCACTTCGGGCCACAGCCCCCTCCACGCCGACCAGTCCGAATCCGAGCACCGCGTCCTCGTCCCCAATGATGAAGTAGCGCATTGCCTGCGGCCCTAAGGCCTATATTCTCCCCAGGATCATCAGGGCGGTGATAAATCCGAAGACCACGAGACCCTCGGCC
>CAYMGP010000047.1:0-30261 GCA_964390045.1 uncultured Spirochaetaceae bacterium | reverse complement strand
GGTAGCAGGCCAGGCAGGACTCGAACCTGCAACATCCGGTTTTGGAGACCGGCGCTCTAGCCAATTGGAGCTACTGGCCTACGGGGTTATCTACTTGATCTTAGTTTCCCTGTGAAGGGTATGCTTCCTGTCGAACTTGCAGTACTTTCTGAACTCCAGCTTCCCCTGGATGTTTCTCTTATTTTTACTCGTTGTATAGTTTCTACGGTTACACTCCGTGCACTGGAGAGCTACCAGCTCAACCGCCTTGCCCTTTGCCTTTGCCATGCAGCTTTTCCCTTCCCTTATTGAACGGATAATATAATAAATTACCCCCTTTCTGTCAATGGCATAATTTTCGCATTGTCTCTGCCTCTGCAGAAAAAAATGGGGAAAAATATCTACTAAGCCTCCGACCGGAATCGAACCGGTGACCCCCTCCTTACCATGGAGGTGCTCTGCCAGCTGAGCTACAGAGGCAAATAATTTCTTTCTATTACATTATTTCAGAAGTTTTGTAAAGTCCTCCGATAAAACAGCAGCAGCGAGCCGCCGTACCTGCGTCTGTCCGTCAGATGCAGCGGCTTCCCGCCCAAAACTTCAGGGAACAACCCTTCCTCTTCCTTGGGAACATGGATAACCAGAGTTCCCGATTCGGACAACAGTCCCTTGTCGGCGATGAGCTCGAGGACAGCGAGCTTTGCTTTCTGGCGGAAAGGAGGATCAAGAAAAATATAATCAAAGCGGCGTTTTTCACGCCGCAGGTGATGCTCCACCGGAATGAAATGCAACTCCTGGTTTTTTTCCATAAAAGAGATGTTTTTTAGAAATATTTGCCGCTTTCCGCGATCCTTTTCTACAAATACCACGGGATCGGCTCCCCGAGAGGCTGCTTCGATGCCGACGGCGCCCGAACCTGCATACAGGTCGAGGAAAGAACACCCGGCTATGCCCCCAAGAACGGCGAAAAGGGATTCCCGCATTCTGTCCATTGCAGGACGGATCACACCGGGAGGACAGATGATTTTTCTTCCTTTATATAAACCGCCCGTGATCCTCATTCGCTCTCCATTCTACGCTCCAGACTCGACCCGGCAAGCTCGAGCGCTTCGCTGAGCACCCGATTCTCTGAATCTTGAAATCCAGGATCCTTATCGAGTATCTCCAGGGCGTCGCTGCGGGCAAGCAGGAACAGATCCCAATCCTCAACGATATCTGCAAGAGCGAAACGGAGAAACCCCGACTGTTTCAAACCGAGCAGCTCACCGGGTCCCCGTATCTTCAAATCCTCCTCGGCTATGGCAAAACCATCGTTGGTATTCATTATCGCCTTGAGGCGCTGTACTCCGGCATCTGTGAGCTTGCCGCTGTATACGAGAAAGGCATACGCCTGGTTCGAGCCCCTTCCCACTCTTCCCCGGAGCTGGTGCAGGTTGGAGAGGCCGAAACGCTCGGCATGTTCGATCACGATGCAGGTGGCGCCCGCTACATCCACCCCCACCTCCATTACGCTGGTGGCTACCAGTATATCCACTTCAGCGGCTGCAAAGGCGCTCATGATGCGGATTTTGTCCTCCTCGGGGACGCGGGAGTGTATCAATTCGAGCCGCAAACCGGCAAACTCTCTGTTTTTCAAGGATTCATACATCCTCTGTGCATCCTTGAGCTCCAGCGCCTCCGACTCTTCGATCAGTGGATACACGAGGTAGGCCTGACCGCCTTTGGCTATCTCCTCGCGCACCCGCTTGTACACTTTAGCCTCGTTTCCCTGGCGGGCAAGATGCGTGATCACAGGTTTTCTTCCCTGCGGCAGGCTGCGTATCTCGGAAAGGTCCAGATCACCGAAAGCCGAAAGCGCCAAGGTGCGGGGGATCGGAGTGGCCGTCATCAACAGCAGATCGGGATGCTCTCCTTTCGCAATCAAAGCCTGACGCTGACGTACTCCGAAACGGTGTTGTTCATCGACGATGACCAGCCCCAGCTTCCTGTAGCGAACGGGGGAAGAATACAGGGCGTGGGTACCGACGAGCAGATCGATGCCGCCCGCCTCGAGGTTGCCCAGCAGCAGCTCGCGCTCGCTTCCCTGGACATTTCCTGAGAAAAAGGCCACCGTGACCCCCAGGGGTTCCAGGAGACGGGCCGCGTTTTCTGCATGCTGGCGGGCAAGCAACTCGGTTGGGGCCAGCAGAGCGACCTGCTCACTCGCCTCTACAACGGCGAGGGCGGCTAGCAGAGCAACCAGGGTTTTCCCACTGCCCACTTCCCCCTGAAGCAGCCGGGAGCAGGGATGCGGAGAGAAGAGATCTGCTTCGATCTCCCCCAGTACGCGGACCTGATCCCCGGTCAGGGCGAAGGGCAGCCGCCGAAGCAGGGACTTCTTGAGCTCTTGCCCGTGAGGCGCTCTGGATCGCAGGATCGCCCGCCGCCGGCGGCGGCTGAATCCCAACAGCATTTGATAGTAGAAAAGCTCCTCGTAGACCAGAGAGCGTCGGGCCGCGCCGAGCTGCTCGAGAGACTCGGGAAAATGCACGGTCCTTAGAGCTTCCCCTTTGGCAAGACAGCCCCTGCGCTGCCTGAGGGCGGCGGGCAGTTCCTCCGCCAGATCTCGCTCGACAAAATCAAGAGCCTGCTGCACGACACGTCGCACTGCATTCTGGGTCAATCCCTCTGTCAACGGATAAATCGGCACGATCTTGCCGAAGCGCTCACTTTCCTTTCCCTTCTGAAAAAGTTCTACTTCGAAGTCCGTGCTCTGCAGTTCGCCCGAGCGCAGCTGGAATCTGCCCCACACCCAGATAAGCAACCCGGGACGAAGCTGACCTGCGAGATAGCCGCGGCCGAAGCAGAGAAGCGAAGCCTCGGCCGAATCGTCGGCTACGGTCACCTTGAGTGTTTTTCTGTTTCCTCTGCCGATCCAGGCTCGAGAGCGCACACGAACCAGCGCACTGATCCGTTCCTTGTGCCCGGCGGCGGACAGCGGGTCCCGTTGGCGGCGATCCTGATACTCTCTCGGGTAATGGCTGAGAAGCTGGGCGATGTTGTGAATTCCGAGACGCGCCAGGCGGCTGCGAAGCACGGGACCGACCCCGCGGATCGCCTCGACATCCTGCCTGTATGCCCTTAAGAGCATCGATTCAAATGGGCAGGGTGTGAAAAAAACCTACCAGGATTCTCATGAGGTATCCGCCCAACAAACGAAGCACGAACAGTATCCCTATCGTTAGCAAAAGGTAGTTCAACTCGCTGATAGATCTTCTGGCCGGCAGAATCCGGCGCACGATCGCCACCACTGGCTCCACCATCATGCCCAAGGCAGTGCTCAAATGGGTTTCCCGTCTGGGGCGAACGATCATAAGGACAACCTGGGCGAGCGCGAGAATGAGGAACAGCACGAGCAGGAAGGCGAATCCCGACCAGACAGCCCCTGTCAACGAGCCCAGAAAGATCCCCAGGGTAATTCTGCCGAAACGTTGAATCTTGTTTATCAGATCGAGAGCCACAACGAGAACGAGGATCGCCGCGATGGGAGTGAAATCGAACATTCCCTGGCGCAGGAAGCGCAGCCGAGAAAACAGGGCCAGGTAGGGATCGGTGATTCGAATCAGCACATCCCGGGGCTTGCCGCCGACGGAGCCCTGGAACCAAGAAAGAAGTATTCGCAGGGACAGGATAACGATGTATACGACAATTACTGCACTCAACAGTCGCCAAAATGTCAAAACTCTCCTCCTCTTACACAGGCATCTATAACACGCATCGCAAATCTGTTCGGCGTCTCTACAACGGCACGATTCTGTAGTATCTCGACTCGGCAGAGATCCCCGATGCGGCGCAGACTTCTTGCAGTGCCTTTTTCGCCTGCCGTTCTTCCGCTTCGTCAACGAGGATGTACAGATCGGAAGGCTTGCTGCGATCCTCCCATTTCTGATGAACCGATTCGATGTTGATTCCATTTTCCGCCAGGCGGCTCGTTACGGCGGCCCAGATTCCCGGCCTGTTTTCGGTTATGAAATGAAAGAAAAAGCGGTACTCCATTTTTCTAGCCGGATACAGTTCCAGCGCACGGGTCGGATCGAAGGGATATCCTCCGTTGCTTGATTCAGTCGCCAGGCTTTGCACGAGATCCCCCAAATCCGAGGCCACCGAAGAAGCGGTTGCCCGCGCCCCCGCTCCCCGGCCCAGAAACAGGGCAGGTCCCAAAAAATCGCATTGCAGGAAAACCGCGTTCACCTCGTTACGTACGGCGGTAAGGGGATGATCTGAAGGTACGAGAGCGGGAAACACGCTCACAGCGGGCTTGCCGTTCACCAAAACAGCGGAAGCGATGAGCTTGAAAACGAATCCCGCCGAAGCGGCGAACTCGATTTCGCCTGGCCGGATCGTGGTAATACCTTCGCACAACACGTCTCGATAGTCGATCCAACCTCCGAAAGCGAAGCTGGCCAGAAGGCAGATCTTGTGAGCGGCGTCGCCTCCACCCACATCGAGGGTGGGATCGGCTTCGGCGAATCCGGCCTTCTGTGCCTGCTCCAGAGCCTGTTCAAAGGCCAGTCCCCGCTCGCTCATCTGGGTGAGTATGTAATTCGAAGTGCCGTTGAGGATTCCCACTATTTTTTCGATACGGTTTCCAACCAGACTCTCGCGCACAACCTTGATGATCGGTATACCGCCCCCAACCGCTGCTTCGAACTTCAGCTCCACCTGTTTTTTGCGTGCCAGAGAGAAGAGCTCGCTGCCCCGCAGCGCCAGCAGCGCCTTGTTGGCCGTGATCACGTGTTTGCCCCGCATCAGGGCTTCATGAATGATATCGTAGGCTACACCGGTTCCACCGACCAGCTCGACGACGATTTGAATCTGCTCGTCCTCGATAATGCTCCTGTAGTCATCGACAAGACTGCTCGCCGGGATTTCGGCGCGGGCCTTGGCAGGATCTGTCTCCGCCACCCGTACAATCTCCACGACACTGCCCGTCTTGCCGCAGAAGTGCTCTGCATTCTCCCTCATCAGGTCATAGAATCCTTTGCCAACGGTACCGAAGCCGACCAGACCGACGTTTACTCTCGCCATACGTCCTCCACCAGGGGATAACCCCGAACCTCTGACAACACTGTCTCATCTGCAGAAAGAGATATGTGGGGCGAGGCTTTTATCACGATCTCCCCGTTTTTCGCATTTCCCTTGATGTGAAAAAACACACCGCAGTCCCCCGGTTTCCCTACTATAAAATCTCGCAGTCTCAAAAAATCCTCCTCGCTGACATCCTCTCCCGTAAATCGCACGTGAACTGAACGGGTAGCCTTGTGCTTCAACTCCTCGGGCTCGATCACGCTTTCCACCTTGAGCTTGGCTTCGCCCCGGCTTCTGTCAATCCGCCCGCGCACCGCTACCACCCTGTCTCCAACCAGTAGATCCCTGGCTTGCTCGAACACGTCCGAAAAAACCACCAGCTCGATCGCCCCGTGCATGTCCTCGAGCTGGGCAAACGCCATACGGCGCCCGGACTTCGTGGTGATCTCCCGTGTTTCTTTGAGGATGCCGATCACCGTGTACAGCGCTGTTCCGGCAACCTCCTCCACAGCTCCCAGATTCAAGTTCGTATAGCTTCTTATATGATCCCTGTATTTGTCGAGAGGATGCCCCGAAAAATAGAATCCCAGGTTCTGCTTTTCATGCGTCAACAGCTCCAGGGCAGGCCATTCGTCAGCAGCTTCCAGGGCTACCGTCGTGTTTTCTTCCTCGAGGGTATCGAACAACGTGGTTTGGCCGTATTTCTGGATCTCCTTGTAACGACCAACCGCCTCGAGAATTTTGTCCAGATTTTCAAACAACGTTGCCCGGTTGGTCCCCAATCGATCGAAGACGCCGCTCTGGATCAATGTCTCAACGACTTTGCGGTTCACTATCCGCAGATCGAGACGTTTAAGAAAATCAACCAGATCACGGTATTCCCCGCAAGCCTTACGCTCTTCGATGATATGGTCAACAGCGGCACTGCCCACGTTCTTGATACCCTTCAAGCCGTAGATGATCCTGTCCTCCCGGACGGTGAACTCCTGCTCTGACAAATTTATGTCCGGCGGCAGCACTTCCAGACCCATGGAGCGGGCTTCGGAGATGTACTCGGACAGCTTGTCGGTGGAATTGATCTCATTGGTAAGGTTGGCCGCCATAAACTCGGCCGGATGGTTTGCTTTCAGGTACGCTGTCTGGTAGGCGAGCAGCGAGTAAGCGGCGGCATGGGATTTATTGAAGCCGTACCCTGCGAAGGGAACGAGCAGCTCGAAGATCTTTTCCGCTTGGACCCTTGAATATCCATTGACCGCGGCACCTTTCAGAAACTTGACCTTCTGCCGGGCCATCACATCCGCTTTCTTCTTCCCCATAGCCCGCCGCAGAATATCCGCCTCACCCAGGGAATAGCCTGCTACCTTGCGGGCGATCTCCATCACCTGCTCCTGGTACACGATGACCCCGTAGGTTTCCTCAAGAATCGGCTCGAGTTCGGGTAGAGGGTATTCGATCTGTGCTTTCCCTCTTTTAGCATCGATGAACTGATCGATGTATTCCATCGGTCCGGGACGATACAGGGCGTTGAGGGCGATCAGGTCGGGTATCGATTCCGGTTTGGTCCGACGCAGGATCTCCTGCATGCCCTGACTCTCAAATTGAAAGATGCAGGTGCTCTTACCGTCTCCGAGGAGCTTGAAGGTGCGTTCATCGTTTTCCGGAATTTTGCTGATATCCAGCTCCACCCCTCTCTGCTTCAGAAGACCAAGCGTGTTTTTAATGATGGTGAGCGTCTTCAGGCCGAGGAAGTCCATCTTTACCAGACCGCAGTCCTCCAGATAGTCCATCGAATATTGTGTGGACACGGTATCTGTCTTGGAATCCCGATACAGCGGCACGTAGCGGGTCAGCTCTTCCTGACTGATAACGATTCCGGCTGCGTGTGTCGAGGCGTGTCTGTGCAGGCCTTCCAACTTGAGACTGGTTTCTATCAACCGTTTGTAATTCTCTCCCTTTTCAGACATCCGGGCGAGCTCGGGATCGATCTTGAAGGCCGTACGCAGATTCATCTTCGGACCCAGGGGCACCCGTTTGGCCACCGCATCCGCCTCGGCGTAGGAGAAGTCGAGAACCCGGGCGACGTCGCGGATCACAGCCCGGGCCTTTAAGGTTCCGAAGGTAATGATCTGACCGACCCGCTGGTTGCCATACTTGCCTATTACGTAGTCGATCACCGCCGATCTTCCCTCGTAACAAAAATCTATGTCGAAATCGGGCATGGAAACCCGCTCCGGATTGAGAAAACGCTCGAAAAGCAGACCGTATTTCAGGGGATCTATGTCTGTGATCTTCAGGGCGTAGGCCACCAGGGATCCCGCCCCGGAGCCTCTCCCGGGACCCACAGGTATTCCGTTCTGTCTGGCAAAGTGGATGAAATCCCAGACGATCAGGAAGTAGCCCGTATACCCCATGGAGTTGATTACAGACAGCTCGTATTCCAGGCGCTCACGGATCTCAGGGCTCGGATCCGGATAGCGTTCTTTGAGGCCGCGATAGGCAAGCTCAGAGAGATATTGATCGAGGGTAGAGTGTTCGGGAACCTCGTAGTGGGGCAACAGAGGTCCCGGCAGCGGAATGGACAGATTGCACATCTCGGAAATTTTCATAGTGTTTTTCAACGCTTGCGGAAACTCCGAGAAGATCTCGGCCATCTCTTCCTGGGTCTTGAAATAGAACTCCGGAAATGCAAATTTGAGGCGCTTGCCCTCGTTCACTTTTTTCCCCGTCCCGATACAGATCAGGACATCCTGAGCGTAGGCGTCTTCTTTTTTCGTGTAGTGTATATCATTGCTGGCCACCAGCGGACACCCTGTCTGTTCGGAGAGCGCTGCGAGTCCGCCGATCAGCCGCTCCTGCTCCGGGATCCCCTGATTCTGCAGCTCAAGGTAAAAACCGTCGCTTCCGAACAGATCCCTGTAGAACAGCGCCTTTTCTCGTGCCGCCTCCGGCTGGTTGTCCAGGATTAATCTCGGGATCTCTCCGCTCATACATCCGGAAAGACCAATCAAGCCCCGACCGTGCTGTTGAAGGAGCTCGTCGTCGATACGCGGCTTGTAATAAAATCCCTCTAGGTAGGAAAGCGTGGAGAGCTTCAACAGGTTCTGATATCCTTCTGCATCCCGGGCAAGCAGCACGAGATGGTGATATCGGACTCCGGCCTCACTTCCGGATTTTGACAGTCTGGATTCGGGAGCTACGTAGAACTCACAACCGACGATCGGTTTTATATCCTGTCTGCGGCACTCTAGGTAGAACTTCAAGGCACCGAACATATTGCCGTGATCTGTCAGCGCCAGCGCCGGCATCTTCAGCTCTTTGGCTCTGGCTACAAGACTTTCTATCGTGGCAGCGCCGTCGAGGAGAGAAAAATCTGAATGGTTATGAAGATGCACAAACTCCTGCATTTTTTAGCTTTTTCCGGTCACAAGAAGATCCGAAGAGCCGCAACGGGCTTCGGCGTATCGCAATAGTAGCATGAATCTCTTTGAAAAGAGAAGACATTACAGCATTTCAATACTCCGGCTGTTCAAATCTTCCAAGAACATACGAAACATCCGTATCGCCGTTGCCCTTCGGTAGCGGCTGCTATCTGATTCCCGTCCCTTGTCTGCCAGGATCGCGCGCAGCTCCTCGACCAGGGCATCCAAAAGTTTGCCGGATATCGGCAAGGCCGCGTTTTTCAAACGTGTTTCCGGCTCTGCCACCCGCAGCACCGTATTGTTAAAGCCCCCAAAACAGAGATGGAGAGCCTCTATGCTGCCCTTCGGGAAGCGTGCGGTGCCTGCGAAACTCAACGCTCTGCGATCGATTTGCCGCCCTGCTTCTACTTTTCGAAACAGCTGGAAGTCCCACTCCTCGAGGGGCACGCGGATGCGGGTAAGCACCTCCCCCGCCCGCAATCCCGGTCTCCCCTCTTCCGTAAAAAAACTAGAGACGGGAACCCAACGGCTCGACCCGGCCGTGCGCAGCTCGATCTGAGCGTCGATGACGCTCAGCGCCGGCAGGCAGTCGCCGCGACCATCGGGCAGGCAAATGTTACCGCCGAGGGTGGCCAGATTGCGGAGCGCCGGGGTACCTATCCCGGAAAGAGCCTCGAACAACACGAGGGGCAGGACATTTCTCCCGATACTGAGAATCCTCGAAAAACTCAGCACGGAACCGATATCGAGGTAGCGCTGGGTACGGGAAATCCGATTCAGCTCCGGTACGTTTCCCAGATATATCACTTTGTGCGGGAGTGCCGATACAGAGTGGGCGCCCCGCCGCAGCCGTGGGATGATCTCCGTTCCCCCGGCATACAGCAGAGAATCCGGATTGCGGCTGTAAAGGCGCAACGTCCCGCCGAGGCTCTTGGGACGAAACACCCTCGTTTCCTCAAGCTCTCTTCCTGCCATGTCTTTTCTTTCTACCGCTTCTCCTCAGAGCCGCCTCGGTAATGCTGCGGTGGTTCCCGCAGGCACAAAGATTTCCCGACAGAGCCCGGCGTATCTGCTGCTCATCCGGCTCGGGATCGTTGAGGTAGGCGGCTGCCAGCGCCACCCGCACGCCTGAGCTGCAAAAATCACAAGAGAACGGCTCTGAATCGGGTAGCCTCTTTCTGATATCAGCGAAGGATTTCAACTCGGCAATCCCTTCAATTGTAACGATCTCGGCATCAGGCAAGGTGAAGGCGGGAACCAGACAGGAGTTGACTGCTTGGCCATTCATAAGAACGAGGCACGCTCCGCACTCGCCGTGTCCGCATCCTTCGCGCGTGCCCTTCAGTCCAAACTCATGCCGCAAAATGTCGAGCAGACGCATGCCCGGATGACACTGCAGGGTTACCTGTTTCTTGTTCAGGACGAAGTGGAGCTTTATTGTGTTTGCAGGCATTGCTGTATCACCTCAGGGGTCACGGGAATCTCGTCCACGTACAATCCTGTCGCCTGGCAGATCGCCGCGGCATACGCGGGAGCAACCCCGAGATGGGGAAGCTGCTCGTAACTTTTCAAATACCCGTCCTTCGATTCAACGAGATGCACCTGCACCCGAGCGAGCTCGTCTGCCGCCGAGTCCACGGCGGCCGGCATCATCTCGATGTGAGACTGGGATCGCTGCGCTTTAGCAAAAGCGGCGGGAATCCCGCTCAGACGAGCATAACCCATGGCCTTCGCGATTTCCCCTTCAAGAGTTCGGACCACCGTCTTCTCCTCCGATCTGGACCCGACCTCGGCCACCAGCCATATGCCCCTGCATATGCTCTGCAGGGTTACCGGATCGAGCTCGACTTCGATCACACTCGCAGCCCAGGATTTATCGGACTCGCCGCCGGCAAGGGCCGAACGCCGGTCTTCTGCTGTTTTGCCCGATCGTGGAGCTGCAGTGGAGCGAAAGGGCAGCTTGTCCAGCGAGACTGTCCGTTTGACTTCTATGGGAGGCGAGGAGCCGGGCCTCTTCTTTTTCACAGCCAAACAGCACTGTTCGAGCAGGGGCAGACCGATGGAAACGGCCTGGGCCAGGGTGCTTGGACCCGTGTCCGGAACCGTATAGGTGTCCACAGCTTCTATAGAAACCTTCTCCGGATCAAGATCGAGAAGCAGGGCGGCTGTCCGTCTGAACAGCTCGTATATTCTCATTCCGGCATCAACCAGCGAGGTATAGATGCGCAGGCGCTTGCCCCTCTCCAGAACGACTTTGAGCCCGCAGGTTTCCCGCTCCGCATATACGCATTCCCACCGACTTCCTATCCCCTGATAGCAGAGCGACAGCCCAATTCCTCTCAGCGGATGGGAAGAGCCTTCTATAGTGGTACGTCGTTTCATTAACGCAGCATAGGCACAGTGTTTCCTGGAAAAATCAGAAATTTGGGCCGCCTCCTCCATTACGGCAAGGGCCCCACTGCGCACCTGGCTTTCCTTGGCTCCCTTACCCGCTGATCCGGTGTCACTCCTGAACGTTGACAGCAGATTCTCTCTCTTCCAATTGACGGGATCCAGCTGGGCGACCTCCGCCAGCCTCGAGGCGTGCAGTTCCATGGAAAAAAATGCCTGACTTGTTCCCAGAGCCCGGATAGAGCCGATTGGCTGGTTGTCTGTAAACACGCTGCGGGCCGTCACTTCTATGTTTTGAATCCTGTACGCACCCCAGGCGGCTTTGACCGCTTGACGCAGGGCATCAGAGTCTTTGGGCGGATAGGGGCCGCCGTCCATGTGTATCTGAATCCGGGCTGCCACAGGCCCGCCGTCCCGGTCAAGAGCGGTCTGGTGGCGAATGAGAAACTCGGGGCTTTTCGGAGTGAAGTGCAGGTCTTCCTCCCTGTTGTACACCAGCTTAACGGGTTTGACCGCCCGCCAGGACAGGGCAGCGGCTTGAGCGGCGACCAGCACAGAGGGAAGGAGCTTTCCCTCCATGGTGTTGCCCGTATGGACAGCGATAATCCTGACTTTTCGCACCGTTAGATCGAGAAGGCGGGCGATCTCGGAACGCAGCCGAAAGGGGTCCTGGGTGGCCGCCTGCACCGTCAGCAGCCTGCCGTTCCAATGAGCGACGGCTGCCAGGGTGTCGGGATAGTAGTGCTCGGCCCTCGCTGTCCTGTATTCTCCCTCCACGATCTGATCGGCCAGACTGAAGGACAGCTCCACGTCCCCGCTGGCCGTACCGATACTCTGAGCCTCTCGATACGGCCCGGAAAGGTCGGCGTATTCTACAGGTTTTTGTTCCTCGTACCGAAGGGCGATCGATTCAAAGATCTCCGCCAACACCTCGAGCTTCGGACCGCAGAACAGCAGGAGAGGTTCTCCCAGATAGCGTACCTGGGACTGAGCAACAACAGGAAGAGAAAATCCCCCACAGGAGAGCGTCCTTTTGCCGGGTATGTCTCTAGCTCGAACGCAAAAATAACCCTTGGGCAGCTCGGGCACGGTGAGGCCGGTGACCTTTCCTTTTCGAAACGGTGCTCTGAAAACAGCTCCCTGAAGAGCTCTCTTCGCTCCAATATCGTGTATAAACGTCTGCATCGGCTCGAGCAGATTACGGTTGGTACTTCACTCCATTTTAGTTTGTTGAATTTTTATACCCCGGATCGGAGCGAACGGTCAAGAATATACGGCAAGCCCAGTGTCAATTTGTTCGCCCCGTGAGGGCGAGGACCGGCTATCCGGTGCGGTAGTAGCGATCTCCCAGCTGCCTGATCGTGTCGATCACCCTTGCCACCTGCGTCTCTGTCAGGCCGGGGTAGATCGGCAGACTGATCGTTTCGGTATAACACTTCATGGCTGAGGGGAAATCTTCGCTCTTGAAGCCGTAGCTCCGCCTGTAGTAGGGCATGATGTGCAGGGGTATGAAGTGTACAGACACCCCGATTCCCCGTTCGATCATGGCGGCGGCAAAGCTGTCCCTATCCACGGTGAGCTTTTCGAGCAGCAAACGTACTTGAAACAGATGCCATGAATGGTCAAGATCTTTTTTCGGCAGCCTCAGGTACTCCAGCCCGGCCAGCCTCTCGAGATACATGGTAGCGATGTTGCGCCTAGCCGCCCGAAAACTGTCCGCTTTCTTGAGCTGTTCTCTGCCCAGGCTGGAAGCCAGATCTGTTAGATTGTATTTGAAGCCCGGTTCCTGGATCTCGTAGTACCAGGAGGCCTCGGTCGAGGTGTAGCGACTCCAAACATCCCTGTCGATGCCGTGCAGGCGCATCAATGCCATGCGGCGCGCCAATTCGTCGCCGTCGGTGACGATCATTCCTCCCTCGCCCGTGGTGACGGGTTTGGTAGCGTAAAATGAATACACCCCCATATCTCCGATGGTACCGGGAGCGCCCCGCTCTCCTTCCCTGGGAAGGCAGTGGGCCGCATCCTCGATCACCAGAGCACCGTGTGCGGCGGCAATCTCCAGGATCTCGTCCATCGGGCAGGGACGTCCGCCTACATGCACGGGCACGATGGCCGCCACCGGCTCACTGCTGCTGTCCAGAGCTTTTTGAAGCTCTGCAGGGCAGATGTTGTACGTATCCTCTTCGATGTCCACGAATAGAGGATGAGCACCGAGATAGCGGATCACTCCGGCAGTGGAGGCAAAGGTGTAGGGAGTGGTTGCTACGAGGCAGTTCTCCTTGATTCCGCCGGCCTCCAGACAGAGGTGCAGTCCCGCGGTCGCCGAGTTGACAGCGAGCGCATGTTTGACGTGCGCTCGGGCGGCAAACTCCGCTTCGAATTCCAGGGTTACGCTGCCCGTGGTCAACCAGCCGCTGCGCAGTACGGCCAGCAGCGCCTGCTCCTCTTCGCTGCCGATACAGGGGCAGTGAAAGCGGACGAAATCAGTGGGGCGGCTCATCTTGGGGAACCCGCAATGTGGGTACGATCTGCTTGAGGGCGCCTCTGAGGGCTTGGCGGTTTCTGTACTCATCTGCCCTCCCGGGATCGAAAAAGCAGATCGGTTCCAGGCGATCGACAACCCTATCCAGCCGGCCGTTCAAAGCATATTGGCGATCGAGCTTGAGGATTTTCCTGTACTTCGTCGCCACCGCCCTGTCATCTTTGCTCCAAAGCCGTTCCTCAAGCTTCTCGCCGGGTCTCAGGCCCGTGTACACAAGGGGTATCTCCGTATGGGGCTCGTAGCCGTAGAACCGGATCAACTGCTCGGCCAGCTCCTCTATCGACACCGGCTCTCCCATATCGAGGAGATACAGACCGCGCGCCTCACCCACTCCGCCGGCCTGCAGCACAAGGCTGACCGCCTCGGGTATGGTCATGAAGAAACGTTTGGTCTTGGCATCCGTGATGGTGACCGGACCTCCCTTGAGTATCTGCCGGCGGAACAGAGGCAGGATGCTGCCCCGGGATCCCAGTACATTCCCAAAGCGTACGACCAGGTAAACGCTGCGCGGATCGTCCTGGCGCAGAACGAGCTCCTCGGCGATCAGCTTCGAAGCCCCGTACACGCTGTTCGGATCCACCGCTTTGTCCGTCGAAATCAGAACAAAACGTTCGACTTCGGCGGCCAGAGCGGCATCGATGACGTTTTTCGTTCCGAATACATTATTTTTTACAGCCTCTACGGGATTGGCTTCCAATAGGGGAACGTGCTTGTGAGCGGCAGCGTGAAACACCACGTCGGCCCGGGTTCGCTCTAAGATGTAGTGCATGAAATCTCTGTCTTGCAGCTCTCCGAGGATCGGGACAAGAGTGGCTTTCTCTCCGACCCCCTCCTCCTGAAGCAGCCGCAGTTCCCGCTCGATTTCGTAGATGCTGTTCTCACCGTGGCCGAAAAGGTAGAGCCGCTCGGCGCCGCCGGACAGCAGCTGCCGGCAGAGCTCGCTGCCGATACTTCCGCCCGCTCCCGTCACCAACACCCGCTTACCCCTCAGGTAGGCGAGGCTGCGTCTGAGGTTGACCTGGATCGCATCCCGGCTCAGCAGGTCCTCCGGATCGATCTCTCTCGCTTGAATAAGGTGAGGCTCGCCATCGAGGATCTGCGAGATCCGCGGCACGATGCGGATGCGGATAAATCCGGCCCGTACAAGCCGTCTGTAGATGGACTTCAGCTGTTCCCGCGTTGCCCCGGGAATGGCGATGATCGCCTCATCGGCGGGGGTCGTCTTGAGAAGAGAAACGACCTCCCGGATCGGTCCGAGCACGGGGATGGAGATGATACGGGTGCCGATTTTCTCGGGATCGTCGTCGAGAAAAGCCACGACCTTACCGAAAACGCCCTTGTCCTTGATCTCACGAGCCAGCGCGACTCCGGTGATACCGGCACCGATGATGTATATCCTGTGTTCGGATCGTTTGTGAGCCATTTCTACTCTATATTTTCGGGATACCCGTTTACGGGATTAGAAGTATTTATATTCTCGCTGAGTATCGGTCTTCCGGATCTCAGCCGCCGATTTTTCCGCTTCCCTGCTCCAGGACATCGAAACCGAAATCGATCAGGAACGAATCCTCGTAGAGCTCGAGTTTCACCCGGGCGCGCTGCTTGCGCCTGTCCACCTTGACGATCTTTCCTTCCAAACCACGCAACGGTCCGGAGATGACCCGGATGCGCCTGTTCTCGTCAAATGTGACTTTCGATCGGTCGACGATCTCACCGTGGGAGAGGAAATGCATCAGAATCTCCCTGTCTCTCGGGCTCAGGGGCTCTATGTTATGGTTACTTTTAAGGAAACGAAAAAAGCCGGGTATCCGCTTGAGGTTCCAGTAAAGCTCGGGCATGACCGAATCGGCCTTGAGGAAAAGATAACCTGGGAATATCGAAGCAATCGAATCGCGCCAGGTACCCTGTCGCCGGATCCGCAGATTCCTCCTCGGCCAGAGCAGCTGCTGCTCGGGCGCTGTAAGATATATTGCTGCCTGCTTTCTGTATTGCTCTTCCTTGCCGGTACGCACCTGGACAACATAAAAAGTCATTTTTCGATCGTTCAACCCTATCATTTCCCCTGTTTGCCTTCAAGATCCGCGAGAATTACCGATATAAGTAACAATGCTTATACATCGCATCCCGGCGATAACCGTGCTATTGTTCTGCTCGGTGGTGTGCTCCGGCGAGACATTTCTCGTCATCACCGAGGAAATCCGCGACGGGGAAGACCAATCCCGCCCGTATTCCAGTCAGGAGGGCATCATTTCGGCTATGTTCGACCGGGGATACATCAGCTTCGACACGGGAATGTACTCCCCGGCGCTGGATTGGCACACGGAGGATTTTCAGGAATCTCTCGCTATCGCCCGTCAGGGTCTGGCGGATTTCCTCGTTGCCGCTCAGGTTCACTCTCTTACCGAAGTGATCGGAGGAAGCGAGGACAGCGCAGCGAGTGCCGCCGATCCGGTGCTCGGCATACAAACAACGGTGCATTACTACCTGTTCACCGTCGATTCCGCCGAACTGCTCGGCCAGGGAGAGATCACGCTGGACAACAGCGATGCGGAAACACAGGAGTATAGGTACGACCAGTTCCTCTTTTTCGTCGGGGAAAATATCGCCTCGGAGATCCTTCGGGCACTCGATTAGCGCTATTCCACTTTTCTATTTTTCCTGCTAATATATTCATTTGGTAGTGGTTTCGGCCGATGTAAGAGAAGAGGGGTTATCTCTTACCATGGAAGTATATACGCGTAGTATCCTTGTCTTCTTTTCGCTTCTTTTCATCTTGACCTTCCCTGCTTTTTCACAGCAGAGCTGGGAGGGAAACGCCGCCGTTATCAGGAAAGGGGAGTTCTCCTCTCCCGGACTCTACGCCGCATCGAATTCATTTCCCGAGCAGACCCGCATTCAGGTCAACAATGCCCAAACAGGCAAAAGCGTTGAGGTCACCATTGTCAGACGCATCGAGGGTGCCGGCAGCATCTTTCTCCTGCTTTCCGAAGAAGCGGGAGAACAGATCGGCCTGACAGGCTCAGAGGTGATACAGGTGCGCGCGACGATCGTCAGCCCGGCCGCAATCGATCTCAGCGAGTCTCTACGCGAGCAACCCTATACGGCGGACCCCGATCTCAATCCCGCTGTCAGCGTTGATTCAGAGGTACTCGAGCCGGTCCCCGCAGCTGCGTCGAGTCCCCCGGAGGAGGTCGCGCTTACAGAAGCTGCCGTCGAAGTAGCTCAAGCTCCCGCGGTGGAAGAGCAAGAGCCCGTGGAAGAGCCTGCGGAAGCGGAAGTCGAAGAGGCTGAGGTTGCTGTCGAAGCGCAAGTAGAGGAAATCGTTGAAACCAAAGCGGTCGAGACTGAAGAAGAGGCGCCGGCCCCGGCCATCACGGCGGAAGAGAAACGTCTCGAAGAGCTGGCCAATAGGATCCCGCAGAAACAGCTCTACCTGCCGCCGCGCCAGCAGGAAGTGTACGCCTTGGCTCCCGAACCGGAGGCTGCCGAGCCGGAGATCGCCGAAGAGGCAGAAGAAGTTGTGGAAGCCGAAGAGGCGCCGGTCTTCGAAGAGACGATAGAAGAGATAGTTACCGAGGCCGAGGAAATCGAGGAGCAGCCGCGGGTCAGTATGCTTCAGCCCACCGAGGAGCGAGAGGACCTCGACATGGAGCTGCCCGGTCCCGAGACCGTGGAACCGGAGAAGCCCAGCCCCGAAGGCAGCCGCTTGCCGGCCCCGGAGCAGGAATCTCCGCTGGTCATGGAGCCGGAAGTTCCTGCTTTCGAAGTAGAAGAAGTCGTGGTCGAGGAAGAAGCAGCGGCGGAAGCAGTCGTCAGCGAAGAGGTTCCCTCCGAAGAAGCTGTCATCGCCATGGCGGAAACACCTACTCAGCGAGAGAAGCTCGATCTGTCGGCGACCCTTCCGGCCAGTACATATTTCGTACAGCTCGGAGCCTATTCGACGCGCAATCTGGCGGAGAAGCTGGCTCTAGATCTGACGGAGCGCTTCAGTGTAACCGTCCTTCCGGCAACATCCGCCGGCCGGCAATTCTACAAAGTGCTCGTTGGACCGCTCAATGTGGATGAAAGCGGCACCCTCCTCTACAAGTTCCGCGCCAGCGGTTTCAAAGATGCCTTCATCCAATACATCGAGTAGCCTGAGCCAGGAACAAGCGAAAAAGGAAATCGGCGAGCTCTGCGGAAAAATCTCGTCCTACCAGCACGAGTATTACGTGCTCAGCCGTCCCAGCGTAAGTGACAGAGAATACGACAGGCTCTTCGACAGGCTCCGGGAGCTGGAGCGGGCGTTCCCCGATCTGCGCCGCCCCGATTCGCCCACGCAGCGCGTGGGCTCGGATCTGTCCCAGGAGCTTCCCGAGGTCGCACACACGATTCCTGTGTTGAGCCTGGATAAGGCTTACAGCAGCGAGGATCTCAAATCCTGGACAGAAAAGACAGGCAAGAATGCCGCCATGGAGCTTTCCTTCGTAGTCGAGGAAAAGATCGACGGCGCTTCGATCGTTCTGTACTACGAGAACGGTCTTCTGGCACGGGCGGTGACCAGAGGAAACGGCCTGGTGGGCAACGACATCACGGGTAATGTCAGGACCATTCGCGCCGTGCCTCTGCGGCTGGCCAACGCAGTCACCGTGGCGGTCCGGGGCGAAATCTTCCTGCCCCTCAGCCTTTTCGAAAAAATCAATGCCCGGCAGGAGAGCCCCTACGCCAATCCCCGAAATCTCGCCGCCGGAACCCTGCGCCGGGTAAAAAGCGCCGAGGTGGCCGCTGTTCCTCTCGATATCTTCGTCTACGAAGGATACTTCTCTTCGGGGCCGCAGACACACCTGGAGATCCTCGCCGAGCTGGAAACGTTGGGCTTCAAGACCAACAGCCATACGGGATTTTTCTCCGATCGCCACGAGCTCGAATCCTTGAGAGGGCGGCACGAGACCTGGACCTTCGGCAGCATCTCCGAGATCCCCGCCTATATCGAGCAGACCCGCAGCAGCAGAAAAGACAGAGATTACGAGATCGACGGCCTTGTGATCAAGGTCAATGAGATACCGGCGCGCGCTACTCTTGGTTTTACGGGGCATCATCCCCGCTGGGCCATCGCTTTCAAATTCGAAGCTCCGGAAGCGGAGTCGACTGTGGAAAATATAGAGATCCAGGTAGGCCGGACGGGCCGCATCACCCCGGTGGCTCGTATCAAGCCGGTGCGTCTTTCCGGCTCCACGATCGCCAATGCGACCCTTCACAACCAGGACTACGTGGATCTTCTCGAGCTGGCCATCGGAGACCGGGTAAGCATCTCCAAGCGGGGCGACGTTATACCGGCCGTTGACAGGGTGATCGAAAAAAACGAGCAGGGCAACACCACCTGGCAGATGCCGCCGACCTGTCCTTCCTGCGGCAGCGATCTGACACGCTACGGCGCACACCAGTTCTGCCCCAATCCGGATTGCCCCGATCAGGTGCGGGGACGCCTACGCTTCTTTGCGGCGCGGGGGCAGATGGACATCGAGAATCTCGGCCCGGAAACACTCGATCAGCTGATCGAGAGGAGCTTGGTCCGGGACGTGGAGGACCTGTACACCTTCGATCCGCAAAAACTGCTCGAGCTGCCCGGCTTCGGTGAGAAAAAAGTGAAGCTGATCAAGGAGGGCATAGAGCGCAGCAAGCGGCAGCCGTACCGGACCGTGCTCGTATCTCTCGGGATTCCGGAAATCGGGCAAAAGGCTGTAGAGCTTCTGACAGAGGGAGGATTTCTCGACATCGATTCCCTGCTGGCGGCAGTTGACAAAAAGGATCCCGAGCTGTTCACCTCGATCCACGGCATCGGCGACAAAACGGCCCGCACCTTGATCGAGGAGCTTTCCAGGCCGCAGGTTCGACGGCGCATCGAAGCGCTCAAGGCGGCGGACTTGAGCTTCAGCGAACGAGAAGCGGGCGAAATCCCGTCACTTCCACAGACAATGGCAGGCCAGACCTGGTGTGTAACCGGAAGCTTCGAGCACTTTCAACCCCGGGAGCTGGCCATGGAAGAGGTAAAGCGGCGCGGCGGACGCGTGACCTCCTCCATTACAACCAAAACAACCCACCTTTTGGCCGGGCCGGGTGCAGGCGGCAAATTGGACAAAGCCCGCCGGCTGGGAGTCGAGATCGTGGACGAGAAGGGTTTCCTGGAATTAATATCGTCGTTATATTGACGCCCCTCCCCCTTCGGTTTACAGTTATGGAAAACCAAACACAACATGGAGGAGGTGAAATTCCATGAAAAAAGCACTGCTATTGCTGCTCGCAATTCTCATGGTTGTGGCCGTTCTCGGCTGCAAGAAGAAAGAGGAAGCAGCGGTACCTGAGGGAGCCAAGTATCAGATCGGCATCGTCTTCGATATTGCCGGCCGTGGTGATCAATCGTTCAACGACTCGGCCTATGGCGGTCTGGTTCTGCTTGCCGAGGAGTTCGACGGCTATATAAAGGACGATCCGGACAAGGTGGATTTCGGCAGAGAGATCGAAATGAAGTACCTGACCCCGAAACCGGGCGGGCAGGATCGGGAGATCCTGTTGCGTTCCATGGCCGAAGACGGCTATGACCTGGTCATCGGTGTGGGCTTCATGTTTTCGGATTCTCTGGGGCGGGTAGCCACCGATTTTCCCGACGTACACTTTGGTCTTATCGACGGGTTCATACCCGATCTGACAGCGGAAAGCAACGTCACCTGTCTGAGCTTCGCCGAACACGAGGGCTCCTTCCTGACGGGCGTGGTTGCCGCCTTACTGAGAGACGGAGGCAAGGTCGGATTTATAGGTGGCATGGACATCCCTCTGATCCACAAGTTCCAGGGTGGATTCATGGCCGGAGCAATGTATGTGGATCCGGCGCTGCGCGATAAGGGGATGATCCTGGGCCAGTACTGCGGCAAAGAGGCGACCGCCTTCAACGATCCCAAGACCGCTGAAAGCATAGCCGTCAACTTCTTCAACCAGGGAGCCACCATCATCTACCACGCCGCCGGCGGTTCCGGGGATGGGCTGTTTAAAGCAGCCAAGGACCTCGATAAGCTGGCCATCGGGGTAGATTCCGATCAGGGTTTGATCTACGCCTCCCAGGACAGCGCCGAAGCCAAGGCCATCGCCGAGCATATCGTTACCTCCATGCTCAAACGGGTCGACGTATCCGTGTTTCTGACAGGCAAGGAACTGATAGAAACAGGCGGGGTCAAAGGCGGATACCACACCTTCGGTTTAGTGGACGACGGCGTGGGCGTGGCTGAGAACCAGTACAACAAAGACAAACTGGCCTCGGTAAAGTCTAAGGTCGATGATATCAAGGCCAAGATCATCGCCGGTGAGATCAAGGTGCCGGACGATGATTCCAAGGTCGAAGCCTGGGCGGCGGAAACCTTCTAAGCGGGGCAGCTGATACGAGCGGGACGATCCGATAATCCGGAGCGTCCCGCTTTTTTATAGGCAAGTATGAAAGGGATGCCCATGACTCTACTCAAGATGGAAGAGATCACCAAGGTTTTCCCCGGCGTCCGGGCGAACGACGGGGTCAGCTTCGATCTGCAGACCGGAGAGATCCATGCCTTGGTTGGAGAGAACGGCGCCGGCAAGACGACCCTGATGAAGATTCTCTACGGTCTGTACAAACCGGATTCCGGCACCATCTACCTCAAAGATAAGCCGATCGCGATCAAGAATCCCAGAGATGCGATCAACCAGGGAATCGGAATGGTGCATCAACACTTCATGTTGGTGCCCGTTTTTTCGGTTCTGGAAAACATCATCCTCGGCATGGAGACTCACACGGCGGGCGTACTGCAACGGCAGAAACCCTCAGAAGAAATCGAATCCATCATGAAGGCCAATGGCTTGATGGTTGACCTGAACTCCCGGGTGGAGGACATTCCGGTGGGGCTGCAGCAGCGGGTTGAAATTCTGAAAATCCTCTACCGAGGCGCAGAGATCCTGGTTTTCGACGAGCCCACCGCCGTTCTCACTCCCCAGGAGGTGGATGAGCTATTCAAAACCTTCCGCATGATGAAAGACCAGGGCAAAGGGATCATCTTCATCAGCCACAAGCTCGATGAAGTGCTGGAAATCGCAGACCGCATCACCGTTGTTCGCAGGGGTAGGGTTATAGAGACTCTGGAGCAAAACAAGGCGACAAAGCCGTTGATCGCCGAGCTCATGGTGGGAAAACCTGTTCTTCTGAAGGTGGATAAACAGCCCCCTGAACCGAAGCAGGTGATCCTGGAGGTGAAGAATCTGGCCATGCTTTCGGCGCAGGGCCGTCGCGTTCTGGACAACATCAGCCTCAAAGTCCGGGCCGGTGAAATCTATGGCATTGCCGGGGTCGAGGGAAACGGGCAGTCCGAGCTTATCCAGGCCATCGCCTATAAAACCAGAGTCCACTCGGGGGATGTGCTTCTGGAAGGGCAGAGTGTGTTGAACTGGGATGTACGGGTTCGCAGGGAGAGGGGAATTGGCCATATCCCGGAGGACCGTCACCGCTATGGGCTTCTCCTTCCCTTCAGCCTGGCGGACAACATCGTGCTGGGACGGCATCATCTCGAGCCCTTCGTAAAGGGTTCCCAGTGGATCGATTCCGCAAAGGTCAGGAGCTACGCCCGGGAGACGATCGCAGCCTACGATGTGCGCACTCCCTCGGAAATGACGCCTGCCCACGCCTTGTCAGGTGGAAATCAGCAGAAAGCGATTATTGCCCGGGAAATGAACTTCGAACCCAAGCTGCTGGTCGCCGCCCAGCCGACCCGGGGTGTCGACATTGGAGCGACCGAGTTTGTCTACCAGCAGCTCATCCAGGCCAGAGACCGGGGAAAGGCGGTACTGTTGATCTCCGCCGACCTGGACGAGATCCTCTCGCTCGCCGACCGCATCGGAGTGATATTCAAGGGCGCCATCATCCACGAGTTCAAGCAGGGGGAGGCGACCAAGGAGCGAGTCGGCCTCTATATGACGGGGGAGAAGGAAAGTTGATGAAAATAAAAGCCGACAAGTATCATCTCTACGAGCTTTTCTCGCCTATATTAGGCGTTCTGGCGGCGATCATCGTGCTCTTGATAATCGGGATTGCCGTGGGCGAGAGCCCCGGCAGCACTCTCAAAGCGATCTACAAGTTCACGATGAGCACCAGTGGACGCCTGGCTACCGTGTTCTCCGTGGCCATTCCGCTGTTTCTCTCCGGTATAGCAGTGTCGATCGCTTTTCAAGCCGGAGTGTTCAACATCGGCGTAGAGGGCCAGTACTTCATCGGCGGTCTGGTCGGCGCCCTGGCCGGAATCTACCTTCCCCTGCCCCGCATCATCCACATTCCCGTAGTGGTGATCTGCGCCATGCTGGGTGGGGCGCTGTGGGCGGTAATTCCGGCCGTATTGAAAATCGGTAAAGGGGTCCACGAAGTCATCACCACCATCATGTTCAACAACATCGCCCTGGCCCTGGCCAACTATCTGGTCAATGGACCCCTTTCGGGAAGGGGGGAGGCCAGCCTGGAAGCCCAAACCCACCACATCCGGGAGACTGCCCAATTCGGAAAACTGAATCACTGGTTCCGGGCCCTGGGCTGGAATATCCCCAACCATGTTTTTATGGACTACAGCCTGATCATCGCCATCATCATGGGCATCCTGGTCTGGATACTGCTCTTTCGCTTGCGCTACGGATTCGAGATCCGGTCCGTGGGAACATCTATGGATGTTTCCGAGTACGCCGGAATCCGGGTGAAACGGATCCAGCTCGGAGCCTTTCTCCTGAGCGGGGCGCTTGCCGGCCTGATCGGACTCCAGGAAATTTTCGCCATCCGCGGTTTTTACACCTACGAAATCGCCGCCGGTCTCGGTTTCGACGGCATCGCCATAGCCTTGATCGGCCGCAACTCCCCGCTGGGGGTGGTTTTCGCCTCGATCCTGTTCGCCTTCCTGACCCAGGCCGGATACGGCCTGCAGCTGTATACATCGGTACCGTTGGCCATCACCTTCGTGATCTCCGGAGTCATGATCCTGTTCATCGTGGTTATCAATGAGATCGTCACCCGCTATATTCGGGCGCAGCGCAAGAAGGAGGCTGCCTGAGATGGATGCTTCTATTATTGTAGATTTCCTGTTCAAGGGTCTGGAGATGTCCTGCCCCATCGCCTTCGCCGCCCTGGGCGGGGTTTTTTCCGAAAAAAGCGGGGTGATCAACATCGCCCTGGAGGGATTCTTGATCGTAACGGCCTTCTGCGTTGTCTGGGGGGCCACCGCCTTTCACACGATCTGGATGGGCCTGGTCTTCGCCCTGATCGCCGGAGTGGTGATGAGCCTGATTCATGCGGTAGCCACGATCACCTTCCGGGTCAATCAGATCGTTTCCGGCGTGGCCATCAACATCCTGGCAATCGGAGTCGGACGTTTCCTGTCCGAACGTGTGTTCGGTCAGGAGACCCAGTCTGCGATCAATCCCTTTCTGTTCCCGACGGTGATGGGGATCAGCTCCTTCGCCTTCGCTTTGATCCCGATCGCCGTCATCGCCTGGTTCGTCCTCTATAAAACGGTTTTTGGGTTGCGTTTGCGCACGGTCGGCGAGAATCCCGAAGCGGCGGATACCCTCGGAATCAATGTCTATGTAATGCGTTACGCCGGTGTGATGCTCTCCGGACTGATGGTCGGATTCGCCGGGGCTACCCTCTTCCCCACTAAATGGGTCAACGGCATGACCGGAGGCAGGGGATTCATCGCTCTGGCCTGCATGATCTTCGGACGCTGGCATCCGATCGGCGCGGTCCTGGCGGCTCTGCTGTTCGGCTACGCCGACACCTTCCGCATCATGTTCGAGACGCAGATACCCATTCCCAGTCAGTTCGTGATGATGATTCCCTACGTCCTGGCCGTGGTTGTGCTGGCGGGGATGGTGGGCCGAGCTCGACCGCCGGCGGCAGACGGCATTCCCTACGAACCGGGTGAGTAATCCAAGGTAGAGCAGCAGGTCCTTACAATGGACATTGGGGATATAAAAATCCTCTCTTTATGGTCCTTGCTACTGGTAACCTTTCTTCTACTCCCTTCATGCGCCGGTTTCAGGGTCGCTGAACCTCCATCAGCCAAAACAGTAGTTCATCGGGTCACCCATGTCACCCGGGTGCTGAAGAATCTGCCCGGATACGCCTATGTGGAAACCGTTGAGCATAGTGCAACCCTCTCAGATCCTGTCCTGATTGATTTTTTCGGACGCCACCCCGGGTTGAACGGAAAAATCACCCGCAGCGACTACCTCTTTCTCCTCGAGTTGAGTAGGGATCAGAGATTGAGAACGCTCCTTACCTCCGTTCCGGATTCCTCCTTGGAGCACGGGCTCGACTACCGTGCTTCCACACTCAAGACAAAGCTTACCACGATATCTCACGTGGCCAGCGACGCGACTCGGCGGGGAGCCTACTCGGAAGATGCGGTCCAGATAGATTTGACGAATACCGTGGATCGGATCAAGATAGCCCTTCTGCTGAAGTCACTCGTGTGCGTGGATTTCCGCAGAAAACTGGCGGAGATCCTGGTTGCCGATATCCGGGACAGTTCCGCCGAGTACGGCGGCGCGCTGGTGCTATCGACCCAACCCGACTGTCCCCTCTGGATGCATCAACTCTCATCGCTGAGGTTTGGGGATCACGAATACAGACCACCCGCAGAGCTGTACAGCTCGGGGTGTGTGGCCATTTGGCACAATCACGCTACAGCCGAGGAATCCGCGAATCCCTTTGATGTGGACAACAGCCCCCTGGCCGGTCCCTCCGGTACTCTACGGGGATCGCTGGTGCAGGTAGGCGGGGATATGTGGCAGTGCTACATCCATGGCATTGATGCCGTGATTGTGACACCCGTAGGTAGGGGAGATTTCAACCTGGATTTTGTGAGCTCCGAGGGAATCGTAATCGATCTAGGTATATATTACTACCCTGACTTCTAAAAAAAATCGAAGGCTTATTCGCTCATGCGGCGGAGTTCCTGCTTGGCCTGCCCGAGGGCCTGATTGTAGCGGTCCTCGAGAATTGCCAGGTTTTCCCTCAGGATTTTCTGATAATCCGGATCCATTGCGGGATCGATCTTTACCCTGGTACCGAGCTGTTGGCTCATCGCCTCTTCCTTCTGCTTCATGATCGGGGCAAATCTCTGCTCCACCGCCTCGACGACCCGCTTGCGCTCTTCGAGAAATCCCTCCAGGAACTGGTACATCTGGTTGAGGAGCTTATCCAGACGCCTGGAATCCGAAACCAAAGCAAAGAAACCCTTCCCCGCCTTCTTGACTTTGAGCAGAGCCATTTCGTCGGCCGGCAGTTTGAGATTGGCCAGCAGGGCCTCCAGGGCCCCTTGTTTTACATGCTTGAGATACTGCTTGTCGAACGATTTCATTGCCCCCGCCAGGTCTGCTTCTTCTTCCGAGAGGAATTTAGAGACCGCCTTCTTCCCCTCTGTTGCATATTTGCTCGCTTCGAGGGACTCCTTGTTGGCCTCCACGTCCTTCGTTTTTTCCAAGGCAAGCTCTAAAGCTGATTTTATTTCTGCCATGCTTTTATCCTGTATTCAGTATTCTATGATGCCTGAATATCTTATCATTCTAATAGCATTTCGTCGCATCATAGGACATCGCAATCTTCCTTTTCAGTTGCGATCGGAGATTGCGATATGCTATTTCTCTACCTAAAGATACTCACTATGGCAGGTTGAAATCAAGGCAGCGGCGCTTCACTCGATGATCTCGCTGTCCGTGGCAATCCCATCGAGAGGCTCGTCATGATCCGCTACAGGAACTTCGGCGACAATCTGTTCTGCAAACGCCAAGCCCACGGCCAGGGACTCGACTCCATGCTGTCTTGCTGCCCGCACAGCGGCGAGGAAACGATCGTAGTACCCCTTGCCTCTTCCCAGTCGGCGCCTTTGCCGATCGAACGCCAGTCCCGGCGTCAAAACGAGAAGATGCTGAGTTTGAAGTATATTGGGATCGACGTAGCTCCAGCTGGGATCGGGTTCCAGGATCCCGAATTGATTGGGCAGCAGTTCCTCTGTGCGTCCTTCGTAGCGATAGAAAGCCAGATCGCCTCCCCCCATCCGCGGGATAGCCACCTTCTTGTTGTCCTTGTAGGCCCGCACCACGATGTAGCGTGTTTCCACCTCGCCGAACATGGGAATGTAGATGAACACCCAGTCCGCCGTAGACCACCAGGAAGTCGAGAAAAGACGCTCGGACAGCGCTCTGCTCTTGCTCTGGATCAAAGGACCGTCGAGCCCGGCCAACCGGGCCCGAACCTCGCTGCGTACAACTTTTTTGAGGGCAACTATGTCCCTCGATGATTCACTCATCTACGCTCCGATGCTCATTTTATTTACGCTGAAACCATGATCAGCAGCTACTATACAGTAGGGAGGCACACTTGTCACTGTCCTGTTCAGGCTCTTTCAAAAAGATGGGCGATTCCGGATATAGAATACGCGGAGTACAGCAGGAGAACGGCCATACAGATATTGAACACCAAGCGGACGATTCGATTGTTGAGGTATTTCCTCAGAGCCGATCCGAACAGAGCCCAGGTGGTGATCGACACGAAGGCTACGGAAGGCAAAAAATACAGCGGCGAGAGCGAGATCGAAGATGCTACCGAGAAGAGGAATCAAGAAGCCTGAGAACACGGTGATTCCGTATATGATCACTTTGGGATTCAATACCTGGAGCAGAACACCGCGGCCGAAGGCCGGCGACAGGGCGTCTTTGCTTTCCTCGGTCTTTGTGGATCTCAAGATAGAGATCGCCAGCCAGATCATGTAGGCGCTGCCCACGATGCGCAGCCCAATCTCCAGCTTGGGAAGGAGGCGCACCACGGTTTCTGTCAGCAGGCCGCAGACAAACATGATTCCCACGAAGCCCGTGAAGATCCCCAACAGGTAAGGCAGGGCTTTCCGATATCCGTGATTCATTCCCATCGACGCCGAGGTTATATTGTTGGGTCCCGGGGTGAAGGTTGTTACGAATACGTAGGCCAACAGCAGGGCCGGCAAGGCTAGAAGCATTAGTAGAGCCAAAGCACTTTGCTTAATTCAAACCTCCTTCAAAATATGATTTGAATTTATTCCATG
Organism: uncultured Spirochaetaceae bacterium; assembly: GCA_964390045.1. Taxonomy (GTDB): domain Bacteria; phylum Spirochaetota; class Spirochaetia; order SZUA-6; family DRHE01; genus CAYMGP01. The sequence goes on along the minus strand of CAYMGP010000047.1, from coordinate 2,752 downwards.
CTAATAGCGACATATATTCGTGTCAAGAAAACTCATCAAAATTCCAGAATTCTCTCCGGTCATCTGCTGTCGAGGTTTGCTGGACAGTTACCTCTATCAGGAATAGAATACAGCGTCAATGTCTAGAACATCGAAGAGCAGAGAAATCCTGATTTGGGGAGCCGGCAAGATCGGCAGGGGGTTTATAGGCGACCTCTTTCACAGCGCCGCTTACCACCTCGTGTTCATCGACAGCAGCAGGGATTTGGTGAACCTGCTCAACGAGCGAGGATCGTACACGGTGCTGCACATACCGGTGCGCGATGAGCGGCGGTCGTTCCGCATCGAGCACTTCGAGGCGATCCATACTGGACAGGCGGAGCTGCTGAGCGAACGAATCGTCACCGCCGAACTGATGGCGGTGGCCGTGTATCCCAACGCTTTCGACGAAACCGCAGCTGCCATAGCAGCTGCCGTGGAGCGGCGGGCCGCCGGCGATTCCCCACCCCTCGACGTCCTGCTCTGCACCAACATCCTGCATCCCACTCCCCTGTTTCGCCAGGCCCTGGTGAATCACCTCTCGAAGAAGGGTAGAAAGTACCTGGAGGAGAAGGTCGGGCTCATCGAGACCCTGATCCTGCGCATCGCCATCGAACCGTCCGGGGAATTGAAGAGCGAGGATCCCCTCCTGGTGTGTACCAACGGCTACCCGGAGTTGCCCGTAGACGCAACTTCATGGAAGGGGTCCTTTCCCGAAATCGAGGGATTGCGTCCCAGCGACAACATCCTGGCTGAAGAGATACGTAAAATCTACACGTACAACATGGTGCATGCCCTGGCTGCCTACCTCGGCCAGCCCAGGGGATACGCCTATATCGGGGAGTGCCTGCAGGACGGCGAGATCCGGACCGCGGCCCGTACTGCCCTCGAAGAAGTGGGCGCTGCCCTGCAGAAAGAGTACCGTTTTTCGGAAACCGAAATGTTCGCTTGGTGCGAAGGCGTGATCGAGTATCTGGGCAATCCGATCCTCAAAGACACGGTGCAAAGGGTGGGAGCCGATCCGATACGCAAGCTGAGCAGGGAGGACAGGCTGACAGGCCCAGCCCTGCTATGCCGCAAGCACGGAATCGAGCCCGACCAGATTGCCAGGGCCATAGCCCACGCTTTTCGCTTCCGCAACTCCGGGGATCCGGCGGCCGTGCAGATCGCCCGCTATCTGGAGAAAGAGGACATTGGCGCCGCTATCCGCCGCTTCTGCCAGTTGGATCGGGAAAGCGATCTCATTCGACTGATCGAAAAGCACTACCACGCAATTTCTCTATAGAATAGAGCAACCGGGAGGAAGCAATGGACAGCAAGATCGAAGATCGGGAGCTCCTCGCCCAGCTGCGGATCGCCCAGAGAAACGAAATCAGTGAATACCACATCTATTCCAGGCTTGCCAAAGCGGTTCCCAACAAGGAAAACGCGGAAGTCCTGCAAAAAATTGCCGAGGATGAAAAGCGACACTACGAGTTCTGGTTGAAGCAAACAGGTACCCCAATACGGCCCAGCCGCTTAAAAATCGCTTTCTTTTTCTGGACAGCCCGGATTCTCGGTCTCACCTTCGGCATCAAGCTCATGGAACGGGGCGAGGAGCAGGCCCAGATCAACTACGGGTTGATCACCGGCAAGATACCGGAGGCCGCTCAGATCGTGGAAGACGAAGAGAACCACGAGCGGGAGCTCATCGGCATGATCGAGGAAGAGCGCCTCAACTACGTAGGTTCGATCGTGCTGGGACTAAATGATGCCCTGGTGGAGCTTACCGGTGCACTGGCGGGGTGGACCTTCGCCCTGCAGAACACGAGGCTCATCGCCCTGGCCGGGTTGATTACGGGGATCGCCGCCTCCTTCTCCATGGCCGCTTCCGAGTATCTCTCCACAAAATCGGAGGGCTCCGGGGAGAAAGCAGTAAAATCCTCGCTCTATACGGGCGGGGCCTACATAGTAACCGTAATCCTGCTTATCCTTCCCTATCTGCTTCTGGGAAACTACTTTCTCTGCCTGGGCGTGACCCTGGCGATCGCCATGCTGATCATCTTCTTATTCAACTTCTATATCTCTGTAGCCAAGGACTATTCATTCAGGCGCCGCTTTCTCGAAATGGCCGCCCTGAGCCTGGGCGTTGCACTACTGACCTTCGCAATCGGTTTTCTAATCCGCAAGACCCTGGGAATCGAGGTGTAGGGTTCAGTTCGTTTGCTTCACAATCAAGCAATCTGATACTATAGTCATGGTGGTGCTCCTGCCGCGATAGCCGGCAGGGGCTTCAGCGCCATCCGTGGACTCGGAATCAGACAAGGAGATATCATAATGCGGGCTCCGAAGTATTCGATAATTTTAGCTGCGGGCAAGGGAACCCGTATGCATTCCGCCAATCTCCACAAGGTGTGTTTTCCCATAGACGGGAAGGCTGCCATCAACCGAAGCCTGGAAATCTACAATGGATGTGGTATTTCCTTCCATATTATCGTGGTCGGCGCCATGGCTGAACAGGTTATGGACACGGTGGAGGCGGAGAACGTTATCTATGCCTATCAAGCCGAGCAGTTGGGTACGGCTCACGCGGCCCGCCAGGGGGCTAAGGTCCTGGCGGCATTGAGCAGCCAGGCGGAGGTTCTGGTCGTGGCCGGTGATCGATTGATCGAGCCCCAGGTGCTGGAGCGTTTCTTCGATCTGTTCTATGGCCGGGATTGTGATCTGGCCTTCCTCGCTCTGCCGCGCACAAAGC
>CAYMGP010000046.1:28998-31165 GCA_964390045.1 uncultured Spirochaetaceae bacterium | reverse complement strand
TGACCGGACAGATACCGCAGAGCCGCTGGATCAGCACCGGCATTTCCCAGTAGAAGCGACCCTGGGCGAAACGCTCGAAGCCCCGGAACTCCACGATATGAAAGCGCGCATAGTCGACTTTGCCCTTATCGTCGAGACGAATGGTGACCTTGCCGTGCCCCTCCACACGGGTCACCGGACTGATGACAATTTTCCTTCCCTTATCTTTTGTCGCAGTGCTCATCGTATGCTCTCTCCCTTTAGTCCTTCTTGAGGTACTCGTAGGGCAGATCGATCGGCTTACCTGTCAGCAGCGCCGAGAGGATCTCCCAGATTTCGTCCGCCGGGGGCGGGCAGCCTGGAATGAAGTAGTCCACCTTGACCACTTCATGCACCGGATAGACCTTGTTCATCAGGATGGGGATGTCCGGGTCGTCCGGAACTTTTCCCGTGGGATTTACCACGGTCGGACCTTTGAAGTAGGCCTCCTCGAGGCACTCCTTGAGGGGCACCATGTTTCGATAGGCGGGAATATTGCCCTGGATGGCACACTCCCCGAGGGAAATGAGGATCTTGCAGTGCTTGCGGAAATCCCGGGCCACTTCCAGGTTCTCGTCGTTGGAGATCCCGCCTTCTATGATTCCCACATCCACCATGCCCGTGAACTCTTTCTTGTCATCGATCGGTGATTTGTCGAACTCCACCAGCTCGAGAAGATCGAGCAGGCGTTCGTCGATATCCAGGATCGACATATGGCATCCGAAGCAGGATGTCAGTGCCGTTGTCGCTATCTTCACTTTGGCCATGGTCAACCTCTCTTTCCTTCGATATCGGATCCGATGGGCTGTTTATCGTACTTGCGGGTGCCGATGGGCATCTTCCAGCCCTCCCTCTTCACCATCAGGCTGCCCGTGGGACAGTAGGCGGCCGCCTTGTCGGCGGCGTCCAGATCCGTCTCCGACAGATCGTGACGGGCATCGACGACCAGCCGTTTGTCGATCCCCCGGCCCTCGAAGCCGAAAACATTCTTGCCGTCCACCTCCACCGAAGCGCGGACACAGCGACCGCAGAGGATGCAGCGGTTTCTGTCGATGTAGAAGTTGGGGTGGCTGCCGTCCAGCTCCTTTTTGGGAAACAGATAGGGGTAGCTGGGAACCATCATCTTGAAGCGATAGGCCAGAGCCTGGAGCTCGCAGTTCCCGCTCTTCTCACAGGCAGGACAGATGTGATTGCCCTCCACGAAGAGCATTTCGATGATGCTCTTGCGCATCTCATTGAGCTCTTCCGTGTCGTTTTCGATCACCATGCCCTCTCCGACCACCATAGTACAGGAGTTAATGGGCTTGCCATTGACTTTTACCGTACAAACCCGGCAGTGCCCGCCGGGGGTAAGGTCTTTATGGTAGCAGAGGTGCGGAATATAGATTCCCGCCTCGCTGGCCGCCTCGAGGATCGTCTGGCCCGCCTTGGCCTCTACCGTCTCGCCATCTATGATTATCTTTACCTTGTCTGCCATCCTCATTCCTCCTCTACATCCACGAACTTCCTGCCCGTCACTTCGCAGTAATCGCTGAATGCGCTCTCGATGTCGAAGTAGGGAATGAAATCCTTATCCGTGATGCGCCGTTTGTACAGGTCGGGGAAGTTCTGCAGGGTGCTCAGGATCGGATTGGCCGCCGTCTGACCGAGTCCGCAGCGGCTCATCGTCTTCACCGTATTGCCGATCTTAGCAAGCTCTTCGAGATCGGAAGCCGTGCCCTTGCCTTCCAGTATCTTCTCGAGCTTCATCTTCAGCAGCGTGGTACCCACTCGGCAGGGAACGCACCAGCCGCAGGACTCCTCGACAAAGAACTCGGTGAAGATGAGTACCTGCTCGAGCAGATCCCGCTCGGCTCCGAAGATGATAACCGAACCTCCTGTGGGGATATCCTCAAAGCTGATGATGCGGCCATAGTCCTTGGGGGCCAGGCACTGGCCGGAGGGCCCGCCGATCTGTACGGCCTGGGCATCGGAGCCGCCCACCAGATCGAGCAGATCGTCCACCGTGATCCCGTACTCCACCTCGTATACTCCGGGATGCTTGCAGTCCCCGGACACGCTGAGCAGCTTGGTGCCCGTGGATTCGCGGGTGCCGTATCCGGTGAACCACTCTCCTCCCTTTTCCAACACTCTGGCGGCGCAGCATAGG
>CAYMGP010000046.1:18987-28988 GCA_964390045.1 uncultured Spirochaetaceae bacterium | reverse complement strand
GCATAGGGTTTCCACATTGTTCACAGAGGTAGGCTGATCGAGGTAGCCCTTCTGTACAGGATAGGGCGGGCGGTCCCTTGGGGCACCCCGCTTTCCCTCGAGGCTCTCGATCAGGGATGACTCCTCGCCGCATACGTAGGCACCGGCACCGAGTTGGATGCGGATATCGAAGTTAAAATTCTCCCGGCCGCAAATCGAGGCGCCGAGCAACCCGTTGCGGCGCCTTCTGGCAAGTACCTGCTCCAGGTGAGCCCAGATATAGGCGTACTCGGCCCGCAGGTACAAAATTCCTTCCTTGGCACCCAGCGCGTATCCGGCGATCGTCATTCCTTCAAACAGCAGGTCTGCCTGCTCCGTCAGTATGAGACGATCCTTGAACGTTCCCGGCTCTCCCTCGTCTGCGTTACAGATGATGTAGTGCTCGCCCTTGGCTTTGCGGCAGAAGCTCCACTTCATCCCCGTGGGGAATCCCGCGCCGCCGCGGCCGCGGAGCCGGCTCTTGTTGATCTCTTCGATCACCTCTTCAGGCTTCATGTTGAGAGCCTTGCGAACCGCTGTGCCGTTTTCGAAGGGGGCAAACACCACAGGACCGGACTGCCGCAGGTTCAGCTGCACCTCGGCATTGGGGAACAGCTCGCTCTTGCTCACCCGTCCGCCTTCTTTTCTGACAGCCGCCACAATCGCCGGAACATCGACGGGCTTCAGCCCGGTAACCACCATGTTGTTGATCAGGGCGCCGGGGGCCTGGTCGCACATACCGGTACAGGAGGTATACTTGAGGGTGATCATCCCGTCCGGGGTGGTTTGGCCGAAGGCGATTCCCAGCTCTTTTTCAAACGCCTGGGCCACCTCCTTCATTCCGTGCATCTGATCCACCACGCAGTTGCTCAAACGAATCGTGCACTTCCCCGCCTGCTCCCGATCGAAGAAGGAGTAGAAGCTTACCATATCCTGGACCTGCACTCTATGAATGCCCAGGGCGCCGGCGATCCCATCCACCTCGTCATCCGACAGGTAGCCGGTCTGATCGTGGACAGTGCGCACGATGTCCAGCAAACGGTGGGGATCCTTGCCGTACTGTTTCACGGCTGCTGCGATCAACGCAGTATCCTCTTTAGACATGTCTGCTGCCTCCTTAACAGGAAATCGCTATTATTGTTACATGTTGGGTGGATTGATGATCAAGTGATATTGTGAATTGCTTCACCACTTGTCGCCAAGAATACGCATTGGCGGTCTATCTGTCAAGATCTATTCGCATTTATTTCTGATAAAAGTGGGCAGGTATAGGCATTAAAACACGAGAAACGAGGGGTTTTTCAGGTTTTCTTTGTTATAGCTCAGCTCCTGTCCGCTTTCATACACCAGCAACCGCTTGCCCACCCCCCGGACAACGGCGTGGGGGGCGGCCGTGTCCCACTCCATGGTCGGGCCGAAACGAGGATAGATGTCGGCCCTGCCTTCAGCCACGAAACAGGGTTTCAGGGCGCTGCCCACGGTGATAACCTCGACACGCTCCGCGTATAGTCTCTCGATCTCACCCAGATACTCCTCGAAGTCCGGGCCGCGGTGCGAGCGGCTGCCGATTACCGTAATTGCAGGGCGCTTTTTCCTTCTATCCAAGACAAGAGGGGATTTGCGAGACAGCTTCTCCGCATGCCCGAGGAGCTTGGCGAGCAGCCTGTCGTCTTCCGGATCGGGAAGCGCGGCGAAAAAATCTGAGAAACCGGCCAGCTTGTACGATCCGATATCCTGATGAGCGCAGTACAGCAGGCCGAGAACGGGAGCGTAGACCAGCCCCAAAACGGGGGCCGCATTCTCGATGAAGGCTATATTAATCGTAAACTCCCCGTTGCGTTTCACGAACTCCTTGGTGCCGTCGAGAGGATCCACGCACCAGAAGCGCCGCCAGCTCTTGCGCTCTCTATAGGGAATCGCTTCACCCTCCTCGCTGAGGATGGGAAAGCTCGTTTCACGGGAAAGCCGCTCGACGATGATCCTGTTCGAACGCCTGTCCGCTTCCGTGATCGGGGAGCGATCCGCCTTTCTGTCGACGGTAAAGGATCCCCGGTACACGGAGAGGATCTGCGGAGATGCCTCGGCCGCTGCTCGCACGGCCGTTGTCAAAAGGGAATCGAGATCAGGGCCCATCTGTGTTTCAATGTATCAGCGCCTGGAGATCGTTACGCTGATCTCCTGATCGACATCCACATCCCTCAGCGCGCTCAGCATGCCCGTTATGGCATTGGTCAAGACCTGCTTGGCAAATTTGTTCAAGGCGACCCGCTTGCCGCCCACGTGTATCTGAATTTTCCTTTCCATGCTCATCCTCCGTTCCTTTCAAAATATACGCTGAAAGCGATCGCCTGAGCAAATTCCCTGCGCCTTCCGTGCACCAGGCTGCGCTGCCCTTGTTTTTTCGCGTTGAAGCATTTACAGTCCATAAGTGCACGGGAACCATGGCTGGCGATCGATTCATTATATCCGTATTGGGTTTGAAAAAAAGCGGCAAAACCGCTGTCTGTGAGGCTCTCATCACTGAACTCAAGGCCCGGGGTTACGCGGTGGCCGCAGTCAAGTCCAGCCACGCTGCGCGCCTCGACCTGGACCGCAAGGGAAGGGATTCCTTCGTTCTCACCCAAGCCGGGGCCGGTTTCCTTATCGTGCAGGCCGGAGAAGAAACACTCACTCTGGAGCGCTTCAATGATCCCGGCGAAAAAAAGCCTCTCGCCGACCTCCTGGCCCGCATTCCCACCCACTATCAATTCGTCGTCAGTGAAGGGGGACAGGCAGACAGGAGTGACGCTGTGGTGGTCTGCCTGAAAACCCGTGCCGCCTGGAAGGCGACGCTGCAGGCTCGCAGCATTCCCCTCGAAAAAATAATCGCCCTTTCCGGCCCCTCGGCCGCCAAAAAAGTCTCTCGAGCGCAGCGCCGGGCGGCAGGCAGCGCCGAGCTCGGCCGCTTTCCTGTGGTAGATATCCGCAGTACCGCCGGCCGAGAAGCTCTGCTAGCTTCGATCTTGAAGGCTGCCGGAAATCCTTCTCCCCGAGCGAATCCCGCAGGACCGTTTGCATAAAACCAACGCCGTCGATCCCCGGCAGTGCTCGACTATCTCTGGCCCCAAAACGTGCTGAGAATGTGCCTAAGCCGCAGCTCGAGGATGCGGTAGGAGTAGTGCTTGAGACAGAGGGCGTAGTTCTTCTCCGTCATCTGCTTCAGCCGCTGCGGATCGGCCAGGATCTCCCGGGTATCGCGCACCGTACGCTCTGTGATGAAGTCATCCATCTCGATGACGTCGAATCCCTTGGGCTTGATATCAAAGAAATATATAGAGTAGTTGTTGACCAGGATCGGGCGTTTGAAATAGATCGCCTCGAGGAAGGCATTACCGAATCCTTCGGAAAGCGAGGGATAGGTGACCAGATTGGCGTGGGGATAGATGTCCTGAAGCGAATAAATCTTGCGTCCGTCTTCGGTGGTACCGCGTTCGTCGGAGATGATATCCTGTACGAAGCGGGCCTGCACTTTGAGCATCCTGGCGTATTCCTTGACCCGCTTCTGGTACTCGTAGCCTTCGTCTCCCGATGCGTGGGAGATCACCAGGGTGGCCTTTTTGCCCAAACGAGCCACCAGCTCGATGGCGTGCTCGATCCCTTTTCGCTGTACGACCCGAGTCGGTTGCAGCACGAGCAGCTCGTCCTCGCCTATTCCCAGGTCTTTTCGAACATCCGTGCTGTACTCGTCAACCGGGGCCGGAGGATGCTCGAAATCCATCACATTGGGAATCAGAGTGGCTCCGATCCCCGTGCGCAGCGCCAGCTGGTTCTGCCCGGAGGAGTTGATGACCACGTGCTGAATCGGGGACAGATGGGGAGGATAGCAGGAATTGAGGTATTCCCAAACACAGTTGTTGAGAAAGCGTTTGCGCTCCCAGAAAAAGTCATGATGATGGGCGATGGTCTTCATATTCGTCTCGGCTATGAACTCTGTTATGGCCAATCCAAGGGGAAGGTTCAGCGGTATCGTGAGAGAGTTCTGGGGCACCAGGATGTCCACGTCAAATTTCTTGACGAACTCATGTACCTTGTTCTTCAGCAGCTCCCTGTATTCATGTATTTTCGCCGTCACGGCGGGCGGGCGGGTTGGTTGACTGAAGCACTGATTATAGATCTCCCGGATCACCGGATGCTTGAAGTGAGTCTCGGGGACATAAAAAGAGTCTTCCTTGGGAGTATCCAGCTCCCCACCCATGTACACGCAGCGATATCCCCATTTCCGGAACATGTCACTCCATTTGCGCGTTTCCAGGCTGACGCCGTCCGTGCCTGAAAAGCGAAAGGAAACAAAACCCACGGTGCGGCCGTTGTGAAAATTCTTATTTTTCGACACCTTTACTCTCCCCTCTTCATCATGAAATCTTTATCCCTACGCTTTCAAGGGCCCTGCGGCTCTTATCGACCTGTTCCCAGCGCCGCATGAGATTGTTCTGAGCCTCGGTCAGCTCTTCGAGGTCTCTTTTTATCCTCTTTACCTTCTGCCCGTCGCGGTACACCTCTTCGCGGGCCAGCAGGCCCTCCAGCCGTCCATGCTCCTCCTGAAGCTCGTCGAGCCGGGCGAGAAGCTCCTCCTCTTCCCGCAGCAGGCGCCGCAGATCTCTTTTCTGCGCCTTGTCCTGAAGGCGCACCCGCTGCGACGCGGACAATCCCCCCTCCGACTCGCGCCGGCGCCCCTCTGCAGCCAGTGGCAGTCCCGGCTCCGGGGCCTGCTCCTCCTCTTCCCGCTGCTTGCGCCATAGATAGTAGGCGTAGTCTCCGGGAAAGGTGCGCGCCTGTTCGTTTTCGATCTCTACGACGTGGTCGGCAAGCGCCTCTATGAACCTTCTGTCGTGAGACACGAACACCACGGTGCCTGCAAAACGCCGCAGAGCGTCGAGCAGAACATCTTTCGACTGCAGATCTAGGTGATTGGTGGGCTCGTCGAGAAACAGCATATTTGCAGGTTCCAGCATCAGTCTCAGCAGTGCCAGCCTGCTCTTTTCCCCGCCGCTCAACACGGAAACCGGTTTGAATACCTCATCGGCCCGAAACAGAAACGCTCCCAGCAGGGAACGCACCTGGGGTATTATCTCGGTAGGGGCCCAGCTCTCGGCCAGCTCTTCAACGCTTCTCGAATCCTCGAGACGCTCTACTTCTTCGGGACAGTAGTAGCCTATCGAGATCCCGCTTCCCTGACGCATCGTTCCCCGGTCGGGCTTCTCCCTCCCCGCCATGATGCGCATCAGGGTCGATTTCCCGGCTCCGTTGGGCCCCACCAGAGCCCATTTTTCACCACGCGAGAGGGTGAGACTCACCCCTTGAAACACGGTTTTGCTTCCATAGGTTTTGTCGAGCTCATCGATCTGAAGGCTGAGCTTGCCGCTGTGGGGTGGCTTTGGGAAGCGAAGGTGGACGGTCCTGTGCACGGGAGGCGGCTCGATTCGCTGCATCCGCTCCAGGTTGTTGATGCGGCTCTGGACCTGCCGGGCCTTTGTGGCTTTGTAGCGAAAGCGCCTGATGAAAAGCTGCATGCGGGCGATTTCGCTCTGCTGCTGCTCGTAGGCTTCGGCGATCTGGGCCAGCTCCTCGATCCGCCGCCGCTCGTAGCTGCTGAACGACCCGGGATAGATTTTCAGGCCTCCCTGGTAGAGCTCGGCCACCTCGTTGATCGTCGAATCGAGAAAGTAGCGGTCGTGGGAAACAACCAGCACGCCGGCATCCGTGTCCTGGATGAATCCTTCCAGCCAGGTACGGGCTTCAATATCGAGGAAATTCGTTGGTTCGTCGAGCAGCAGTACGTCGGCGCCCTGGCAGAGAACACGCGCCAGAGCAATGCGCATCTGCCAGCCCTGGGAAAAAGCGCCTACCCGCTGCTCAAACTCCTCCCGGCGGAAGCCCAACCCGCGCAGCACCCGGCCGATGGTTTCCTCCCGCCTGTGGTATCCCGAGCTCTCGAGGCGCTCTTGAATGCTGTGATGGCGCTCGAGAAGCTTGTTCGTCTCCGCCGACTGTTCCTTGTGCTCGCCGAGCTGTTGCTCGAGGCTGCGCAGCTGCGAAACGAGCAGCGCACCCGCAGCAAACGTCTTCTCCACCTCTTCGATCACCGTGGCCCGGGCATCGAGACTCAGGGGCGAGCTCTGGCTGCCCGATTGGGGCATATAGGAGATGCTTGTCCCCTTCTCCCGCATGACTTTCCCGGAATCGGGAGCAAGCTCGCCTACTACGATTCGCATCAGAGTGGACTTGCCGCTGCCGTTTGCCCCGGCCAGGGCCAGCTTGCGCCCTTTGGGAAAGCTCAGATTGACGGATTTGAGGATATCACGATCTCCGAAGGACAGATCCACCTCTGTCAGGATTACCGAAGGCATTAAAATCCGCCGAAGTTGAAATAAATTACAAGCGGTGAGATCGCCCGCCGCACCGCTTCCAGATTCTCTATATTCTCGGGACTGAGGTATTCGAAACGAACACCCGAGTTGTCAAAGGCGTACAGGAAGCTGGTGCTCTGGTCCTTCCTATATTCTTTGAAACGAAAGGAGATGACCCCGTCGAAGGATCCGGCCAGCTCGCTTGAAAGGTAATAGGGAAAATCCACTGATCCGGATCCCTGCACCTCAGCAGCAAAGATCTGCCGGCCCAGCCTTCCGTAGTCCCGCCACTCGAAGCGCATCTCCTCCTGCAGGCTGATACGCCCGTAGGCGCTCGATTCCAATCTGCGGCCCCGGGAAGCGAAGGATTCATATAGGGTCTGCCTGCGCTCCTGCTCCGCGACGACGATCTCTTCGATATCATCAGTGAAATCGATGAACACCGTGCTCAGCACCTGATCCGCCCGGGAGTAGGTCAATACGATGCGTTGTTTTGACTGCATGTTGACCCGCCAGTCGGTGGCTCCTGCTTCCGGGCTCACGAACACGTAGCGGTTGGCTCCCACGTTTTCGACCTGTTCATATTTAAAAATCCGGCTGCGCTTGCCCGTAACCAGCCGCACCTGCTTTTCCTCCGCTTCGAAGAACAATCCGAATTGGCTGCCGAAGACAGTGAGATCGATCCGGGCCTTGTCCACCATCTCCTGGAAGAACTCGGGGCGCCAGGTCGTTTCCAGCAGGATCTCGAGCATCGGGTCCCGGGCCATCAGATCGGCGACTTCGACCTTCGTATCCCCTTCCGTCGTGAACACGGGCAGGTAGTACCCGAAACAGTACCCCCGGTAACCGTCCTCCGTGAGCACCTCGTACCAGTAATCCTCCAAGTTGGAGATGTTGACCTTCGCCTCTCCCCGGGACAGGACCTTTACCAGCTGTCCCTCGGCCAGCTTGTACACCCTGCGGGCTTCCGGATCGGCCTGCTCGCGGATCGGCAGACCGTCGCGCTGCGAATAGGCGTAGACATTTTCAAAGGCTGCGTACTCCTCAGCCCCCTTGGTTGCCTGTTGCATATCTGGAAACAGGCGAATCCTCCAGGTCGGGACTTCGATAAGCTCTTTGCCGGTCTTGCGAATCAGGTAGGCGTTTTGGATCTGGGATTCCTGCTGTATGCGCACGATCTGGCCTGTTTCCAGGGAAACCTCCGGCCCGCCCCACAGCACCAGACCGTAGCCGATAATCCTGCCGCCGCAGGAGCTGAGCGCGGTGATCGTGGCAAGCGCTGCGATCGCGGCAACCGCTGTGTAACAGAGAAGCAGGCTGCGCACCATCCGCTTGCTGCGTGGCTTGTGATCGGCACGGCAAGCGCTGCGGCAGGGAGAGCCGGAGCGGCGGTTCTGTATCTCTTTATCCTCGTGTTTCAACGGGTTTCTTTTAATTACCATGGGCAGGCGAATAGAATAAACGGAAATCTCGGTGTCCGTCAATCTTCAGGTTTGTCGATGATGATCAGGATCCTTCCCTGGCCGAGTATCGTCTTGTTAGCCTCACGCACCAGCAGCTTGCGCGCCGCATCATCGGCAAGGATGATGTCCGTAGAATGGATGCCGAACACCCCCCTGGCCACGGTGCGCAGAGGAGCCGTCCGTACCCTTTCGAGAAAGGTGCTCTCGTCCTCCGAATAGGCGTAGGCCGCCATGCCCCACTGACGCAGGTACTCCGGGTCACACATCTCGACAGAGAGGATGAGCTTCATATCCTCGTCGTACAGCTTTGGGAACAGGGCCGGTTGAAGCGCCTGACGTATGTCCTTGCCGTGGGCGGGAAGCTCGCCCTTGGCATAGATAACCAAGCCGGTAAAATTCCTCGAAGGCACGAAACCGATGATGCCGGGAACGGGATACGGCCGCTCATGGGCAATTAAAGGTTCTATGAGACCGCCGGGGCCGTAGAAAGGGAAGCGGTACTGCACCTGAACAGTCTGCAGCTCTTTATTGAGGCGGGAGTTCAGCTTCCTGACGGAAGAGAGGGCTGTTTCATTCAAATCCTTGAAAATCTCCTGCTCCTCCTTGATCCGATCTCCAACGGTCCGGTACGAGTCGAACACCACCCGTACAACAGACTCCATGAACAGCGCCGGCAGCGCTCTTTCCAGATCCCGCTCCGTGTCAAAACGACTGTCGGGCTGAAGAGCCTCACCTTCAATGGGAGCCGTGATGTCGAGCAGAAGCGCGCCCTTGGCCCAGTCGACCTTCTCTGTCAGCTGGAACTCCTGCTGCTGCGCGGTCAGCCCGCCGCTGCCCAAAATCAGCAGAAGGATTGCCGCGGCGGCGATCCCGGGCCTGTTCACAGTTGCCCTCCTTGCCTCTTGTACGAATCGAGGGGCACTTTGAGAGTTTCCCCCGCTTTCAGCAGATCGTCAAGACCACGGTTGTTGGCAAGGGCCAGAGCTTCCGGCGTCGTTCCATGCCGCCTGGCAATATCCCAGAGGGTGTCTCCCCTCTGTACCGTGTAGAGCCCCGTGAAGGATGCAAGGGACTGAGGGCTTATCGTCTGCTCGGGCTGCACCTTGAGCTCTCTGCCGGCGAACAGGGGAATCCTCAAGTTCCCGCCGATGCGCAGCCGGCGGGGATCGAGCCCGGGATTGGCTTCGAGCAGCAGGGCCACGCTGACATCGTAGTATCCGGACAAGGCGTAGAGGGTGTCTCCGGAGTGAATGCTATGATAGCTGTAGCGCAGCAGCTGTTTTTCCGGATCCTCCACTACCAGCCGGACCCTCTGCAGCGCTTCGGCGGGTACCTTGATCAGGTAGCCGGCCTGCTCATCGCCGCACCCTGATTGGGCCTCGCTGCCGGACCGCGGCGGGGTGATGGGGGTTTTCAGCTCTGCGTTTGCCGTCTCGAGCAGCTCGAGCGACAGGTCCGTCTGCTCTGCCAGCAGGGCCAGCTCGACACTGCGCCGCAGCGCCAGCCGCTGCCAGGCAGGGGACTGCTCCCAGCCGATCTTCAGACCGTAGCGCAGCGGGTCGCTGCATATCGCCACCAGGGCGTGGAACTTTGGCACGTACTCTGCCGTCTCCCTGGGAAGAAGTCCCTCCTCCCGGAGCTTCCAAAAGTCCCGGATCCCGCTGCTGCGAACCGTCCTGGAAAGCTTTCCCACCCCGCAGTTGTAGGCGGCCAGGGCCAGATCCCAATCGGAAAAATAAGCGTAGTTCTCGACGAGCTTCCTGGCAGCCGCCTCCGTCGATTTCCAGAAATCCCTGCGCTCATCGACCCATCTGTCGACAACGAGGCCCAAAGGGCCGGCCGTGTTGGCCATGATCTGCCACAAACCACAGGCGCCGGAACGGGAGAGCGCCTCGACGCGGTAGTGGGATTCCAGGACAGGCAGATAGACCAGCTCGGGGGGAAGGCCTTTGGCGGCCAGCTCGGCGGAGATGAAGCGGCGAAACGGCAGTGCCCGCTCCAATGCTTGCTCGACCTCGGCTCCCCCTCCGGCGAGCAGGCGTCTTTTCCAGGCCTCGACGGCCGGATTTTCGGCGAGATCCAGTGCGAACACGGGGCTCTGCGCCCGATCGTGGAGCACGGGCAAGCTTCCCGC
>CAYMGP010000046.1:2206-18887 GCA_964390045.1 uncultured Spirochaetaceae bacterium | reverse complement strand
CCGCGGCAGGGACGCGGGCTTACGATCAGTGCAATGATAGAGAAAGTAAAGATTAGAGCTTTTCGCCCAGGTAAATACCGGCCCATTCCCACCGTCCGTTGATTTCCGGATCCGGCTTGAAATCCACCTTGCGAAAGTAGAGGTACCACGTCGGGATTCGATACGACCAGCGGGTAGTGCGGAAAAACGCCTCCCCGACATTGGAATCGATATCGAGCTGTTCGTCGGTCAGAACCCGGGAAGACTGCAGGAACGCGCCGATGTCGAATACCATGGATACCGTTTCCTCGGCATCGGCCTGCGCCCAGGACTTGGTGAAGAAGTTCACCTTGGCTTTGTAGGCCAGCAGGCGTCGGGCGTTGCGGGTGCGGATCGAACGCTTGATCTCTTCGACCAGCTGCTCCAGGTTTTCGACGGTCCATTTTTTGTCGGAGAAGTAGAACTCCACCTTTTCCCGTATCTTCACATGAGCGCGGGGGAAACCCGAGATTTCCGTCTCCGGATACTTGAGAAATTTCTGGTATGCCCGGATTGCCTGTTCCCACTCGCCGACCTCTTCGTAGGCTTGGGCCAGGAAGAAGTAGGTAACCCCGGGATCTATATACTTGCTGAAGCGGGAAATCAGCTCTTTGTAGTACTCGATCTCCGCCCCGGGATCGTCAACCAGGGAGAGCAGCTCCTGCAGGCATTGGTAGTGGATCGTTGTATCCGAGATCAAAAGATCCGGATAATTCATCAAGATCCGCTCGTAGTAGTGCACGGCCATGGGCAGGGCGTCTACGTCCCTGTAGGCCGCCGCCACGATGCCCAGATAGTAGGCGTTGTAGGGATCGTTCTGGTTTTTTTCCACGTAGGTGGTGAGAAAGAGGATCAGCTTTTCCAGCTCGTCGGAGCCGTGGAGCCGATTGGCGATCTGCTGAATGATTATGAAGCGGTTCTCGCCGACCTCCTGCTCCTCTTCGAGCAGATTAAAGAGTGTGTGCAAGTCCCGATTCTGCTCATAGGTGCCTACCAGGTAGATCGAATACTCCTCCCTGCAGGCAGCCAGGGCAACAAGCAAGCAGATCGTGAGAAAAAGGCTCTTTACAACCCGTTCAACTGCGCGTCTACAGATAGTTTGCATAAGAATTGGATGGGGATGAGTGTAGCACGGACGCGGGCGCCTTGGCAAGAAAGACAGATCGTGCTACTAGTGTCGTTACAAAAAGGATAGATTTTAAAAGACTCGGAGCCGATACAATCTATGCAGCGGGCAAACACTCTCAATACAGATCCTGACAAGCGATTCGAGCGGTCGACCGCTAAAAGCAACAGGACCAAACGCAGGAGGACCATGAGAAAAGGTTTTTTGGTTGCTGGATCGTTCGTCCTGCTTTTCCTATTTGCAGGCGGGATGGTGGCGCTTTTGGGCGCCCAGGACGGAAATATCGAGCAGCCTTCGCCCGCCACCGTCCCGGGCGGCGAATCCAAAGGATCGCTGAACGGGGTCCCGTCCGGGGTCCCGTCCGGGGTCCCGTCCGGGGTTCCGATCCTCAATCCGGGTCTCAGCGATCAACCCCCATTCACCCTGGAACAGGTGATCGAAACTCCCTCGGGCTTCCTCTACGCCCTCTCGAAGCAGAAAGGCTTTCTCGTCTCCTTCGACAGCGGGACCAGCTGGCTGGAGCGCAACGCCGGGCTACCCCGACGGGTGGTGTATCCCTTTGACGAGCGTTCGCAGCGGGTCCGGCACCTGACGGCGCTGAACATCGATCCCCTGAACGAGCAAAGGATCGCCGTCACCACGGCTGACGAGCTCTACCTCTCGGAGGATTACGGCACGAGCTGGCAGCTGATCCCTTTGGACAAACCCCTGCGCTCGACCTCCTACCTGACCGCCGTGGCTCTCTCGCCGCGGGACAGGGACAGCCTGCTCGTGGGCACCTCCTTCAACGGATTCTTCGAAACCCGCAACCGGGGCTTAAGCTGGCAGGACCCCTCGCTCTCCGCCCGCTTTCTCTACAGAGGAGCCGGCTTCTACGAAGAGATCTCCGCCCTCAGCTACCACCCCACCGAGCCCGGGGTCATCTTCTTCGCCTGCGGTTTCGGACACGGGATCTATGAAGGAAGCCCGGACCGCAAATCCTGGAACAGGCTGGATTTTCCGGGGGATGAGAACAACGAGGTCATCCGCCGCCTGGAGACCGCCCGCTCCGGGGATTCCTGGCTGCTTCGGGTGCAGACCCCGGACTCGCGCTGGCACTACGCGTTGAACCGAGGCTCGTGGCGGCCGGCCGTCGCACAGGGAGGCGGCAGCGCTGTGGTTGCCTTTCCGGAGAACAACCCGCTCGCCGACCCCTTTCGACGCGAGAGGATCCGCAAGGCCTCGGACCGTTTCGGGATCTACGTATCCTCCTACCGCGCCAGGGGAGAGGACCTGGACAACCACCTGCGCCTGATCCGGGAAAACGGACTGAACGCCCCGGTAGTCGACTGCAAGGACGACTTCGGCTGGATAGCCTACGACACGGAGCTGGAGTTTCCCAGAGAGATCGGGGCGGTGAACCGGCGCTTCTCCCTCGAAGAGCTCCTCGACAAAGCCCACGAACAGGGTGTCTATGTGATCGCCCGCTTGGTGGTGTTCAAGGACAAGAGGCTCTATAATTACAACAACTATCAGTACGCCGTCTGGAACGGGATCAACGAACAACCGTGGCGCTATCTAAAGAAGGAAGAGGTGCCGCCCGACCCCGAAGCGGCGGAAACGGAGGAAGGGAACGGTGAGAGCGGGGAAGAGAAGCCCGAGCCTGTCTATCGCTATGTCCAAAATGAGTTCTGGGTGGATCCCTACAATTCCTTTGTCTGGGACTACAATCTGGCCGTAGCCGCGGAGCTTCAGGAGCGGGGTGTGGACGAGATCCAGTTCGACTATATTCGCTTTCCCTCCGACGGAGATCTTTCGCAGATCCGCTACAGATACCGTCAGGATGGGATGTCTCCGATCGATGCTCTGGAATCCTTCCTGACCCGGGCGAGAGAAGCGATCCACATCCCGATCAGCACCGACCTGTACGGCTTCAATTCCTGGCACCGGATGGGAAACTGGATCGGTCAGAGCATCGAGGTTCTGGCCGACTATGTGGACGCCGTCTGCCCGATGTTCTATCCCTCCCATTTTCCCAGGGACTTCATGAAGGACGAGCCCTATCTCGAGCGGGCCCGCAAGATCTACAGCGAGGGCACAATCCGGGCGGCTTTCATGGTCGCGGGACACAGCATCATCAGGCCTTATATCCAGGCTTTCCTCATCGGCGAAGAGCTGGCTATGGACAGCTCCCGTTACAGCCTCTATCTCACCAAGCAGGTCGAAGGCACCCTGGAAGCGCCCTCCTCGGGTTTCACTCTCTGGAACGCCTCGAACCGCTACTATATGGTAACCGCGCCCCTGACCCCGTATATTCTCCGGGGCGACGCTTCGCCCGAGACAGGAGGAAAGGAGTAGCAGCATGCAATTCTGCAGGATAATCGCTGCAGCAGCGCTTGCCGCTGCCGTGCTTCTCGGCGGCTGCGCAGGGGCGCCCGAGGAGGTCGAACCTATCAGCGCGGCTCCCGGCCCGGCCAAAGTCGCGCTGGCCGCTGCCCTGCCTCTGATTGAAGCTGCGGCGCCGGAACAGCTTCGAGAAGCAATCGAGATGCTTCAGGGGGAAGCTTCCTCATTGGCAGAAGCCGGCGAGCAGGCTTCCTTTGCCACCGCTGTCTTCGAGCTGCTGTACCCCGAGCTGGCCGGCCAGGGATACCTCTCAGAGGTCGGCTACGTCGATCCCTACAGCGGTCCGTTTCGCGATACCCTGGATCGTGCTTCTTCCGGGCAGCAGCCGGCCGGCGGCGCCGGGCAGCCCGGCAATCGCTTCTTCGACCTGGTTGTGCCCTCCCTGTTTCTGGCCCGGCTCCCAGAGCCCGCGGCCGGCACCGAGGCGGGAATCAGCGACCTTGACGGCTACCGCAGAGCGCTCGAGCAGGCCGATACGATGAATCCCTCATCCGTGCTGCCTCCCTTCCTGCTGGGAAGGATCAACGAGCTTGAGGGCGAGCTCGACAAGGCCGCATCCCTTTTTAAGGAGAGCGTCGACAGGGCGGATTCTTTCTATCCTGCACGAAAGCGGCTGGCCGAGATCCTCCTCGCGCAGCAGCAGCCCGAGCAGGCGGCGACCGTGCTCACAGAAAGCGCCGAGCCCATTCCCGTGGACGCATCGCTTCGCTACACCCTGGCCCGAGCCTATCTGCAGACCGGGCGGCTCGAAGAGTCCTCCACAGAAGTAGCCAAGGCCCTGATCGATCAACCGGACAGACCCGAGCTGATCCTGCTGCGGGCCCGGGTGCTGCTCGCTCAGGGCAATTGGAACCAGGCCCTCCGTCCTCTGAACATGCTGCTTTACCGGCATCCCGACAACCGCGAGGCCTACCTGCTGTACGCCGAGATCCTCTACGATAGAGCGAAACGAGCAGAAGAAGCGCTGGAGCTTCTTGCAGAGGCCGAAGCCGGATTCCCGGGGGCGCCTGAGTTCCCCGAGCTGGCCGGCCGGATACTCCTTGAAACGGGCAGGAACGCTGAAGGGTTGGTGAAACTGCAAAAAGCCCTGGATCTCGAGCCGGGCCGGCTCTCTACGCTGCAGCTCCTGCTCTCCGATGCCACGCACATGAAACGCTGGCTTCAGGCGGCGATCTACCTCTCTGAGATTCTAGAGCAGGAGCAGTCTGCCGAGGACCTGCGTCAGGCGATCCGGATATACAGCAATCTGGGCGACAGCGCCCAGAGCCTCTACTACGCCGAGATCCTCTATCAAAGCAGCCCTACCGAAACGGATCTGGTAACCTACGCCCGGGCTCTGCTCGGAGCGGATGAAAAACAAAGGGCAGAGCAGGTGGTGGACAAAGGACTGGAGTCCGTGCAGACGGCGGAAGCACGCAGCAGTTTCTACACTCTGAAAGCCATCCTTGTCCAAGACAGCTCTCCGGAACAGGCTCTGCAGTTTGTCAAAGAAGCGCTCATGGAAAACCCGGACGACCTCGAAGCGGTCCTCGAGATTGCAGAGCTGTACGTCGAGCAGCGGGAGCTGCGCAAAGCCGCCCTCTACCTCAAGCACGCCGTTCAGTTGAATCCGGACGACGCGGCTCTGCGGGTCCAGCTCGAGAACATCGAGCAGCAGCTGAACGCCAATCCTTGAGCTGCTTCGGGATGTGAATCGTGCCGGTGGGGCTAAACTATTGACGGCGGAAAGTCGAATATGTTAATGTAAGCCGTCAACAGTGTGAGGGGGGTGTGAATGGCAAACGGCCATACTGCAACAAGCTCTAAGGAATATATCCTCTCCAAATCAGGAACCAAAATCTTCTGCGCTAACTGCACCCACTGCAAGCTGGTACGGGTCCCGGCGGGAAACGGAAGCCAGTACTACCTGCGCGTACGCTGTGATGCCGGGATGTGGCGGAAAAAACTTGGTGAAGAGAAGGTCTACAAGTACTTCACCGTAGCCCGGCGGACTCTCGATACCTGCGAATACTACGAACCCATGGGGGATCCCAAGGACTACCTCAAAGAGCTCAAAAAGAACCTACCGATAAAAGACGAGATTTACAGCTACTGATGAAAAACATAGCTACCTTGCTCCCGGGGCTGCTTCTAATTGCAGCCATCGTTGTTCTTGTCGCCGCCTGTTCCAGCGGGCCGGTGGAGATCGAAGAGGGGCTCAGCCCGGCTGAATACTTCCAGCGAGCCCAGGAAGCCTCCGATGAATCGCGCTACCAGCTTGCTCTCGATTACTACGAGAAATTTCAGCAAGACTATCCCGAAGAGGGGGACCGCAATCTCTGGGCGAAGTACGAAATCGCCCTGCTGTACTACAAGATGGGAGACAGACAGATCGCCCTCGAGCGCTTCGAAGCCCTGCTCCAAGAATATGAAGACAGCGAGGAGGAGCTCACCCAGGGCCCCAAGATCCTGACTGAAAAGCTCATAGCCCGTCTCGAGGAGCAGCTCGCCTCGGAAGAGGCCGAAAGCCCCGGCGAAGAAACCCCCACAGAATCAGCCGAGCAGAGCGGCGGTTCGTAATTCTTACTTCCCCAACTGCAGGATTGCAGGAAAGGGAGCATCCACTTCGTTTTCTATGTATCTTGAAAGAAAGAGGAATCTCTCGACGAACGCCGAGGCGAACGCGCACCAGTAGGCCGGCGGCTGCGCATCGGAAAAGAAAAAGAAAACAAAGTACCCACCCTCCATTCGATAGCAGAGGGCGAAGCTTTCATAGTCGCTGACCTGATAAAAGAGCAGCTCGCCGCAGCGGCGGGGGGTCCAGTCTTCCCCGATGTACAGCCGCCCACGGGTAAAGAGCACCTTGATTTCAGTCTCCGCTGCAGAGTATATCCCCAGAAAAGCGGGAACCCTGTTCGGACCGTACACGGGGATCCCCTTGACGGCGGTCGGGCCGCTGAGAAGCACGGCGCTCTGCATTTGCTCCTGCGCCTCGACAGGGGCGGGGACAGCGGTGAACATTCCCAGCAGGAGAAAGCCTGCCAAGATCATCCTGAGCACCGACAGGTCCTTATTCGACGGTGACGCTTTTGGCGAGGTTTCGCGGTTGATCAACATCTCTTCCCAGCTCCACTGCACAGTAGTAGGCCAGCAGCTGCAGGGGCACGACCATCAACAGAGGGCAGAAGCACTCCTTCACCCGGGGAACTTCTATTACATCATCGGCGATCTCCGCCGTTTTCTCATCCCCCTCCACTGCCACGGCGATTACCTTGCCGTTCCTGGATTTCACCTCCTGCATGTTGCTGATGATCTTCTCCCGCAGGCCGTCGCCGGAAACGAGAAACACGCTGGGGGTGTCCTCGCCGATCAGAGCGATGGGGCCGTGCTTCAGCTCGGCCGCGCTGTAGCCCTCGGCATGGATGTAGGAGATCTCCTTCAGCTTGAGCGCTCCCTCCAGGGCCACCGGATAGTTGATACCCCGTCCGAGGAAAAGAAAATCCTTGTAGCAGCTGTACTTCTTGGCGATGGCCTCGATCGACTTGGCCCGCGACAGGATCGTTTCTATCTTTGCCGGCACGCTCTGTAGGTTTTGAACGAACTCCTGGCCCGCCTCGAAGGACATGTCGCGCATGCGGCTCAACAGCAGGGTGAAGAGGTAGAAGACGCTGATCTGGGAGGTAAAGGCTTTGGTCGAAGCCACCGCGATCTCCGGACCGGAATGGATGTATACCCCGCCGTCGGACTGCCTGGCGATCGTGGAGCCCACCACGTTGCAGATGCCGAGAACCGTGGCCCCTTTGCGCTGCAGCTCCCGCATGGCGTAGAGCGTGTCCGCCGTTTCCCCGGACTGCGACACGGCGAAGTGAAGCGTGTTGCGCTCCACGATCGGATTCCGGTAGCGCAGCTCCGAGGAGATTTCCACGGTGCAGGGTATGCGGGACACCGACTCGAGCAGATACATGCCGACCATGCCGGCGTGAAAGGAGGTGCCCGCCGCCACGATCCGCACCCGCTCGATGTTCAAGAGATCCCGGGTGCTCATATTCAATCCGCCGAGATGAGCCGTGGCCTGATCGAAGTCGATCCTGCCGATCATGGCCCGCTTGATCGACTCGGGCTGCTCGAAGATCTCCTTCTCCATGAAATGGGCGAAACCCGATTTCTCGATCTCTTCCAGCTCCCAGGAAACGTGCTCGACCTTCTTCTCGATCTCCTGGTCCCGCAGGTCCGTGGTCCTGTACTCCTCGCTTGTTATGCTCACCACCTCGCCGTCTTCCAGATACACGACCTGCTTTGTGTGTGCGATGATGGCGGTAACATCCGAGGCAAGGAACATCTCGCCGTTTCCGATCCCCACCACCAGGGGCGATCCCTGGCGGGCGCCGACGAGCAGGTCGGGCCGGCCGCTGTGCATGCAGACGATGCCGTAGGTGCCTTTTATCAGGGAGAGGGCTTTTTTGACGGCTTCCTCGAGATCTCCCGTATAGTATTTTTCTATGAGATGCGGAATCACCTCCGAGTCGGTCTGCGAAGCGAAGGTATGTCCCTCCGAGATGAGCTTTTCTTTGAGGGTGGCGAAGTTTTCTATGATCCCGTTGTGAGCCACGGCGATCTGGGCGCTGCAGTCCGTGTGCGGATGGGCATTGATATCGTTTACCTCCCCGTGGGTCGCCCAGCGGGTATGACCGATGCCGGAGCTTGCCTGGTCGGTCTTCGGAACGATGGCCTGCAGGTCCCGGATCTTGCCCTTGCGCTTGAACAGCAGCAAGCTCCCCTCCACGTTGGTGCAGATCCCCGCCGAATCGTAGCCGCGGTATTCGAGGCGCTTGAGTCCCTCGACCAGCACTCGATCCACAGCTTTGGGCCCGCAGTAACCGATGATTCCACACATCTGCCTCTGTCCCTTTCCACTAGCTCTTCTGATGATAGCCCTCGGGCGGCTCGTTTTCAGGCTTTTTTTCGCGCAGCCGGCGCTCCAAGGCCAGGATGCTCTTGCGCAGGATGCTCTTCTCCCTGCCCACCTTCTGGTCGAGGAGAGAGAGCAGCCGCAAACGAAGCTTGCGAAGAGGGGATTTAGGCACCGATATGTTCCGATAGGATATGCAGCTTCTCAGCATCGGAGAGAGTGATCGTGTTGGCGCTTATTGAAATGATTTTAGCACGGGCGAACTCCTCCAGCACGGCTTTTACCTGATCTCTGGTCAGATCGAGGTTCTGTGAGAACTCGTCCACCGTTCTATCGAGAAACAGACAGCCCCTGCCAGCCTCAGCGCTCTGAAAGGCGAAGTTGAGATTCATCGCAATCAGCCCTTTGCGGTCTCTGCGGGCCAGGTGCTGTATTTGAAGGTTGGCGTTCTGCAGGCGCCGGCACAGCTTGTCGATCATATTGAGGGCGATCTTGGCGTTCTTGTTGATCATGTTGAGAAAGCCCTCCCTGTTGAAAGCGAGCAGCTTCACAGGCTCGAGGGCCGTGGCCGCAGCGCTTCGCTTGACCCTGTTCACGATGGCCATCTCGCCGAAGAAATCCCCCTTGCCGAAGATCGCCAGGATCTGTTCCTTGCCCCCGATGATACGGGAGATCTTCACGGTGCCGTCCTGGATGATGTACATCTGATCTCCCTCGTCCCCCTCGCTGAAGATCACCTTACCGGCATCTACGTTTCTGCCAAACCTGGAAAAAAGATTCGATTCGCCAGGCATATCGTTCTCCTTCTATTTCCTGCACTAAAACCTTAATCCAAGAGGAAATGAAAAGCAAGGCAGTCACTTGCCCCGTTGGAACTAGGGGGAGGCAAACCATGGAACTTCTCAGAGTCTGTGTGCTCTTTTTCCTGTCGCTTCTCGCCTGCTGCGGTCCGATCACGGATCTTCGGGAGCGCATCGTTCCCGATGTAATCCCCCCCATGCTGCTCGGGGTGCGCGCTCGCAGCCGGGAGGAGGTGGAGCTGTGCTTCGACGAGCCGCCCTGCTGCGTTGCCGACAGCATCCGCATCGAGCCGCCAGTCGAGCTGCTCGAAGCATTCGCAGAAGACCTGTGCCTGGTGCTTCGCCTCGGCGAACCGGTACCGGGCTGCTGCTACCAGCTCGAGGCCACGGTGGAGGATCAAAGGGGCAACGGCCTCCATTTTCTGGCAGAATTCTACGGCTTCAACGACGACCTACCCCGGCTTGTGATCAATGAGTTTACGACCCGGGGTACGGGAAATCACCCGGACGCTGTGGAGATCAAGGTCTTGGAGGAGGGCAACATGGGAGGGATCATCCTCTACGAGGGAACCCCTGCAAATTTCGACGACAGGCTGATCTTTCCCACTTTCCAGGTGGCGGCCGAGGATTTCCTGATCGTCCATTTCAAGCCGCAGGGAATCCTCGAGGAGGTCGACGAGACGGAAGCAAAGGACCTTTCCGGTGGGCTCGATTCTTCGGATCAGGCCTACGACGTCTGGATACCCGAGGCCGTTGGTATTTCCGGCAACAACGGAGTGATCAGCCTCTACAACCGGCCCGGCGGTGAAATAATGGACGGAGTGCTGTATTCCAACCGCACCTCCGAGTCAGACGAGCGTTACCGCGGCTTCGGCACGGCCAATAGCATGGAAAGAGCTGACGAACTCGTCCGCGACGGCGGCTGGCTGATCGCCGCCGAGCAGGTCCGCCCCGAGGATGCCGTAAATCCGGAGGGTTCCGCAGGGACGCGCTCGATCTGCCGGGATTCCCTTTCCAGCGATACAGACACTTCGGCAGACTGGCACATCGTTCCCACCCGGGGTGCCACGTTTGGCAGCATCAACTCGGACGAGTGTTACCTGCCCTGAGGCAGTCGTCGGCTCTTGACGTCTTGACGCGACCATTGCCTGATCCTCATAATGACTTCCAATATCTATCGTAAATAAAAAGGAAGGTTTCAATGATGGCGGATCTCCCCTTCTCATTTGATATCGGCTCCGCAGCCTTTGTGATCGTAGACATGCAGAACGATTTCGTCCGCAGCAACGCTCCCCTCGGTGTCCCTGCTGCTGTCAAGACGATCGAGCCGATCAATGCGGTAAAAGACCTGTTTCGGTGTCGAAACCGGCCGGTGATCTTTACCCGTTTTGTCGCCGGAAGTGAAGCGTCGCTGCTCTGGACCTGGTCACCCCAGATCAAGGAGCCGACCAATTGTTGTAAGATCGGACATCTTCGTTACTACGAAGACATAAAGGCTGAACGAGAGTGCATTGCCGTGATCGATGAGCTGGATCCTCATCTTCACGAGTCTACATTGAAAAACTTGAACATGAAATTCGGGGTAGTTCTTTCATCCAAGGAGTTCATCGAGCTTGCTGCTTGAGGTGGCAAAAGGACTTCCCAAACAGATCTCAAACTACAAACCGAGGTAGGCCTTGCGGATCAGCTCGGCATCGAGCAGTTTCTCTCCTTTTCCTTCCAGAACGATCCGTCCGGTCTGCAAAACGTAGGCGTAGTCGGCCACATGGAGAGAGCGCTCGACGTTCTGCTCGACCAGGAGAATCGTTGTCCCCTGTTCCCGGATCTGCTCGAGGACCTGGAAGATCAGATGGATGTATGCAGGCATCACGCCTAGGGAGGGTTCGTCGAGCATCAGCAATCCGGGTCGGGACATCAAGCCTCTGGCGATGGACAGGATCTGCTGCTCGCCTCCACTCAATGTCCCGCTGATCTGAGCTCGACGCTCGCGGAGAATCGGAAAAAGTCCATAGATCCACTCTCGGGCCTCTTCGACCGCTTGACGGTTTTTCACGGCGAAGGCACCGAGCATCAGGTTTTCCTGGACCGTGAGCTTGGTAAACAGCCCCCTACCCTCCGGCACAAGGGATATTCCTTTTCTGGAGATCGTGTGCGCGGGCAGACCGGAAATCTTTTCAGTTTGATAGAAGATTTCACCCTCCGCCGCCTGCTCGTGGCCCATGATGGTTCGCAGAACGGAAGACTTACCTGCACCGTTGGAGCCGACGATCGAAGTGATCGACTGCTCTGCTACCTTGAGGGAAACTCCGTGCAAGGCGGGCACGGCTCCGTAGCGGATCAATAGATCTTTCACTTCAAGCATGATCGATCTCCGCACCCAGATACGCTTTGACAACCGCCGGATCCTTCACCACAGCGGCCGGTATTTCATCCGCTATCTTTCGTCCCTGATCCAACACGATGATCCGTTGACTGACAGCCATCACCGCCTCGAGCACATGTTCAATGAGGATGATGGTAATCCCTTCGCCGTTGATCCGGCGCACCAGGCTCAAAGCCTCCTGGACCTCGCTCAATGTAAGACCGGCCATGGTCTCATCGAGCATGAGCAGGCTCGGCTCGGTAGCCAAAGCCCGGCCGATCTCCAGACGTTTGAGCTCCGCCAGTGTCAGGTCCGTGGCCGTCGAATCCCGTCGGTGGGAGAGACCCACCCGTTCCAGTATCAGTCCACCCCGCTCCAAAGCCTCATGGTAGCTGTCGTGGCGCACGAGAAAACCGACCGCAATATTTTCGATCGCCGTCATGGCCCGCAGGGGTTCGGTTTCCTGAAACACCAGAGCCAGGCCGAGATGACAGATCTTATAGGCGGGAAGCACAGTAATATCCTGACCGCGGAAGCGTACACTGCCGCTGTCAGGCTTTCGGGTTGAACCTTTGGGCTGGACTCCGCAGATCATTTTGAAGAGGGTGGACTTTCCCGCTCCATTCGGACCGATAATTGAGATGATTTCTCCCTCGTTTACCGAGAAAGAAATGTCCTGGTTGGCGACAATTCCGCCGAAATACTTGGACAGCCCTTCAACCTGCAAAATGATTTCGCTCATGCTGCCCGCCTCACCCGTGAACGCAGCCGCTCTACGCCCCGTAAAAGGGAAGAAAGGATACCGCGGGGCAGGAAAATGACAAGAAGCACAATGATCACACCGAGTATCGCCTTGTGCACAAAGGGGAAGCGGGCCCACAGGGTTTCTGAAAGCAGCATGAACACCACCGGTCCGATAACCGGCCCGAGAACCGTGCCCAGGCCGCCGAACACGGTCATCATGATCGTGTTGAGGGTGATCCCGATGTCAAATGCCGTTTTAGGATCGATGAAAGCCACATTAAGTATGTAGATGCCTCCGGCCATAGCCGGGAAAACCGCCGATAGAATAAAGGCTTGCCTCTTTCGCCGGGTCGTGTCGATGCCCAGCGAACCTGCGGCCAACTCGTTGTTGTTGATGGCCAACAGGGACTTGAAGAACTTCGTATCCTGCAGCACATAAGTCATTAGAACCACGATTGAAGCCAGGATGGTCATGAGCAGAAAGGCCAGATTCGGGCGAATCAGCGGTGGCAGATAGATGCCGCCACCACCCCCGGTCAGACCGCGAAAGTAGCCCACTAAAATCTTTACAGTTTCCGCCAGGGCCAGCATGGAAATGGCGAAGTACACTTCGGAGAGCCTGAGAATCGGGTAACTGATCAGGGCGGCAAACACTCCGGTCAGGATCCCGCTGGAAACCAGGGCTAAAGGCCAGGGAAAGTCGAGCTTGACGATCAGCACGGCGGTGATGTACGCTCCCAGTCCCCAAAAGGCCACGTGGCCGAAGGATACATACCCCGTAATCCCGGAGATGATGTTCCAGCTCGAGCAGAGAACGATATACATGGCTATGGCCAGAAACAGCGATTGGTAGTAGGGGTTGCCTGTAAAATAGAAAAGCACCGTTCCGGCAATCAGTACAAGCACCGCGATCCGCCAGGGCCAGCCGAGCTTGGCCAGATTCCGGAGGATATCCTTGACCATCAGCGCTCCCCCATGATCCCGCGGGGCCGGATGAGCAGGGTAGCGATGATCACAATGAAGGCCACGGCGGCGGATATCTGCGCATCAAGGACATAGGCGAAGACCTGCTCCACCACTCCTATAATCAAGGCACCGATCAGGGCGCCGAGGAAATTCCCCATGCCTCCCAGAACGGTTACTGCAAACGCTTTGAGGATAAACTGCTGCCCTACCAGAGGATTGAAGGCGAATATCGTGCTGGCCAAACTTCCCGCCGAGGCGCCTAAAACCGTACCTATCCCGAAGACGACCAGGTAGATCAGGTTGGCATTGATGCCGCACTGCTCGGCGATCTCCTTGTCGTAGGAAACGGCACGAATGGCGGTGCCGATGCGCGTCTTCTGTAAAAACAGGTACATCCCGAGGGAAATGCTTACCGCCACCGCTCCGGCCACGATTCGAGGTTTGGAAATCAGGACATTGACGATCTCGAAGCTCCCCGTCAGGTATTCGACGATTCGCATCTCTCCGGACCAGACAAGCACGCTTATGTTTATAATGAAGATCGACACCCCGAAGGTGAGAAGCATGGACATGAGCTCGGGAGCATTCACGATTTTGCGTACCACGACGATATACAGAACGGCTCCCAACAAGAAAAATACAGGGGCCAGCAAGGGAATCGCCAGAAGAGGGATGCCGCCAAGCGCTCCAAAGAGGTAGTAGGTAGCGAAGCAGCCCAGCATGAGGAACTCGCCGTGAGCCAGGTTAATGATCCGCATCACCCCCCAGATGAGGGTCAATCCTCCGGCCAACAGTGCATAGATCGAACCCATGATCAAACCGCTGATCAAAATGCTCAGGAAATCCCCCATGCCATTCCTTTCTACATATCGCAATCTTCGCTTCGCAACGGAAAGGAAGATTGCGATGTCCTCTTACTCGCTCGCATCGAGCTCGAGAAGAGAATACGGGCGCCGGTACAGGGCCGAGCGCCCGCGAATTTCAATGGTATTCAGGTGCTATCGTTGATTCCAGGGCGGCGCCGGGAAGATCAGCTGCCCATCCGCATCTTCCTCGGGCCAGACAACGACACGTTTGCCGTTTTGAATCTGGATCACGAACAGCTCTTTGCCCTTCTGGGCTCCGGTTTCCGCATCTACATTGTAGGTGCCGAACACGGTCACCGTTTCCAGATTGCGCAGCGCTTCGCCGATCTTCGCATCGTCCAGGGCACCGACCTGTTCTACGGCGGCCTGCAATACCTGGCATACGCCGTAGGCGGTGGCCACGTCCTCCACAGGCTCTTCACCGTATTCGGCCATATAGCCGTCGTAGAAGCGCTGAAAGCCTGGAAGGTGAGCAAAGGTGGGTTCCCATTCGCTTGTACCCAGGATGTACTCCGCGTCCTTGCCGAGTACGCGGGCGAACTCTGTATCAACCGGAGCGATGGTAAAGTAGTAGGCTTTAGGATTCAGTCCCACTTCCTTGGACTGACGGATCAGCTGAACCGAGTCCTCGCCGCCCGTTCCACCGACCAGCATATCCGGATTGGTCGCTCTGATTTTGGTTAGAACAGCAGTGAAGTCCGTCGTGTCGGCGGCATAGGTTTCCCGGGTGGTCAGGGTCAGGCCGAGCTCCTCGATGTTGGTAACCGCCGCATCCCCGAAGCCGGTGGTGTAGGTGAGATCGCCGTTTGTCACGGCAACGGACTTGATTCTGTCAGCCACCAGACGGATGGCCACTCCGACGTAGTCGTAGCTGGAGGGAAGAAGACCGTTCACGTACTTGTATCCCCGGCCCCAGATTGCGTCCAGGGTGGCGCCGCCGGTCACGATGGGCTTGCCGTAGCGTTCGGCCACCGTAGTCGCCGGCATGGTCATGTCGTCGCTCCATGGAGCCAGCAGCACGTCGACCTTATCCTCGGTGATCAGCTTTTCATAGAGCCGTGCCGTGGTGGTTGGATCGGACTGATCATCATAGATGACAAGCTCTACGGGCCGACCCAAGATCCCGCCGTCCTCATTTACGTGCTTCTCCCAGAGTAGATACCCCTGGTTGTTGTACACGCCGGCATCGGAACCCCAACCGGTCAGCGGCAGAGCCCCGCCGAACACGATCGGTTTTTCTGCAGCCGGCGCCGCTTCGCCTTCGCCGGTAGCAAAGCTTGTGCCCGCAACCAAAAGCAGAACGATCAGTGGAGTGAGAACCCGTACAAACGTTTTCATCTGGTCCCCCTTTAAGGTAGGTTTTTTCCGAGACTCCTAAGGTCTCGGTTCAAGTCTCACTGTATCCGATTCATTGTTTACCAAGCAGCATGGTGGGCAGCGAGACTATATAAAAAAAATAGCATTCAACAAAGCAGAAAGTCAATTTGAATACAAGGCCAAAGATACATGTTTGCTGTCGGCCTCTCGACCGGGCTAGCTTCCCATTTCGTCAAGAAGCTCTTTCGTGGTCAAGACCCGGCCGTACTTCATGGCGATCCGTCTCAGAGAGCTCTCGAGGAAGTCCTTGTCGAAGTAGCCGACGGCATCGGAAACGATGAAATTCTGGTACTGCCTGTCGAAAGCTCCGGTGACCGTGTCGTCGATGCAGAAGGGAACGGCGCAGCCGACGATGATCAGCTGTTCTGCGTGCCGGGCCTGTAAGACGGTATGCAGATTGGTCTCGTAGAAGCCTCCGTAGCTGTACTTCTCCACTATCGCTTCCCCCTCCAAAGGATACAGTTCTTCAATAATGTCATGTCCCTCTGCTTCTTTTTGAATTTCATCGTAGAACCGACGGTGGTTTTTCCAGCAGGATTTGTCCTTCGGATGAAGAGGCTTCGACCAGGTCCAGATCAGTGTCTCTTTGGGCCCCGCTGTGAACTTGAGAAACACCACCGGAACCTCGGCCCGTCTGCAGGCATGGAGCACCTTTTGCACATTGGGAATGGCATCGTTACAGCCCTGCAGGAAGAAAGGTGCGCTCTTGCGGACGAAGTCATTCTGCATGTCCACGACAACCAACGCAACCTTCTGCAAATCGATCGTGAAGGGCACCTTTTCTTCAGCCATCAAAAATCCTCCTCCCGATTCCGAAGTCTATTGAAAAATTTCGAACTGCGAATGGAAAACGATATCTATAACAATACTATAATTCCTGCTGTGGGTACGCAAGAGATTTTTCAGGCATTCCTGTTGATGGGATCCGTTTACGGCAGCCCGAGAGCGCAGCCGTCACCTCGGGGATCGCTTCCACCCCACAAGACGCCGGTGCTGTCCTGCAAAATGATCTGACCGAGTCCAAAATCGGATCGCTCCAGCCCGGAGACAATCCTGACTCGATGACCTCTCCGCTCCAACTCCGCCCCCGTTTGGGGACCCAGACTGTCCTCCAGCAGCACGTCTCCTCCAGGCGAGCCTTCCTCCAGC
>CAYMGP010000046.1:0-2196 GCA_964390045.1 uncultured Spirochaetaceae bacterium | reverse complement strand
GGCCCGCCCCTCCATGAGAAAGAAGCGGGGACGGTCGAGGGCGGCCTGGGGATCGAGCTTGTCATCGATCAGCGCGGAAACCACCTGCAGGTGTCCCTGGGCCTGCATCATTCCCCCCATGACGCCGAAGGCGGTGTGCAGTGTTCCGCTTTCTGCGTGGGTCGAGAGGCCGGGGATGATCGTATGGTACGGTCGTTTTCCAGGCGCAAGGCAGTTGGGATGGCTCGGATCCAGGACGAAGCCGTAGCCGCGGTTGTGCAGAGAAAATCCGCAGCCCTCCGGCACGATCCCTGTTCCGAAGCCTGTAAAATTGCTGTTGATGAAGGAACAGGCGTTTCCTTCCGCATCGACCACACAGAAATAAACCGTGTCGGTACCGGCCGAGCCCAGGGACAAGGGATCGCCCCATACGGGTGGATCCATGGAACGTTTTTTAGAGACAGAGGCGGCCCGCCGCCGGGCGTATTCATCGGCCAGCAGCTCGGCAACAGGAATGCGGGAAAACTCCGGATCGGCGACGTAGCGCCCGGTATCCGCCAAGGCGAGGCGCATCGCCTCGATCATAATGTGCAACCGATCCGCCTGGCCGGCTGGCGCGCCGGCCTCCCCAGCGGCCGGACTCCCGGACAATCCCCCGGCGGCATACTCATCGAAGGGGCAGGCTTTGAGGATGTTGAGAGCCAGCAGAACGGCCAGTCCCTGCCCGTTGGGCGGGCACTCCCAGACGTGGTAGCCGCGATACTCAGTGAAAATCGGGTCGACCCATTGCGATTCATGGGCGGCCAGATCTTCGAGGGTTAGCACCCCCCCGGCCTCGCCCACAGCAGCCACGATCTTCACGGCTATCTCTCCCCTGTAGAAAGGCTCTTTGCCCTGCTCGGCAAGGATCTCAAGCGTTCTGGCCAGGGTGGACAAACGAATCACTTCTCCCGCCCGGGGACCCCGGCCTTCGATCATCAGCTCACCCCCGTGACGATGCCGGCTCAAAAGCTGCTCAGCCCCCTGCTGCCACCAGTTCGCCGTCAGAGGGCTCACCGGAAATCCTCGCTGCGCCAGACCGATCGCCGGCTCGAGGATCTTCGACAGACTGAGCCTTCCCCAGCGTTTCTGGGCATCGAACCAGGCGGCCGGCGCTCCGGGAACGGTGACGGTGAAGGCATGGTCCAGCGGCAAGTGGTCGCGAAACCCTGCTTTCTCGGCCAATTCCAGGGTCAAGGCTTTCGGCGACCGTCCCGATCCGTTCAGCGCCTCCACTTTTTTTCGCTCAGCCGAGTAGTAGAGGACGAAGCAGTCTCCACCCAGGCCGGTGGAACAGGGTTGGGTCACCTGCAGGGCGGCTGCAGCAGCCACGGCAGCATCGGCGGCGTTGCCGCCGGCCCGCAGGATGTCGACTCCCGCGAGGGTTGCCAGAGGTTGGCTGGTGGCAACGATACCTCTCTTGGACAATACCGGCGAACGCCGGGAGATATATTTCTCTGAAGATAGGATATTCAATCTTCGCTTCCTTCGCTTGTATTTTCAGGATTCAAGGCCCAAAGACAGCGATAGCCCCTCGGGCTGGGTTTCGATCCGCGGGGCTATCTTCGCAAAAGTTCAATTCGTAAAAGGATTACGCGTGCTAATGCACTTCTCAAACGTACTCTTTGACCATCTCCTCCAAGATCTTGCGCGGTACGGCGCCTATCTGCTGCTTGACCACATTGCCCTGGTGGAAGAGAAGGATGGTAGGAATGCTTACGATGTTGAAGTTGGAAGCGAGCTCGCCTTCCTCGTCTACATTGACACTGGCTACTTTGATCTTGCCCTCGTACTCCTCAGCCATCTGCTCGAGAACCGGACTTACCATCTTGCAGGGCACACACCACTCGGCCCAAAAGTCGGCCAGGACAGGAATATCCGATTTCAGCACTTCCTCTTCAAAGGTACCGTTTGTTACTATTACTTCTGCTCCCATACAGCCTCCACGTCGATAATTTCGTAGATTGCGTTATTTTTGGCGCTTCAACTCCTTGACGCGAAAATCCTCGATCATCCCCCGGATGAACTGCTCGATCTCCCTTAAAACCTGCTTCTGCTCGTTGGTGAGCCTGGGATAATTAGCCAGCACCCTCTCCAGGATTTCCCTCAGGTCATGGAGAAAAAAGGCGCTTTCCAGTATATACTCCTTCTCCTCCCTGTCAATAGCAGGGTAATCCC
>CAYMGP010000045.1:0-31833 GCA_964390045.1 uncultured Spirochaetaceae bacterium | reverse complement strand
GTAGAAGAGTAGCACGATAAGGAAGGCAAGATACGAAAACAAAATTGTGAATGATACAATCCGACACAATAATGAAAAAAGCAAGACAAGGAAAAACATTGGAATCAACAGAAAGCGGACAATGATAACTACAATCGTTCCCGTTAGGAGACAGCGATCTCGCATCCTTTGAAACTTCAGGGAGGCGATCATCGATCCTAAGCTGATCAGGATCAACGGAAAGACTGTTCACCCCACCCTTATGCACGCCAAAAAGATTTGACGAAGTGGCAGCGCCTCGTTCAACAGTACGGATTGAGCACGGAAATCCACGGCCGAAAATCCTGCCAGAATAACGATTAGCAGCGGAGTTACCAGTTCCCTCAGCTTCGGTTTGCTGTCGCGCCCCGCAATCAGACAGTTGCCCTGCGACCACAGAATCGGCTGGGAACGAGGAGGTAGGCGCCCACGTAAATCAACGGAATTTCAACACCAAACCGGCCTTTTCTTTCCCCTGTATCCCACAAGCGAGAATGAGAATAAAGGGAGTATCAGCCGTTGAAGTACTCGATCAGCTGCTGTACCCGCAGGACCCCATCGAATGACAGCTTTCGATTCGATCGGGTTAGTGCCCCCTTCTCGCCAGCGGAGTCTCCCAAACAACTGATCACCAGATCCGCCTCGCTAAGATCCTCTCTCTCCGTGTACAGGTTGGTCGTAGCCACGACGTGCATCCCGGCAGCCTTGGCCGCTTTTACACCGTTATGAGAATCCTCGATGACCACGCACTGCTCCGCTTTCAATCCGCTTTTCTCCAGTGCGAGAAGGTAAATCGCCGAGTCAGGCTTCTTCTTTTTCACAATATCCCCGGCCAATACAAAATCGAAGCGGACATCGGAGAGAATGGTATAGGCTATGGCTTTGGCAGCCCGCTCATTGGAGGTTGTACAGATACCGAGCACCAGATTCCGGTCATTGACCTCCTTCATAAAGCGCTTGACCCCGGGTCTCAAAGGCAGCGAGCCGCTCTCGATCAGCTCGATGAACAGATCTGTTTTGCGCCTGTGCAGGTTCTTGATCAGCTCATCCTCCTGTTCCGGAGCCACGGGCTTGCCGAATCCCTTCTCGTGGAGGTGATGACGCATACGCTCCTTGCCGCCGGAGATCTGAAGCAGATGATGGTAGGTCTCAACATCCCACTCCACTTCGAAACCGAACTCCTTAAACGTACGGTTGAAAGCCACCCGGTGACCGTCCCGCTCGGTGTCGATAATGACGCCGTCTTGATCGAAGAAAAAACCTTTAATCATACGCCCTCGCCTCCTTTAGGCTTTACCCGCACAGCCCAGAAGATCGATCCAGCGATTAACTGTTTTCTTGATCGCTTCCTTAACCGCCCTGTCGATCTTACCGGGATTGTATTCATACCGCCTCGCTTGAACGTAATCGAAGGTGGCATCGATCAGGCTGTGTTTGAGCTCGGTGGACACGTTGAACTTCGACCCACCGAGCTCGAGCAGCCGTTTGACCGTGTGCTCGGGAAGACCGGTACCTCCGTGGACGACCAGGGGCACCCGCAATCCCTCGGCCTCGAAAGCCTTTCGTATTTCCGCCAGTCTGTCAAAATCAACCTTGGGCTCGGCGGTTTTGTACACCCCGTGGGCGGTGCCGATGGCCGGAGCGAAAAGGTCGATTCCCGTACGTTTGACGAACTCGACGGACGTGGCCGGATCGGCCAGTTGAGCTTCGTCTTCCACCACTTTGAT
This sequence comes from uncultured Spirochaetaceae bacterium, assembly GCA_964390045.1. Classification (GTDB taxonomy): domain Bacteria; phylum Spirochaetota; class Spirochaetia; order SZUA-6; family DRHE01; genus CAYMGP01. Next base: position 30,088 of record CAYMGP010000045.1, on the reverse strand, counting down.
CTGATCCTCCACTCCGGATACGGTTCCCAGCTCTCCCTCCACGGAAATACCGCCGAGACCATGAGCGTAGTCGGCCACTTCTTCTGTCTGACGGATGTTCTCTTCGTAGGCCTGCTTCGAAGCATCAATCATGATGTTGGTATACCCCGCGTCGGCGCAGGACTTGCAGTACTGGACTTCGGGGCAGTGATCCAGGTGCAGGCAGATCGGAATCGATGCCTTTTCAGCCAGGGTTCTATAGATCGCCACCAGCACGTCCCGACCGAGGAATTTCGACGGGGCCACCGAGGTCTGGATGATCAGCGGGGCGCTGCGCTGCACCGCAGCTTCCACCACCGCCTCCATCTGGATAAGGTTGGTGATGTTGAAGGCACCGACTGCATATCCGCCCTCGCTCGCCTTCAACAGCATCTCTTTCGCATTGACAATTGCCATGGGATTTCTCCTCGTCGAGCATTTAGATCATGTCTGCATTGCTAATCGTACTCAAAAACCGCGATCTGTACACATCGCCGGCCAACGAGTATTGTTATAAACACTTACGAGGAGGGCTTATGCTGGAAAACCTGCGTACTGAGGCTGCCGAGCTGCTGCATCGCTTCAAAGGGGAGCGCTACGTACATGGCAGTGATTGTTTGCAAAGAGCCGGGGCACTCGCCTCAGAGCTCGGATCGGCCACAGTGATTATTGCCAACCATCCGGACAAGAAATGGAAGGCGGAGATACTGGATACTGTTGGCTCGGCTCTAAAACGCTCAGGCATCAGTGGGGGATCGGACAAGATCATCGAGGGCGCCCGGCCCAATGCTCCCCGGGAAGATGTATACCGGATGGAAGCCGAGATCCTGCACTCCAAACCGGAGTTCATCACCGTGATCGGTTCGGGGAGCACGATCGATGCAGCCAAGGCGGCCAATGCTCTGAGCTGCCTCGGGAAGGTTACCAACAATCTGGAGGACTACTTCGGCGTCTCCAAGGTCACCGGCATTGCCGAAACCTCCGGATTAAAGCTCCGTCCCCTCCTGGCGGTGATGACCGCCTCCAGTTCCGCCGCCCATCTCACCAAGTACTCCAATATCACCGATCCCGCGGTAGGGCAGAAAAAACTGATCGTCGACGAGATCATTGTTCCGCACAGGGCGCTGTTCGACTACAGTGTGACCTCTTCAAGCCCCGCTGATCTGACCCTGGACGGCGGAATGGACGGGATCGCTCACAGTTTAGAGGTATATTATGGAGCCAAGGAAAACCAAAATCTTATAGAAGATATCGCGCTGTGCGGCATCGAGTTGTCCGTAGCAGGATTAAAGCTTTTTTCAGAGAACCCCGCGAGCGCAGAGGCCAGGGAGATGCTCGGGTTGGCCACGGATTTGGGAGGATACGCGATCATGGTAGGCGGCACCAATGGAGGACATCTTACCAGTTTTTCCCTCGTCGATGTCTTGAGCCATGGACGGGCCTGTGCACTGCTCAATCCATACTATACCGTGTTCTTCGCTCCGGCCATCGAGAACAAACTGCGCAAGATCGCGGCGATCTACGAGAGGCATGGTTTCATCCAAAACGATCCAGCCAAGCTAAACGGACGGGATCTGGGAATCGCAGTAGCTGAGGGGATGATCGCCTTCTCCGAATCGGTAGGCTTTCCCACCAAACTGACCGATGTAAAAGGTTTCTCGGAAGCTCATATATCCCGGGCCTTAAGCGCAGCCAAAAATCCACAACTCGAAATGAAACTGAAGGCCATGCCTGTTCCCCTGGATAGTTCGCTGATCGATGGCTACATGGGCCCGATCCTGGAGGCGGCGGCAGAGGGGAAGCTCAACCTGATCAAGAACCTTTGACTGTTGAAAATAACAGCAGTATTTATTACAGCCGTCATTGTCTGCCTGTCCCCGGCCGCACAACAGCAATTCGCAGTGCCAGGCAGCGTTACCTACAGCGGCGAAGGACCTATCTACATCTATCCTCCAGACGAGGAAATCTCAAAAATTCCATTTACAGGAATCCAAGCGATTTCCAGGTGGTGACGGATGTCATTGGAATTACAGTCATATTGGAGGAATCGGAGTCCGTCGCTTCAGGTGAATCGGGCTTGATTCTGCGGGGCGAGCTCAAAAAATGCTCAGCCGTGCGGAAACGCCGACTGACAAAGTAGTCGCCGATCGAAAACCCAACAAGAGGCTTGGTATTCGCCCGCCGCCAAAACAGTCCATGTTTTTCGAGACGATCACCGATATCTTTCATCTTGGATACTGGATCTTTTGGAAAAAAAGAGAGGAAAAGACCACGGACTGGCTTTGACCTATTTAGCCGACCGTATGCTGACAACGAGCATCGATTGTCGTATAAATGGTGTCGGGAGGTGCATCCATGCTTCGTAAACTGCTATTTTTTTACCGGCTGCCCTCGTCCTCGTTTTATTCCCGTTTCACCAAATATCCGCCGAGGCGCCCTACATCATCGCCTTAATGCCGTTCGAAAACCTGAGTGGAAAGAGCGATCATGACTGGCCCGGTGATGGAATCATGGAATCGGTCATCACCGACCTGCTCAACGTCCGCGAATGGGTGGTCGTGGACAGAAAGAGCCTGGAAAAGCGTCTGGCTGAGATCGAATTCAGCCACACGGACATTGCGGACTCGGATACTCAGCTGAGGATCGGGGAGGAGCTGGCCGCCAACGCTCTGGTCACGGGTACATACCAGGTTGTGTCCGACAAAATAGCCATCAATGTCAGGATCGTCGGCGTGGAGACCGGCAGGGTGATGAAAGCCTCCAAGCTCCAGGGAAACTTTCCGGATGATTATTTTGCTCTGCAGGGTCGAATCGTCCTCAACCTGATCAACGAAATCAACACCTACAACGCTCCGGCGGAAAAACCCACGGCCAGGCTTTCGGAGGATGTAAAGGAGGCGATCGAGGAGAAACCTGTGGCCACCTTTGACGCCTACGAGCTCTACAACCAGGCCGCTACCGCCTTTCACGCCAAGGATTTCGACAAGGCCGACGTGTACATCAGCGATGCCCTCCACAGGGCAGCGGCCATCTACGAGAAATCACTCGGTACCGATGATCCTCAAACCAAGGATGTTTACAGCCTGCTTAGCGAGGTATACCAAGCCTTGGGGCAGAGCTCGAAGGCACGCGAGTACTACCTAAAAGCGAGGTAATATAAGATTTTTATCCAGCCCGTATAGCAAGCGAGTTCCGGGGATTTCTTTTCCTTTGATGTTCAGAACTACGCTGCACTGCAGCTAGTGGCGGTTTTTCAGGAAACGGAAAACTTGTGAACCGTCTTGTAATGATAGGTCTGATCCGGCCGCAGAATGCAGTCCGGGAAATTTGAATGGTTGACCGCATCCGGGTAGTATTCGGGTTCCAGACAGAGCGCACCGTGCTTGTCGAATATCGCCCCTCCGGCTCCCCGCAGGCCGTCGAGAAAATTGCCGCCGTAGAACTGAACACCCGGTTTGGTTGTGCTTACATCCATCTTTCGCCCCGTGCTCGGCTCGTAGAGGCTGGCGATGGGCTTCATTTCATCACCCCTTGATTCGGTTGCAAAGCAGTGATCGTAGCCGCCGGGAACCTTGTCCAGATCACCTCCTATAGGTTTGGCGGTCGTGAAGTCCATCGCTGTACCCTGCACCGATCGAATCTCGCCCGTGGGAATCAAGGATTCATCGATCACGATGTAATAGGGACAATTGAGCATGAGCTCATGACCGAGAACATCGCCTGAGCCTGCCCCTGCCAAATTCCAGTACGCGTGATTGGTCAAGTTTATTGGAGTCGGCTTATCTGTCTCGGCCCAATACTCAAAGCTTAAAACGTTGTCTTCGCTGAGGGAATACCTGGCTCGAATTTTTAGGGTTCCGGGATACCCTTCGTCCCCATCCGGGCTGAGGTAAGCAAAATTGACTCCCGCTACCGATGCCTCTTCGAACCCCTCGGTTTTCCATAAAACCTTGTCGTATCCAACATTGCCTCCGTGGAGGTGATTGGCTGCCTCCTTCTCGCCGGCTCCATAGACATCATTGCAGGCCAATTGGTATTCGATCCCGTCCAGCTCGAAGCGGCCCCGGGCGATCCGGTTGGCGAACCTTCCCACGAGTGCTCCAAAGTAGGGACTCTTGGTTTCATATTCCTCTACCGTATCAAATCCCAGGGTTACATTGGCCGCATTACCTCTCCGGTCCGGCACCATGACGCTCGTCAGGGTGGCCCCATAACTGATGACGGAAATCGAGAGATCATTTGAATTCTTGATCGTCAAGCGTACTACGTCCTTGCCCTCTTTTGTGTTTCCAAATCGTTCTTCCCGAATCTCCATTTTAGTTACTCCTTTCGATATTGAGGGTATCTATGCGCATGGATCTAATACGTCTATAGTAATACAATTGCATCGAATTGCAATAATCCATGCAGCTATGAATTGAAGCAGTGAAGTAAGTATCCAAATGAAAAAGTTGCTCATCGTCGGAGGTACCGGGTTCATCGGCGGGAATCTAGCCTGTCTTGCCCGAGAGAGGAGCGCGGTATTTATCTTCGGTCACGAGAATCTTTGTAAGCTCGACGGGATAGAATGCAGGGCAGTAGACATCACCAACCGCGAACAGGTTCTTTCCGCGATTTCTGAGGCAGCGCCCCAGGTTGTGGTAAACGCTGCAGCAATTTCAAAAATCGATTTCGCGGAAAAAAACCAGAATCTTGCCTGGAAGGTCAATGTGCTTGGAGCTGAATATGTGGCCGAAGCGTGCAGAGCAAACAATGCCAAGTGCATCTTTTTTTCCAGCGATGCCGTATTCGACGGCACAGCCGGTAGTTACAGCGAGCAGGATAAGCCCAATCCGGTTAACTTCTATGGAAAAACAAAAGCCGAGGCTGAGCGAAAGGTATTGTCTATCCAGGGCAATTCGGTGGTGGCACGGATTTCTCTTGTGCTGGGATATCCAGTGACCGGCAGAGATGCTTTCTACCTATCACTGGAGGATCGTCTGCAGAGAGGTAAGGAAATCGCCGTTCCTGCAGAGGAGGTGCGTACTCCTGTTGACGTGCGTACTTTATGTGAATCAACCCTCGAGCTAGCGGAAAACAACTATACAGGGATCATCCATATCGGATCCACAGAGAGTATCGATCGCTATAATCTGACGAGGAAAATCACACAGGCCATGGGATACGAACCGGATCTGGTCAAACCCCAGGCAGCGGAACGATTCAGCGGGCGGGCACCCCGGCATCGAAATGGAATTATCAGTGTGAAGGTGGCTCAGCGAGTACTCCGTGCCAGGATGATCGATGTGGAAAGTACCGTCCGGCGAAGCATCGATCAAAGAGTTTGAAAAAACGAAGAGGATACATATGCAAAAGCAGAAGGTGCTGTACGAACTGGAGGTAGCTCACGGGAGTACATACGGAGATGAGGAACGGAAGGCGGTACTGGATGTGCTGGACCACAGCGCGCCGTCCTGCGGACCCAAGGTGCAGGAGTTCGAAGAGGCTTTCGCCGCCTACTGCGGTGTTCACTACGCCCTGGCTGTCACCTCGGCGACAGCTGGATTGAGCCTGGCAGGTTTAGCCGCCGGCATTGGGCAGGGCGATGAGATTATCACTACTCCGATCAGTTGGATCGCTACCTCTGCTGCTTTTTCCGCCCTTGGCGCAACGCTTACATTCTGCGACGTTGACAAACGGACTCTGAATTTGGATCCGGAACATCTTGAAAAGTTGATAACAAAAAAGACGAAAGCAATCGTGCCCGTGCATCTGTACGGCCAGTGCTGTCGGATGGACAGGATCAACGAGATCGCAAAAAAACACGGAATCCTGGTAATCGACGACTGTGCTCACAACCCCGGGGGAGAATACAATGGAAAGAAATCGGGTTCATTGGCCGATATGAGTGTTTTCAGTTTTCACCAGCAAAAAAATATGTGCACGCTCGGAGAAGGGGGTATAGTGACGACGGACAATCGCGATCTGTACGAAAAGGCGCTTTCCTTCAGGTCGCTGCGCTGCCGCATCTACGGACAGAGCTACAAGTATCTTTCCGTCGACGAAAAGAAATACCCTATGAACAAGGAGTACTGGCGGGTGCAGTTTGATGGAATCGGCTATAACTACCGAATGACGGATATTCAAGCAGCCGTGGGCTTGGAGCAGCTCAAGAAGCTGGATGTCCACAATACGAAGCGGATCGAACTCGCCGATGAATACAACGGCAAGCTGGACGGCATACTTGGCTTAACCCTACCCTACGTCGATCCGAAAGGAAAACATGTTTTCCATCTCTATGTAGTCCAATTGGAGGGTAGCTTCGCTGTCTCAAAGAGAGAGTTCATGTGGCGTCTGTATACCGAGAAGGGGATCAAGGCCTGGTCTCACTACATGCCGATTCATTTGACCGATCCCTACCGAGCTCAGGGACATGTTGAGGGAGAATGCCCGGTAGCTGAGCAGGCCTATTACAAGTATGTGTCTCTGCCGATCCATCCTCGTTTAAGCAGTGAAGCAGTCGAGTATATGGCTGCCTGCATCAAAGAGATCGCGGCCGGAAAGTAACGAAAAACAACGACAATGACAAACCAGGAAAATCGGAAGCAGATTATTTCCGAGAAATTTGAGGAATTGTACGGTCGGAAACCCACGCACTGGGTGCGAGCTCCCGGCAGAGCCGAGCTCATAGGGACCGATACAGACGACAACGAGGGCTATGTCTTGACGATGTCCCTTCATTTGGATACTTGGATCGCCTTCAGCCCTTCGAACTCGGCCAAAGTGCGGCTGTACACGATGAATCTGGAAGAACAGGCGGAGTTTCTAATCGGCGAAGAACCGAAGGAACAATCCGCTGATTGGCATCGCTACCTGAGCGGGGTGGCTCAGATCCTTCGGCAGCATGGCCATCGCCTTGAAGGAGTCGACGCAGTTATCCACGGTACCATCCCCCTTGGAGGCGGATTGAGCTCTTCCGCCTCCCTGGAAATCGCCGCGGCGCTGATGTTCCAGGAGGCCTCGAACCTGTCCCTGGAACCAAAGCAAATAGCCCTGATCTGCCAGCAGGCGGAAAATGAGTGCGTTGGTGTCATGTGCGGAATCTTGGATCAATATACCGCGGTCTTCGGAAAGAGGGGTACCGCTTTGCTGTTGGACTGTCGAAGCCTCTCTCATATCGAGATACGGCTGCCCGCAGAGATCCGAATAGTAATCTGCGATACCAACGTGCCGCGTACTTTGGCGGATTCCGAGTATGGGAAGCGACGACGGGAGTGTGAAGAGGGAGCAAAAATCTTCGCGGGTTTGGATGCCGGTGTGCGCACACTACGGGACGTGAACTCTGAGTTGTTCGAATCCCATCATTCCTCCCTTCCCGAAATAATCCGGAAACGCAGCAAATTTATAATAGAAGAAAATCAGCGGGTGATGGATTTTGCCGCCGCTACAGTTCACGACGACAGGAAATCAATGCAGCGGCTTTGCGAAGCATCCTTTGTCGGTATGCGGGATCTCTATGAAAAAACAGTTCCAGAGATGGAGCGGATGTACGAGGCAATGATCGGCGCACCGGGTGCGATCGCAGCGCGACAGTCAGGAGGAGGCTTTGGGGGTTGTATGATCGCCTACGTCGAAGCAGATCAGGTGGATCGTTTCTCCGCCCATGTAAAACAGGCCTACCACGAAAAGACTACGATTACCCCGGCGGTGTATGTCGCAGAACCTGCCGATGAGGCTGGGCTCTTGAGAGGTCTGCGAATCTAGATTCTGATCATCACCTTCATTGTTTCTTCTTTTTTTTCTTCGATGTACTCATAGGCTTTCTGATAATCCTTGAAATCGAAGAAGTCAGTGATGAGAGGTTCAAACACCACTTTACGTTTTGCTATTAATTCAATTGCCTTGCGAAAATCCCTCTCCTGATACATGAGGGTTCCTATGAGCTTGAGTTCCCGATCCTGCACGAGACCCAGATCGACGGTGGGTTTTTCGCCAAACACTCCGACAATAATGATCTCGGTTCCTTTACGGGCGTGCTCGATCGCCTGCTCTATAGTCGGGTTGACGCCGACACACTCCAGAATTAGATCTGCCCCGTCCTCGCCGAAGGCATGCCGTATCTGCTCGCCTAAATCGGCTTGACTGTTGTTCACGGTGTGATCGATCCCGCACTTCTCGGCAGTCCGGATACGGAAATCGCTGATATCGACGATCATTACTTGAGCGGCGCCCATTCCTTTGGCCGCCTGGGCGACGAGATTGCCTATAGGTCCGGCCCCGAGTACCAATACTTGCTCACCTTCTACCGAGCCATGACGTCCCAGCGCATGTACAGCCACGGCGAGAGGTTCGACCATGGCCCCCTGCTCGAAGCTGATCTGTTCCGGGAGCTTCAACATTTTTTCAGCTTCCACCGCGAAGTACTCCGCTGCAGCACCCGTGGTCTGAAAGCCCATCACCTTCAAGTTGTCGCAGATGTGATAGTTGCCGTGCCTGCAGGCGTAGCATCTGCCGCACACCACCTGGGGCTGAATGGTTATACGGTCTCCCTGCTGGAAACCTGACACTTCATTTCCCACCGCCACCACCTCGCCGGAGACCTCATGGCCTTGAACTACAGGATAGGAGGTATAGGGATGCTTGCCGTGATAAACGTGAATATCCGAACCGCAGATACCTATATTTTTTATCCTTACCACGGCTTGTGTTGGGCTGGGTTTTGGTTTCGGAACATCCTGCAACTCAATTTTTCCCGGCGACGTCATCACTGCTTGTATCATTGCACCCTCCTATTACGATGACAGATGAAGGATTGTTTTCTTGGTCTCTACTGATCGGTTCATGATTCCGTACGTGGTCCCACCTAGGTAGTGCAGCGTGTGGAACTTCGCCGCAATCCACCTGCCGTCAAACAGCTCCGGATCAGCAACCGCACGAAGAACCTCACAAATAAAAAGGTCATGGGTCTGCATAGGAAATGTATTGACAACCCGACATTCGAGATGCCCGGCGCATTCCTCGATATACGGCGGCCTTACCGATTTAGCCGCTCCTGCTGTCAGTCCGCTCTCCTTGAACTTATCGATTTTCCTTCCCGTCACCGAACCGGCGAAATGCACCTGCTCGAGAAGCTCCTCTCCCGGGATATTGATTACCAGTTCCTTGTTTCGCTGAATCAGCTCGTAGGAGAATCTAACGTGTCGGATTACTAATAATACAAGACAGGGATCGTTGTTGTTTACAGGCGTCTGCCAGCTGACAGTCATGATATTGGCTCGTTTTCCGTCGCCGGAGCTTACCAATACAACACAGCCCGGCTCCATCAGCCATTTTGCTTTATCCAAGGGAATATCTGCTTTCATGGAACTCCTTTTTTCGAGACAATCGATACCGATTGACGGGACAATAAGGGAAAATATATGATTCAAGATACCAACATATGGAGAGTATATGCAATATTTAAACCGAAAGGCAATTGTGACTCTCGTTGTGTTGTCACTTCTGCTTCTACTTAGCATAGCGATCTATAGTTGCAGCAAAGACAGCGGTGGTACCTCCGGCAGCATTCGCACAGATAGTTCTCAGGAGAAAATGCTGATCGGCTTTTCCCAGGTTAATCATGCCAATCCCTGGAGAATCGCTGAAACCAACAATATAAAAGAGGAGGCCCAGCGAAGAGGGTGCGGACTCATATTGACGGACGCCGAGAGCTCTTCTGAAAAACAAGTAGAAGACGTCGACTACTTGATATCACAGAAAGTCGACTATATTGTGCTTGCGCCAATTGAGTTCGAACCGCTGCGACCAGCTATCCTGTCAGCAATGAGAGCCGGGGTTCCATTGATTATGATAGACCGCATGGCTGATGGTATACCCGGAGTGGAGTTCCTCACCTTCATCGGATCGGATTTCTTCGAGGAAGGGGTGCGCATAGCCGAGTGGCTTGTCGCAAAACTGAACGGAAAGGCGAGAATTATTGAGCTGCGTGGCAGAGCGGGATCCTCTCCTGCCATCGATCGGGCTCTGGGATTTCGAAAGGTTGTCAACAATTACCCAACTATGGAGATCATCGTTTCCAGATGGGCAAACTTCGAACGTCTGGAAGGTCAAAAAGTTATGGAAGATATAATCCTTTCGGTAGGAAGGGATTTCGATGCGGTCTATGCTCACAATGATGAGATGGCCATCGGTGCAATTCAAGCGCTCAAGGCGGTGGGTATGCAGCCCGGTGAGGATGCGGTATTGGTCTCTATCGATGGAGAGAAGGACGCGTTGCGGGCGATTATCGCAGGCGAGCTGGGTGCATCTGTAGAGTGCAATCCCAGATTTGCCGAAAAAGTGTTCGATGTAATTGAAAAACATCAGCGAGGAGAATCCATTCCACCGGTTATTATCAACGAAGACAGATTGTTTGATAGTAGCAACGCGATGGAGTTTATAGACGATGCTTTTTAAACATAATCCGCTACAGAGCAGTCTACGCTTGCGGATTCTTGGCTTTTTTCTTCTAGTTTCTTTCGTCAGTATTCTAGTGTTGAGCATAACCTTCTACTTTGTTTCAGCTGAAGTGATAAAAAAGAACTCTGAAAAGCTGCTTGTCGATCTGATCGACCAAGTTTCAAATGAGGTGAATAAACTCTTTGTCGATGCACACCAAACGTTGCGGATGGTTGCCAATGATCCAAAAATACAACAGGTCCTTCGTAATCCCTATCCGGAATCAATATCCGAGCTGTATTCCATTGAACTCGAAGTAGATAATCAACTCAGCTTTGTGCAGAGTTACATGAAGGATATTTTTGGTATATATATTGTTGGTGCCAACGGCACCCAATACAAATCCAATTTCTTCTCTGGGAGGGAGGAAGACTGGCACGCTACCTGGTGGTATCAGGAGATCTCCCACTCCTACGATACCTTCTGGCTCGGTCCTCATAAAGGAGCCTTCATCGTAGAAACCACGGATCAACCAATTATCACCGTGGGAGAAACAATCATAGATAAGGCGAGCGGCAATTCGCTAGGGATCGCACTACTCGACCTTGAGGTGAAGACACTGGAGGAATTGCTGGAAGCGAACCTGGAAGGATTCGGAAATATTCTTCTTACAGATGCCGACAAACGGGTAGTCTGCAGCATACCCCGAAGCGTTTCTACGGTCTATTACCAAGTCACGCCAATCGAAGTGGATGACTACCGAAGTGAAGGGTACCTGGCATACTCCAGTCCGATCGGCATGAACAACTGGTCGATAATCGGGATGATTCCTCAAAAACAACTGACTAAGGACATGAAGTCGATTACCACGGTTATCATCCTTTTGATAATCTCTGTGTGCATCATCGATGTGCTGGTCGCGCTCTATTTCACTGGTAAGGTCGCCAACCCCATCAAGCGAATGATGATGCTCATGAAACAGGTAGAAACGGGAGACTTCAATGTCAATATGGAAATTGCCAGCAAGGATGAAGTAGGTAAGCTCAGCGAGAGTTTCAATGTGATGGTTAAGAAACTCGATAATTCCATGAAGATGCTTTTCGAAAACCAGAGGAAACTTCGAAAAGCGGAACTGAGAGCTCTGGAAGCGCAGATCAATCCCCATTTTCTCTACAACACCTTGGATTCTGTCTGCTGGCTCGCTCGTGCAGAACGAAATGATGAAATTATTAATACAATAATCGCCTTGACCAAGCTGCTGCGTATTGGTCTTAGCAGGGGAGATGAAATTATAACAATCGGGAACGAGGTAGAACATGTACATAACTACCTGATCATTCAGAAGATGCGGTATCGTAGTCAGTTCGAATACACTATCGATGTTCCCGAGCAAATCAAAGAATACAAGATTCTAAAACTTGTTCTGCAACCTCTTGCTGAAAATGCCCTGTATCACGGAATCAAGAATAAGATGGAAAAAGGAAAAATACTTATCAGCGCGGAGAAGAACAGCAATACTATCGAGTTCAGTATATCCGATACGGGGATAGGGATGTCACAAAAAAAGATTGAGGAGCTGCAGCGCAGTCTTGCAGATAAGGAGAGCATAAAAGCCGAGGGAGTTGGCTTAAAAAACGTTAACGAGAGGATGAAGATCTATTTTGGAGAGGAATACGGTCTGTCCTTTGAAAGCGAAGAGGGGATTGGGACCGTAATTAATTTCAAGATCCCAATAATCACGGGAGAGTAACATTGCTGAGGGTTGTAATTGTCGAGGACGAGGAACTCATCCGCGAGGGGCTACGCAACAACATCGAATGGGAATCTCTTGGTCTAGAGGTTGTAGGAACCGCGGATAACGGAAAAGAAGCTATTCAACTGTGTAAATCTGTGAAACCAGACATACTCATCACAGACATTAAGATGCCGCTTGTCAGCGGGCTTGAGCTTATAGAAAAGGTAAAGGCGGAGAACGAAGACACAGTTTTTATAATTATTAGTGGATACGACGATTTCAGCTACGCCCAGCAGGCGATAAAATACGGGGTGAAGGATTACTTTCTCAAACCCATTGAGCTGGATAAGCTAACAGAAAAACTCGATTTGCTGTCTAGACAGATTTCCCTTGTTCGTTCACAGAAAGAAAGCAACAATCAACTTCATGATTTTGTCGGCCAAATTGTTCCTTTCTTGAAGAGACAATTATTCCTCGAGCTGCTCTACGGACCTTACGAAACGAAAGAGATTTATACTCGTTTGTGCGATTTAGGAATCGTGAAAAAATCTCACTATTATTCAACGGTAATCGTACAACTTCAATTGGAGGATAAAAACCACAATGCCAATGTGGATATTGAAGAGTCCTACTGTCCATCACTGATCAACAATTACAACAATGGGAACGAAGTGTACCTGGTGAAAAAAAACGACTCCCTAGCACTTTTTGCTGTAATTTTTCAAGATAGTAATGCGGCGGCTATAAAAAAAAGGATCGTACAGTATATAGAAAAAATACAGAAAAAAGACGATTTGCTGTACGCTGCCTGCGGGACGATAATAAAAAATGTAGATCAACTGCACGTGTCCTTTAAAAATGCGAGAGATCGACTGCTTCTGCAACAACTATTCGGATACAAGCTATTGGACGGGATGTCGATCGATGCCAAAACCATTACTGCCTACAATATCGACTTCTCCGTTATCGAAGAGGCTATAAAACAGGGAGACGAGAAGTTGTTGGACGAGCAGCTTTCCTTTATCCAGTGGAGAATTACCAATAACGATGGTAATGAAAGGGAATCGGCAGAGTTGCTGTTGAATCTTTTTCAAGAACTGAACAGGCTGTCCCAAAGCAATGGACTGAACATCGGCAGCTTTGTTGGAGAATCAAAGGATGCCCTCACATATGATAGAAACGATCCTTCATATGAGACTGTATTCAGCAATCTGAAGCGACTAGCCCATGTATTGCTTGATTATTCGACAACAAGAGAAGATAAATCGGCAAAGAATTTGATCAGCAAGGCAAAAGAGTACATACACCAACATTGCTTTGAATGGAATTTCTCGATGGAAGATGTGGCGGATTTTCTCGAATTGAATCCCTCCTATTTCAGTGTTACTTTCAAGAAGGTCGAAGGGACCACCTACATCGATTATGTTACCCGGTATCGACTCAACAAGGCAAAAGAGCTGCTAAAGAACAAGGATGCCAAAATCAGTTCCATCGCGAAAAAGGTTGGTTATCAAAACCCAGCCTATTTCGACTATCTGTTTAAAAAACATTTCCTAGTGACGCCATCTGAGTTTAGAATGACCGTTCCGGAGTAGTCGATGTATGAGCGGCGTGGTTCATGTGCTGAGGTGACATGCGATGCTGACAGCTGAAGGATGCCAACTAAGGACTAAACGTCTATGGGAGGTGTTGCCTGAGCGTGTGGAATGGGTGCTGATCAGCGATCCCAGGCATGTAAATTACCTTTCTGCATTTACCGTAAATCCATTGAGCTCTTCTCACGGGGAACGTGCTTTTCTCTTTGTCGAACGCAGAGGCAGGTTGTGTCTGTTTTGCGACAATTTCACATTGAGATCTGCGGCAGCTGAGTTCTTTGTCGATGAGGTGATTAGCGAACAATGGTACGATCATCGCCATTCTGTTGTCAATCGAGATCACGTTGTAATAAAAGCGCTGAAACAAATAACACATAAATGTACCCGGAATCCCGGATTAATAGAAAAAGAGTGGTTTCCGCTGAGTGCCTACGAGACGATCTGGGGAGACAGTCCGCTGCCAGAGAGCGAGCCGTCCTCCCTCGGTTCTGTTCTTCGCGAGCTTCGCCGGAAAAAAGAGATAGATGAGATCGAACTCCTGAAACTCTGTATACGGTCCGGTGAGGCAGGTCAGGCCAGGGCTCGAGAGATCCTGCGTCCGGGAATCAGTGAGTTCGATGTTTTCCGGGCCGTTCAGTCGGCGGTTCTGGAGTCTCTCGGATCCCCGGGATTGGTGTACGGTGATTTTAGAGCCGCTACTTCGTCGATCCCCAAACAAGGCGGATTACCCACCGACTATGTACTGCAGAACGGTGATACCCTCATTCTTGATTTCTCAGTCATGCTGAATGGCTACAGGAGCGATTTCACCAACACGCTTGCGGTAGGGGCTTCTTCTGAGCAACAGCGCGAATTGCTGCAAATGTGCAAGGCTGCAATGCATTCGGGAGAGCAAAAGCTTCAGCCTGGAGCTCTCGGCAGAGATATCCATCGAGCCGTAGCTGCCCCGTTTCTCGCAATCAACAAACCGGAGCTGTTTCCTCATCACGCAGGTCATGGGCTGGGATTGGGGCACCCTGAACCTCCGGTATTCGCACCGGAAAGCGATGATGTGCTATACAAAGGCGACGTAGTGACTCTTGAGCCTGGAGCGTATATGGAGGGAGCCGGCGGAGTTCGCATCGAGCACAATTACTTGATCACCGCGAAAGGATTCGAGCGTTTGAGTAATCACGTATTGGCGCTCGACTGACGTATCTTGATATGTAGTGCGATTGCGATATTGCAAAGCACATCGCAACCGATGATTGCGATATGTTGACAATCAACAATCCGCTCGCCATAATTGCCGCTGGAGGGCAACGAATTGAGGAACTTCAAATTACTGACCCTGCCGGAACAGATAGCTCTGCAGATCAGGCAGGACATTTTCAACGAAAACTACAAGAAAGGTGATTTTCTTCGGGAGACGGAATTGGCCAAGCGTTTCGGCGTAAGCCGCGGACCGGTACGTCAGGCTCTATCCCAACTGGCCAACGAAGGGCTCCTTGAGTTCCAGCCGAACATCGGGGTCAAAGTCTCCGATCATCCCAGTGAGGAAGCCTTTTCGTTTATAGTCAAGTTAAGAAGAACCATAGAAACCTTCGTATTTAAAAATATATTCAATAGGCTGAACGATTCTGATGTAAATGAAATAACGATGCTGCTTGACGATATCCGGGAATCCTGCGAGTCGGGGGATGTCCATCAACTCATGCTGCGGGACTACGCATTCCATGAGTTCTTTTTGGAAAAGTATGGCGACAAACACATTCTCGCGATCTGGAGCACCACGATGTCAAGAATGATGATGCGATATTCCAGATTTACAGACCTTATGAGCAGCTATGAAGAGCACCGCGTCATTGTAGAGGGAATCCGACAAGGACAAAAGCAAAAGACAATCCAGGCAATTCAAAACAATATTCAGTAGAAAAGTTCCCTAACTGTATTCCCTCATCCCCCAATGAAGGCTTTAAGGACTCGCACCTCATCGCCGTCGCGCAGCTGGTGATCGAGCTTGACTGCCTTACCGTCAATCGAATAGATGGCTCGCAGATCGCCAAGCAAGAAGCTCTTCCGATCCTCGAGGATGGCGCGGTATTCCGGATATGTCTCCAGGAAGGCCTGAATCGCTTCGCCAAGCATCACGTTTGGCGCCAACGCGAGCGGGACCTCCTCAACTCCGAGCATCTGCCTGAAGTGGCTCGCAAGTTTCAATTTCACCTGCATATTCTACTCAAACCCACTCTACTCAAACCCACTCCAGGCCCAATCGCTTCAGTGTTTCCCTTGTCGGCCTTCCGTACATATCCCAGCCGCGTGCTTCGTAGTACTTATCGAGCATGGCTTCCACTTTTGGTATATGGTCTCCAGCACCTCCCGTTTTGCGCTGTTTGCTCATTCGCGGGGGAAGCCTGTCGTCCTTTCTCGAGACACCGCAGCGGACCTGATACGCTCTTTTCAGGTTGAAGATACGCTCTCCGGTCTCAAGCCACTCCTCCTTGGTCATTTCCCAACCCACAATCTCTTTAAACCACTTGAGGTAAGGTTCCAGAAAATCAGCCTCAAGAGTGTACATGACGAACTTGCACACAGTCATGGAGTCGAACATCGCATTTGCGTCCTGGTAGATACGGGTCAACCGAACGGTATCATCGCCGTAATCAAACCGGTCGTACTTCATGGGTTCCATGAAACCGTGCCCGCTCGTGCTGCCGGTCAGAGCGATGGGATGGGTATTGGCACTCAGGTGGCAGGCGCCTCTTGTGCTGGTGGCATATGCCAGGGCCATAGTGCTTCCCGCTCTGGGATCGTGGGCTGGAAATTCAAGTCCTTTGACGTCCACAGAGAACTCGGGAGCGAGACCGCCAAGCTTCTCGGCAGCTTTTTTCGTCCCCTCGGCAAGGAGGTCCCCGATGCCCTCCCGTCGAGCGATCATGTTCAGCAGGTACCGAATATCCTCTGCACTGCCCCAACGAGCCTCCCGATCGCCTAACATCTTCTTGTCTATTACTCCGTTTTCGTAGGCCTCCATGGTGAAAGCAACGGCGGCTCCGGCGGAGATGGTATCCATTCCTTGGCGGTTGCAAATTTCGTTTGCCATTTGGATAACCTGGAGGTCGTCAACCAACAGGTTGGAACCCATCATACCGATGGTCTCATACTCAGGCCCTCCCTGCTCTTCACAGGCGTACGGGCCATCTTTTATCTCCACCGTGCGGCCGCAACCTATGGAACACTGGGCACAAAAGTAGCTTTTTTTCAGCAGCCCACTCTCCGTCATGGTGATACCGGAGATTTTCCCGGCACTTTCGAAGGTGCCCTGAGCCCAGTTCTTAACAGGCAAGTCACCGCTGCTCTCTATGAACTCTACAGCCTCCCCGGTTCCATACTCCCTCATCCCCGTGGAGTCTTGAGTGATCTTTTTTGACCACTTCTTGATAGACTCCTTGAGCGCTTCCGGATCCGCTAGTGGAGGGCGACCGCTTCCAACTACAGTAACAGCTTTAACCTTTTTCGAGCCCATGACGGCACCCATGCCACACCTGGCGGCGGCTCGACCTTCCCTGCCGTTATTCATGATAGCGGCAATCTTCACCAGATTCTCACCGGCTGGACCGATGCAGAGGGTTACCTGCTTCTTGCCGTAACGCTCAGTCATCACCTCGTCGAGCTCGAAGGTGTCCATTCCCCAGAGATCGGAAGCGTCGTTGATGGTTGCTTGACCGTCCTCTACATAAATATGGACGGGCTTTGCTGCCGTTCCGGTGAGAACGATGCCGTCGAATCCGGCATACTTGAGCTGGGTACTCCAGGATCCGCCACTGTTGCCTTCGCCGAACAATCCGGTAAGCGGCGACTTGGTTACAACATGGTAGCGCCCACCATTGGGCGCTCGGGTTCCGGCAAAAGGACCAGACATGATGGCAAGAACGTTGTTCGGTCCAAGAGGATCGGTGTTCTCATCTGTTTCCTCATACAGAATCTTCGCACCCAAACCGCTGCCCCCGATGTACTTGCGTAGCGTCTGCTCATCGTAGGTTTCATGAGAAATTTCCCCCTCTGTCAGATCGATCCGCAAGACCCTGCCACAATAACCACCAAGCATCACTCTGGCCCCCTAGTTAATTATTGCTGAAATGTCGCCTCGACGCGATGTTTTTCTAATTTCTCCCATTCAAACTCGACCCCGTGTCCCGGAGCGTCCGGCACAAGCATGTAACCGTCCTCAATGGGTGGAGGGTTCTTCATGAATCGTTCCAAACCAAATCCGTGCAACTCGAGATAGGAGCTGTTTGGTATCGCGGCTAAAAGGTGAAGATGAAGCTCGTGCACGCCGTGAGTTGTTACCGCGCGGTTGTGCCCGTAGGCAAGCCTCGCCACACGCATCCACCCCGTAATTCCGCCGCAGTTGGACACATCCGGCTCGGGGAAAGATATGCCTCCCCTCTCGATCATCTGTTTAAACTCATAAATTGTGTGAAGATTCTCCCCTGCAGCGACGGCGATCCCGCCTTCCCGCTCCACACGTGCATGGCCTTCATAGTCTTCAGGGATCGTTGGTTCTTCGAGCCAAAAAACATCGTACGGTTGCAACGCTCTAGCAGCCTTGATGGCGTTATCCACCTTCCAGCGCATATTAGCGTCAACCATCAAGGTAATATCTTTTCCAATGTGCTTGCGGACCGCCTCGACCCGCTCGATATCCTCATACAGATTTTCCCGGCCGACCTTCATCTTGACAGCCCTCAATCCGGCCTCAACGTTCTTTTCGGTTTGGGCGATCAGATCTTCCAGCGGGAAATAGAGATCTATGCCCCCTGCGTAGGGTTTCACCTTTCGGGAGCTGCCTCCCAGCAGCTTCCAGAGCGGCTGCTCAGCCATCTTTCCCCTCAAGTCCCATAGAGCGATATCCACAGCAGAAATAGCGAAAGATACCAAGCCGCCACGTCCTATGTAGTGTAGTTTCCACCACATCTTCTCCCAAAGATGCTCGATGCGTTCGGCATCCTCGTATAGAAGCAGAGGCTTAATGGCTTCTTCGACCAGTGAGCGAATCGCGATTCCGCCGACACCGATTGTATACGTATAACCGATGCCTTCCAGACCTTCGTCGGAAGTAATCTTTACCATGATGACTTCGAAATGAGTCATCTCGCCGTGCATCGCATCAGTGAGGGTTCTGCGCAGTGGAATTCGGTAGTGGTAGGTATCGACCTCTCGTATCATCATGATGGAACAGTACCTCTCTGTATCAAAGCTATTTAGACCCGCAATTGATACAAAAATGGTAACAGTATTATTGTTTATTGTCAACAATTACTATACACTTAAAGTGGAAGAATGGTATAGATAGAGACTCTGCCCATCTCTGCAATGTTTACTCAAATTGTAGATAGAGCTTCGGCTGATCAGTAGAGTTGGGCATTGCCGCCGCCGTCGACGAGGATGATCTCGCCGTTGATCATGGCGGCGCCCTCGCTGGCAAGAAAAAGGACTGTCTGGGCGACTTCTTCAGGTTGGGCAAAACGACGCAGAGGAATTCGTTCTTTAATGGGATCCCCTTTTTCAGGATTCCCCCAGACTCGCTGTCCGAGCTCGGTCAGAACGATGGTGGGAGCCACGGCGTTTACCCGGACATTGTATTTCCCCCACTCCTCAGCCATTACCTTGGTCACTCCGTTGAGCGCAAATTTACTCGCGCAGTAAGCTGCATGTTCTTCGATGCCGGCCACGCTCGCATTGCTGGAGATGTTGATTATCACACCGCTTCTTCTTGCGATCATGCTTTTGCGCTACGACTAAGGAAGTGGTGTGCCATGGAGATGCACTGCTCTGCGGAGGACAGATCGGCGGCGAAGGCAAGAGCTATGGTTCGACCCAATCCCCTGCTGGCGCCTGTTATCAGGGCTTTCTTTCCTCGATAGTTATACGTGATGTCACCTATGACGATGCATCCTCACGAAGCGGCTACCCCGACCTGTGTCTAGCAAATTATTGTCGTGTTCGCTGCCCGGCACTCAACATGAACACTTTCTGAAGCAGGATGAAGATAAACAGCATCAAGCCGATGAATATCTTTGTCCAGTATACGTTGATGGCTCCCTGAAAGGAAATCAGTGTCTGTATCAAACCCAGGATCAGCACTCCGACGAGTGTGCCCAGCACAGATCCCACCCCTCCGGTCAACAGGGTGCCGCCGATAACCACGGAAGCGATCGCGTCGAGCTCCAATCCGTAGGCGGCGTTCCCGAATCCCGCCAGCATATAGAAGGTCAGGACGATTCCTCCTAGGGCCGCGAGGAAGCCGCTCATCGTGTAAATTAGGATCTTGGTTTTCGCCACGGGCAATCCCATGAGAAAGGCAGACTGCTCGCTTCCTCCGATCGCATAGACATTTCTTCCGTACTTGGTGGTTCTCTGGAGAAAATACCCGATTACCACTACCACAAGAAAGATGCAGGCCGGCATAGTAAGCTTCAAAAATCCACCGAAGGGAATACCGATTTGCGACATTATCGAGTAGAACTTTTTCTCTATAGGTACGGATTGCCAGCTCAGGACATATCCGAGTCCCCTGGAAAAAAACATCCCCGACAGGGTGACGATGAAAGGGTGGGCTTTGAAGAAGTGAATTGCGCATCCCATGAGAAAACCCAACCCGGCTCCGAAAGCCAGGGCGGTCGGTAGTGCCGCAATCGGAGGTGCTCCGGCCCTGTTCAGTACCGCTACAATCATGGCCGAGGTGGAAACCACCGCTCCTACAGAAAGGTCTATCCCTCCTGAAATGATGGCAAAGGTCATTCCTACCGCGGCGACGCCCAAAAAGGCATTGTCTGTGAACAGATTCAGTATCACCCGAACCGAGAAAAAATTCCTGAACAGAAGGCCACCGACACAGAAGATCACAATGAACACCAATGCCGGCGAGAGAATAGGAACATGCTTTCTCAACGTTGCTAATCGAGCGGTGAAGCGCCTGCGCTGTTGTCCTCCGATTGGTAGATCACTCATGTTCCTAGCCTGTCGACGTGATTTTCCTTCTCGATTTCGTCAGAAATTCCCGGGTTCGTTCCGATTGAATGAGAATTACAAATATGACCACAAGGGATTTCACGATCAGAGTGAACTGGACTTGCACACCGCGGGTGAGAATCGTTGTGATCAGGCTCTGAATAATCAAGGCTCCGATTACGGTTCCGAACAACTTGTATCTTCCACCGGTCATAGCGGTACCGCCGATCACCACGGCGAGAATGGCATCCAATTCCATCCATAACCCCATGAAGTTCGCATCCGCAGACTTAACATCCGAGGTGATGATGATTCCAGCTATTCCGGCGCAAATACCTGAAATAAGGTATACCAGCATTTTTACCAGCCGGGTATTGATTCCTGAATACCTGCTGGCGGTGGGATTACCGCCCGTTGCCTGGATCAGCAGCCCCAACGGGGTGACCTTGGTAACTATGAACACGATCGCAAACACACCGACCGTCAGGATGAGAGGAAAGGGAAGAGCGAATAAATGTCCGATGCCTATAAACTCAAATCTGGCATGATCGAAGTTCAATACGTACCCGCCGGTCAGCAGAACCGCAACGCCTCGGCCCGTGATCATTAGAATCAGCGTGGCCACGATCGGCTGGATGCCGATGAAAGATACCAGAAACCCGTTGAACAGGCCACAGATGGCCGCCGCGATTAGAGCGAATGCAAACACGGGAAACAGGGGCACGGTCGCATGAATCGTTTCCTGAAGATAGTTGATATCCCCGCCCCGCACCACCAGCGCCGCCACGGAGCCGGCGATGGCAGCCACCGAGCCGACGGATATATCGATCCCTTTGGTTGCGATGACCAGAGTCATACCGAGCGCAATAATCAAGGTCGGAGAGACCCGTTTGAGAATGTCGATCAAACTACCGAAGAGGTGACCCTCCTTGATCGTTATTGAGAAAAAGCCTCTCGTGAATATCAAATTAAACAGAAGGATGACCGCCAGAGCCAGGACCGACCAGACGATCGGACTGATATTTCGAGGACTAGCCTGTCTGATTTCGCTTATTTGTGTTCCCGCGCCGTTATCCGACATCGCTGCCCTCCACATGCCGCTCGGCGATGGCGTTCATAATGCTCTGCTCGTTTATGTCTTCGCTGTACATTGTCTGTACTACTTCCCGATCATGTAAAACGAGCACTTTGCTGGAACAACGCGAAATCTCCTCAATCTCCGAAGAGATGAACAGCACAGCCATATTCTGCTCGCTGAGATCCACTACCAGCTTCTGTATTTCCGTTTTTGCTCCAACGTCGATCCCCCGGGTAGGTTCGTCGAGAATGAGGAACTGAGGATTCGAGGCAAGCCATCTGGCTATAATTACCTTCTGCTGATTTCCTCCGCTCAGGTTTTTCATGACTTGCTCGGAAGACGGGGTCTTGATGTCGAGCATTTCAATATAGCGGTCGGCAATCTCTTTTTGCTCTTTGGGACTCAGGTTGCGGAACCATCCCTTTCGAACCTGCAAGGCAAGGATGATGTTCTCGCGTACCGTCAGGTCCTGGACGATTCCCTGCTCCTTTCTGTCTTCGGGACTCAGCCCGATCCTGTACTTCATCGCCTTCCTGGGATTAGTGATCCTTACCGTCTTGCCCTCGATGTACACCTTGCCGCCGTCCGGCGAATCGAGACCGAATAGTAGCTTGGCCAGCTCGGTTCTTCCCGAGCCGAGTAGCCCGGCGCAGCCGACAACCTCCCCCCTGCGTATCTCTACATCGAAGGGCTTGACACTTCCTTTCCTACCCAGCTGTTCGGTTCGAATATAGGCCTCTTTCTGGACGACCTTCTCCTCCTCCAATTTCTTCGCCTCGACCTGGGCCAGCTTTTCGTATTCTTTTCCCAGCAACTTGGATATGAGATCGATCTTGGTGATCTCTTCTGTTTTATAGGTTCCTATGTACTTTCCGTTTCTGAGAACCGTGATGCGATCACTTATCTGAAATGCTTGATCGATGAAGTGGGTAATAAAAATGATTGCCTGGCCGGCTTCCCTCAGCCTTTTCATTTGCGCAAACAGTTTCTCGACCTCTTCGATATTCAAGCTGGATGTCGGCTCATCCAAAATAAGGGTCTTGGATTTCAGCTCCAGAGCGCGGGCGATAGCCACCATCTGCTGAATTGCTACAGGGTAGTTGCCGAGGTTTTCACGTACGTCTATGTGGAGATCAAATTGGTCGAGGATCTTTACGGCTGCCTGATTGATCGACTTCCAGGCGATCCTTCCCATGTTCATCGGCTGCCGCCCGAGGAAAAGGTTTTCAGCGACGGACAGGTTGGGAACCAGGTTTACCTCCTGGTATACCGTGGCGATTCCCATGTCCTGGGCGTGCAGAGGCGAGGGCACCTCGATCGGATTTCCCTCGTATACCATCTCCCCGGCGTCCCGCTTGTAGACACCGGTTAATACTTTGATAAGGGTGGATTTTCCGGCTCCGTTCTCGCCCATCAATGCGTGGATTTCACCCTTTTTCAGGGTGAAATCCACGTCGGAAAGAGCTAGGACTCCTGGAAAGCTTTTGGTTATTCCCGTAAGCCTCAGTATCTCTTCGTTGTCCATGAACCTAGTTTTACTCTTTACTACATTTTGAGACCTTGATCAATTGATCAATTGACGACGAATTAGTACTTCCTCTGATCGATTACATCCTTTGCTACCGACATGGGGAAGGTTTCGTCTTCAGATTTAAGCCACTTGGCAAGTGTCTCGCCCCTCCAGGTGGCTTCCAAAGCATCGAATCCTTTGGGTCCAAGCAGCGGTGTACATTCCACGGTACAGTTCAAATCGCCGTCAACCATAGCTTCGAAGGCATCCCGCACCGCATCGATCGAAACTAGATACATATCCTGACCCGGATCGAGACCGTACTCCTTAATTGCTTGAATCGCTCCGATAGCCATGTCATCGTTGTGAGCATACACCACGTCGATCTCCTCACCTTTGGCCTTCAGGAAGGCCTCCATGACCTTCTTTCCCTCAAGCCTGTTGAACTCGCCGGTCTGGGAAAGGATGATCTCAATATTTGGATATTTATCGATGATGTCCCTGAATCCCTCGGCTCGCTCGATTGTAGGATCGGCACCGGGTTGTCCCTGCAGCTCGGCTACTTTCAAATTTTCACCCTTATCCTTGATCATCTGCTTGGCTGCTTCTTGACCCTCAAAAAAGAAGTCCGATCCGATGAAGGTAACCCAAAGGCTCTCGTCGGATACCGTGATTTTTCTGTCCAGCAGCACAACCGGGATACCTGCCTGTTTTGCTTCAATCAAAACAGGTTCCCAGCCGGACTCTGTTTTGGGCGCCAGGAGGATACCGTCTACACCCTGAGCGATGAATGATCGCAGGGCCTTGATCTGATTCTCCTGTACTGCCTGGGCATCGGAGTACTTCAGGTCGTATCCGCGCTTGGCGGCTTCGGATTTCACAGATTCCGTTTCCGCCAGTCTCCACGGGTTCTGGTTGTCGATCTGAGAAAAGCCGACAACTCTCTTCTCGGCAGCTGCAGCCCCACCTTCTTCCTGTCCACCGGCAGCAAACAGGGACAGCGGCACCAGCAGCACGCTTAGAAGAAGAACCATAATGAGTGTTCGTTTCATAACACCCTCCTTATAATGGTTTTTTATATCGTACCATTGAATTCGAAGGAATCAATTTCTGTCTTTTTGGAATCCATATAAACTTTTTTGGATCGATGTTGATTGTAAGTTTATAATCAAATAATTGTTAACAAATACCTGTTGACAATTAAGCTGGCTGGTTTTATCGTTTTGGGAACTATTTGACAATCGATTCAGGAGGATTATCATGAGACTGAAGGACAAGGTAGCCATCGTCACCGGCGGTGGGTCCGGCATCGGTCGCGGTATTTGTCTGCGCTTCGCAAAGGAAGAAGCAGCGGTTGTTGTTGCCGATCTGAATGCGGAGGCTGCGAACAAAGTGGCCGAGGAGATCAAAAGCTCCGGCGGGAGGGCTATCGGATTCCAGGTGGATGTGAGGAAACAGGACCAGGTACAGCATATGGTAGATACCGCAGTCAAGGAGTTCGGCGAGCTGAACATCCTTGTCAACAACGCCGGGGTTGGAAAAATCATCCCCTTCTTCGAAACAAAAGAGTCAGATTGGGACCTGATGTTCGATGTGAACTGCAAGGGATTGCTCTGGGCCAGTCAGGCAGCGGCCAAGCAGATGATCAAACAGGGTAAGGGGGGCAAGATTATCAATTTGGCATCCCAGGCGGGACGTCGAGGTGAGGCGCATGTTCTGGCCTACTGTGCCAGCAAGGCCTGTGTGATCAGCATGAATCAATCGATTGCCCTGGCTTTGGCGGAACACAAGATCAACGTGAATGCCCTGGCCCCGGGAATCGTGGATACGCCGTTTTGGGTCGAAGTAGATAAACAGTTTGCCAAGATCCTCGGATGGGAAGTCGGCGAGCCGAAGCGTCGTTTCACAGCCGGGATTCCTCTCGGAAGGATAGAGCAACCGGACGATGTCGCCGGCGCTGCTGTATTTCTAGCTTCTTCCGATTCCGACTATATGACACAGCAGTGTATCAATATTGACGGCGGAAACTGGCCTAGCTGAGTTGGCCGGCGGGAGACAAGCAGTGGTAAGAATCGGTAGAGAGGAAGTAGAGCGGTTCGTCCGCGCCGTACTGGAATGCAAGGGGGTCCCACCGGAGGATGCTGGGATTGTCGCCGACTGTCTGACTATGGCCAATCTCTCGGGGATCGATTCCCACGGCGTGGTTCGCCTTGCCCACTACGTCCGTCGTCTCGAGTTCGGCAGTATCAAATCCAAGCCTCATATCAAGATCGAGCGCCGCAGCCCATCGATTCTCTATGTAGACGGCGACGACGGCTTCGGTCATATCGTAGGTTACCGGGCGGTTCAGGAAGCTATGGACGTTTGCCGGCAACAGGGAACCGTGACCGTCGCTATCGGCGGCTCGAGCCATTTCGGTCCTGCAAGTTATTTCCTGCAGGAACCTGTCGCCGCAGGCCTTGCCGGGATGGTCATGACCAATACCGATGCCCTCATTGTACCCTACGGCGCAGCACGGCGGTTCTTTGGTACGAATCCCATAGCCTTTGGATTCCCGGCACCCGCTGCTCCCGTTATGCTGGATATATCCACCTCGACGATTGCTTACGGCAAGATCGCTCTGGCACAGAAGGAGAACCGGCCTATCCCGCAAGACTGGGCTTTGGATGAATCAGGTAGACCGACAACCGATCCGCACGCCGCCGCAGGTATGCATCCTCTGGCCGGACACAAAGGAAGCGGCCTGGCCCTGACGATCGACGTAATGTGTGCGCTGATGACAGGTATGCCCTTCGGACCCCACATCAACAGAATGTACTTTGAATTGGAAGAACCCCGCCGCCTCGGCCACTTCATGACCTTCTGGGATGTTTCCCGCTTTGTTCCCCTCGAGGAGTTTAAAAAACGCATCGGACAGATGATAGACGAGCTGCACGAGCTTCCCCTTTTCGAAGGCTTCCAGCGTATCTACTACCCAGGCGAGATCGAGGGGGAACGTCGGGCCGAACGAAGCGAGAAGGGAATTCCGGTTGAGGAGGGACTTTTCCAAGAGCTCACCGAGCTGGGTGAGAAAGTGAATATCGCGCCTCCGACTCCAATCGAGGGAGAGAACTAAAACGATGGGTATGCAGGCCTACGTACTTCACGGAATCGAAGACCTGAGGTTCGAGAAGCGGTCGAAGCCGCAGCTCGGTCCAAGCGAAGTACTGGTCGATGTCAAGCGTGTCGGGATCTGCGGATCGGACATACACTACTACCTTCATTACAAAATCGGTCAGTTCGTACCGCAAAAACCCCTTGTTCTCGGACACGAGTTTGCCGGGGATGTAGCGGCAGTCGGCCCGGAAGTAAGCAGGGTTGCAGTAGGCGACAGGGTAACAGCCGAACCGTCGATCGAGTGCAGGCAGTGCCGCTACTGTCGCTCCGGTCGCTACAATCTGTGCACCAATCTGAAGTTCA
Organism: uncultured Spirochaetaceae bacterium; assembly: GCA_964390045.1. Classification (GTDB taxonomy): domain Bacteria; phylum Spirochaetota; class Spirochaetia; order SZUA-6; family DRHE01; genus CAYMGP01. The sequence goes on along the minus strand of CAYMGP010000045.1, from coordinate 3,281 downwards.
TCGGCACGGCGGCAACGATTCCCCATATCGACGGCGCCTTTGCCGAGCAGGTTGCCGTGCCCGAGAGCCACTGTCACAGGCTCGATGAACGGCTCGACCACGGGGCCGGGGCAATGGTGGAGCCGCTTGCCGTTGGAGCCCACGCGGTTATGCGAGCGGGTGTGCTTGCCGGATCGCGAGTATTGATCACCGGGGGCGGCACGATCGGACAGATGGTTCTGGCCATGACAAAGGTGGTGGGAGCAACGGATATCACCATCGCCGATATCGATCCCCATGCCCGGTCGTTTTCCCTCGAGCATGGAGCTATCGCCGCCTTCGATCCGCGGGATGAAGGATTGGCGGAAAAGCACACGGTCCAGGGCTTCGACGTGGTGTTCGAGGCCTCCGGCTCGCCGGCGGCGCTATCCTTCGCCTATACAGCAGCAGCCCGCGGAGCCCGTATCGTGCAGATCGGTACGCAACCGCCGCAACTGCCCCTACCTGCCAACCTGGTGATGTCGAAGGAGCTTACCGTTATCGGCTCGCTGCGCTATACCCATGTGTTCCCCCTGGTTCTCGAGCTGATGGCCAGCGGGCGTATCGATGTCGGCGGCCTGATTTCCGTCGTGTATCCTTTTGCGAAGATGCAGGAGGCCATGCAGCGAGCTACGGCTAAACAGGGAATCGTGAAGGTTCAGGTGAGCCGGGAGTAGGTTTGCGCTGATCACTCAGCAAACAGATTTCCTATCAGAATCCGCCCCTTGGCCGATTGAATCCTATCCTCTCACGTCATTGAAATGCATTGTCAATCGATTATAATAACTTATAAGGATACCTGCGGATCATCGTGATCCCCGTTCCGTCGTGAACCTTGTGCTTTAAAAAGAGAGGTTGACATGAAAAAAAGCGCACTTATTCTGCTGATCATTCTACTGCCCCTGGCCTGCATCACGACCCCGCCGGGGGAGTCCCCCGAAGTCCAGAGAGCCCTGGATGAGGTCATGGAGCGTTGGATCGAGGGATTGAAGACCGAAAACCTCGATCTGCTGATGAGCGCCTACTGGCCCGAGGCCGAGCTGATCATCGCCGGCCCGGAGGGCGAGCAGGTCTTTGCGGGATTCGATGCCATTGCCGGCTCCCAGGATGAAGGCTTCCGCAGCTCGGATATCTACCGTGAAATGGAGGTATTCAAGGCGGGTTCCGAAGCAACTCCCGAAGGAACCAGGTGGATCTACGAGGTCCACGGACCGGGATTCATGATGTTCAACATCTTCCTGTTCCAGGAGCGGGAGGGCGAGTGGCGCATCATTCATCAGGTGATCGAAGCCCCACCCCCGCAACCCGTAGCCGAGGGAGCCATCCGTGTGGTCTCCCCGCTGCAGGCCTGGGCTGATCACGACGGAAACGGGATGCTCGAGGGAGGGGAGTATGAGGAGTGCATCCACGGTGTTATGCGTCTGCTGAGCGAACCGCATCCTGTAGAGAATCCGGTGGACGAGATGTTCGACTATAACGGCGACGGACATATCGATGGCCTGGAGCAGTTAATTGCTGGTCGTATTCTATTCATGGAGCAGCTGCGCCGTCTACCGGTGCTTGCTCCCGAGATGGTTCCTTTTTTCGACATTGACGAAAATGACTATCTCCAGTTCTGGGAAACTCAATTTTCCTATTCCATTATACTCTGGAATGAAGTTTGGCCCGACTTCGAAGACCGACTCGATGAAAATCGCGACGGAAGACTCGAGGAAGAGGAGATCGAGCGATTCAAAGGCAGAGTGTGGAACATCGTTCTTGGACTGCCCCTGGAACCCGAAGATGCCCGGCTGTACCGCTGGAGGGGCAAGGAGGCCCTCTTCGAATGGGCCGACCTGGACAAAAATGGGGTCGTCGAGGACATGGAGCTCCACGACCTGGGTGCGCGAACCATCTCGTTCATAGACAGCAGAGATATGCCCGTTCCATTGGTCAGTTCCTTGGGGGACTACTTCGATCGCAACCGAGACAGCCAAATTGGCGCTGCCGAGTCGGAAACCATGCGACAGGTTCTGATCTTCGATCAACTGGACAGGCTTTTCGAGGTCGGTGCTTCCTTCAACGAGCGATCTCTGGCGGAAATCCTCGACCTCGACGGCAACGGGCGCTTCGACCAGCCCGAGCAATCCATGCTCTTGGAACTCTTTTTTTCCGAGCCCGGTTGGGACGAACAAGAGGTAACCACCGACCTGGAGAAGCGTGTTGATCGGAATCAGGACGGCCTGCTGCAAGGACCGGAACACCACTCCTTCGAGACATACGTAGTCGGTGCAGCTGTGATAAGCTGGTTGCGACGCCCCGAGGAGGATCAAGCCCTGGCGGAAGGCTGGCCGGTAAGCACACCGCTCGATGAACTGGCCGACATAAACGCAGATGGATTAGTGGACCGGGTCGAGGAACGGCAGATGGCCGAAGGCCTGGGAAGCCCACATCCGGTGCGTTCCCCCTTCGATCGGCGCATCGACTTCAATGGAAACGGAGAGGTGGAGACCTTCGAGATCGTCAAGGCCCGCAGGGCCGGCGAGCAGATAGCCGCCGAAGAGGAAGGAGTGTATCCGGTTGAGACCATCATCGACGATCATATGGATCTGAACCACGACGGGCAGGTCGACGAAGAGGAGATGGACAGGATCCTGCGATTCTTGAGCGGTGAGATCGACGCGGTGCAGCGCGGTAGCATGTTGTACGGTTTGTTCGATATGCACGATGACGGAGGGCTTACGGAGAGGGAGCTGGTCGAGGCGATCGATCGCTACCTGTTGCCCCGTCCGATCGAGCCGGGCGGAGGGGATGAACAGTTCGAACGCGAACAGGATCGCAACGGGGACGGCTTCCTCGATCCGGAGGAGATCGGTATCGCAGCCGGGGTGAGCGCCGGCGGAGAGATCGCGACCATTCCCGAGCGGCTGGAGCGCAGGCGGTGGGAGGTCGCCCAGGCCCCGGAAGAGACGGTGGAACAGCCGGACCGGCAGAAGCGCTACGAATCGGATTTCTACAAGAAGCTTGGCCAGATCCAGGACAAGAAGCTGGCCGTGGTGGGAATCACCAGCGGAACCAAGACCATCGATCAGGAAACTGCCAGCGGTGTGATGGTGTTCATCGAGAATGCTTTTGTGAACGTGGGCAAGGTGCGGGTGGTGGACAGGCAGAACATCGCCAAAATCGCCAAGGAGTACGAGTTCCAGGCCAGCGATCTGACCGACGAAACCACCGCCGTGGAGATCGGCAAGCTCTCCGGTGCGGATATCATCGTGATCGGCAGC
>CAYMGP010000044.1:0-31841 GCA_964390045.1 uncultured Spirochaetaceae bacterium | reverse complement strand
TCGTATCGCTGTCGATTATAGCTTCACATCAGTCTCTATTTTCGCTTTCCCGTTTCAGCATGAAGCGGGCTTGTACATCCTCTGAATCTGAAAAACCGTACTTTCTATATAGTCCGTGGGCATCTTTTGTTAGTAAAAGGCCGGTTAATCCCTTCAGCTTGGGATGATCGGAGATAACCTGCATCAAGTGTTTTCCCAATCCTGCTTTGCGGTGTTCTGGGAGAATGAACAGGTCGCATATGTAGTAGGTGGTGGCATAGTCGGTGATTACCCGGGCAAAGCCGATTTGCTTCGAATCGTTTGTGTACACGCCAAAACACAGAGAGTGCTCGATTGACTTCTCTACAGTTTCCCGGGAGCGACCTTGTGCCCAATAGGATACAAACGATAGATAACGATGTATCACTGCTGAAGATAGCAACTTCTTGTCATCCGAGATAAAATATCCATTCAATTCAAGTTTCATGCCGGAATTCCTGGTAAATTGCCCGCTACGCGTTGCGGCTTACCGCCTGATCTCTTGGATTCCAATTTCGGTAACTTACAGAAAAATGAGTGAAACTCCCAGAAATCTTGCCCCCTTGCTTGAGATACACCCATTCTATCGCTATTGTTTAGCAATATACAGCACAGGGAACAATGGATTAACGCTGCGTGCTTGACATTGATACCGGGGCCGGATATTTTTGAGCCGCTGTGAATGCTCTGATCCGACGCCTGCTGCACTTCTCTTGCCGGCATTCCATCCTGATTTTTATCGCGACCGCCCTGATTTCTGTTTTTTTCTCCTTTTTCGCCGTACAGCTTGAGGTAGATCCCAATGTGGAAAGCCTGATTCCTGAAAGCGCCGAAATCAAGCAGCTTATGGCGAGGAACAGGAAAGAGGGGATTTCAGGGGAGTACCTCGTACTCGCCGTTCAACGAGACGATCCGTTTCAAATCGAGGCGCTTTCGGCACTTTATAAGGTGCTGTCAAGCCTCGAAGAGCTGCCCGAGCTCAAAAAGGGAATCACACCCTTCAATCTCATGACCTTCACGAAAAAGGGAAGCAGACTCTCTGTTGTCCCGGCGGCACCGGCTCAGAAAGCACCCGCGACCCAGGAAGAGCTGGAGTTGTTCAAAAAGAGGATTTTAAACACGCCCTACGCCCGCAACCTGGTGGTATCAGGTGACGGAACAGTTCTGAACTCGATTTTCCCCGCCGCTTCCATGGACGATTTTTCCGCCCTGATGGAACGAATCGAGGGTATCGTTTCTGACCTGCACGATCATTACGAATACTATCTAAGTGGTTCCATTCCCTTTGTACACAAGACGGGCCAATATCTATCTCGCGACCTGACCAGGCTGTTTGTTTTCACGGCATTGGTGATTTTAGTGTTTTATTTCTTTGGATTTCGAACGATCAGGGGGGTCGTTCTGCCCTTCGCCGTGGTAGTGCTCGGAACTCTGTGGAGCCTGGGATTTATGTCTCTACTCGGCTTTTCACTGACGATCGTGAACATTATAACACCCCCGCTTGTTTTGACTCTGGGCAGCTCGTACAGTATCCATATACTGAATCAGTACTACAGAAGCGGTGTCGGAGATTGGCAGGATAGGTACTGGGTGGTGGGTGTCGTGGAAAATGTAAATAAAACGATCCTGATAGCCGCCGCCACTACCATTGTAGGTTTCCTGAGCCTGCTGGCCACCAGCATCCGTCAGACACGGGAGTTTGCCCTCTCTGCAGGTTTCGGCATCGTTTCCTGCGCCCTGCTTTCCCTATTTTTCTTTCCTGCGCTGCTGACCTGGCTGAAACCTCCCAAAGTGGAGCAAATCCGCAGGGTAAGCTCCGGATTTGTTTCACGCCTCATGAACGTTCTATCCGACTTTGTTGCCAGGCGACGCCCGTTCATCATAGCGGCCTTAGTGATCGTGGCAGCCGCCTTCGGATTTTCGCTGACCAGAATCAATGCCAATACAGATACCATAGGCTACTTCCCACAGCGGGACAAAGTAGTGCAAGACATGTACTTTCTGACGAGCAAGCTTGGTGGTTTTGATGAGATCAACCTTACCCTGACAGCCCCGGACAACAGAAAGGGATACTTTCTTCAGCCTCAAATCCTGCAGGAGGTATCGGATCTGGAGAAAGAGCTTAGATCCCTGCCCGATATTTCTTACTCCGTGTCTTTCGCTTCCTATCTTCGCTTTTTGAATAAGGTGATGACCGGAGCTGATGAGATTCCGCAGACCAGAGGACCCGCGCTCCTGCTGTCCCGTTATATGAAGGTCCTTGCCGCTGGACAGGCTGAAAACAACGAAGTCACAAATCTGAGCAATGAAGAGTTCTCGCAAATGACGCTTTCCTTCAGGATTTTCAACAGCAGCACAAAAAAATTTATTGACGAAGAGGGACTGCGCAATCTTCTTGGAGAGATGAAAGAAGTAATCGACTCGTCGTTGCCCGAGGAAATCATGCCTGAAATCTGGGGAATGAGCATGCAGTATCTCACGCTCTCGGACTTATTAAGACAGAACCTGGCCAAGTCCATGCTTCTCTCTGTTTTTTTGGTCTTAGGAATCGCATCGCTCACCTTTCGTTCTCTGCGTTTCGGATTTCTCACGATCATTCCATTGGTGAGCGGTGTTATGCTCAGTTTTATTCTCATGTGGATCTTCGGGATCCCACTGGATATGACAACCATTATGGTTTCTGCGGTAGCGATAGGAGTCGGGGTCGATGATGCGATTCATTTCCTCCTCTATTATAGGCGTTCGATCGAGCGTCACAGCGGGAACAGAGAATTAGCGGTACGGGAAACCCTTGCCGTTACAGGAAGACCGATACTGCTGACCACGCTTTCAATCGACTTTGGCCTGCTTGTGCTGGCACTGGCCAGCTTTCGTCCGATTGTGTATTTCGGTATACTCATTGTGTTTACCCTATCCGCTGCTTGCGCAAGTACCCTTGTTGTCCTGCCCGCTTTGCTGTCCCGGGCTCCAATTAACGAGCGGAAGCACTACGAGAAGGCTTAAGATGACTCTATATCCGTCTATATTTGGATACATATTAAAGTTTTTTCTTAAGGCTTTTCTGCGGTTTTTCCTTAAAATCCGGCACCGGGTCGAAGCAGAACTGCCACCTGGCCCGAAGGTTTTTGCTGTCAATCATCCCACCGTGTGGGATGCTTTTCCGATACTATCCTTCGTGAAAGGGACCTTTATCCATACGCTGGTAGAAGAACAAGTTTGGTCGTTCCTTGTGCCCCGCCTGATTTTTCGATTGAGCAATCAGATCGTTCTGTACAGGAGCGAAAAATCCAGACAGACCGTCAGCGACTCAATTTTCGTTTTGGCAAAGAATCATTCCGTGCTCATAGCGCCCCAGGGAGAGCGCACAGATCCAAAGAACAAGGTGAGGGCGCGTAAGGGTGTTGTTCGGCTGGCTCTTACCGCCAAAGCAACGGTAATTCCTGTGGGCGCCTGGATCGACCAACGAAACATAATAATGAAAAAGGTGCGTTACAAATATCAAAACAGACGCTATACCGTGCCGTCCTACTTCCCACGCTTTCGTTCGCGGTATGGCTTCATTGTGGGCAAGCCCATGGTTCTCGATGATTATTTCGGCAGGGATCTGAGCAGGGACGAGCACCAACGAATCGCAACAGAGATTCTCGAAAGGATATACAAGCTGGCAACCAAGGCCGCCGGGCTTTTTCCCGCCAGCGTCTAGCCCAGTTTCTTGATATAGCAGCGCCTGCGTTTGTGCTGGCGAGCCTCGTAGAGTTTCCAGATAGCCTGGACTTGGGTGTTGTCTTCCAGCTCCCAATTGGTTTCCGCAGTGCGGATTTCGTTTTCTATACAGCTTCTAGTCAACTCGGTCATCAAAATCGCTGTGATGCCCCGGGCTTGATATTCAGGCTTCACCGCCACCATCAGGAAATCTATAGATTTGGGAAACTTCAACGCCCGGAGCAGGTGCAGGAAGCCGAAAGGAAACAGGCGTCCTCTGGATTTCTGCAGGGCGCGGGAAAGAGACGGCATGGCCAGTCCGAAGGCGACAACATTGTTGTTTCCATCGGTGATGAACTTTACGTAATCCGGGTTGAGAAAGCCGAAATACTGCTTCACGTACATGTCGACCTGCTCATCGCTCAGAGCTACGTAGCCGTACAGATCGGAGTAGGCCTCGTTGACCAGCTCAAACATGCCTTTGGCGTAGGGGAGAAAATCTTTTTTCTTGCCGGCCACGATCCTCAGCTTGCTTCTCTTGAGCACCAGATTCTGCAAACGAAGGGCTCTTTCGGGTATTTCCTCAGGGGTCTTGACCTCGAACTCCACCCAATCTACATCTTTTTTGTATCCGAGAGCCTCCATATGCTGAGGATAGTAGGCGTGGTTGTAAAGAGCAGACATAGTACCCAGTTCTTCGAATCCTTCAACAAGCATCCCTTCGCCATCCAGGTCGGTGAATCCCAGGGGTCCATGCACAGCGGTCATACCGTTCTCGTCAGCCCAGCGTTCAGCCACCTCCAGAAGGGCTTTCGAGACCTCCCTGTCATCGATAAAGTCAAACCAGCCGAAGCGGCACTGTTTTTCACCCCATTTTTCAATGTATTTGTCGTTGATGATGCCCAAAATGCGCCCGACCAGGCGCCCGTCTTTCTCCGCCAGGAAATATTTTGCCCGGCAGTGTTCGAAGGCAGGGTTTTTATTCCAATCCAGTGTGTTCCACTCATCCATCAGGAGGGGCGGAATCCAGTACTTGTTCTTTTTATATATAGCAAATGGAAATTTGATGAACCTTCTCAACTGTTTTCTATTTTGAACCTCTTTGATGGTAACGCTCATGGATTCCCTCACTCTTGTTCTGCTACCTTGATACTACACATTGGCGGATTTTGCAATGTAACGGATTTGCCGAATTCTAATTGTTCCGAGGCTAAATTCTCCCCTTAGCACCCGTAATAGACCCAATTTGCTACACCGTGTCACGGATTAGCAATTACGGTTTGCATGTGAAGTATCGGGTCAGATCTGATAGAATCAAATCGTATGGCATCCACTCTGATCGGAGACATCCTGTTTGTGCGCCGCTATCCCGCGCTGCTTGCGAATAGGGGCAAATTGCACAGATCCTTGAGGTCCTGGTTCGATCCCAGAGGAATAACCGTGTCCTTGGCCGGGCACCGGGTTACTTTTTTCAGGGCTGGCTTCGGAACAGGGATTCGCAATCTCCATCCTGATATGATTGCCGCGCTGAGCTCAGGAAAGATCACCGATATCGTGGATGTAGGCGGGGGTGGGGCGTTGGATCCCGCTCTAAAACGCGGAGATATCGTGCTGAGCAGCGGCGATTTCTGCAGCGACACCTTCGATTCGATAGCTGTGAAACGCCGAGACGAGGTATTGGATGTCGTGCGCTCGCTCGCGGCGGCCAGGAAGGTGGAATTCACAGTTGGCACAATCTTGACAAACACAGAGCTCGTGGGTTCGAGGAAGCAGAGGCTCGATCTATTCGAGCAGACAGGGTGCTCTGTGGTTCAAATGGAGCATGGTTGGTTTCTCAGATCCCTGTACAAGCGTCTTGGCGCCGCGGTGTTTTCTGCGCTTCACGTGACGCATATGGAAGTGATCACCGACGTCGTGCCCAAAATAAACCGGTGGGATCATACTCTAGCGGAGGCCTGGCACGGTATTCTGGGCTGCTCCCTTCTTGGCGGTAGGTACCTACAAGCCCTCAAGAGGGATTTCCTGCGCTTGTGGCTGTCCGGATCTTAGGATATCTCGTTCACCAACATGTCTCATTCAAACATTGTTTGAGAAAACCTGTATTTTGAGGTATAATTATTTGTTAGGAAATGATTAAAAAGGTTTCCTATTTCTTTTTTTGCTCTTTGCTGCGGATGAGTTCAAGCGAATCCTGTGGACTCCGCAGTTAAAACGGGAAAACCGATCAGCACCTGGATACATCAGGATTCAAGGGGGTGGGTGCCGTGGCTGATTTCTGTAAAAAGTTTCTTATAATCTGGTCGATTTTTTTGTTGGCCGGTCTGCTCGTCTCCTGTCCAAATCCGATCGATCAAAAGCTTGCCTGGCAGGTGGAAGACACTTCCGCACCGGTGGTCACGATTATCGATCCGGATCCTAATATAAAATACTTCTATCTTTCGGAAATAAAAGTGGATGGGATTGTGGTCGACTACGTCGGCAAGGCCGGCGGTACCGAAGGAACCGTTGCATCTCTTCATTACGAGGAACAGTACAACGAGAGGATTCACGGCGATATCGACATTCAAAGCGACGGCAGTTTCAGCTTTTCCTTTTCCACGATAAATCCGGAGAAACTGCAGGGAACGTTATACATCGTGATCAGCGCGACGGACTGGAACGAAAACACTTCCGAAACCATCGTCACCGCCTATGACAAAACCACGGGACCCCTTATCGTGATCTACGACTGGGAGGATTTCGACCCCTACTCATCGAATGATAAGACAGACCAGGACATCACAGTAGATGGGAGGGTCGACTACACCAGTCCTCTGATGAGCATGAAATACACGGTAGAGCCGGGAATGGGTACTCCATTCTCCGGCATTGTGAACCCAGTATCCGGAGAGTTCAGCTTCACGTTTAATCCGTCAGCAGAAGGGGCCTCAGGGCAGCTGAAGATCATCGTAGAGGCGACGGATATGGAGGGGACATCGAATGAGATCCTCTATCTCAACGACGATCCCGACCCCCCGAAGTTCGACCATGCGAGCAGCTATGTAAGCTCGGACAACACCACGGTGAAGCTCGTGTTTTCCGAAGGGATCTACCACACCGGGCAATCAGCGCCTCTGAACGAAGACTTCACCCTTATCTTTACCGCGGGAAGCGGTACCGTGACCGGCGTAACCAAGACAGGACTCGTGGGAAGCCCGGCGCCGGGAGACACGGATATCGTTATGAATATTTCAAGCGACGGCATCGCCTACGGCGACGAAGTCATTACGATTACGGCGAGCAATATAACCGATCATGTGGGCAACGCGATCGATCCTAGCAGCTTGGATCTAAACCTAAGCGATCAGATCGAACCGACCGTGGTATCCGTAGATACCACGTTGGCCGAAGGAACGGCGATGAACCACGAGCAGGATGTGCCCATAACGGTGAGTTTCAGCGAGCCGGTGACCGTTAACCTAAGTGACCCACTTGAACTCACCCTCAACACGGGGGCCACGGCCCTGTTTGACCAAATGGAACCTGCTGACGACCATGTCGCCGTACTCATATACAATGTTTCAGAAACAGACCCAAATATTCGGCTCGATTACGATGGTGTAGGGGCCCTCGGTGGTACTGTTGAAGACTCTACGGGAAACGCGGCGAACTTGGCATTGGGAGCGGTCGGCACGAGCGCTCTGTACAATAAAAACATCACGATCGACACCGTGAAGCCGGTTCCACCTAATGTGGTGATCGCCGGCGATGATTGGATCAATAAAACGGAAAACGACACTGGCGTGGTGTTTACCATCAGCGGCGAGGCTGGAACCTACTATCACATCGAACAACTGACTAATTGCACTCTCCCGCCAGACTTGATGAACGGCGGACCGCTACCCCTTTCCGGGGATCTGAAGTTGAAGGCGAGCGGCAATGGCACCGTGTACGTAAAGGTAACACTACAGGATGCAGCGGGCAATGATAGCCCGCTGGGAGAATCGAATCACGTAACGGCCGATCTGGATCCGCCATCGCCACCACCGGCTTTCCACGATACGCCAGAATCTACCACAGAGCGAAAACCGACCTGGCAATGGGATCCCGTAGTGGGCAGCGGGGGCAACGGAACCTGCCGCTACAAGCTGGACGACAACGATTTGAGCACAGATGCCATGACCAAGGACAGCCCTCCATATTCGTACACGCCGAGTAGTAATCTTGATTACGGCAACCACACACTCTACGTACAAGAACGGGACGATGTAGGTAACTGGTCGGCCCTGGAGAGCTGGATGATAGATATCGTCCCACCGTAAGTTGGGAGAGATAAGGAGCCACGGAATGGTTGGGAAAGGCTAAAACGTGACGATTAAAAAATTGTCGTTCATAATTATCCTAAGTGCGTTCGTCCTCGGCGTTTGGGCTCAGGAGAATATCAACTACAACGAATATTACAGGTACCCGTTTTCGATCGGGGTCTCGTACCAAAACCTCTCGCCGTTCGGGGACTACGGAACGGACTACAATTCCTACTTCGATCTGTCGGCCGTAGCGCGCTTTCCCTTTGCCTCCGTGCCAGTGCTCCAGCCCCTGCTGCAAGGGGGGATGATCCGCTTCGTAGCACCCGAACGCGACGGCCAGGAACGATGGAACCACAACCACTGGTACCTGATGGCGGGCCTCGGATACGCCAACCGATTTTCAAAGAATTTCGAAATCGGTGTGGAGATCGCCGGGGGTGTTTCGGAGGCTGTGTTTCCCAACCTCGATCCGAACGAGCCGAGAGGATCCCTGAATATCATGGCCTCCACCGGGGCACGGGTTTGTCTCAATCCTTCCTACAATATGAGCATAGACATCAATCCCAGCCTGAAATATTTCCATTCCCTCTCGCCCCTGGAGAGGTTCAACGGGTTTGTCTATGCGATCGGTTTCTCGGCGAACTACCGCTTCGGCGAGGATCCGGACGCACCCCAGGCGATTATCCGCAGTCTGAAAATAAGCAACTTGGAGTTTCCGCCGCTGTTCGCGGCCATGCAGAGTTACTACTCCAAGAATCCCTTCGGCAGGGTAACTGTCACCAACGTCGAAAAGAACCCGGTTTTCGATGTGGTTGTATCCTTCCACCAAGCTGGATTCATGGATACCCCCACGAAACTGACCACCATCGCACGTATGGAGCCGGGGGAGAGCAAAGAAATCGACATATCCGCCTCATTCAACGAGGAGATCTTCACCACCGTGGGGATCGTTCCCCTCACCGGGGAGATCATCACCGAGTACATCTCCCGCAGAAGAGCGGCCAAGCAGACCTTCTCGATCTCCTACGACCTCTACGACAAGACCGCTCTGACCTGGGATAACGACAAAAAGGTAGGTGCCTTTATCACACCGGCGGACAGCGCGCTCCGCAACTACGCGAGCTTTGTGCGCCAGTGCGCCAAGGACTACGTGCTCGACAGCTTCAGCGAACCGCTGCAGGTGGCCATACAGATCTTCTACGCCCTGAAGGAGATCGGCTGCATCTACCAGGTCGACCCCACCTCTCCTTTCACGGCGGCTCAGGAGAACCCGATGCTCGTCGACTCCATCAGTCTGCCCCGGGACACGCTCAAGCGGCTCACCGGGGACTGCGATGACCTCACCGTGCTGTTCTGCTCGCTTCTCGAGTCGGTGGGTATTCAGAGTGCCTATATCACGGTGCCGGGGCATATCTATGCCTTGTTCAACTCCAAGGTGCCCTCCAGGTATTACAGAAAAATCCACCCCGACAAGAACATGACGCTCAATATAGACGGCGAGCTCTGGGTGCCTGTAGAAATTACCATGATCGGCAGCAGCGACTTTCTGAGCGCCTGGCGGCGGGGGATCGAGCAGTTCGCAGCCCTGGACTCCGAGCCGGAGCTGAGGATCATAACCTTCACCAATGATGCTCAGCAGATATACAGACCAGTGGGGCTGCGGGAGACTGATCTCGGGCTGCAGTACGGTAGTGAGAAACGGATAGTAGATGACTTCCGAGGAAGTATAGATAAGCTCGTCGATCAGATTCTCGACAGCTACACCGAGCTGGCGCAGCAGGCGGGCAACAAGGAAGGGTACAACAGGTTGGGCATAGTATGCGCCCAGTACCGGCGCATGGCCCGGGCCCAGAAGGCTTTCAACACGGCTCTCTCGCTGGACAGAAACTATCTCAGCCCGCAGATCAATCTGGGCAACATCCTATATCTCAAGCAGGAATACCAGAACGCCCTCCAGGTGTACCACAGCGTGGAACAGACCCTGCGCGCCGCAGGACAGGATTCCGGCCCGCTCTGTCTTTCCGTGCTGCTCAATATATCCAGGTCGTACTACGAGTTGGAAAACTACGACAAGGCGGCCGAATATTTCCGTAAGGTGGCGGCCGAGGATCCGACTCTCGTCGAGCAATATTCATATCTGCAGACGGGTGAAGAGACGGGCAAGGCCGCCGCGGTCGGCGCTCTGGGTAGCGTTATTTTTGCCGGGGAGGATGAATAATACCGAGGTTGACGGCACTGCTTTGAAGCGCATATCAAGGGGAATTAAAAAGTTTATTAACCTATCTCTCGTCGTTCTCGCCGTCGTACTTTCCATACTGGCCTGCAGCCCTCGAGAAAAGGCCGGCGATGGGGAGCAAAAACCCGAGTCGCAAGCGGCGGAGCAGCCGCGTGCGGCGGAGCCGCAGCGCCCTGTTGAGTCGCAGCGGGCCGTGGAGCCTCAAAGTGCAGCAGAGACAGAGAGCGTAGCAGAGCCTCTCCCTCAGACTCTGTCGGAACAAAGCGGTGAGCAGGCGAGGCCTGCCGTCACCGTCGAAGCACCTGTGATTACAATTATCTCGCACTCCCAGCTCGACTACTACTCATCCCGGGAAACGGTCCGGGGTGTGGTCAGCGATCCCGAGCAGATCGAGTCGCTTCGCTGGCGGATCCTCGGCACACAGTTGGGGGATGAGCTCGATTTCGATTCCCGTGGCAATTATTCATTTTCTTTTTCCACGTTGCAATTGCCTTCGATCGTGCACGTGGAGCTCAGGGCTGCAAACGAGCAGGGTTTGTCCGCGCTTCAAACCCTTGTTCTGCTCGACGATGGGCACGGTCCGGCTATCACGATCGTCTCGCCGAGAAACTGGGATTACTACGGACCGACGGTCACAGTCGAGGGTACGGTGAGAGACTCCACGTCGCTTCTCGATATGGAATCCCTGAGCTGGGAAGTGGAGCAGAGCGCCCTGGGCGGCCGGCTGGTATTGGACGAGCAGGGCCGTTTTGATTTCGAGTTTCCCACGGAGGCTCTGCCGGCCGTGGCATCCTTGATTCTTAAGGCCGGGGACAGAAAGGGGAATCTGTCGAAACGAGCGCTTACGCTTCTCGAATCCCGCCGCGGCCCGCTATTGACGATCAACTCGCCATCCGATGGCAGCACTTGCTCCTTCGTCGTGAAGGTAGAGGGCGAGGTGAGCGATCCCGACGATCTGAGTTCTTTGAGTTGGGAGGTGACGGGCAGCGGGCTTGGTTCTGTCTTGAAGGCCGACAGGGAGGGACGTTTCCAATTCGAACTCTCCACTTTGCAGCTGGCCGACACCTTCGAAGTCGTGATCCACGCGCAGAACAAACGGGGGCGTCGTGCTGAACGCGTCCTGATCCTGATGAGGGACAAGATACCCCCCTGGATAGAGATCTTGAGCCCGGTCGAGGGGCAAGCTTTCGGCGAAAAAATAACGGTCAGGGGAAGAATCGGGGACGAGGGTTTTGCCGCCGGGGATCCCTCTGAGGTAAAGTCATTTACCTGGCAACTCCTGAGCAGTCCCGACCTGAAAGGTGATATTTCATATTCCACCAAAGGGGCTTTTTCTTTTCGGATCCCAACGGCCGGTCTATCAGGTACCCAGATCCTGGAGCTGCGCGCCGAGGACAAGACGGGAAACGCCACGGTTGCTACCGTTGCCCTGGCGGACAACAGACGGGTGTCCGCCCGCACAGCTACCGCAGCAGAAATCGAGCCGGCAAAAGCAGCCGAAGGACCGCCGTTCGTGTCGATTTCCTCACCGGAGAACAAATCATACTACAGCTCTGAGATGATGGTGAAGGGTAGGGCAGGCAACTCGGTCGCAGACGAGTCAACAGATACGATTCGTTCGCTGCGCTGGAAGCTGGCGGCGAGCTCTCGGTTTGAAAAAATCCTCTTCGACGAAAACGGCACCTTTGCCTTTCGGCTCTCCACCATCGGACTCCACGGAACGCAAATCGTTCAGGTGATCGCAGAGTCGCTCGGGGGATCAGAAAGCGAAGCTGTATTGATTCTCTTGGACGACGAGAAGGGACCCGCCCTGAGCCTCAGCCGTGCCGGCGCCAGAAACTACTATAGAGAGCAGATAGTGGTAGAAGGAACAGTCAGCAACTCGGAGCAGGATACGCACTCTATTTCCGAGGTGAAATCCCTGTTCTGTCGGGTCGAAGGGGCTCCTGCTCTGGAAGGACCTGTGCTCTTCGAATCTGAAGGCTCGTTTCGGATCGCTTTGCCTGCACAAGGGCTGAGCGGCAGGCAGACGGTACAACTGACCGCCGAAGACCTGAACGGCAACTTCACACGAAGTTCGCTGACTGTGTATGACGGTAACATAGCGCCCCGCATCGTCGTTACCTCGCCTTCGGAGGATCATGTCTATGGTTCGAACGTCGAAGTCCGCGGAACCGTTGAAGATCCTTATGGGGATGTGGAATCCATGAGGGGCATCGAGTCCCTTACGTACAGGATCTCTTCGGCGGAGATCTTCCAAGTAGCGGGCGAAGCGGATCAGAAGGAGGTACAGCTCGGGGCTGATCGCACATTCTCCTTCGTTGTATCCACCCGCGGTCTCGAAGGGCCCCAGGAGCTTCACCTTGAAGCCCGAGCGGAAAATGGCAATACGGGAACGAAAACTATACGAATGATCCAGGGCGAAAGCGACATTCCCTCCTTTACGATCACGCCGGCAGATGGCCGCATGACTCTGCGCTGGGACCCCGTAGCCACGGCGATCTCGTACAACATCCATTATCATACGGAGAATTTCGGCGAATCACCGGGTGCCGAACAACGAATCGAGGATGTGCGCTCTCCCTGTGAGCTAAGCGGTCTTGAAAACGGAAATCTCTACGCTTTTCGGCTTCAGGCACGGCTGCCGGAAGAGCAAGACAGCTGGTCGTCTGTCAAGAGGGCGGTCCCCCTCTCCCCGGATACCTTGCTGCCCACCGCGGTGGGAGAGTATCAGCAGATCCGCCTCTCCTGGCTCGATATCCCGGCGACCGGATCGTACGAGATTTGGAGATCCGCCTCCTCTCGGCAAGCCCTCGAAATGATCGCCTCGGATGTAACGGAGACTGTATACCTGGACACCGACGTTCGCTTTGCCGAAACCTACTACTACGAGATTCGGCCTTCCGGTTTCTCCGGGGCGGCAAGCCGGGTGGTGAAGGCGCGCTCGCTGGCCTTCCCAGAGAAAAAGATGGAGGTCAGCGGCACCTTGCGCCTGGCCGACGTACGCAAGATTTGTCTCTACGGCGGCTACGCCTACATTGCCGGAGGCGCTCAGGGCATCACGATCGTAGATATCTCCGACCCGGCCGATCCGCTCCCCGTGGGCCGCTGCGAAACTGCAGACGCCAACGATGTGATTGTCCGCGGCTACTATGCCTACGTGGCCGACGGACAGCGCGGATTGAAGATCCTTGATGTGGCGGATCCCCGAAACCCGGTGCAGGTCGGAGCCCGAAAAACTTCAGACGCCCGCAGTGTTATCGTGAGAGGCGATTATGCTTTCATCGCCGACGGCCGGCGGGGGATAAAGGTCGTGGATGTATCCAATCCCGTCGATCCCCTGCGGGTGGCATCCTTGAAATCATCCGATGCTCGGGATATCGCCCTGAGAGGGAACGACCTTTTCTTAGCAGACGGCAGGGGAGGGTTGAGAACAATCGATGTTTCCGATCCTCTTTCACCCGTTGAAAAAGGTGCAATGCCGACGGACAACGCTCTCTCTCTTTCCCTGCAGGGGGAATTGCTTTTTCTCGCCGACGGAGAGCAAGGTCTGAAGATCATCGATATCTCCAGCGCCGAAACTCCGGTCTGCGCGGGCTCCTACGATACCGGATACGCCGTGGATGTGGCTGCGGGCAGACAACTCGCCTATGTTGCCGACGGGGAGCAGGGAGTAAAAATATTCGATGTCAGTGAGCCCGGGCATCCTGTCCAGTTCGCCGAGCAGGCGATAGGAAACGCGCAAGCAATCAGCATCAGAAACAACCACGTCTATATCGCAGGCGATGGCGAGCTGAAAATCGTGCGTATCCTTGTTCAGGGCAACTCCTACTCCGTCGCCTTCTGCAACACGGGCAACAAGGCGTTTCGGGTTACGAGTGCCGGGAATCGAGCCTTTGTGGTCGGTCATGGAGGCGGGGTCAGCGTCGTAGATGTCTCGGATCCTCTTTCTGTGAACGACCGATCGAGAAGCAGTGTCCTGGAGGTAGACTACGCCCTGGACATCGCCGTAAAGGATCGGATCGTATATGTAGCGGACAAGAGCAGAGGGATAAAGATACTGCAGATGGACGCTGCTGCGGACAGCTCGGATCCCGGTGGATTTCGCGAGATTGCTTCCCTTTACACCGGCGGCAGCGCCTACAGCGTCGCCCTCGGCGACGAGCTGTTGTTCGTGGCGGATGGTCGGGAAGGATGCAAGATTATATATGTTTCCGATCCCGGGAATCCCATCGAAACCGCCGTGGCAGAGACTCGTGATGCCCGGGATGTTGCCCTGTTCGGATCAACGCTCGTAGTAGTCGCCGATCGCCAGGAGGGAATGCTGCTCTTCGATGCCTCGGATCCGACGGCACCGGCAAGGGTGAGCACGATTGCCGGGCGGGAGGGGCGTCGGGTCGCCGTGCAGAAGAATCTTGCCTACTTCGTTTCCTCATCGGGGTTGTCAGTGATCGACCTATCGAATCCTCGAGCGCCCAAGAGGGTATCTCACTACGCCACGGACTACGCCGAAGAGATCGCCGTGGCAGGAAAGTACGCCTATCTAGCCGAAGGATACCGGGGACTCAGCGTCCTGGATATCTCAAACCCCGAACGTCCGCGAGTGGTCAGTGTCTGTGCGGATATATATGCTGCAGGCGTGGACGTAGTCGACGGCTATGCCCTCGTTGCTGATTCCAAAGGTATACACATCGTGCAGGTATTGATTCCCGACTGGCTGCTGCGCTGAGCACGCGAAAAGCTTGCGATAAACGTGCGAAAAGCACGCGATAAGCAAATATCCGCCCAACTGCTTTGCATCAGGGCAGGCGCAGCAAATCCCGGCTGTCACCCTGAATCACCGCCTCTATCATTTTCTGGGCTCTGCGCTTTGTCGTGCCGCCCACCAGGTCGACAAGCTTCTGAAAGCTTTGCCTGTTCTCGAGGCGTTTCAGATTCGGATAGAGAGTCTTGAGTTCTTCGAAACCCCGCCGGATATCGAGCTTGAAACTAGGCACGCGAGAGCTGCCCCGCCGTCCGCTTTCCAGGCTCTTGCGAAATCTGTAGTCCTCATCCAGCGCCGGGCAGACGCCCCGCCCGGCCAGCCTGCGCACCAGCTCCGTTTTCACCATCTCCCTCAACCTGTCAAGATTCGTCCCCGATTTGTACTCGACGGGCAGGGATATCGTTACCAACAGCTCTCCGTCGGCGGTGTACTGGCTCAACCAATCTGTGTAGAATCCCTTTTCCAAATTCAACGGAGTAGCCCTCGGTCGAAAGGTGACGCTCTTGTACTCCCCCAGCTGAGTGGTTGCCCGGGAGATCTGCCTCTGGACATACGTGTTTCCGGGATCCGCGGCGAGCTCCCGCTCAAGCCGGGGCAGAACCTCGGTTTCCAGGTAGTAGATAGCCTGTGAAATCGGCATTTTCATCTTTTCAGAGCGAAGCAGGAACTCCTCCCCTTCATTGATTCCAAAGGGTGGGTCCTGCTGACCTTCTCTGGCCAGGATGGGAAGAAAGAAATTTACCAGCCGGCGAAATACGGCGGGAAGATTTTCTGTTTTAAATGCCTGCTTGTAGCGATCATCTGGAGGTCTGTATTTAGAGATCGACTCCGAAATCGCCCGGGCGACAACCTTGAGTTTGTGTGCATCCTCTATCCGCGATTCAAAAAAGGGGGCCCCTCCGTTGATCACGAATTCCTGGAACAATGACCGAATACGCTGGTAGGACTCGGTCTCGGTAACCAGCTGTTTCTGGTCCTCCGAGATATTCATGCTCCTCAGTTCCTCCAGCATGTCCACCGCCTCTGTGCACTTCTGCTTGATG
Source organism: uncultured Spirochaetaceae bacterium (assembly GCA_964390045.1). Classification (GTDB taxonomy): domain Bacteria; phylum Spirochaetota; class Spirochaetia; order SZUA-6; family DRHE01; genus CAYMGP01. The sequence goes on along the minus strand of CAYMGP010000044.1, from coordinate 15,791 downwards.
ATTTGTGCCTGAGAAAACTCGCCGCTCTCCCCTGCCTGTTTGACGGGATCGAAGCGCTCGAGAAGACGGTTGGAAAGCTCAAATTTCACAGCGACAAGCTCGAGCACGGTATCTATATCTTTCAGTCCGGAGTAGCGTATCTGTTCCTCGTTCAGCTCGTGCTGTAGAAGGGATTCCCGTTTATACAATCTCTCAATCGTTTCGTCGTGGGGTTCCTCTACAGATCTCTGCATAGGCTGGAATTCCTCCCGGTTGAAAATATAAATAAATTTACAAAATCTTGTAACTTTTTACTGTATTTGTTGTTTATTTTGATAACCAAAGCACAGGGCCCCTGGGGTTTTTACCTCCTTTACCTAGGGGCCCTGCCTCCTTCTTTAATACGTCAAATCTATACAAAAATCCACCGTCTTATATTTGAAAAAGGTCATCCTTTAAAGGATCGAGGTAGTGACTTGCCATGAAGGCCAACGGTTTCACGGCCAGTTCGAAATGCTCGGAAAGGTGCAGCAACACCTGTATGATCTCCTGCAGGTGCTGCTGCTCGAACCCACTCAGGGATTCGAGGTCAATATGCTCGGCATACTCCGCGGCGGTTCTATAAAAATAGCGACCGGATCTTTCCAGCTCTAGATTTCCTTTGTCGCCCAGCGAGGATGGATCGTATCCTCCCTGCAGGCCTCCGGCCCACTTTTCAAGAGCAGATAGAGCGTCGCGTATATCGCGTGCGGAGCGGGGGCCGTGAGTATCGACAATCCCCCGAGCCCGGGATTTTGCCGGGGGGTAGTCAGGAAATACTCCACGCATGAACAGACAGATGTCGGCGATCCGTTTGTACGAGGGGAAACGCTGCTCATCGGACAACACCTCGCTGTATTTGATCAAACTTTCGATGTCAAAATCACTGAAACGGTATTTCCTCCAGATCCCCCTTCGAACACGAACAGAAATCGTATAGCTGTTTATGCGAACGAAGGAAACCAGCATGTCCGCCAGATAGTTGCGAGTTGTGACGTCCTCGAGAAAATCCACCACCTTGGCACTGTCAAAAACCAGGGCCTGAGAGCCGAAATCCGTTTCCACAGTGTAGGATCTGCTTTTCATCTCCTTTTTTACGTGATTCATCAGTACTGTGAAAAATAGCTGCGGGGAGACCGTTAGAAGGGATTGAGGATTGTCCGTCAGCATGACGAACAGCTTGTCATCTGCCAGCATCGCCTCCAGTATATCTTCGTCTTCTCTCAGAACGTGAACCATGCGCTGGCGTTCCTGACAGTCGGGCATCAGTGTACGGATCACAAAGAGCAGATCACCGTCACTCAGCAACCAAGAAGTTCCCTGCATACATCTCATCTTCCTTTTTTTTCTCGCGGAAATCAAGAACCGTTTTCATGATTGACGCAGGAAGCTTCCCCTTGATATTGTAGAGCGGTGCGGAGCAACAAGTGCCTGCGATGGGGTTCATGGTCGAACGAGGGGGCGAGCTATGGTGAAGATTTTCCAAGGAGATCACCAGACTGTTGAAAGGGACGTCAATAGCTGGATCGAAGTATACAGCCCTGTAATCAACGATTTCAAACAGTCCATGGTTGTGATGGAACATAATATCATTGTACTTTTAACATTCGTATACGAAACCCGATCCGGTACGCAGAAGGTCCGATATCGCATAAATGAGTAAAGCTCAGGCTACTCACTCCCTACCCTCGACTGACCACGTTTGACCTCATCATCAAGATTATCAGGAAAACGAATTGCTGCCGGGAGGTGAAAAAACCATGATCCCGCTGGATTTTGAGAAAACGGGCGGACTTCTGCCCGCCATAGCACAGGATTTTCAAAGCGGGGAAGTACTGATGCTGGCATTCATGAACAGGGAAGCCTGGGAGAAGACCTTGAGCACCGGGATCGTTCATTACTGGTCCCGCAGCAGGAATACCCTGTGGAAGAAAGGGGAGAGCAGCGGTAACGTCCAGAAGGTCAAGGAAATCCGCGTAGATTGTGACAATGACTGCGTGTTGGTAAAAGTCGATCAGGTGGGTGATGCTGCCTGCCACACAGGGTATAGGAGTTGTTTCTTTCGGAGAGTACAAGCCGACGGCTTGATAGTCGACGGGCAGAAGGTATTCGATCCGGAGGAGAAATACGGGGGAAACGATGCAGGAAAAGAAAATCAAGCTGGGGATTCCTAAAGGTAGTCTGGAAAGGGCTACGATCGAGCTATTTCAAAAGGCGGGTTGGCGTATCGGCGCATCCTCCCGCAACTATTTCCCGTCGATCGACGATAGCGAGATCTCCTGTGCTTTAGTGCGGGCTCAGGAGATGGCTCAATACGTGGAAAGCGGGGTGCTGGATGTGGGTCTTACAGGATTGGATTGGATCCTGGAAAACGAATCAAAGGTGGAAATCATCTCCGATCTGATCTATTCCAAGGCGACGACCAAGAGGGCAAATTGGGTGCTGGCCGTTCCCACGAATTCCGAAATTTCCACTCTCGAGGATTGTGCCGGTAAAAGAATCTCTACCGAGCTGGTGAACTTCACGCGACGATACTTTGACGAACGCGATATTCCCGTGGAGGTGGAGTTTTCCTGGGGCGCCACCGAAGCCAAGGTTGTCGAAGGGCTGGTAGATGCGATCGTGGAAGTCACGGAAACAGGGTCCACCATCCGGGCGCACGGGTTGAAGATCATCCACACTCTCTTGGAGAGCAACACGAAACTGATCGCCAATCCCGAAAGCCTCCGGCAATCCTGGAAACGCAGTAAAATTCAGCAGATCGCCCTGCTGCTTCGAGGAGCTTTAAATGCCGAGACCCTCGTGGGTCTAAAGATGAATGTTCCAGAGGAAAAATTAGAAGAAGTCGTCAAGATGCTTCCTTCCATCACGGCACCGACGATTTCCCAGCTGTACAAGATAAACTGGTTCGCCGTAGAATCCATGGTAGAGGAGCAGGTGGTTCGAGAGATCATTCCTCGGTTGATCGAGATAGGTGCCGAGGGCATCATCGAGTATCCTCTCAACAAGTCCGTTAGCAGCCAGGACAGTCTGTCTGATCGCAATCATTGACGGCAAGGAAGGGAAGAGGAGCAAGAGCTGCCTTGCGATATGATGAAAAGAAATATGAGCGGTGAAAAAAAAAGCCCATAGCCTATGGAGGGGGGTCCTTTCGGCTACGGGCTTAAAACTAAGGAGGAAATTGTCAAACAAAGTATAATAAATTATTACGAAACTAGTCAAGTTATTTTATCCTTGACTATGATAACGGTTCCATGGAGGATACGCAAATGGCTGAAAAACAGGAAATCCGGGTATTGAAATCCGCTTTGCTACTGGAAAAACAGGGAAAGGCCTTCTACGAGCAGGTAGCCTCCGCTACCGACAACAAGGCGGTAGCCTCTCTTTTTAGCATCATGGCCGAAGAAGAAGCCAAACATATAGACTATCTGTCCAGCCAATTTTCCCACTACACTCACAACGGTGATTTTCTCGAGCAGGAGCTCGAAAGCAACCCCCAGTCCATTGCCCAACAGGTTCTTTCGGCGGATATCCGCGGCCAGATATCCATTGCCGGCTACGAGGCTGCAGCCATTTCTGCGGCGATAGAGATGGAAAACCGGGCCGTTAGGATCTATTCCGACAGGGCCGCATCTTCCAAGGATGAGAATGAAAAAAGGCTCTACGACTGGCTGGCCCAGTGGGAACGCGGGCACCTGAAGCTCCTTGCCGAAATCAATGACGAGCTGATGCAGGAGATATGGTACGATAGCAACTTCTGGCCTTTCTAGGTTGTGAACCAAGAAAAGCCATTCCTCAGCATCAAAAATCTGTCCTTCCAATATCCCGAATATCCGCAGTTTCGCACCCAGGCGCTTTTCCGCAATCTGAATCTGGACCTGGAACGGGGAAGGGTCGGACTGCTGCTGGCAAAGCCTGATTCTGGGAAAACAACCCTGTGCCGGGTGCTCATGGGGTTGGTGCCGCGGTTTTCAGGCGGCGAGCTGTGCGCCTGCCTCGAGCTGGCCGGCGAGGAGCTGCAGCGGCTCAAGCCCTACGATCTGATCGAGAGGGTGGGGCTTGTTTTTCAAAATCCCGGTGAGCAGCTTTTTCTTTCTCGCTGCGATTCAGAGGTCGCCTTTGCGCTCGAGTCCCTCGGAATCGCGAAGCGGGATATGGAAAGCAGGATCGCGGAATCCCTCGAGCGAATGGGATTGAGCGGCTTTCGGCGGCGCAATCCGCTGACTCTGTCCGGAGGCGAGAAGAAAAAACTGCTCGTGGCCTGTTTGCTGGCAGTCGATCCCCTGCTCTGGCTGCTCGACGAAACAATGGAGGAGCTCGATACGAGCACGAAGCGGGTCGTTCTCCGTCTCCTGCGCAGCAGAAAACGCACTACCCTGATACTTTCGGCCAAGTGGCATGATCTGTTCCGGGATTATGTAGACGATGTTTACCTTTTGGAAAACAAAAAGGTAGAACGCATCGCGGAGACGAGGGGCAGTGAGACTTTTCTGAGATTGTTGACTGAAAAAGGGATCATCCTGGCCGCAGAGGATCAGAAGAAACGCTATATAGAAAATCGCAAGGGCGCAGATGAGCATATACTGAAGGCCGACAGTCTATCCTTCCGTTACGAATCGGCGAGCGATCCAGACGACCCACCGTTCGAGCTGGATATCGATCGTTTCCGCCTCCAGGATGGCCAAACCGTTGCGCTGGTAGGGAACAACGGATCGGGGAAATCGACTTTTGCGCGCATCCTCTGCGGTTTGCTAGTTCCCGAGAGGGGAATGGTTAGCGTTTCCAAGAACGGATCGCTGCAACCCGCAGCCGCCGAGCAGCTTCGTCGTTTCACAGGGTACCTGTTTCAAGATCCTGATCTACAGATTTTCCTGCCGACGGTGCTCGAGGAGCTCTCCCTCGGGCTCAAGCGCATGCGTCTTGCCAACGAGGAGATCCAGCGCCGGGTCGATAGGGCGATCTCCCTGTTTCACCTGCCCGCAGGGCAAACACCCGCCTCGCTGATGAGCTACGGGGCGCGCAAGCGGTTGCAGGCTGCCGTATGTTACCTTCTGGAGCGGCCCCTGACCATCATCGACGAAGGAGATTCCGGTCTCGGCGCCAATGATTTTGCCGAGCTCGTACGAACCTTCCAGGATTCCGGCAGAACCGTAATGTTCATAACCCATGATCACGGCCTCGCCGAGTCCCTCGCGGACGGGGTGATCCGCATCGAGAAGGGAAAACTTGCATGATTATCTCCTTCTATGATCCTTCGAGACGATCGCTGATTCATCGCTTCGATCCACGGGCAAAGATCGTGCTCGTGCTTCTGTACCTGGTGATCTTCTTTCTTCCTCTTCGCATCCTGCACCTCTGCCCGTATTTGGTTCTCATTGCCCTGTTGACCGTGCTCAGCCTCGGGCCGGCGGCTACACTCCGTCCGCTTCGTCTGATCTTCCCCATACTGTTGCTGGTGCTCTTTCTCACCCCGCCCTTTATCAGGCAGGGCCCGGCGCTGCTGTCCATCCGGGGCTTCACCCTGGTAACCCGGGCCGGTTTGCTCGAAGCGGGGCGCTTGATCGTCCGCTTCACAGGCATATCCCTCTTGTTCTATCTGTTTTTAGGAACAACCGCTCCCGACTCCCTGGTACTTGCCCTGCGCTGGTTCGGGCTGCCCTTCGGGGTTGCAATGGTTCTGAGCGTCGCGCTGGAGTATATACCATATTTCAGCGCCCTGTACGATCGGGTGAAGGAGGCGCACAGCTTGCGTTTCCCCTCACTGAACTTGACGGCGGATTGCGGCGCCAGCCGCAGCGGCGAAACCGCACCGAAGCAAAAACCAAGACGGACTCTCCGTGCAAGACTGAGAGAAAATCTGCCGATCTTCACTTCCGTGGTCATCCTCTCGGTACGCCGCATCCCCACTCTGGCCATGGTCCTCGAGTCGCGCGGTGTGGGGCGCAGGAACCCGCGTACCTCGCTGCACAGCTTGAAACCCGGCCGCTCGATGCTCTACGATGCCTTGATCGCTGTGACAGCGGCGGCGGCGCTCCTGCTGTCGGTCCTGTTGTTTCCCTAAGCAGAGATTTCTTATATACTGGCTTCACCATGACAAAGAAAAGAGATACGAAGCGATTAGCGGGAAGCCCCGCTTTTCGTATAGCCTCTCTGGCGATCCTGACGGCGGTAACCACCGTATTCACCTACATCGTGCGCATTCCCATAGCCCCCACCCGTGGATACCTGAATTTGGGGGATGTATTCATCTACTTCACGGCGTTTACCTTCGGTCCTGTCAGCGCGTTGATTGCCGGAGGGCTTGGGACAGCTCTGGCGGACCTGATTGCCGGATATCCTCAATGGGTTCCCATTTCCCTGCTCGTGCATGGGCTCCAGGGCCTGGTGGCAGGTTTGATCGCAGGGCTTACCTGGAGAGGCAGGCAGAAGACGTTCAACTACACCTGGCTGTTCGCCGCCCTTGGAGGCGCTTTGGTGATGTGCGGAGGCTACCTGGCAGGCGGAACCCTGCTGGTAGGATTCGGTGCCGCCCTGACCGAGCTTCCCGGAAACCTGCTGCAGAACGTGGCCGGTGTGATCGGAGCCATCCCACTGACGATCGCCGTTCGTCAGGCCTATCCTCCCGTAGCGCAGCTGCGCTGGTGAGAATGATGATCGATGTAAAGACCTTGGAGGGCAATCTGCTGCGGGTTCGAGAGCGCGCAAACGATGCACTGAGGCGCAGCGGCCGCCCGGAGGGAGTGGTCGCGCTGATGGCGGTCACCAAGACACATCCCCGTGAAATCATAGATGTCGCCCGGGCTGCGGGGCTCACTTTGTTCGGAGAAAACCGCATTCAGGAAGCCCAGAGCAAATACCAATCGATCCTCCAGAACCGGGAGGTTTCACCTCTTACTCTGCACCTCGTCGGGCACCTGCAGCGCAACAAGGCAAAGGTCGCCGCCTCGCTTTTCCGCTGTGTCCAGTCTATCGATAAACTGGAGACTGCCGAGGCCCTGGACAGACATTGCGGGGCTCTCGGCAGCAAGATGGATGTGCTTCTAGAGATGAACACATCGGGGGAGGCGACAAAGTTCGGCTTCGGCGATGAACGGGGGCTTGCAGAAACACTGGAGAGAATCGCCGTTCTGGAGAATCTTCGTGTTCGCGGGCTGATGACGATCGGCCCCTTCACGGATGATCGTGACAGGATACGCGCCGCCTTCGCCCGCCTGCGGAAGATTTACGAGCGCCTGCGCCGTGACTATGCCGAGCTCCAGTTCGATACCCTCTCCATGGGGATGTCGGGAGACTTCGAGATCGCCATTGAAGAGGGCTCTACCTTGATTCGCCTCGGCACCGTGCTGTTCGGTCCGCGGGGGCTTGGGCAGAGTTAGCTGCGGCGAGGTCGAAACGGATACGATGCAGCGATCGTTGAGAAAAATTATTCTGGTTGGACTCCTCCTTGCCCTTGTTCCTCTTTCCGCGCCGGCGCAGGAACAGGAAATCGTACCGGAGGAGTATCGGACAGAGGAGTTTACCCCGTTCCTGCGAGATCTGCGCCGCGCCGAAATCGTCATGCTGGGCAGCTTTCCTATCACTCTTTTCATGTCTTTGGAGGTGTACGACCTATACCGTTTTGCCAAAAGCGAAGGGGCGCCAGAGTATGCGCCCTGGCCCTTCCGGCCTCCCAATGCGGCAACCTACTCGCCGAGAGAAAATCTCGCCGTCTTTCTCTCCGCCGTCTCGGTATCCACACTGATCGCGGTGACGGATTTCATCATCGGACGTGCCCGGCGCAGGGCGGCTGCCGAGAAGGCGGACAACGGAGGGAACGGCGGCGGGAGCAAGAGCAGCGGTGATTCCTCAGCAGAACAGAATTAAAATTTGCGTCCCCGAAAAGCTTCCCGAGCAGACCCGTGTCGATACGTACGTTGCCGAGCATGCCAAGCTGTTTTCGAGAAGCCAGTTCAAGCGCCGCGTAGTCAGCCTGCTTTTAAACGGAAAAGCTGTCAAACCGAGCAAGCACCTTCACCGGGGAGATACGTTGGAGATCGTTTTCAACGATGAACCGCAGCTCAAGGTCGAAGCGGAGTCGATCGCCCTGGATATACTTTTCGAGGACGCCAATGTCCTGGTCGTCAATAAGGCGCAGGGAATGGTCGTGCACCCGGCTAGCGGAAACTGGTCCGGGACTCTTGTAAACGCGATTATAGGGCACTGCAGCACGATCAAGAACAGTTTTGCACCCGAGGAAGCCAGACCGGGTATTGTTCACCGCCTCGACAAGGACACCTCGGGAGTCATCATCACCGCTAAAAATCCTGAAAGCCGGGAATTCCTGTCCCAACAGTTCCGCAAGCGCCGGGTGGGCAAGCGATACGTTGCCGTAGTGCAGGGAGAGCTGCCCCGGAGCAGGGACAGAATCGACACCTGGATAGGCCGGGATCCGCACAACCGCAAGCGCTTCACCTCGCTGGTGTCAGACAATACCGGCAGGCGAGCCGTAACCGACTATCGCGCGATCAGAAAGTTCGGAGCTTTTACTTTGGTTTCCCTCAGGCCGCGAACAGGCAGGACGCATCAGCTCAGAGTCCATATGGCGCACCTGGGCTGCCCGATCGTAGGCGACAGATTGTACGGTTGGAAGGATAAAGGAGCCGGTGCTCAGACCCTGATGCTTCACGCCCATACCTTGCGCCTCCTCATTCCGGGCGAAGAGCTGCCGCGCACCTTCAGGGCTCCGCTGCCCGATCGTTTCCGGAGCTTCTTCGATACGATCTAAACTCTCTCTTTCAGATAGGGGTTGTAGCTCCGTTCTATTTCCAAACGCGTCGGCGGGCCGTGTCCCGGAAAGATGAAAGGATCATCTTCGAGACTCAGTATTTTTTTTCTGATAGAGGAGAGCAGCAGGGCGCGCTCATACCCTGTGTTTGTGTGTCCCACGGAGCAAGCCGAAAGCGTATCTCCTGTGAACAGCATCCGATCGATGAGAAAACAGACAGAGTCGTTGGTATGACCCGGAGTCTCCAAAACCTGGAAGGAAAAAGTTCCACAGTCCAGAGGATTGCCTTCCTCGATGCGGATCGCAGGAACTTCAAGGTTATCGGGATTACATGCAAATATGCTTGCATCGTAAATCTTACGCAATGTCCGGAGGCCATTGATATGACCGTGGTGAGCATGGGTAATCAAGATGTAGCGAACGTACAGGCCGTTGTCCTCTACCAGCCTGAGCAGGCCTTCGTCGAAGACGCCCGGATCGATCAACACCGCATCACCCGGCTCGTTGGGACCGATCAGGTAGCAGTTGGAGAAGTAAAATACGGAGTAGTAGCTGTAGAATCTCACGGTCGTTTTTTCTTCTCTTCGAACAAGGCATCCTCTGTGTTGGAATAGAGGAAATCCGTCTCCGATATTTCCGAATGTTCGAAGCGGACCTGTTTGAGATTGCAGTCCCGAAATCCTACGCGGTCGAGACGGGCATTGATAAAACGGCTGGCGTAGAGGTCCGACTCGTTGAAAAGGCTTTCCCGGCAGCGGATCGCGGAGAAATTGCAGCGTAGAATGTCCGATCCCGAAAAATCACAGCCATCAATCTCGGCGGCGGCGAACACCGTGCTGTGTATCTTGCTGTTTTTAAACGTACAGCCGTTCAGAGAGGCGGAATCGAGAAACAAAACACTTATATGCGTGTTGTCAAAATGAAGGTTCTGTAGTTTTGCGTGAGAAAGAGCGCAGCTGTCTATGATCTTGCCGCTCAACTGTACCTCTGCCAGCTCGATGAAGGAAAGATTCATGTCGGTTATCCTGTCGGACCGCATCAACAGGTCCAAGATTTCACTTGTATAGCGTTGCCGATTCTCCATGTGGAGCAGGCAGGTGTCGCTGCGGAAGGCGGCCAGGTTCCGGCAGCCGGGAGCGCTGCACAGCCGAAATGAAAACATGGGCCAAGCTTATAGTAAAAGATGCGGGTAGAACAACCCTGGTCCGGTTTCTTTGCGAGAACGTTGCATGAGGTCAGTATTTGCGTATAATATCCCTTATCATGAGGCTCTGTCACTTTTGCGGTGTCGAAATCGACGAGAAAATGCAAATCTTCCGTTCCTCAACCTGTCCTTCCTGTGACAAAGATCTGAAAATTTGTTACAACTGCCGGTTCTACAGCGCCGGTGCCCATTGGAACTGTCTCGAATCCATCCCGGAACCTGTAAGGGACAAAGACAGGAGCAATTTCTGCGACTATTTTCAGTTCAAAGAAAGCGGCGGACGACCTTCTTCCCGGGAAAAGACGAAGAAGGCGCAGCAGGACTTCCAAAAACTGTTCGGCGATGGGTAGCAGACCCCTTCTTTTTTATGATTCGGGCGCGGGAGGTCTGCCCTATCTGGCCGCAACCCGCTCGCGCCTGCCTGCCGAACGGTACATCTACCTGGCGGACAGAAAACACTTCCCCTTCGGCGAAAAATCTGCCGAAACGCTCCGAGCGGCTGTGCTGGACACGATCGCAGAGGCGGTCCGGCGATTCGACCCGAAACTCATCGTGGTTGCCTGCAATACCGCCTCGGTTGTCGCTCTCGAGGCCCTGCGCCGCCGCTTTACCACTCCCTTCGTGGGCGTGGTGCCGGCTGTAAAACCGGCCGCCCTGGCGCTGCAGCAGGGGAAATTCGCCGTGGTTGCCACGCAGCAGACGGCCGGCGGTCCTTATCTAGATAAACTGATCCAGAGCTTTGCCGAGGGCAGCGAGGTATTGAAAGTGCCTGTGGCCAGTCTTGTCGATTTTGCCGAGTACCGATATTTCTCCACCACGGAGGAGGAGAAGATCGCGGTCTTGCGGAAAGAACTCGCCGGGCTGGTTGCGGACCAGGTTCAGGCGGTGGTGCTCGGTTGTACACATTTCGTACTTCTCGAAAAGCAGTTTCGGGCCGTGCTTCCGGACTCACTCGACGTGATCGACTCGCGGGAAGGGGTGATCAATCGAGTGCTCTCCCTGCTTTCGGGGGCTGATAAGCACACAGCGGGCGCCGACAACGAGGGGGAGCTGTACCTGCACGGCGGTGCGGAAGACCGGGACCGCTACAAGCTCTTCGCCGCCCACTTCGGTCTATGTTTTTCAGGAAGTCTGCAGGACGTAGGGCGATGAGCGATCAATACCTTGTCGGGCAGGTATTACATGGAATCAACAATATCTACACTGTAGACACAGGGGAAAAGATCCTTCAATGCAGGATAAAAGGCAAGGTCCTGAAAACAGAGAACACGGTCTACAACCCGATCGCAGTCGGGGACTACGTGAGGCTGCAGCCCGACCAGATCTCGGACTCCACCGGCTGGATTGTCGAGCGCCGAGAGAGAAGCAGCTCTTTGATTCGCTGGAACAAGAAGCGCAATGCGGTCCAGGTAATGGCGGCCAATGTCGACCTGGTTGTATGTGTGGGATCTGTACAGTCGCCTCCATTCCGGCCCCGATTTATAGACAGGGTTCTGGTTTGTGCCGAGCATGCGGATATACAGCCGCTGATCGTTTTGAACAAGTGCGATCTTGCCGTCAGTTTGAAAATACGGGAGCGTATGCGGAACTATAAAAATATAGGGTATAGAGTAGTTTTCACCTCAGCGGTCAACGGCAGAGGACTCGCTGCCCTGCGCAGAGCGATAAGAAAACGAACGGCTGTTTTTTTCGGGCAATCCGGGGTGGGGAAGTCGAGCCTTCTCAACAGGTTGTTCCCGGATCTCGATCTACCCATCGGCGATATCTCAATCAAATACGACAGGGGAACTCACACCACCAGCTTCGCTCGCCTGCTAAAGATATCCGGCGGCTACGCGATCATCGACACGCCGGGAATCAGAGAGCTGGAGATTGCCGGCATCGATCCGCGCGAGCTGGGCTTCTGCTTCCCCGAGTTTGTTCCCTTCGCCTCGAAATGCTCGTATCCACGCTGCCAACATCGAGACGAGCCGGAGTGCAGCGTACGTCAGGCCGTTGAAAACGGCCGTATTCACAGCGACCGCTATGAAAGCTATCTGAGAATTCATAATGATCTCGAAGCATTCATGGAGGCATTCCATGGATCCCCATACTCTTGATCTGCTCGATTTTCAGGTAATCCTCGACGCGCTTGCAGAGCGCTGCCTGAGCGAAGCGGGTAGGGCTGCCCTGGCCGGAGAGCAGATTTCCACAGATCCCGAAGAGGTCGAGAAACGCAAAGCTTTGACGGTAGCCTTCCATCGCCTGCTCGAATCAGGCCGTGCTTTTCCCTCCCTCGATTTTCCGGATCTGTCCTCGCTGGAACCCAAGCTCTTTAAAAAAGGAGTACTGTTTGAGATCGAGGAGCTGTTCTGTCTGGGTCGCTTCATCGTGTCTTCCGGTAGGCTTGCCAGGTACCTGAAAGCAGGCGGACAAGAGCTTCTGCTTCCCCTTGCCGCCGGTCTTCCCGATTTGAAGGACCTATCCAAAGAGATCTTCGCCGTCATCGACAGAGCGGGGGCCTTGCGAGAAGACCACATCCCCGTCCTCAGGGAGATTCGGGAAAGCATTCGCTGCCTGCAGCGGGAGAATGAGAAACTGGCCAAATCCTTCCTAAACAACCCCGGCTATCGATCTATGTGGCAGGCCGATCGCCCGGCTGAGAAAAACGGGCGTACCGTGCTGCCTATCAAGAGCAACTTCAAGGGGCGGATTGCCGGAATCGTGCATGATGTGTCGGCAAGCGGATCGACTCTTTTTCTCGAGCCCATGGAGATCGTTGAGAAAAACAACGCCATTGCAGAGAAGGAGAATCGTTACCGCCGCGAGGTCCATCGGATCCTGCGGCAGCTGAGCACCAGTGTGCTGAGCCGTTCAGGTGAAATCCGGTCCCTCATCCGGGGTGTGGCCGAGCTCGACACCCTCTATGCCAGGGCCCGCTACGCGATCCACAACCGCTGCGCGCCGGCGCAGATCGACGAACACTGCCTCAGGCTCTACGAAGCGCGTCATCCGCTGCTGGGTAAATCCTGCGTGCCTGTCACCGTGATTCTCGGAAACGAGTACAGGGTTCTTATAGTTACCGGCCCCAATACGGGCGGCAAGACGGTTACTCTGAAAACAGTGGGTCTGCTGGCAGCCATGAATCAGTTCGGCATGGAAATCCCGGCCCGGGAAGACTCCACACTGAAGATTTTCGATAAAATATTCGCCGATATCGGGGATGAACAGTCGATCGAGCAGTCCCTGTCCACCTTCTCGGCTCATATTCTGAACATTGCACGTATTGTCGAGGACTCGACGGCCGGCTCGCTCGTGCTCTTTGACGAGCTCGGAGCGGGCACGGATCCTGAGGAGGGAGTTGCCATCGCCATGGGACTTCTCGATCATTTCATAGACAAGGGCTGTCTCTGTATGGCGACAACCCATCACGGGATACTGAAGAACTACGGTTACTCCCGCGAGGGAGTGGAAAACGCCGCCATGGAATTCGACGCCCGCGATCTGCGGCCGACATTTAAAATCATTCTCGGCATACCAGGGGAAAGCCACGCTCTGGAGATCGCCCGCCGAACAGGCATCCCGACGGAGATCCTCGGCCGGGCGGAGCAGTACCTGAAAGACGAGCGAGGGGATGTTGCTGAGCTGATCGAAAGGCTGTCGGAAAAGCAGCGCAAGCTGCTGGTAGCCGAGAAGAGGCAGGAGTCGCGGGAAACGGAACTGCGCGAAAAGACCCGCCGTGCAGACCTCAAAGAGCTGAGACTGCGCCAGCGAGAGCTCGAACTGCGCGAACAGGGAGTCGGAGAGCTCAAGCGTCTGCTTTCGGAAAGCCGCAGGCAGTTCGAGCGGCTGGTGCGAGAAATGAAGAGCACCGGCGACCGGCAGGAGCGCAAACGGACGAGGGAGTTTCTGCAGGCGCTGGCCGAGGGTATCGAACGACATGAACAAACCCTTCAGGGCGAGCGTACGGACCTGTACAGCTCCGCGGAGCTCAGCTTGGCAGATGGGATGGAGGTGATCATCCGGGGAACCGGGAAAAGGGGAAAAATCGTGCGCAAGGGCAGGCGGGACACCTGGGTTGTGGCCACGGACACGCTGCGGGGCACATTTCCAGCGAGCGACTTACAGCCTGCGCAACCGCTCGGAGAGGAGCCGTCGCTTTCCATCAGCGAGGAGATAGAGAGCGGATCCCCGTCTTACCAGCTCGATTTGCGCGGCCTGCGCCTCGATCAAGCCTTGAAGCAGCTGGAAAGTCAAATAGACAGGGCTCTGCTGAGCGGGCTCAGCGAGTTCAGCATCGTGCACGGCAAGGGTGAAGGGATTCTACAAAAGGGAATACACGAGTTTTTGAAGAAATCGAAGCACGTCAAAGACTACTTCTTTTCCACTCCGCAACAGGGCGGATTCGGCAGAACCGTGGTTCGACTCTAGCTTCAACGCTTCTCTATCTTGGCCCCCGCCTCGCGCAATCTTGCCAGCACCGCTTCGATGGTGCTGTCGGCGGTCGAGGCGCCGGCGGTCACGGCGAGCGGTGAAAACTGAAGCACTTCACCCGCATCGAGCTGCGAAGCTCGGTTTATCCAGAAGGTCTTGCCGAATGCCGCCGCGATCTCGAAAAGTTTGCGCGTGTTGCTGGAGTTTTTTCCTCCGATGATCAGGCTGGCTTGAGCCTTTGCAGCGTAACGCTCGATCCATTTCTGTCTGTCGATCACGAAGGGACAGAGGGTATCCACCGCGGTCACATCGAGTCCCTGATTTTTGAGGGTGTGAACCACGGATTCGAAGAGCTGCACCGTGGTTGTGGTTTGGCAAAACACCGCGATCTTTCCCTCTTGTCTATACGAACGAGCCTGCTCGGCGCTCGAAAGAACAACGGCACTCTCTCCGGCATAACCGAGGTGACCTATGACTTCCGGATGAGCCGGATCGCCTGCAATCACGATCCGATATCCTTGCCTGCGTTTACCCTTGATGAGCTCATGCACCCGCTTGACCCGCGAACAGGTGAGATCTACAACTCTACCTTTCCTGCTACGCAGCCCGGATTCATGGCCCGGGGGCACTCCGTGTGCCCTGATAATTACCGTGTCCGAGCTCTTCATCCGGTCGAGGCTTTCGACGATCTTCAAGCCCGCTTCGCACAAATCGTCCGTGACTTCCCTGTTGTGAACCAGCTGACCGTAGGAAACGATCCCGGGGCTTGAAGCAGCCATGGCGGTTGACCGCCCATCTCGGGCTTCCTCCGCCGACCTTTCATTCAATAGGCGACGCGTCTCTTTGATGGCTCTTCGCACACCTGCGCACAAGCCGGCATGCCGATCTACAATTACTCTTGTCATTGTACTATGCGGCCAGTATTATAAAGCGTTGGAAAGCTAGCGTCTATGAATCCCCTGTTCTTCCTGAGATTAATGACTCGTTGGGAGATTATCGCTGTTTCCGGAGTATGCATGATCCTCGTACCGCTGGTATCCTACATAGCCTCGATGCGCCCGAGACGGCGACGTATACAATTCATGCCTCCTGTAGAGCGAGCGCTGTCAGAGGCACCCGGTGAATAGAACGGGATTCTGATCGGTTGCAGTACTCAAAGAGTGAAGAGCATCATCATTAGAGGGGCTCGGGAACACAACCTGAGAAATATAGATCTCGAGCTTCCCAGAAACAAGTTTATAGTTATTTCCGGCATCAGCGGTTCGGGAAAATCATCCTTAGCCTTCGATACGATTTTTGCAGAGGGCCAACGCCGTTACGTAGAATCTCTGTCAGCCTACGCCCGTCAGTTTCTCGGCCGACTGGACAAGCCCGATGTCGACTACATCGAGG
>CAYMGP010000043.1:0-32586 GCA_964390045.1 uncultured Spirochaetaceae bacterium | reverse complement strand
CATTGGTTCCCTCGGGAGCCATCTTGCCGGACATCGATACGGAGCAGCCGATCTTAACGACTTTCTCCGCCGCAGCCTCTTCCTGACCGGCTGCGAAAACCAGGCCCGTCAGTACTAGAGAAACTGCTAAGATGAGCACGATACTTACAGATCTTTTCACTGGATCCTCCTTGTAAGATTTATGATAATTTCGCCTATCCTATCAGAATCTTAGAAATGTTGTCAACAATAAGGAACGGCTACATCAGCTCAAAATCACAGCCTCGCCACGATGCTGTGCACGTTTGCAACCGCCGTGAGGCGTTGCATTTTCTTACAATCTCTATATAATGGCGCACAACCCCCGAGTTTCATTACTGAAACAATCGGAATATCATCGTTTGTCGGTGCAAAAGCGGCCACCAAAGCCAAGGAGGCATCTACATGGTGTTTGAGATTGCCCTCAATGGGCTCCTGCTCGGAGGATTGTATACCCTGATGGGGGCAGGCTTCTCCCTCCAGTGGGGGATCAGCGGGATCATAAACCTCTCCTATGGGGGTATGATGGTCCTCGGCGCCTACATATCCTTTCAGTTTTTTACCCTCCTCAGTATACAGCCGGTAATCAGCGCCATACCGGCGGCTATTATCATGTTTTTACTGGGGATGGCTGTCTACAGGTTTCTGCTCAGGCCTACGATCAGGAGGGGAAGCTTTTTCGCCACCCTGATCATGACCTTCGCCGTGGAGCTGGTACTGGAAAATTTCATGCTCTTGATCTGGGCTTCCGATTATCGGATCATTTCGAGCCCCTATTCCAATCTGGCCGTCGAGTTGTTCGAGACTCACCTGCCGTTCGTCAAAGCCCTGATCTTCGCGGTCAGTTTCCTGGCCGTATATTTCGTGCATCTGTTTATGAGCAAAACCAAACCGGGAAAAGCGATCCAGGCCTCGGCCCTCAATCCTGACGGAGCCCGCTTCATCGGCATCAATGTCGAGCGTATGTATATGATCAACTACGCTATAGGCTGTGCCATCGCCGCCGTGGCTGGATCTCTCGCTTCGAACATCAACGCCTTTTCCGTCGTGCTCGCCGGCGGGCTGCTTGGAAAGGTGTTCGTGATCGCCGTTCTCGGGGGTTTGGGCAACATCTGGGGCGCAGCTTTGGGGGGAATTACCCTTGGACAGGTCGAAGCGTTGGGCGCCCTCACTGTGGGACCGGAGTACAACGAGGCTCTGGGTCTGGTGGTAATGGTGATCGTCTTGGTTCTTCGACCCCGGGGGCTGATAGGCCGCCGCTTCTGGGACGTATAAGGAGATCGCTATGATACTGAGTAAAAATGAAAATAAATGGACCTATCTGGGGATCGGCGCCGCATTGGTGATCCTGGCGGTGATGCCCTGGATCATCTCAGGCTACTGGGTGCGGCTTTTAACCTCTGTATTCATGTTTGCCGTACTGGCCAAGGCGATCGACCTGCTGATGGGCTACACAGGGTATGTTCCCTTCGGAAATGTAGTGTTTTTCGGATTGGGCGCCTACACCACGGGCATCCTCATGTCCCGCGGCTGGATGTTCATTCCCGGAATGCTCATCGGTATCTTGATGTCGGTATTCGTGTGCATCGTGTTCGGCATTCCCGTACTGCGGCTGCGAGGACACTACTTCGCCGTGGCTACCATCGGATTGAACGGTGCCATCATGGCCATAGCGTTGAACACAACCGGACTGACCGGCGGTGCCATGGGCATCATCTTTCCCGCTTTGGAGATGGATCCGGCGGCCCTGAACCGCCTCTTCTACTACCTGATGATGGGTTTGATGGTCCTGGCCGCCGTGATCAATATCATCATCGTACGCAGCCGCTTCGGCTTTGCCATTCGCAGCATCAAGAGCAACGAGGAGGCTGCCCGATCCCTCGGCATCAACACCACCCTCTACAAAACAGCTACCTGGGTCATCAGCGCGGTGATCACCAGCGTGGCCGGTTCGGTTTACGGGTGGTGGATGTCGTATATCAGCACGGTCGATGTGTTCAACATCATGATCGCCGTTACCTCGATCCTCATGGTGCTGCTGGGAGGAGCGGGTACCATCCTCGGCCCGATCGTCGGCGCCTTTATCTTCCAGCTTCTCTCCGAAGTGATCTGGAGCCAGTTCCTTACCTTCCATCTGGGAATTCTTGGAGTGATTACCATGCTGGTCATCCTCTTCGTGCCCCGCGGTTTGGTGGTGGGCTTCACAGATTGGGTCGGAGGCAGGTTGAAACGCGGTAAAAAGGAGGCGGTGTAAGATCATGGACAACGGAACACTGCTCGAGGTAACGAATTTGAGCGTTCATTTCGGCGCCCTCAAGGCGGTGGATGACGTTTCATTCAAGGTAAAATGCGGGGAGCTTGTCGGCTTGATCGGTCCCAACGGAGCGGGCAAGACCACGATCCTGAACCTCATCACAGGCACGATTCGCAAAACCCAGGGAACAGTTGTTTTCAACGATTTGAATATTACAGGATATACCCCCGACAGGGTGGCCAAGGCCGGGATCGCCCGCACATTCCAAATCACCAAGCCGCTGGTGGGGATGTCCGTCGAAGAGAACGTGATGGCCGGCGCCCTGTTCGGACGGGCCAACCGTACCTCCACGGTCAAGGTGGCTCGCGAAAAAGCCCGGGTCTGCATGGAGCTGACGGGAATGATCGGCAAGCGGGACTTGTCCGTAGGCCAGCTGACCGTTCCCGACCGCAAGCGTCTCGAGTTGGCCCGTTCGGTAGCCACGGACCCTGAGCTGCTGCTTCTCGATGAAGTCATGGCCGGACTGCAGCCTACCGAGGTGGATGAGGCTCTGTCTTTGATCAAGAGAATCAACGAGGATATGAACATCACGATCCTGTTCATCGAGCATGTGATGCGGGCGGTGATGTCCATTTCGATGCGGGTCATGGTGCTCAACTACGGAAAAAAGATCGTCGAGGGTACTCCGGCGGAGATCGCCAAGGATCCGCTGGTTATCGAGGCGTACCTGGGAAAGAAGTACGCCCGGAGGAGGACGGCAGATGGGCAATGATCAAGCAATGCTGCGGGTGGAGAAGCTGAACAGCGGGTACGGGAACCTGCAGGTGCTTTGGGATATAGATGTCGAGGTTCATCGGGAAGAGGCGGTCTGCATCATCGGATCCAACGGTGTGGGTAAGAGCACGCTGATGAGCCACCTGATCGGTGCCATGAAACCGTGGAGCGGCACCATAGTATTCCAGGGCGAGGACATCACAGCGGAGAGCAACTCTCAGCGGGTGGCCCGGCGGATCGCAATCGTTCCCGAGGGCCGGCAGCTGTTCTACGCGCTCACCGTTGAGGACAACCTGATGCTCGGCGCCTACCTGCGCAAGAGGGGTCCCGATGTCCCGCAAGACTTGGATTTTGTGTACTCGATTTTCCCCGCATTGAAAGAGTACCGCAAACGTCTGGCCGGGACCCTTTCCGGAGGCGAACAGCAGATGTGTGCCGTAGGTCGCGCTCTAATGGCCAATCCGCTGCTTCTGCTCGTGGACGAGCTGTCCCTCGGTTTGGCCCCGGTGATCGTCGATAAGCTTATCGAGCTCCTTCTGAAGATAAAAAAGGAGCGCAGCCTCAGTATCCTGCTTGTCGAGCAGGACGTGGAGACCGCCCTGGAGATCACGGATAGAGGCTACGTGGTCGAGACGGGCCACATTGTACTGAGCGGTTCGCGTGACGAGCTCGCCAACAACGAGCACGTCAAGAACGCGTACCTCGGCGTGACCTGAAGCGGCGCGACCGGCCTTCGTATCATCAAATCCATGAGCGGTTTCGACACCCCGTATACCAATGCCTTCCTGTCGCTGGTACATGATCACCGTTCGGTGCGTTCCTTTGTTCCTCACGCAGAAATCCCCCCGGAGCATGAACGGGCGATCGTGAGCGCCGCACAGAGGGCTTCGACTTCATGCAATCTCCAGACCTATGCTTTTCTCTCCATAACGGATGAGGCGAAGAGGCGAAGCCTCTCCGAGCTGGCGGGAGACAATCCCGGCATCGTCGAAGCGGGGCTCTTTTTTGTCCTGTGTATCGATATGTACAAGATGGAACTTGTAGCGAGAAGAGCGGGGTACAGCTACACCCAGGCACGGTTTCTCGAATCCTTCCTGATGGCGTCTGTCGATGCGGCTCTGGCCGCGCAGAACGCAGCCCTGGCCGCAGAATCCTTCGGCTACGGGATCTGCATGATCGGCAGCTTGCGAAACCATGCGGAGGAAGTCTGGAAGCTCCTCGAGCTGCCGCAGAAGGTGTTTCCACTGTTCGGGTTAACCGTGGGGGTTGCCGAGAAACGGAACCCCGTCAAGCCCCGCCTGCCTCTTTCCGCGGTTCTGTTTCACGACGGCTACGACAGGGAGGCCGTCGAGCGGGCCGTGGAAGAATACGACCGCACTATGGAGCAAAGCGGTATCTACAGCGGCCGGGAAATCGACGATTCCTGCTGCAGGATCGTAGACCCCGACCACGCCGGTAGGGAAACCGTAGAAACCTCGACCGGATACGGCTGGATCGAGCATTCGGGACGGCGGATCAGCTCGACAAATCCGCTGCATACGAGAGAGTTCCTGCGCAGCGTGCTCGAGCGGGCAGGATTCGGATTCGAGTAGCTGTCCATGCCGAACAAAGCCAGCCAGCGACTTTTCGTTACCTCGGTTTTCCTATTTTGGCTGGCTCACTACATCTATCTGCCGACCCTGCCCGTGTATCTGCTTTCCAAAACGGGCAGCCTCGCCCGGGTGGGAACGGTGCTGGCCATGTACGGGTTGTGGCAGGCTGTGGTGCGACTGCCTTTGGGACTACTGGTCGACGTGGTGGGCCGGCGCAAGCTTTTCATTCTGGGCGGGACTGCTCTTGCCGGGCTCGGTTCCCTCACGCTCTGTTGGGCGGGCGGCTACGCCGGGTTGCTTGCCGGCCGTTCACTGGTGGGGATTTCCATGGGTACCTGGGTTCTCCAGGTGGTCGTGTTCTCCGCCTTTTACGCACCGCATGAGGCGGTTCGGGCCGGAGCCGTCTTGACCCTGGTAAGCTCTCTGGCCAAGCTTCTCGGCACCTCCTTGACAGGATATCTGAACACCCTCGGCGGCTACAGCCTGGCTTTTCTATTCTCAGCATCGGCGATTGGACTAGCCATGATTTCCCTGGCTCCGGTTTCGGTTCCGATTCCTGCAGTCGAAGAGCAGAAAACAACTTTTTTGCGTGATTTGCTGAAAAACAAGACGGTGATCTACCCGTCCCTGCTGGCGATCGTCAATCAGTTCATAAATTTCTCTGTTACCTTCGGTTTCCTGCCCATGCTCGCAGGACAGATGGGTGCCGGCGATGTCGTTAAGGGTCTTCTGGTCAGCGTAAATATCCTGGCCCTGATCCTGGGAAACGTTCTGGTAACCGGCGTTGCCAAGCGGATCAATCCCGTCACGCTGATGGCTCTCAGCTTCGGTCTTTTCACGATCGGTGTTGGAGGCACCGCGCTGGCCTATCGGCTGAGTTTGCTGTTCGTGCTTCAAGCATTGCTTGGCCTGGCTCACGGTATCGGCTATCCTACCCTTATCGGTTCGACGATAAGGGAGGTTCCGCACAACCAGCGCGCTACGGCCATGGGACTGCATCAAACTGTTTATGCGCTGGGTATGTTCGTTGGCCCTTGGTTGAGCGGGCATCTTGCCGATCTGATAGGCGTTCGCTCTACATTCGGAATTATAGCTGGAGGATGTCTGGTGTTCAGTACACTGATCATTTGGCGTCTCAAGCATCAATAATTATATAGAGGAGAATCAATGAAGGACGTACGCGTTGAGGTGAACGGAAAGGTAGCTCTGGTTGCCCACTGTTTGCTCAATCAAAACACGAAACCGTATCTGAGGGCTCGCTATCCGGGCATAGTGGATCCGGTGCTCGATGTCGTGCGCCGGCGAGGGTATGCGCTTTTTCAGCTGCCCTGTCCGGAAGTAGGATTTGCCGGTCTGAATCGTTTTTCTCAGGTTATCGAGCAGTACGATACGGCGGCCTATCGCCGGCACTGCCGGACCCTGGCAGCGACCGTCGCCGACCAGATCGATCGCTACCCGGGCCACGGCTTCCGGCTCGTGCTGCTCGGCATCGACGGCAGCCCCTCCTGTGGAGTGGATATCACGGGAACCAACCCCGATTGGAAGGGATACCCAGGCAGCGCGCCGATTGGTGCTGCCTATCCTATCGGAGAGGGAAGCGGGGTGTTCATTCAGGAGCTCAAGGCCGAGCTGAAGGCTCGGGAAATGGAGTTTCCGGCCGCCGTGGGTGTGGCCCTGGATCGGCACGGGATCGAGCTGGAGGAGGTAGGCCCGCTGCTGGATAAAGCTCTCGAGGAAATCGAAACACGAAGCAAGTAATATTATAATCTGGGACCGAAATGCCCGAAAAAACAAAAGCACTTCTCATGAACCTGGGCGCCATCATCTGCTGGTCTATCGCTCCCCTGATGATCCGTTACCTGAGCGGGTACTATACAGTCGTGTTTCAAACCTTCTTCCGCTATCTCTCCGCTCTGGTTGTGCTCTGGGGCTTTGTCCTCTTGCGGGAAGGCTCCGACAAAATCAAGTCGGATCTTCCCCGTCTACTCTCCCGCTGGTACAAGCTGCTGATCATCGCCCTGGCCTGCTACGGCTTCCAGATAACCTTCACCTATGCCTTCTATCTGCTGTATCCGGGCTTTGCCACCCTGATCAATCAATCCTTGGTGCTGTTTTCCGTGTTCCTTGCGGCGCTGATTTTTCCGGACGAGCGGTCCACGCTGAGAAGTGGGATCTTCTTTGTCGGACTCGTGTTGGCGTTGTCCGGCGTGGTGCTGACGATTGTCGGGGGCGAGAGCTTCGGTGCTCCGCAGTTCAACCTCGGAATCCTCGTGATGCTTTGCTCGGCGCTGTGTTGGGCCCTGCTCGGCGCATTGATACGAAAATGGCTGGTTGGGGTGTCCGCCACCCTGGCGGTTTCTACGGTTTTTTCGATCGTGACGCCTCTGTTCATGTTCACCTGGTTTGCCCTGGACGGCGCGCTCGGCTTTCCCCAAGCTCCGCCGGCGATCTGGGCGCTGCTTGTGGTCTCAGGATTGGTCGGTGTGGGTGTGGGCCATGCCCTATACTATCGGGCGGTGGGCGTGCTGGGCTTGGCTCTGTCCTCTAGCCTGACTCTGCTGATTCCCCTGCTGGTGGGAGTGGCCTCTTTTCTCCTGTTTCGGGAGAAACTGACCTGGATGCAGCTCGTCGGGGGCGGGGGACTGCTCTGCGGCTGCTACATTATCATACGCACCAGATTCCGGCATCTGCGCTGATAGGAACGAGCGTAGCTTTTTTTTCCTGAAATAGCTAATATGCCCACGTATGAGATCACATCCTGTTTACAAAACGGCAAAGGTGTTCGAGTTGAAACAGGAGACGGAGGAGTACATCGACCTGCTTGTTCGCGAGCCTTCGATCGCCCGGACGGCAGGACCGGGCCAGTTCGTGATGATCCGCGCCTGGACGGGTTTCGATCCACTGCTTCCCCGTCCCTTCGATATCGTGCAGAGCGATGCGGGTCAGGGAACGATTCGGCTGTTCATCAAAGTTGAGGGCAGAGCGACCACACTGCTCAAAGCGCTGAAGTCCGACGGGAACCTGCAGATCGCCGGACCTCTCGGGCGGGCTGTGGTGGATTTCTCCTGCTCTTCCCTCGCTTTTCTCGTACGGGGAGCGGGAGCAGCAGCGGTTGTCTACCTGGCCGAAGAGGCTCATCGACGGGAAATCCAAACCTATACGATCCTCTCCGCTTCCACCGCTTCTCGGGTCGTCTGCAGGAAATATCTCGAGCCTGTGTCCTCGCGGTTTTTCATAGCGACAGACGACGGCACAGCGGGCTATCACGGACTTGCCTCGGATCTCCTCGACAGGCTGCTGGAGGACACGACCGTGGACAGGGTGTTCACCTGCGGATCCAGGCGCCTGGCCAGGCATGTACAGGACCTCGATCGGGAGGGACGGACCGAGGGCCACGTTTTTCTCGAAGGCCTGATGGCTTGCGGATTGGGAGACTGCCACGGTTGTGCAGTGAAGAAAGTCGATCAAACGGGCTACTTCCTCGTTTGCCAGGACGGGCCCCATTTCCCGATTTCTAAAGTAGTAATCGAATGAGGACGCGGGTATGATCGATCTTTCCGTCCAGATTGCCGGTATCACCATGGCGAATCCCGTACTTCCGGCCTCCGGTACGTATGAGTTTTCCGACACGCGTGAACAGCTTATCCCGCCTTCCGAGTTGGGCGCCGTCATCAATAAAACGATCTTCCTTGATCGCAGAGCGGGCAATCCGCCGCCCCGGATATGGGAGACCCCCTGCGGAATGTTAAATGCCATCGGTATTCCCTGCGAGGGATTGGAGCGTTTCCTAAAGGATCAGCTTCCCCACCTCGGCTCACTAGGACCGCCGCTGATCGTCAGTATCGCGGGCAGCTCCCTGGAAGAGTGGATAGAAATCGCTTGCAGGATCGCTGAAACCGGGTCGGCGGATATGCTCGAGCTCGATCTATCCTGTCCGAATTTGCAGGATGGAATACTCTGGGCTACACGAGAAGAGAACCTGAGGCAGGTAATTGCTGCGGTGCGCGATTCGACATCTATTCCCTTGATCGCCAAATTGTCACCCAACGTACGGGATATCAGCGCCATGGCCGTTGCGGCCGAGCAGGCGGGTGCCGCCGCCGTATCCATGGTCAATAGCTACCAGGGGATGGCCATCGATGTCGAGAGGCGCAAGCCGATATTGGGCAATACCACGGGCGGTTTGACGGGGCCAGCGATACGGCCCCTGGCGGTGTATGCTATATTTACTACATTTCAAAAGATCACGGTGCCGATAATCGGAATGGGAGGAATCGCGACCTGGAGGGATGCCGTGGAGTTCCTCCTCGCCGGCGCCACAGCCGTGGCTGTGGGAACACAGAACTTTGTGAATCCCATGGTGATGAAAGAAGTAGTGGAGGGAATTTCTGCTTACCTCAGAGAGGGAGGTTTCTCTTCGGTGCGGGAAATCATCGGTTTGGCGCACTCTTGAAATCTCTTTGATATACCGAAGGGCCGTGCTATATTACTGATGTTAAGCCTAATTTCATCTGATTTTGAGGTTTTTTAAATACCAGTGGATATCAAAGAACAAACTAAGATCTACGAGCTTCTTGCCGAAGCGACTTCCGATGCGGCTATCCACCTGGATAAGCAGGCGCGCGTTTTATACGTCAATCCTACATTCTGCCGAGTATTGGGCTATACATACCAAGAGGTAGTCGGCGGCGACGCGGCGGCGCTGTTCAGCGAAAGCTCGAAGAAAGCCTTTACTAGGAAGTTCTCCGAGTGCCTGAAAAACAACGCCCGCATCTCTGCAAAACTACAGGCGGTGGGCAAGCGGGGCCGGCGCCTCCCCGTGCGGCTGACTTTCATTCCCCACCGCTGGCATGGAAATGCGGCCGTCATGGTTCTAATGAACGATATATCGGAGCATCTGAAGATCACCGAAGAGCTGCAAGCCGTGAAAAACAGCTACTGGGCGTTATCGGAAACGGTGACCGATTCGATACTTCAAGTCAATGACAAGTTGAAAATTATCTTCGCCAACACAGCTGTTGAAAATGTGTTTGGATACTCCCAAAAGTTTCTCGTTGGCAAAGATTTCTCCATTCTCTTCCCCCCTTCTGTTTACAATCGCTACGAGGGGGTGTTCAAGAAGTATTTCGTGATCGATGATGCCGACCGTAAAGCCTCGAAACTGGAGAACACCCTCGAGGTGCTGGGACAGAACAAGGCGAGCGAGATTATTCCTATGGAGATCTCATTCGGAAACTCGAAAAGCTTGCAGGGTGAAAGGTTGGTCACCTGCATAGTCCGTGATATCAGCCAGCGAAAGAAAACAGAGCGCAAGCTCAAATATCTGGCCTACCACGACAAGCTTACCGATCTCGGCAACAGGGATCTGTTTTATATAACCCTCGAACAGTTTATAGCCCACGTCAAACGCTACTCAGACACCTACGGGGCCGTTCTTTTCCTCGATCTGGACGGTTTTAAAAAGGTCAACGACACGCTGGGCCACAATGTCGGGGATATACTCCTCTGCAACTGTGCCCAACGCTTGAGTGGTTGCTTGCGGGAAAGCGACCAAGTGTATCGATTCAGCGCCGAGCTGGATGCCGATCATAAAAGCCATGAAGACCTGTTTCGCTTCGGCGGCGATGAGTTTGTTATACTGCTGACCCATCTGCACAGACCCACCGACGCGGCGGTGGTGGCTCAGAAGATCATAGATACGATCAAACGGCCATACCATGTCAAGGGAGTTGACGCCGGTACAAAAACATCCATCGGGGTGAGCATTGGCATCTCTTTGATCCCACAGAACGGTTTGGATTCCATGCAGCTGATAAAGCATGCCGACATGGCAATGTACAAGGCCAAGGAGCGTGGGAACCGCTATATGTTCTTCAGCAAAGAGCTGAACAAACAAGCCTCGGAGCGGTT
Source organism: uncultured Spirochaetaceae bacterium (assembly GCA_964390045.1). GTDB lineage: Bacteria > Spirochaetota > Spirochaetia > SZUA-6 > DRHE01 > CAYMGP01. The sequence continues at coordinate 22,038 of CAYMGP010000043.1, read as the reverse complement.
GTTTCTCGAGAACGGAATTCGCAGGGCTTTGGATCAGAATTATTTCGATCTCCACTACCAGCCGATTGTAGGCGCCAGTGGTTCGATCGAAGGAGCGGAAGCGCTGCTGCGCTGGCACGACCGTAAGCGGGGGCTCATTTCTCCTGTGGATTTCATACCGGTCGCCGAGGAAACGGGGCTCATACTTCCCCTAGGGGATTGGGTTTTCGAAACAGCCTGCCGGCAGCTGAAGACCTGGAACACAGGCGGATTCGAAGATCTTTTCATTTCTATAAATCTGAGCGTGAAGCAGTTCAGCCAGGAGCATATCGTCGACAAACTGAGCAGGATCATCTCTCGTACGGGTATCGATCCCAAGAATCTGAAGGTGGAGATCACCGAGAGCAGTATCATGCCCGATCCCAGCGAAGCAAGGGTGAAAATGCTGGAACTCAAAAAAAGGCATCCGGGAATTCGCATTGCCATCGACGATTTCGGTACCGGCTATTCGTCGCTCAGCTATCTGACAGATTTTCCCATTGACATCTTGAAGATCGACCAGTCCTTCGTGATCAATATGGATAAGAAGGGCAACATGAAAATAATAAACACGATCATCACCCTGGGAAACAGCCTGTTGATGGATGTGATCGCGGAGGGCGTGGAGACGCGCAAACAACTGGAGTATCTGCTCTCGAAGAGCTGTAAAGCTTTTCAGGGGTTCTACTTCGCCAAACCTGTAAATGCTGCAGGCATGACCGAACTGCTGGAATCCTACAAATCACCGCCGTTCAAGCATTCCTAATCGTCCGGCGGATAGGCCACCACCCGGTTGCGGCCGCTGTTCTTTGCCTTGTACATTGCATAGTCGGCGTTTTTTATGATCTCCGTATGATCTTTGTCTTCGGGGTCGAGCTCGGCGACCCCAAAGCTCATACTGATATGCACATCCTCCCCATCGAGGCGAAATTTGTAGTTTTCCATTTCTACGCGCAGCCTTTCGGCCGCCACCACTGCTCCCCTCTTGTTGGTTTCGGGAAGAATTATGACAAACTCCTCGCCACCGTAGCGGGCGATAATATCAGATTTCCGTAGTCTCGAAATGATATTCAGCTGATCTATCGCCCCGCTCAGAATCTGAGCGGTTGTGTGCAGCACCTGGTCGCCTGTGTGGTGACCGAAGCGGTCGTTGATGCGCTTGAAGAAATCTATGTCGCAGAAAATCAGGGAAAGTGCGTATGAGGATCGTTTCGCCCTGGACACCTCTTCGATCAGTCTGATCTGAAAGTAGCGTTTATTAAAAAGTCCGGTGAGATCATCGGTAAGGCTCAACTCCCTGTATTTCTGGACTTCTCTTATCAGGGTATCGATTTTATCGCTGTTGGAGGCAGTTGCCAGTTTTTTTAGCTCTTTGATCTCCTGACGAGCATCGTTGAAGGCTGTTTCCAGTTTGTTCTGGTAAAAATGGATCAGGTCGCGCATCGACACGATGCCTACCAACCGCTCGCCGTCGAGGATGGGGATGTGGCGCACGTTGTGCGTTTTCATTTTGGTGTATACCGTGTTGTAGTCGTCCGTTGCCTGAGCGCAGACAGGTGTTTCGGTCATGAAATTGCGGATGGACTGCTCCAGGTGTTTTTTGAAATCCTCGTCCGTGCTTTTTGAGAACAGGCGCAGCAGGTCCCTTTCCGTGAAGATACCGAGCAATTTATCTTTTTTTGTTACAAGGATCGCCCCGATTCGTTTTTCCGTCATTATATGGACAGCCTCGACCAAGCTCTCCGCCGCGTCGACGACCGCGGGATGGGGTGTAATCCAGTGTTCTATCTTATTTGCCATGATTATTTGTGCTTTCCATTATTAATCTATACTCTTTTTGTCTGTCAATCCAAGTATTTTCGAAAAATCCCCTCTTCCCCCGACTGCATTCTTCGGGCCGCGGGGTAAGATTGTTTGACCCGGGCGCATCTATCTATTTATTATTGTAAAAGTAAGGAATAAACTGTAAAAGGAGAAAATAATGAGTCCTGTTATAGAAGTCAAGAAGAGTGTAACGGTCCACCCGGAGGACGAGCACAACAGGAAGCTTGTCGACAATGTTCATCCTGAAAACTGGCGGAATCCCGATCCCGAGGGTAGGTACAACCTGGTTGTTATAGGAGCCGGCACAGCCGGCCTGATCGCGGCAAACGGAGCTGCAGGTCTGGGAGCCAAGGTTGCTCTAATAGAAAAGCACCTGATGGGCGGGGATTGCCTCAATGTAGGCTGCGTGCCTTCGAAGGGATTGATCCGTTCGGCCCGGGCGTACGCCGATGTTCGGGATGCCGGCGAGTTCGGTGTTTCCGTTCCAGATGGGGTTCTGGTTGACTTCCCGCGGCTCATGGAGCGGATGCGCCGCCTTCGGGCCGGTATCAGTCCCGTGGATTCGGTCAGGCGCTACACGAGCCTCGGTGTGGATGTGTATTTGGGCAGCGCTCGTTTCACAGGCCCGAATACCATAGAGGTGGCTGGAAAAACCCTGAACTTTGCCAAGGCGGTAATCGCCACCGGTGCCAGAGCAGCGGCTCCTCCTATTCCAGGTCTTGAGGAGGCCAATTACCTGACGAATGAGACTCTGTTCAGCCTGACAGAGCTTCCTCAGCGGCTTGCAGTCATCGGAGCCGGGCCGATCGGCTGTGAGATGTCCCAGAGTTTTTCTCGTTTCGGCGCCGAAGTGTATCTTCTTGAAAAGACAGATCATATTCTGCCGCGGGAGGACAGAGAGGCCGCCGAGCTGGTGGAGAGATCGTTTAATCGAGACGGTGTCAACCTCATCAAGAAGTGCTCGATTTCACGCATAGAGCACAACGGCTCCGAGAAAATCATTCACTTCGAGCAGGATGGCGAACGGCACAGCATCGCTGTGGATGAAATTCTCGTCGGTATCGGCCGAGCTCCGAATGTGGAGGACTTGAACCTGGAAGCGGTAGGCGTGGAGTACGATCGTACAGGCGTAAAGGTCAACGAGTACCTGCAGACGACAAACCGCAGGATATACGCGGCCGGAGATGTCTCCTTCCCCTACAAGTTCACCCATGCGGCGGCGGCGATGGGCTCGATTGTGGTCCAGAACGCCCTGTTCGTTCGCAGCCGCAAGACCAGCAGCCTCACTATACCGTGGTGTACGTATGTCGATCCCGAAGTAGCTCATGTCGGCCTGTACGAGCGGGAAGCCGAAAAGAGGGGGATTCCTGTGGATACCTATACCCAGTCGCTCGAGCATGTGGACAGGGCGATCCTCGACGGAGAGGAGCAGGGGTTCGTGAAAGTCGTCGCCCGCAAAGGCACCCCACAGATCCTGGGAGCGACGGTCGTGGCGCGCCACGCCGGGGAGATGATCAGCGAGATTACCCTGGCCATGAAGTCAAAAACCGGGCTCAGCGATCTGGCCTACACGATTCACCCTTATCCGACGCAAGCCGAGAGTATCAACAGGGTTGCATTCGGGTACCTGAAGACCAAGCTGACTCCAACCGTGAAAAAGCTCATGCAAAAGTGGTTGGCCTGGCGGCGAGCCTAGCCGCTATAGAGTAATCGATTCACGGTCTATACTCGGCAAGACCTGCTACAACTGCTGGACGAGGTAGAGAGAAATATCGAACGTTGGAATATACTACAAACTCTGAAGCATGCGCTGGGCGGCCCGGCCGTACTCGGAATCGGCGTCGATGTTGTAGGCGTCTTGGAGGAATTTGCGGGCGTCGCCGATATTGTTCAGACCCTGGTGACAGACAGCGGAGAGGAAGTACACCACCTGGGTGGTTTCTCCCCAATCGGGGTGCTCGAGATACTCAGTGAACAAGACCAGGGCATCGTCGAAGGCAAGATTCTCGATGAGGAGCTTGCCCTTCAGAAGAACATAGTCTGTGAAGAACGCTGCATCCGAGACAAGCTGCATGTCTTCGAGAATGATCAAAGCCGGTGCGTTCTCTCCTTTGAAGGAGTGGGCCAAGGCTGCGTAGAAGAGGTGTTCGTCGCGCTCCTCGTCGGTGAGCGCCCAGTCGGCTCCCTGCTTGAACAGCGAAATCGCCTCGTCGAACAGGTTGTCCTGCAGCGCCTGCTTGCCCTCTTCCAGGTACTGTTCGCCCTCTTCAACCCAGGTCAGCTGCTCTTCCCCGGCCTCCGCTCCGCGCACGCCCATCACAGCGGTCTGTCCCGTTTCGGTCGGGGAGATGAGCTTGGACAGCTTGGAATTGACCACTTTGCCTATATCCCAATTGGCAACCTGCTTGCCTGAGCGAAGCAGGCTTTCGGTGTCGTAGCTGCCGTCATCGCTCAGCGTGATGGAAATCGCGGCCGTAGACAGCTCGGCGAATCCGTTGCCTGAAAGGCGAATCAGGCTGTCGGCGGGTATCGTATCTCCGATATACAGCTCGATCCAGCCCGATCCCTCTCTGAGCTCGAGGGCTCCCTCAATATATTCAACTAGAAGCTCATCCGCCGATAGAGAAAAAACTGCTATCAGGATCAGGAAAATGAAAACGGCTGGTTTTTTCATGGTCTTCTCCTCGGATAACGATACATAGAATATATCCTTTTCCGGTAGGAATTTCCATGTACAGAAAGAGGGTGAATTCCGAAATACATAACGCAATCTTCGCTTCGCAAATAAAAGGAAGATTGCGTTGTCTTCTTCCAGTCGAAAATCTTGTTATAAAAATAAGATTTTCGACCGTCATAATAATAGACTAATTTTTTCTTACGAAATACTATATTATATAGTAATAGAGATAGGGGTCCGATGGGAAATATCGCCGTACTTAGCACAGACGACAAAACGAATAAAACCATTCTTCAGATTTGTACCGAATTCGGTGACGAGTTCGTACCCGTCTATCTGCGTGATAAACACCTTATTGTCCAACACCTCAACTACGAGCTTCCCGAGATCATTGTCGTCAACTGTACGGATAAGTACATCAAGCTCAAAAACATTTTGAAAGAGATCAAGAGCGATCCCTGGCTCTACTCCGGGGGATTCGTCATTCTCCACGAGGAGGAGAATGAGCAGGAAGTGCTCAAGATGTTCACGGGAATCAACACGATTTCTGTAATCGAGAAGGGAAAGCTCGAGGATTACTTCCCCAGGCTGCTGAAGATACTCAGCCAAAACCGAGGAATTCTCTTCCAGCGGGATTTGCATTTCATCCTGCAGGCGAATCTGGCAGGGTCTTTCGTCTTGGAAAATGACCCTTTCGATCTGGTCACCTATTCCAACCTTCTGGCGAACTTCCTCTTCAATTCAAATTTGATAGATCACGAGCAGAAAGTGCGTTTTTACGTGGCCGTGCAGGAGCTTCTCATCAATGCCATCGAGCACGGCAACTGTAAGATCAGCTACAACGAGAAATCCAAATGGCTCGACGGCGGCAAGGATATCCTCGATTTGATCCGGGACAAAAACAAGGATGCCGAGGTCTGTGAAAAAAAGGTCTATCTCAACTACCGGATCAATCCAAAAAAATCCACCTTCAGGATCCGCGACGAGGGAGAGGGGTTCGATTGGAAGGCCCAGCAGGCGGCCACCGGCGAAGAAGGGCTTGAGGAGATGCACGGCCGGGGAATCGCCATGGCCAGCCACTACCTCTCCAAGCTGGCCTACAACGACAAGGGAAACGAGGTCTCCTTCGAAATTAAACACCTCAGTCGCGAAGGCAAGGTGGTGCCCAAGGTTTTCACCGACCAGGAAGAGGTTGTCTTCCAAGACGGAGACATCGTTTTCACTCAGGGAGAAAAATCCAGCTATCTGTATTATATAGCCGCCGGCCAGTTCGAGATCATTGCCAATGGGAAACGAGTATCGATTCTCACCCCCGAGGATATTTTCCTCGGCGAGATGTCTTTTCTGTTGGACAACCGGAGGTCCGCTACGGTGAAGTCCATGGGCCGGGGTGTTCTTATAAATATCTCAAAAGAGGCCTTCATCAACGCGATAAAGGAGAGACCCCACTACGGGATCTTTCTTGCCCGGCTTCTTGCCCAGCGCCTGGTCAAGCTCCACAAAGTCACCACGGCCTGACAGCGGTGCCGACTGATGTGGCCGCTGTCTGCCTCAGCGACGGACAAGCAAGCCTTTCGCGCGCCGATGCACTCCTATCCGTGGGATGAATAAATATTAGTGTTATGTTATATTGATACACTTCCTATCGGCTGATATAATGGGCACTTCGAGCAAACAAGGGAGCAACAATGGACTTCTGGCGCGTGCCCTTGGATGCGGACAAGCACGAAGTTGTCATTGGCAAGGTCAACGTTATCGCTTACCGCTGCAAGGGGTGCAAATACTGCATTGAGTTCTGCCCGAAAGATGTCTTGGAAGAGTCCAAGGAGTTCAACGAAAAGGGCTACTATCCGCCCCGGGTAAAGCAGGAGGGCGTGTGCATCAACTGCAACTTCTGCGAGACCATATGCCCGGAGTTCGCCATCTTCTGTACGGTGGCTGAGCGCCGGCCAATACAACCACAGGACGTGATTCACCTCGAGCAGATTTCCAGAAGAGAGCGGCACCGCCGCAGCTCTACGGCCGGAGGGGCGGCTTCGTGAAAGACAGGACCCTTCTTACAGGAACTCATTTCATCAACGGCGATGAAGCCTGCGCCGAGGGAGGCGTGGCCGCCGGCTGCACCTTCTTCGCCGGCTACCCTATAACACCCGCCACCGAAGTCGCAGAACGCATGTCCCGCCGCCTGCCCCAGGTGGGCGGGGTCTATGTGCAGATGGAGGACGAGCTGGCCTCGATGGCTGCGGTGGTCGGCGCTTCCTCGGCGGGAGCACGAGCCATGACCGCTACATCGGGACCGGGATTTTCCCTGATGATGGAGAACATCGGACTGGCCGCCATGCTGGAGGCTCCCTGTGTTCTTGTGAATATCATGCGGGGCGGGCCCTCCACCGGTCTTCCCACCCTCGTCGGTCAACAGGACGTGATGCAGGCCCGCTGGGGCTCCCACGGCGACTACGAGGTCATCGCTTTGGCTCCGGAATCCCCGCAGGAGGCCTTCGAGCTGACCTTTGATGCCTTTGACCTGGCAGACGCCTACAGGACGCCCGTCATTGTGTTGAGCGACGAGGTGGTGGGGCACATGACGGAAAAGGTGATGATCCCGCCGAAAGAGGCGATCGCCCGTAAGGCGCGCCGTCGACGCAAGCCTAAGAAGCGAGGATTTCGCCCCTTCTATCCGGAGGAAAACGAGACACCTCCGCTGGTGTTTGCCGGTGAAGGGTATCATATCCATGCCACCGGCTTGACCCATGACGAGTTCGGCTATCCTGTAATCACTCCGGAAGCCCAGGAACGTTTGGTTCAGCGACTGGTACGAAAGATACGCGAGCACGCTGATGAGATCGTGCGCACAGAGGAGCTGTATCTCGATGACGCAGAAATCGTGGTCGTTTCCTACGGCTGTTCTGCCCGGACCAGTCGGGAAGTGGTGGAGCAGGCTCGAAGAAAAGGACTGAAGGTGGGTTTGCTCCGCCTGATCACGGTGTGGCCGTTCGCCGAAACCCGGATCAGGGCCCTGGCCCGCAGCGGCAGGGTCAAGGCCTTCGTTGTTGCAGAAATCAACAGCGGCCAGATCGCCTACGAAGTCGAGCGCTGCGCTGAAGGCAGGACGGATACCGTGCTGGCCGGCTTCATGGGGGGAAGGATTTTCTCGCCGGATGAGCTTCTGCCCGTCGTGGAGGAAGCGGCACGATGATCAAGCGTTTGCAGCAGGCCCCTGCCCTGGACGAGGCCCAGGTCAAAGCGGGCTGGCAGAGCGGACACGGCGATCATCCCCTCGATCGTTTTCTGAAAGAGGGCCGCATTCCGCATATCTGGTGCTCGGGCTGCGGCATAGGCATCGCCTTCACCGCCTTCGTAAAGGCACTGGAGAAGGGAGGTTTTGATCCCGACAAGACGGTCGTGGTATCCGGCATCGGCTGTTCAGGCCGGGCGGCAGGTTATCTCAACCTCGATACCTACCATACGACCCACGGGCGGCCTATCCCTTTTGCCACGGGGCTGAAGCTGGCCCGGCCGGAGCTCAAGGTTGTGGTATTCAGCGGCGACGGGGACCTGTTCGCCATCGGCGGCAATCATATCATCCATGCGGCCCGCCGCAATGTGGATATCACGGTGATCTGCATTAACAATTTCAACTACGGCATGACGGGCGGGCAGGGCGGGCCCACGACTCCCCTCGAGGCACGAACGACCACCACGCCGTACGGCTGTGCCGAGCATCCCTTCAATCTGATTTATTTAGCCAAAGCGGCAGGAGCCGTGTACGTGGCCCGCTGGACCGCTTTGCATACTTACGAGATGCGGGACGCGATGATGGAGGCCATGAATAAGCCCGGCTTCGGCTTTGTCGAGGTTGTATCTCCCTGTCCCACCGGATACGCCAGGCGCAACAAGCTCGGATCGGCTTTAGACATGATGCGCTTCTATAGGGAAAACTCCTACGTCGCCACCGAGCTGGATCCCGAGAATACGGCTCTGCCTTTCAAGGGAAAGGTTGCCGTGGGGAAATTCGTGGATACCGAAAAGCCGACGTTCATGGAGATGTGGGAAACACATGTGGTCGCCAAGGCCAAGGGGACCAAGGCATGACCGAGGTCCGCATGGCCGGCTTCGGCGGCCAGGGAATCGTGCTGGCCGGTTTGATTCTCGGCAAGGCGGTGACCCTGTATGAGGGACAGAACGCCGTCATGACCCAGAGTTACGGTCCCGAAGCTCGTGGCGGTGCCTGCAGCGCCGACGTGATTGTTTCCGGCGAGCGCATCAACTACCCCCGGGTCACAATCCCCGATGTCCTGGTGCTGATGTCGGAAGAGGCGGCGCGTTCCTACGGGCCGAATGTCGGCGAGGAAGCCCTGGTTTTGGTAAATGAGAACCTGGTAAAAACCCTTCCCCAGCGTGAAACGCTCCGGGTGCTCAAAGTGCCGGCCACTGGAATTGCCGAGGAGCTTGGCAGAGTCATCGTGGCCAACATCGTGATGTTGGGTTTCATGACCGCAGTTGCGGGAATTGTCAGTTTCGAGGCCATGAAACAGGCTGTCGTGAGTTCTATTCCCAAAGGCACGGAGGAGCTGAACCTGAGCGCGCTGCAGGCCGGCTACGATCACGGCCGCGGCCTGCTGGCAGTAGAGAACAAGGGGAATCAGAGGAACGTGAGACGTGGCTGACGAAGTACTTGAGATCAAGGAATCAATCAGCGAGGAGCCCCGCATCGGGGTTTACGTGTGCCACTGCGGTTTGAATATCGGCGGTACCGTGGACTGTGAGGCTGTAGCCCTGCACGCCTCCAAGCTGGAAAATGTCGTGCTGGCCGACCACCAGCTCTATACCTGTTCTGAGCCGGGACAGGAGAAGATCAAGCAGGACATCGCCGAGCACGGCTTGAATCGGGTTGTGGTGGCGGCCTGTTCACCGAGAATGCACGAGCCCACCTTTCGCAGCTGTATCAAAGCGGCTGGCCTCAATCAATATCTTCTGGAAATGGCCAATATCCGGGAGCACTGTTCCTGGGTGCACCTGCACGACAAGAAACAGGCCACGGAGAAGGCCAAGGACCTGGTGCGTATGTCGGTGGCCAGGGCGCGGCTGCTCGAGCCCCAGGAGGAAGTCGACATACCTGTCATCCAGAAAGCCCTGGTCATCGGAGGGGGAGTGGCCGGTATACAAGCGGCGCTCGATCTGGCGGATTCAGGGTACCAGGTGATCCTCGTGGAGAAGGAACCTTCGATCGGCGGGCGCATGGCTCAGATCGACAAAACTTTTCCAACGATGGACTGCTCGATCTGCATTCTTGCTCCCAAGATGGCGGAGGCGGGACGCCATCCGCGAATCAAGCTGATGAGCATGACCGAGGTCACGAATATTTCGGGATACGTCGGCAGCTTCAGTGTTTCTGTAAGGCACCGGGCCCGTCACGTAACCGATCAGTGCTCCTCCTGCGACGAGTGCTCCAAGGTATGCCCCCAGCATGCCCCCAACGAGTTCGACATCGGACTGGCCACGCGCAGTGCGATCTACCTGCCGTTCGCCCAGGCCGTGCCGGCTACCTACGTGATCGACATGGATCTTTGTCTGAACAAGGACGGTGTGAGGGTTTGCGAGAAGTGTGTCGAGGCCTGCGAGCGCAAGTGTATCGTGTTCGACGACAGGGACACCGAGGAGAGCTTCGAGGTAGGTACGATCGTCGTAGCTACGGGAGTGGATGTGTTCGATGCCCGGGAGATCCCTCAGTATCAGTACGGGAGAGCCCCGAACGTAATCACGAGCCTGGAGTTCGAGCGCATGATCAACGCCGGCGGTCCTACAGGAGGCCGCCTGATCCGTCCTTCGGATCACGAAGTACCGAAGAATGTAGCCTTTATTCAGTGCGTCGGCTCGCGTTCGAGCAAGACCAATCCCTACTGCAGCAATGTTTGCTGCATGAACACGATCAAGGACAGCCTGCTCATAAAAGAGCACTGGCCCGAAACACAGATATCGGTGTTCTATATTGACATCAGGGCTTTCGGCAAGGGCTTCGAGGATCTGTTTCAGAGGGCTAAGCGGGCCGGAGTGCAGTTCATTCACGGCTTGCCCGGCGAGGTGATACCTCTCAAAAACGGCAATCTGCGCCTGGTCGGTGAGTCCACCCTCCTCAGCAAGCTCTACGACATAGAGGTGGAGATGGTGATCCTCTCGGTGGGGCTGAAACCGAGCACGGGGAGCGATCTGGTGCGGCGCTTCCTCACCCTTTCCCTGACGTCCGGAGGATTTTTCATGGTGGCCCACCCGAAGCTCCGGCCGGTGGATACCTCAACGCGGGGCGTGTTTCTGGCTGGCTGTGCCGAGGGTCCTAAAGACATAAAAGATTCGGTCACCCAGGCCTCGGCCGCCGCGGCCCGGGCCAACATCATCATGCGTCGAGGGAAAGTCACGGTGGAGGCGATCACGGCTAGAGTCGATCAGGATGCCTGCACCGGCTGCGGCGCCTGCACAAAGGTGTGCCCCTACCAGGCGATCTATCTCGACGAGAACAAGAAAGCCGTGGTTGTGGAGGCCGCCTGTGCGGGCTGCGGAACCTGCGGGGCCGAATGTGCCTTCGGGGCCATCATCATGCGACATTTCACTGACGAGCAGATCCTGGCCCAGGTAGATGCCTTCACGGAGTACGAATCCGACAAGAAGATTCTGGCCTTCAACTGCAACTGGTGCTCCTACGCCGGGGCTGACTTCGCGGGAGTCAGCCGCATGCAGTATCCGAGCGAGGTGCGCATCATTCGAACGATGTGCTCCGGCCGGGTCTCGACACGCTTTGTAGAGCGTGCCTTCGCCCGCGGGGTGGCCATGGTATTGATCTCCGGCTGCCACATAGGCGACTGCCATTACATCGCAGCCAACGCCCAGACGGAGAAGCGCTTCCATCGTCTGCGCAGGATCATGGAGCAGGGCGGTTTGGACCCCGAGCGGCTGCAGCTTGTCTGGGTGAGCGCGGCGGAAGGCCAGCGCTTTCAGGAAAAGATCATCGCCATGCAGAAGAAGCTGAGTGCGATCGGCCAGGAAGAGATCAAAAAAGGTATGAAGTTCTTCGGCGAGAGGGAGAAGAAGCGGGAGGTGCGCCTGCAGAAACAGGCTCAGAAGCCGGGCGACGCAGTCGGATCGGCAAAATCCCGCGGGATTCCGGTACAGGCCGGGTAAGGAAGGAGCGGCGAATGGCCAAAGCGCTGGATCTATACGATAAAGAGGAGTTCTACCGCTGCCTGCAGTGTGCCATTTGCACGGGAAGCTGTCCCTCGGCCCAGGTGATCGAGGGCTTCAACCCAAGAGAGATCATCCTGCGTTATATGCTGTACGGCGAGCAAGAGGAAGTGCTGGCCGACGAAACGCTGTGGTGCTGCACAACCTGCCACGCCTGTCAGGAACGCTGTCCCCACCAGATCACGATCAGCGGCCTGCTGACCCATATCATGAATATGGCGGCCCGCAGGGGGAATTTGCCCAAGCCTCTCAAGGAGCACATAAAATTAATGGCAGAAACGGGTTGGTCTGTGCGGGCCACCTCTCATTCGGATAGGGTTCGCCGCGAGCTGGGGCTTAAGCCGCTGAAACGGCCCGATGCCGTCGAGATCCGCTCGATCCTGACCGAGGCGGGGCTGGCGGAGATCCTGGAGCTGTAGCGTGAAGATTTCCATATTCACGGGCTGTGTGATCCCCATCAAGTATCCAGGCATGGAAGTGGCCATGCGTTTCCTCGCTCCCAAGCTGGGGATCGAGCTGGTGGATGTGAAATTCGGCTGTTGCCCCGCGCCAACGGGGCTCAAAGAGGTGCATTTCGATGCCTGGTTGGCCTTGGCGGCCCGGAATCTCTGCCTCACCGAGGAGAAAGGACTCGATGTGGTCACCCTCTGCGCCGGCTGCACCAACACGCTGCGGGAAACCAACCATATTTTAGCCCAGGACGAGAAGAAGCGCCTGTTCGTTCACGAGATGCTCAAGCGTTTGGGAAAGAGCTACCAGGGAAACATGAGCATCTACCACCTCCCCGATCTTCTCTCTCAGGAGGAAATACTCGATCGCCTCGAGGCTGCCGTGGTGAGGCCCCTTACAGGATGGAAGATCGGGACCCACTACGGTTGTCACTACTACCGTCCTGCAGGCGCAATGAAGCACAATACCGAAAACGGCAAGTATCCTCTTCCTGAAACCATGGAGCTGGTCCTCGAGGTGATCGGGGCCCAGATCGTCGAGTACAACAGGCAGGATCTGTGCTGCGGCGCAGCGATGCAGATCAACGCGGGTCGCAACGAAGAAAGTCTGAAGATCGCGGCGGAGAAACTTGACTGGATGAACGAGGCCGGGGTCGAAGCCATCTCGGTAGCCTGCCCTACGTGCTTCACCCAGTTTGACACGGGACAGCTGCTTCTCAGCCGGCGGGACAAGAGCCGAACCACCATTCCTGTTTTTCACATCGCCGAGCTGGTGGCTCTCGCCCTGGGGGCGGATCCGGAAACCATCAACCTGAACAGCCACAAGATCAAGCCCCGGGTCCTCGCAACCGCTTCTCAAGTTTCCGGCTCATGAATGTTCGGGAAGATCAACTTAGGGAGAAAATCGATCCTTATCTCTCGGAGCAGAGGCTCGGTCTCGTCGCTCGGATCGCCTTCGCGGAGAGTGAACCGCAGGTCGAATCGGTTAAAGTCCTGAGCGGGGGCTGCTGGAACCGGGTGGTCGGAGTGTCCTTCGCTTCGGGAGAGCCCGATCTCGTGTGCAAAATCAGTCCCGAGGACAGGGACGAGAAGATCATCCGCGAGTATCGGGTGCTTGGCTATTTCGCCAGCCACACCTCTCTGCCCGTGCCCGAGCCTCTTTTTATAGACGCTTCGGGAGAGCTGATCCCCGGCACTCTGCTCGTCATGACCAAAATTCCGGGGGTTGTTTTGCATCGGGTCCACGGTCTGCTCTCTCCGGAGATGATCGATGCCCTGACCGATCAGATCGCCGCTCAGGTGATCGAGCTGCACAGAGAGCGCGGTCGGGGCTTCGGCGGTGCCGAGTTGGAAGAGAACGAGCGCAGCAAGGCTTGGGCGGATTTTTGGCTGCCCCGCTTCGATCGAGTTTTCACAGAGATCTCGGCTGCAAACCTGGTCTCCGGCGCGCTATTGAGCCGGGTCGAACGGGTACGTAGAAGCTTTGGCCGCGCTCTGGATATAGGACTGCGGAGCACCCTCACGCACTACGATATCTGGTCGGGAAACGTGATGGTGGGATTCGCAGGCTCAGGCTACCCGGGAAATCCCTACGTCAGTGGATATATCGACATCCCCGGTTTCTGGGCCGACTATGCCAGGGAGCTCTCGTTCATGGAAATGTTCGGTGTGGCGAATCGGCGCTTCTACGAGCGCTATTGGCGGGCGTATCCCCGAGACGCCGAATTCGAGCTGCGCAAGAACATCTATAATTTGAAGATGCACCTCAAACATATCACCATGTATCCCTCCGAGAGGTACTATCGCCAGGGTGCCGAGCAGGCCCTGGGCTTCATCGAGAGCTGCCTATGAGGTTGAGGGATTTCAGTTTCCACGTTTGTGTCGGTTGTACGGCGGGTTGTCACATTTTCTGTACCGTTGAGATTACCGAGCTTCGAGCAGCCTGACGGCCAGGTCTTGAATCAACCCTCTGTTTTCCAGCCTGTCGAGCCAGGCCCGGGGTAGCGCCCCCGCGCCGAGATAGGCGCCGGAAATCGAGCAGGCCATGGCGCCGAGGGTGTCGCAGTCCCCGCCGTTCAGTACAGCGCAGAACAGACACTCTTCGAAGCGTTGAGGATGAAGAAGGAACGCGTACAGAGCAAAGGGCATCGATTCCTGAACGGCCACACCTCTGCCGAGCTCTCCCGCCGCCCGAGCCGCCGGGGAGTTGCTGTCGAGCAGATCGCGGACCTGCTCGAGCTTGCCGCGGATTACTTCGCTGCGGGCGAATTGTAGCAGATTTTCCAGAAATTTTGCCTGCGGGAAACGGTCGTTCGATTGCAGAGAGACCGCCTGAGCTACCGCCTTGGACAGGACGGCTGCTCCGTCGATTCCCACAGGGTGAGTATGGGTGACCGTACTGGCGATGCGGGCCTGTTCGTAGAGATCGGGGGCATCGAAGAAGTAGACCCCGACAGGACCGATACGCATGGCCGCGCCATTGCCGAAGGATCCGCTGCCACCGAACAGTCTACCGGCCGCCTCAGTATAGGACAGCCCCCGCTCTCCGACGAGCGAGAACACGGTGGGCGGTCCCGAGGCGTAGCCCCGCCACGGCTCCTGCATGAAGTTGGTTCGAAACGTGTCGCCGAGATGTCTGCTGTCCAATCCGCACCGGCTGGAAATCGAGTCGGCCAGACCCACGGCCATGGCCGTGTCGTCCGTATAGTGCAGGAGATCGGTCCGGCCGAGACGCTGCTCGAGGGCTTCAAGGGACGAACAGGAGAAGGCGATCTCGCCAATCGCATCGCCCAGGGCGCTGGCCAGCAGACAACCGCAGAACTTGTCTTTCAGGTCGAGTTCTCTATCCATGTATCACTTCCCAATGGCATATCGCAATCCTCGTTCGCAACTGTCAGAAAAACAAGGTGTGCCGTCGTCATCATAATAGCAAAAGTGATAAAATTTTGCATGCGGGTGCATTTTCTATGAGCCGCCGGTGTTATTATATTTATATATTATGAGTAAATGCTGCGGGGAGGTTTGTGCATGACGGAAAAACAAAAGGAAGAGATGAACGTGCGGGGCGAGGACCTGCTCAAGAAGGTGAAAGAGCTGATTCACCAGGGAAACATTCGCCGGATCATCATCAAGGATGAGGAGGGCAAGCCCTACATAGAAATCCCCCTCACGTTAGGTGTGGTAGGCGTGGTTCTGGCGCCCGTATTCGCCGCCGTCGGTGCTTTGGCTGCCCTGGCCAGCAATTTCACGATCGAGATTCAGAAGAAAGATTGAGGCGCCGGCACAGATTCTCGGCCACAGGCAGAGAAAGCATTACACCTACACTCCCATAGAGTCCGCACAGGTTCAGGGCTTCTTTGAGGATTCCTGCCATGAGCGCGGCGGAGACCCCGATTCCGGCTACCGCCAGGCCTTGCCCGGAACGACACGGATGGATTGAACGTGAAATACGGTCCGGCGCGGATGAGTTCGAAGTCCTGGCCAGACAAGTCAATTGTGACCATATCCACCGAACCGGATGAGATGTCGTGAAGCGTTGTCGTGGACATGATTTACCGTCTTGGTGTATCTATGTTGACATTTATTGGTAGAAGGGTAAGATCTGTCCAGGGAGAATCGATGAACGTTTACATTGTCCACGATTCACAGAAAGGCAACGGCAAAATGATGGCCGAGAAGCTGGCGTTCGAGTTTGAGTCGCGCGGAGCTCGAGTTGTGGTGGGACACCGTACGGAACTCACTCCGGAACAGGTAGCCAGCAATACGCCCGACCTCCTTGTAGTCGGCGCTGCGGTCAGGGCCTTTGTGACAAGCCCGCCGATCAAGAAGTGGATTTCCCGGCTTGCTGCGGAACTGAAGAGACACAACGCGAAGGTCTCACACGCGGCCGTATTCCTCACTCATGTGATGCCCGACGAAATGGTGGAAGGCAGAGTCGAGCGTCTCCAACGCAGCTTGTCGCGCGCCGCAGGGATTGGAGAGGTTTACTCCGATTGGCTTTCCGGTCAGGTGAAAAACATTCCCGGTCCGTTCGTCGATGGCGCGCTTGAGAAAGCAGTCAACTTTGCCTCTATCCTCTTTGAATGGGCCCAGTCGAAGTCCTGAGGTCTCGCCAGGAGTAGGAACCTCTCTATCATTCGTGATCATGCTCTACCTCCGTCGACTAATGACAATCTGTGGTATCTTGATCTGGATCAACACCACCCGGCGCGGTTCTGGCGTATACTGTTAGTTGAAAGCAATAAAACCGGAGGAGAGCCGATGAGCGAATTTCTGGAAGGAACGTCGGAGTACCGAGAGCAGCGATTGAAGGAGATCGTGATGGATCTTCACGAGGGCAGCGATATCAAAGCGGTGCGCAAGCGCTTTGCCGAGCTGATTCGCAATGTCAGTCCCGAGGAGATCGCCGCTATGGAGCAAGCGCTGATCGCCGAAGGGATCCCCGTCGCCCAGGTACAGAAGCTCTGCGATGTTCACGTCCAGGTCTTCGAAGAAGCGCTGGGGCGCAGAAAAAAAACCAAGGTGCTGCCCGGTCACCCGGTGCACACCTACCGTGAAGAAAACAAGGCACTCGGCAGGATTGCCGCCAGGATGAAACGGCTGCTGCAGCGGGTGTCGCGGGGAGTCGCGGCGGAGGAGTTCGAGCGCACGCTCGCGGAGCTGAAAGGAGCCGAGGTCCACTACCGGCGCAAGGAGAACCAGCTGTTGCCCTACCTCGAGCGGGTCGATTTCACCGGTCCCTCCAAGGTGATGTGGGGCAAGCATGACGAGATCCGCAGCCAGTTGAAGAGTTTCGAGGCCGCCTTTCGGGAGCGCGACTGGAAGCGCTTCAACGCCGAAGGGCGCGGTCTGCTGAGAGCCATCCGGCGCATGATCTTCATGGAGGAGAAAATCTTGTTTCCCACCGCCCTGAAGAAGCTGTCCGACCGGCAGTGGGTGGAGATCCGCCGGGGAGAAGGGGAGATCGGCTATGCCTGGATCGTGCCGGGGAACCTCTGGGATCCTTCCGTTGTGCTCGCCAAAGCGGTATCTGAAGATCTGGGCAAGAAAACACAGGAAGAGTATGTTGAGAGAGAGACGTGGCGTCCGGACCAGCAAGGCGGCCGCGGGGAGATTGCTCTCGATGTAGGTGCGCTCGATCCTGAGCAGATCAACCTTTTGCTGAAAAACCTGCCCGTGGATATAACCTACGTGGACGAGCACGACAAGGTTCTTTACTACTCGCAGGGCCGAGAAAGGATCTTTCCGAGGAGTCCGGCGGTGATCGGCAGGGCGGTGCAGAACTGTCATCCTCCGGCCAGCGTGCACGTGGTGGGAAAAATCCTGGAGAGCTTCAGACGCAAGGAAAAGGATCGGGCCGAGTTCTGGCTGACCCTCGACCAGCGTTTCATCCATATTCGCTATTTCGCTCTCTACGATGCAGAGGGAGTGTATAGAGGGGTACTGGAAGTGAGCCAGGATGCCACCGACATCCGGGCTCTCGAGGGGCAGAGGCGGCTGCTCGACTGGTAGTCGGCCATAATTTGTGGACCTACCTGCAAGCTTTTGAACACAGGCATGGTGATAGGACCGATGCGATTTCACGAGGGGGTCTCCTAGACGAAACGAGCAAGAGGCAAGCACGAAAGAGGCGGCGAACACTCACCTGCACAGAAGCGACTGTACTATGGTTGGGTTGTCGTAGCCCTCTCATTCTTCACGGTAACTCTTGGCGCAACGGTCCAGCAGTCCTTCATCGTGATTTTCCCGGCCATGCTCAAGGAGTTCGATTGGAGCCGAACCGTTTTTTCCCTGGCCCCGGCGATGTTCGGCCTGGTCCTTTCCTGCAACGCCTTCGTTGTCGGGTACCTATCGGATCGAATCGATATCAAACGGCTGATTCCCTTCGGAGCTGCCTTTGCAGCCGTCGGATTGATCCTGTGCTTTTTCATTCGCGACCTGTGGCAGATGATCGTATTTTTCGGCATCCTCTGCGCCATCGGAGGCGGTGCGATCAGCCTCCTGCCCAATACGATAATCATTTCCAATTGGTTCGTGCGGATGAGGGGTACGGCGATCGGGATCATCGCCAGCGGCTCCGGGGCGGGTACCCTCGCCTTCATTCCTCTGCTGCAGCTGGTGATCAACGCCTGGGGTTGGAGAACCGGATACCTTGCCATGGCGCTGGTAATCGGCCCTGTTCTCATCCCTCTGATCATCCTCTTCCAGAAATCACATCCCGCCGATATGGGATTGAAAGCACTTGAAGAGCAACCCGTAGCTTCACAGGCTCACCATTATCCTCTTTCGGATAATCTTCCCGCTACGATAGCGGCTCCTGTAACCGAGTCTTCGGTGCAGCCGGACAGAGGGCGATTGCCTTCACGGGAGATTTTCTTTTCCCTGCTTCGAAACCGTCGCTTCTGGTTCTGCGTGTTCCAGTTCATTCTCGGGCCCCTGTCCACCATGCCGATCATCACCCATCAGGCGGCGCTGCTGCAGGGCAAGGGCCTGAGCGGCATGGGATCCGCCGTGGTCGTGGGATTGTACGGCTTCTCCGTTTTCTGCGGGATGATCGCCGGTGGAGCGCTTTCCGACCGGATCGGTCGCGAGTGGAGCTACACGGCGGGAACCCTCAGCATCCTGGTCGGAACCCTGTTTCTGCTTTTCGTTCCCTCGGGTACGGGACTCGCTCTGCCTCTGTGTTATGCTGTGTTCTTCGGTTTGGGATTCGGCACCCGCCCCTCTATGGATTCCGCCACGGCCGCGGACATCTTCAAGGGCCGCTACTTCGGATTAATCTACGGTGTGTTGCAGCTGGCTCTGGGAATCGGTCTGTTCTGCGGACCGATCCTGGGCGGCTTCATCTACGACCGGAGCGGAAGCTATACAGCTGCAATCGTGTTCTGCATGATCGCCGTGGTGGTGGCCACGGTCTGCATCTGGGCCGCCGCACCCCGGCGCGGCCGGGAAGAGTCCCTGGTCTAACAACCGAAGCTATGTGAGATCGCACCGCCCTGCTGATGAGTGAATCGAGTTTTTCTGCTATCTCCACAGAAATGTCCCCCTGTATTGTTTTACACCCACCTAGGGCAATGATGGCCAAGATTCGCCTTTTGTTCACGCGGCCGTCTCCCAAGGTTTCACCGGCTTCGACCGCTATCAACTTTCGTCGATAGCGCTTCCGATAAATATCCAAAGTAATTTCATATAGTAAAAAGACTTAACCGTTTTTTCCACCCAAATAAAAGACCGCTTGTTTCCATGCATCTGTCGAGGGCTCTCTTTCTATAATTCCATTCCAGGTAGTGAATTATTGGTAGAATGCTTGTTGGCATGAGACTTGCAGCACTATTTCCGATGGCGATGAAGAGAAACGAGCGATGAGGAAAGATGAGGTGAATAAAATGAAACGAAGAATCGTGCAAGCGGCAGCCTGCATCATCGCCCTGATCACGACTGTTTCATGCACAACCACGGCGCCTGTCATCAATGTCGTGGGGAGGGGTGGTGATCTGGAAGGAGCTGCGTTCATCGAAAAACCAATCAGGATCTTCGACAAATACAACAGCTACATCCCTGCGGTCATTCACGATCTCAAACAATGTGCGCCGGTAGGTGAGCCGTCGGAGGAATATTCAATCCACTCAGCACAGTGGGTTATCGACTACGGAATAGATCTGCAAAGCCGCGATTTCGTGGATATGGATGGAGCCACAGTACAGAATGAAATGTACTGGAAAGCGATAGTGGCGCTAACGGCCTATGACATCACCGCCCTTCTGACCAGACTCCTTCTGCTGATGAGAGAGGGGGAGTTGCGCCGGGCGAAAATCGTACTCCTGTTCTGTGCTTACGACCAGAACCAATCATGGGACAGGGACGCCCGCATTCTTCAGGAGGTCGCCCAGGATATCGGCAATATAGAAGCGGAAAGCAACCGGTACGTACAAGAGGGAATCCAGATGTGGGACCAGGGCCACAGGGCTCAGGCTATGGAGCTCTATCACACCGCACTGGAGGTGTTCCCCAAAAACCCATGGGCCCTGTGGGAAATCGCTCTGGATCACCTCACGTATGACTTTGAACCCGAGGAGTTGGTCGATGGCAGATTCGACTCACGCTACGAGCTGATCCGGCGACTCGATCCACATTACGAAATGGCCTACTATCAGGGAAAAAACACGCCGGAAAAAAGCGCGGCTGCGGCGGCTTTAACAAACAAGGTGCTCCCCAGCTACGCGAAACTCTACGAAGGCGAAGACGTGCTGACGAACATGAAGTCTCTGGCTGACGGCTATTTCGAGATGCGTGAATATGAGTTCGCCGTCTACGCCTACAAGTATATCCTGTTTCGCACCTACAACGACGGTTTTGATCAGGTGATTGTCCGGCAAATCGCCGCCTGCCTGGAGGCGCTGGGTATGCAACGGGTGATCCCGTTTCTCGATCAATTTCTGTCGGAAGCCGAACGGCTCATAACCTTGGATCAAAAACGGCTTCAGGAAACACAACGGCCTCGCTCTGAAGTGTCCTGAGAGTACAGATCGTTAACTCATCTTCCTTTCGAAGAGTTGATGCTCGACCCATCGATAGTTACAGTGGTTGGAGATGGTAAACCGTCAGCCTACGCTCTTCAATTCTTCACGCAGAATACGACGAAGTGTTGATTCATCCACGGGGTGAGGTGATTTTCCTAGATATTTACGAAGAGCTTCATTCATCATGGTCTGATACCCTCTGCCAGACTCGTCCGACCGATGGCGAAACTCCTCTAGAATATCGTTGTCGATGTAGATACTGATTCTTGTCTTTCCCTTCTGAGGAACTACCGCTCCACGCTTAGCTTTGGAGAAATCATATTCCTTCTTCATACTGGGTTCTCTCTCTTTTTGTCGCGGACCGAGCTGATATCAGACGAATATCTCTTCCGCGATACGTATAGACGACTACGAGGATATGACCGAGGGTATCCATCCCAACAGTCACGAAGCGTTGCTACCCTTCTGATTCAATATCCTCAATGGTGAGTGCGTTGGGATCAAGAAGTACCGTTTCAGCATCCGCAAATCGGACCCCATGTGTCTTTAGATTGGAGCTTGCTTTGTCAGGATCCCAAACGACATCCACCTGAACAGTATATACATACAATATGCATATTTTAAGTGGTTTGCACTAAATTCGGGAAAATTGAAGTCTATATGGCATAACCCCGGCCTTGTGCAACATAGCACTCAACGGTCTCTCTATTCAGGATTCATTCCCGCGTAACTTGACCTTACATAATATATGATGTATGTTAAATTGTGGCTGTAGATTGGCGTGTATTATATTACGAGACGCCTGAGGGGAAGTGCCCAGTACGAGAGTTTATCGATTCTCGGAAGGGGCGTGATCAGGCCAAGATCTTTGCCCTTATCTCTAGTCTGCAGGACCGAGGTCCAACGCTTCCCCGCCCATATGCCGATCTACTCGAGGACGGGATTCATGAGCTTAGAATCAGACTATCTGGTGACCAATTCAGAGTTCTGTATTTCTTCTGCTTTCGGAGATTCATCGTGTTGACACACGCATTTATGAAGGGAACGGCAAAAGTACCGCGGGCGGAGTTCCAGAAAGCAAAGAAATATCGGTCTGATTTCCTATCCCGTTTTGAGGAATCCGACCTGGAGGCGATGCATGATGACATTTGACTCTCACCTGAAGGAAAAGCTGAAAAACAAACGATTCAAGAGGATGTATGAGGAAGAGAAGGAGCTTCTTGACATCTCACTGAAGATCCTGGAAGCTCGAAGAGAGCAAAATCTTTCTCAGGCAGAATTAGCCAATCGAGCTCATATTACCCAGCAGCAGCTGTCC
>CAYMGP010000042.1:5278-33289 GCA_964390045.1 uncultured Spirochaetaceae bacterium | reverse complement strand
GCCTTGTCTGAGTCCCTGCAGGTGCTGGAGCAGGCCTGCGACGAGGTGCTGTCGGGCTGAACCTGTGCGTACATAGACTTGCCTATGCGGAAAGACAGGTATATGCTGGAAACTGATAAAGAGGATTTCCCTCGTAGGGATTCCCGTAATTAAAAATTTTTCTAGTCTTTCAAGGAGGTAGGAAATGAAAAAAGTGTTCTTCGTACTCGTGAGTCTGGCACTCCTGCTTGGCTCTCTGGGGCTGGTCTTTAGCGAAGGAACACAGGAGGGAGCCGGACCGATCAAGGTGGGCATGTATGCTGATCTGAGCGCCGGCACCGCCCAATGGGGCACCGACGCCGAGAAAGGCGCGCGGCTGCGCATCAAGGAGGTGAATGAGGCCGGCGGCATCATGGGCAGGCAGGTGGAGCTGGTGCTGTACGACTGCAAGCTCAGTCCGACAGAAGCGGTCAAGGCCTATACTCGACTGGCGACACAGGACAAAGTGGCTGCCGTATACGGCTCTCTGATCTCGAACACCGCTCTGGCGGTGAGCCCGGTGGCGGCTCAGACCAAAATACCCGTGGTATCCCGGGCCATGGACGAGCGAGCCACGACCCCGGGCTTCGATCCCGACGACCCGGAGAATCCGGGCCCGGCCAATCCCTACTTCTTCCTGCTGCAGCCTTCCGCATTCCAGCAGGCCGCGGTGATCGCCGGCTATGCTGTTGATGAACTGGGCATGGATACCTTCACCATGCTCTATGACAAGGGCAACGCCTATGCCGAGTACCTGGCCAAGGGATTTGCCTACTACGTAACAACGCGGGGCAAGAAAATGGTTGGTACTTTTGAGTTCCAGTCCGGAGACGTGGACTACAAGGCTCAGCTCACCAAGATCAAGGAGCTGGGCTCAGACGGTCTGTTCATCCCCAACTATGTGACCCAGAACGCCAATGCAGTGAAGCAGGCCCGCGAGCTCGGGGTTCAAGCCCGCTTCCTGGGCAACAACTCCTGGTACAAGCCGATGGACGAGGTGGCCGGACCTGCTTCGGACGGGGCCTACTTCCCCAACAACATGACCTTCGACGATCCTTCCACCCAGTGGTTCTTCGAAGCCTATGAAGCGGAGTGGGGGCAGGAACCGAGGCTGCACAGCTTCAGCGGCTACGACGATGTGGGTTTCATCCTCAATGCCATCGAGAAGGCCGGCTCCACGGATCCGGCCGACGTGCGCGACACCATGGAAGCCACCCGGAAATTCGAGGGGATCATCGGTACGATCAACATCGATCCGGCCACCCACAGGCCGGTGGATCTGCCCATGGCGGTGCTGCGCTTCGTGGGCGACCAGATCGAGACCGTTGAGTTCAAGTACCTGCCGAAGAAACCGTAATCGCAGAACAAGAGGCAAATGGTATCTGACCGGGGGCGCTGAAGGTGTTCCCGGTCAGATCTTTTCGGAGGCTCCCTGCATGAACTGGAACATCCTGCTCCAGCAGATCGTCAACGGCATCTCCCTGGGCGGAGTCTACGCCCTGATGGCGGTGGGCTTCGGCCTGATTTTCAACGTGTTAAAGTTTTCCAACTTCTCCCACGGAGGTGTGGTCACATTGACCGCCTACATAGGTTTTTTCCTCTCTAAATATCTGGTTGCCAATTTTATTTTAACCTTCCTCGTGACCGCCATTGCCGGAGGCTTGGCTGCCGTTGTCATCGAGCGGCTCGTGTTCCGGCCGATCCGACGGAAAGGGTATCCGATCTCAATGCTGATCGTGAACTCGATCACCGTGGCCATGCTGGTACAGCAGTTCTTTGCAGTAACCCTGGGAGCCGACTACTACACCTATCCGAACTTCATCAAGGAGACGGCGCTGCATCTGGGCAGTCTGACGGTGAGCAAGATCTATCTGCTCATGCTCGGTATATCCGCGGTGGTACTGGGGGCTTTGAGCTATGTAATCCAAAAAACAAAGATCGGGATCGCCATCCGGGCCGCCTCCTCCGACATTTCCACTCCGAGCCTGATGGGGGTGAACGTGGACTTCGTGGTCTCGGTGGCCTTCTTTTTCTCAGGGGTGTTGGGAGGCATCACCGGGTATCTGCTCGGCATGACCTTCACCGTGGATCCGTTCATCGGCAGCATGATCCTTAAAGGCATCATCGCCTCGATCATCGGAGGGATGGGAAGCATTCTAGGCGGGGTGATCGCCGGGCTGCTTCTCGGTGCGGCGGAGAGCCTGCTGATCGCCGAAATCGGGGCGGCCTTGACCCCGATCGTCATCTACGGGTCGATCATTCTGCTGCTCTTGGTGCGGCCGCAGGGCATTGCCGGCAAGATTACCGAGGTCAAGGCGTAGAAGAGGAAGGAGCATGTTCTACCTCAAAGTTCTGGAGATCACCAGCCTCTACACGATCCTCGTGCTCGGGGTGTACCTGATGACCGGCCTCACCGGTTTGTTCTCCCTGGGACAGGGCGGATTCGTTTCCATCGGTGCCTACACCGCGGCCATCGCCTACCTGCGTTTCGGGGTTCCCTTTCCCGCCGCTTTGGCTTTGGCTGTGCTCATGGGCGCGGTACTCGGATTTCTCGTAGGGATACCGACTCTAAGGCTTCGCCGCGACTACTTCCTGCTGGTCACCTTTGGCTTGGGGGAGATGGTGCGGGCCGGTCTTCTGCATCTGGCCCAGCTGACCGGCGGGGCATTGGGCATGGCCGGGATGCCCCAAAAGGTGGGGCTGCCACTGATCCTCGGTTCGATTGTAGTTATTACGTTCATTACCCACAGTCTTAAGCGTTCGCGCTTCGGCCGGGACTGCATCGCCATTCGAGACGACGAGCTGGCCGCTTCGATGATGGGTATCAATGTTTACGCTCATAAAATGAAGGTGTTTATAATCAGCTCGGCGATCACAGCCTACGGAGGTGCGCTGTACGCCTTCAACATCCTGTTCATCGAGCCGAACCTGTTCAACTGGCTCGAGTCGGCCAAGCTGATCATCATCACCTTTGTCGGCGGACTGAACTCGATAGCCGGGGTGATCGCCGCCTCGGCGATCTACTACTCCTTCGGCGAGTTCTTCCGCTTCATCGATGTGTGGCGGGACGTGCTGCTGGCAGTGGTGGTGGTCCTGGTGATCATTTTCCGTCCGGGCGGCCTGTTTCAGGGATTGAGCCTCCTTCCTTCCAAGCTCAAGGCCATGAGGAGGGGACAGTAGAGGCATGGAAATCCTCAAGGTCGACGGCGTCAGTAAAAATTTCGGGGGTGTGATCGCCGTGGAGAGTTTTTCCATGGTCCAACTTGAAAATCAGATTACCGGGATCATCGGCCCGAACGGGGCCGGAAAAACCACGGTATTCAACCTGGTAACCGGGGCCACACACGTGGATCAGGGCAGAATCCTGTTCATGGACCGGGAGATCACCCGGTTTCCGGCGCACCGGCGGGCGGATCTGGGCATCGCCCGGACCTTCCAGAACATCCGCCTGTTCGGCAACCTCACGGTTCTGGACAACATGAAGGTAGCCGGCGACATGAAGGTGGGTTACACTCTCTGGGAGGAGATGCTGCGACTGCCGCGGGTACGTAAACAGGAACGCGAAATCGATGAGAAGGCCCGGCATTTTCTCGCCTATCTCAGCCTGGAGAGCTACGTCGACCAGAAACCGCAAAAACTTCCCTACGGGATCCAGCGGCGTCTCGAGCTGGCCCGCACCCTGATGACAGAACCCCGGATCCTACTGTTGGACGAGCCGGCTGCCGGTTTGAATCCCCGTGAGGTACGTGCCCTGATGGACACGATCCGCAAGATCCAGATGGAAAATGCCCTGACTATTGTCATCGTGGAGCATCATATGGAACTGATCATGAACATCTGCTCCCTGATTCATGTGCTCGATTTCGGAAAGAAGATCGCCGAAGGTAAACCGGAGGCGATCAAGAAGAACGAGCAGGTCCTCCAGGCCTACCTGGGAGAAGAGGTGTAGCTCGTGATCGAAGTGAAGAACCTCCACGTGCACTATGGAGGCATCGTGGCACTGGACGGGATATCCTTGAGGATACCGGACGGTAAAATCATCAGCATCGTCGGAGCCAATGGAGCCGGCAAGTCCACCACGATCAACGCGATCAGCGGTATGGTGAAGATCCACTCCGGTTCGATCACTCAAGACGGAGCGAGCCTGCTCACGCCTCCTCAGGAGATCGTGAAAAGGGGAATCGTCCAGGTTCCCGAAGGCCGCAAGATCTTTCCAACCATAACTGTCAGGGAAAACCTGATACTCGGTGCCTACGTGGTCAAGGAAAAAAAGAGGATCGCGGGGAACATGGATCGAGTTTTCGACCTCTTTCCGATTCTCAAAGAGAGGCAGAATCAGCTGGGAGGAACACTGTCGGGAGGAGAACAGCAGATGCTGGCCTTCGGGCGCGCTCTGATGTCCGATCCCAAGGTCCTGGTGATGGACGAGCCCTCCCTGGGCCTGGCTCCGTTGTTTGTGTTGGGTGTCTTCAAGATGATCGAGGATTTGAACAGAGCGGGACATACGATTCTGTTGGTCGAACAGAACGCGCAGAAGGCCCTGTCCATCGCCGATCACGCGTATGTGCTGGAAACGGGGCGCATCGTTTCGGAAGGGGAGGGGAAAAAGATAGCCTCCGACCCGATCGTCAAAAAAGCCTATCTGGGAATCGAGGAGTAGAGGCGAAGGTGTACGCTCCATTTTCAGAGGATCAGATCGAGAGTATCGATGAGGCGGCCCGGGAGCTGCTGGCAAACCCGGGGATCATGCTGGAAGACGAGGATGTTCTGGACCTCGTTTTAAAGGCCGGCGCCAAGCCGGGCAGGGGCAGGCAGATCGTCTGTATTCCGGGACCGTTGATCGACGAGTGCCTGGCCCGGGCGCCCAGGGAGGTGCGCTTTGCAGACCGCAGAGACGGAGGACATACCGTATCTGCGGACTCCGCTTCGCGTTTCTGGACCGGGGCGGCTCTTTTTTATTTGGACGAGAAGGGACAGCGCCTCATCGGCCAGCAGGACCTGGCTGATTTTTCCCGTGTGGTCGATGACCTCGAACAGGTGGATGTCATTGTAGGCACCGCCACCCAGGAGACCCCTCCCGCCTGCCGGGACTTCACGGGCTTTCGAATCATGGCTCAGAATACGACGAAGCACCTGCGGGCCCTCAGCTTCACACCCAGGGGGGGCGAGGCGATGGTGGAGATGGCCACGGTGCTGGCCGGCGGCCGCACTTTGAAAGAGATGCCCCTGTTCAGCATGGGATTCACCGCCCACGGACCGCTGCGATGGACCTCGCTGGCGCTGGGCGTGTACAAGAGCACGGCGGGGCATGGGATTCCCGTCACGGTCAATGGTGAGCCTATGGCCGGAGCATCGGCGCCTGTGACCCTGGCCGGGACCGCCGCGGTGGGCACGGCGGAGGTCCTGGCAGGAATCGTCGTCAACCAGCTTCTCGAGCCGGGCAGGCCCTGCCTGTTCAACCTCGGTTTCGCCCACGTTATGGATATGCGTCAGGGATTTGCGGTGACCGGCGGACCGGAAAATGCGCTGCTCGCGGTGGCCGGGGCTCGGCTGGCCCGCCGCTACGGGATTCCCTCCGTGTCCTGGATGTGCACCGACTCCCTGCACTATGACGCCCAGAATGCCTTGGAAAAGATGCTGGCCGCGTTGACCCACGCCCAGGCGGGGGTGAGCACGATATGGGGAGTCGGGCAGGTGGAGTCTGAAAAAACGATCTCGCCCGTGCAGGCTGTTATCGACGATGAGATCATCGCCCTTGTACGCCGCTATCTACGCGGTTTTACTATCGACGAACAGTCCCTCGCTGTGGAGGAGGTTCGGAGGGTGGGGATCTGCGGCTCCTTTCTCGATTCGGATCATACCTTCTCCCATTTCCGCGACGAGATACTCCTGCCGGACTTGCTGGTGCGCGAACAGAGGATGAACGGTGTGCGGAGCGCCGATCTGGTTGGTCGGGCGGAGGATCGGGTGCGATCGATCCTCTCCGCTGCCCGCCAGCCGCTGCTCGATGAAAAGATCGAGCGCGAGCTTCTTGCTATCGAAAAGCACTACCATCAAATGGCGGATTAAGTACCGAAAGGAGAAGCGGTGGCCAAGGTTATACGTTTTGGGGTATCGATAGAGGAGGAGCTGTTAGAGGGTTTCGATGCCCTGATAAAGAGAAAAGGATACTCCAGCCGCTCGGAGGCCATCCGCGATTTGATTCGAGCTTTTCTGCTCGATGCCGAGGTCGAGGAGAAGGAGGACACAGAGGTTCTCGGTACCATTACCATGTTCTACGATCACGGCCACGGCGACCTGACAAACAGATTGATGGACCTGCAGCACAAATACCATCATCACATCGTCTCCAGCCTCCATGTGCACATCGACGAGCACAACTGTCTCGAGGTGCTGGTCGTACGGGGACGCAACGACGAGGTCCATAAGATATCTGATTTTCTGATCGGCACCCGGGGGGTTCAGCACGGCAAGTTGATCATCAGCACCGCTGAATCCGCAGACTATAATCACCGGCACGATCATTCCCACGACCGCTCCCGCCCGGCCCACGATTGACATCAAAACATCAAACAAACTATGATTTGATGTATGAGGACTACTTTAACCATAGACGATGATGTGGCGGTTCAACTGCAGCGGCTGCGAACAAGCCGAAAAAGGGGACTGAAGCAGATCGTGAATGAGGCCCTGCGGCGAGGCTTGAAAGAGATGTCCAAAGAACAGAAGCCTCACGGCAACTACCAGACGCGATCCGTATCCTTGGGACGGTGTCTGATCGGCAGTATCGATGACCTGGCCGAAGTCCTGGCCATTGCTGAAGGGGAGAACTTCAGATGAGGATCGTCGACACAAACCTCCTTGTCTATGCCCATGTTGCCACATTCGAACAGCATCCCAGAGCCCGCAGCTGGCTCGATGAAAAACTCCAGGGTTTCGAACCGTTGGGCCTCCCCTGGCCTAGCCTTCTGGGTTTTTTGCGTCTCGTGACCAATCCCCGCATTTTCGAGCGCCCCGAGCCCCTTAGGAAGGCCTGGCAGCAGGTTCAGGAATGGCTCGACGGGCGGACGGTCTGGATCCCGCAACCTACCGAACGACATCGCGAAGTGCTGGATAGTCTGCTAGGACACCAGGACCTTCGCGCCAACCTTGTTCCGGATGCTCATCTGGCTGCCTTAGCGATCGAGCACGGATTGACCCTATGCTCAACCGATGGTGATTTCTCTCGATTTTCCGAACTACGATGGGAGAATCCTCTCATCTGAAGGTTCGATTTCGTATTTGCGTTGGCGCTTAGGTTGCATCAAAGTTTTACCATGCGGATGGCCTTCTGCGGGCAGATGTCCACGCAGGTCGAGCAGGCCAGGCAAAGCTCGCGATCGATCGTGGTCGTTTCTTCAGGATGGCTGATAGCGGGGCAGTGGCCGATCTTCCAGCACAGGCCGCAGGCTGTGCATTTTTCAAGATCAACCTCGGCGTAGCCGTCGTGGACTGTCAGCTCCTGGGAGGTCTTGATGTTTTTCAGCAGGAGATCCCGGAAATCCCCGATGCTCTTGTAGCCCATCTCGGACATGTAACCTTTCAGCTCGTCGAGCAACTTGGGAAGCCAGCCGAAGCCGCGGATCATGGTTTCCGTGCAGATCCAAACAGCATCGGCTCCCAGCATGATTTGCTGAACCGCGCTCTGCAGGTCCCTAACGCCGCCGCTGCCTATTATGAAAGGACCTTTTCCCAAATGGAAACGCATCTCGTAGGTGTCCCGCATGCCCAGCGGCCGCAGCCAGGGACCGGAGATACAACCCAGGGTGATGTTTTCCTGAAGCCTGTAGATCGTTGCCATGGGGTTGCGGATGTCGATATCGGGGATACCGAGACGGTTGGCCGTACTGCCCACGGCGGCCGCCCCCGCCGCCATGCAGGCTTCGGCAGCCTGCGCGATCAGTCCCCCCTCCGGGGTAAGCTTGACGATTACAGGTACCCGGATAGCTGCAGTGATCAGCTTGACCACCTTGGGCAGCGCCGTGAGGTCGGATCCAAGACTGGCTCCGGTGGCTTCCTCTGATTCACTGCCCGTGGCCTGGACGTTGAAGGACATATTGGGGCAGCACATGTTCAACTCGATCGCATGGGCCCCAGCCTCCTCGAAGCGTTTGGCCATGCGTACCCAGCCCTCCCGGTCCCTACCGTCGTAGGTAATCGTTGGGATCAGCACGATCTCGCTTGTGTTCTTCCGGGCTCCCTCGAGAAGCGTCAAGGCTTGTTCGGCGGTCAGGCGTGTCTCGGCCGTGAAGATATGGATCTTCTGCTTGTTCAGCCAGCGATAACGGGGCGGCCAGTTGATATAGGGGAAAGGATCGATGGCCAGCTTGAAGGACACCCCGGCCCAGCCGTTTTGCTCGGCGGCTTTGATCTGATCGACAGACTTGACGGTGGGGCCGGCTCCGACGATGAATGGATTTTTAAAAGTGATGTCCCCCAGTTTCACAGACATATCTATGGTACGACTCATGAATACCTCCAGGGCAGCTAAGAGCTTACGGTTCATCAGCGGCTGTGTCAACATTCACCGCCTTCATTGCCATTCTCTCATTTTTCTAGGTATATTATGAACAAACAATGAGGAGGTGGTTGCATGCCCCAGTTTTATCTACTTACCGTTGTATCCACTGTTGTCGCGGGATTCGCTCTTTCGGCGGATTATTTGGGAGAGAAGAGTGCCTTTTTCGCCGGCTTCAAGCGGTTGAGGGCGGGCAAAGGCATACAGATCACGACGGGATTGATAACCGCGGTGATCGGAGTCCTGAAGCTGATCATCCGTTCCCCAGGCGAGAAGGTCGTCGTGGTCGGGGATCTGTTGCCCGCCGCTGCCGGCATCATCCTCGGCATCATCCTGATAGGAGAGGCCTTCCGCCAGCACCCGGGAGAGCAGCCGGCCGGCGAAGCGCTTGAGAAACCCGTCGAGAAGGTGACCAAGGCGATCATGCCCTACCGGGTACCTGTCGGTATCGCGGGCGTCGTAGTGGGAGTGCTGCACTTTCTCTTTCCGCGGATCCTTTTTCTCTAGGCCAAAGAAGTACAGTCATGTTTCGAGTTATTTTAAGCATTGTTTTACTCGTTTTTTTGGTCGTTCTTATCGTGCTCAATCTAGGATACACGACCTCCTTCAACCTGTTCGGATGGAAATTCGAATCGATCCCTGTAATCGCCGTCGCCCTGATAAGCTTCGCCGTGGGCATCCTGTACTCCTTCGCCTACTATCTCGGGCGTTACCTGAACAAAATCAGCAAGAAGAGGTTTCAAAAGCGGGGCGAGCAGGTCAAGGTCCGGGAGCAGGAGCTCAAAGACAAGGAGAAAGAGCTCAGCGGGCAGATAGAGGAGGGAAAGAAGCAACCCCCGGTCGAAACGGTAGGGTCTTCTGTTTCTGAGGTAGAGCCTTCGGCAGCACCCGCTAAAAAGAAGGCAAGAGGCAGGAAAAAAGGGAAGTAGAGACGTCTTTCAGATGACAGATACGGAAAACCTGGTCGTCGCTTTGAGCGAATTCATCACCGAGCGCAAAGAGGGGATCCTGTCCGGGGTCTATGAAATAGAAATATCCAATGTAGAAGACGGCGATCTGCTCGATCTTTCCTCTTTCGGTATCAGTGTGTCCGGAATGGGAAAGTTCAAGATAAATATAGACCTGGCCTACAAGAAGTCCGGAGCCGCCGCCGATTCCACCTCTTGAAGCGCAGATTATAGGAGGGTGCTAACCGTCGCCGCTGTAGGCGCGGAGACGGCTTACACCCCCCTCGAGCAGCGCCACTCAAAATGATTTTAAAATCGTTGTCGCTTTCTTACCGTACTCGCTGAGCAGGCTGACCCAGATCTCGCCCTCGCCTTTCTGACTGATGAGGTACTTGACCACGCCACCCGGGATCTGGGGGGCGAGCCAGAACTCGACCTGTCCCTCCCCGGTGGCAGCCATGAACACGACGTGGTCCGCCTCGAACCGTCCCGCCGGCGTGTCCACCTTCTCCTTGCCCACGGTCGCTCCCTGGATGCTCTCTTTTGTGAGCTCTGCCGGCGGCATATACACGGTCTCTCCTGTAACAGGAACCTCACCCTCGTTGCCGTCGGGGTCCCGGGCCCGCATGCGCATCATCTGCTGGTCTTCCGGATCGATCAGGGCTTCCCAGATCCACAGCCCCTCCTCGTCTTTCCAGGAAACGCGCCACCACTGGTTGCCGTCATCGAGCTCTTTGAGGTAGGCCCGTTCGATTGTCACCTGTTCCTCGCCCTTTGTGCGCCACTCGAATTTCGTGTACTCACCGGGCTTGTACGCTTTCTGTCCCGCCCAGAAACCCCCGGCGGAAAAGGCATAGTTGAAGGCCATCTGGGCATGCATGATCATGTATTGATTCCACTGGGGACCCTTGACCGGAGCCTCTTTCTTAGCCGGTGCCTCTGTTTCGGTGGGGGTCTCCTTCTCTACCTTCTTCTCCTCACTGCCGGAAGCCCCTTTACTGACGCCGCTTTTGATCCCGCCCATCACCGCATCCTCCAGCAGCGAACAGCCGGCCAACACCACGGTCAGGATCAGAACGATTCCCACCAGCCAACAGAGAGGCAGTTGTTTCTTCATTTTTTCCTCCTCGATGAATCTTCCGGTTTGTTGCTGTTCTTAGAACTCTGCTGTACAACGGCGAAGCTGTCAAGAACTTATCCGTCGAGCTCCCTGCACAGGGAGAGAAGGAAATCGCGGTTGTCCGCCTGGATGTAGGTCAGCTTTCCCCCCATGCGGTTGAACGTTTTCAGGTAGCGGACATAGTAGGCGG
Organism: uncultured Spirochaetaceae bacterium; assembly: GCA_964390045.1. Taxonomy (GTDB): domain Bacteria; phylum Spirochaetota; class Spirochaetia; order SZUA-6; family DRHE01; genus CAYMGP01. The sequence goes on along the minus strand of CAYMGP010000042.1, from coordinate 22,457 downwards.
GATTATCGACGGGCGGCTCTCCATCCTTCTGCCAGTTCCAGCCGACGTCCTCCAGATCGACGACGTAGATCCTGAAATCATCGATCCGTTTGTTTTCCTGTCGGGCAAGGTTACGGGCCATGGAGAGGGACTTTTCGAAGATCATCGGCGACATTACAGCCGAGCCGACAGACAGGTACACTCCCCCCTCAAGATTTCTCACAGACCCGGCGAAGGCGAGGAAATCCCTTTCCGCCGTTCTCCCTACGGCGGCGCCGCGGTTCAAAGGGTGTGCATAGATGATGTCGTGGCCGAACATGGGGTGGGCGGTGAAGGGTATCCCGAGCCTGAAGGCCGCGGCCTGGAGGCCGTATTTTTTGAAAGGGTGAATGACCTCGAGGAAACCCGGCTCGAGGTCGAAGCGGTCCAGGGCCCACAGAAGGTCCGCAGCTGCGGCAGCACGGTCCGGGTCCTCTTCGGCTCGCCTGACCGCCGCCAGAAGGGCGGCACGTTTGGGGATCCGGAGCCCGTCGTTGTGCACGAGTGTTCCGACCGAAGCGCCGTATCCCAGGCCCTCATAGGCGCCGACGAGAAGCGCCAGGTTCAGATAGTATCCCGTTTCCCGCCACATCCCGAACCGGCCTCCTTTGACGTTCTCGCGCACATCCTCGGAGCTTGCACCTTGAAAGGCGAACTCCCAATCGTGGATGATGCCGGCACCGTTGGTGGCCAGGTGGGTCAACCATCCCCTTTCTATCAATCGGATCAATACAGGTGCCAGGCCGTTCTTGATCGTATGAGCCCCGAAGGCGAGGATTGCAGCCCGGCCCTTTTGTTTGGCACTCCGCACAGCAGAGGCGGAAGCGGAGACGGCGGTCCGGACCTCCGGCGGCAGGATACCCGGTTGCGCACCGGGCGACACGTGGTCCCTCTCGATGAATACCCTGTTCTTGCGGTTTTTCAAGGGATGGAAACGAAGCGCTCCGCGATCGAGTTCTGCAGCCGACATAGTCAGGTTTCTCGATTCTTCTTGGAGAAAAGGATCTCGAGCAGCTCTTTCATCTGGGAGAAATCGGGGGCGACGATCCAGGCCCCCGCCTCTATCAGACGGCTGCGCTTGGCTGGATTCAGCCCGTAGCGCCGTACCTCGTTGCTGGCCACCCCCACGGGCAGCCCTCCTGCCCTGCGGGTTTCCTGGATTTCCACAGGCCCGTCGCCGAACGTGACCACCTGCCCTCGATGCGACCTGTCGATATCGTGCAGAATCGTCTCGAGAACCTTCTTTTTCGGCTCGTGGGCTATATCCCCGATAGCCCCGTAGATGCGGCCTTCGAAAAGATCGGCGTAGCCCAGGATCTCCGCCTCCCGTTCTACATCCTTTTGGTCGGTGCCGCTGGCCAGGTACAACCTGACACCTCGCTCGCGGAGAGACTCGAGAAAGGGCAGGGCGTTTTTGATAGTGAAGTCCCGGGAATCCAGCTCGCCTCTCTCGACTTTTGCCAATCGTTCGTCGATCTTCAGCATCAGCTCTCTGTTGAATATTTCCTTATAGCCGTGCTCATCGAGAATTTTTTCCTCCTCCACATATCCAAGCTCCCGCACCATCTCAACCAACCCCCGCATTTGTACGAGGGTTTGCACGCCGGTCGTCCTGTCGATATACTGCCGGACACGCTCGACTACGCGGCTGTAGCCCTCCCCGTCGATCTGCTCCAGCTTCTGCCCCAGGATCGATCGAACCATCACAGGTTCCATCACCCCCTCCCATCCCTGGCGAAGGGTGGAAATCGTTCCGTCGTGATCGAAGATGGCGTCGGTGATATCCTGACTGCGCAGCGGTTCTTCTATAATCTCGATCTCGGTATCTCGATAGTAGCGGGCCCTCAGGGGAGCGGAAGCAAGCTCGGGGTGATACCGGTAGCCGGACTCGTTCGCCATCGCGAGGATCTCCCCAGGTGAAGCGGTGCCCGTTACAAAGAGCTTCTGCACGGTCACTCCTGCGGCCAGGTTCCCCAGCGCGGCCGCCTGCCTCGGTGTTCCGCCGGCGGCCAGGACCGCGGCGATGCCTGCCAGAAAGCTGTCTCCAGCCCCCACAGGATCGGTGCGGGACAGCAAGAGCAGCCCCGGTACCTCGGCGCACCCGTTTTCGTCGAATACAAGGCAGCCGTTCTCCCCCCTGCTCAGGAACAACGCCTGGCCCCAGCGCTGGTGGAGATCTGTACCGATCCGGCGGGCTTTCTCGAGCGAGATCGAGGAGTCCGGAGAAGGTTTCTCTCCGCAGAGAACCGCGGCTTCCCTGCCGTTGATTTTGTGGATGCACATCGGCAGCTCATCGCTGTAGCTGCGGCTGTCCACAATGGAGCGAGTCTTTCCCCGCCGGCTCAGCAGGTCCGCCAGCTGTTCTCGAAAGGCCGTGCTGTGAATGCCGCTCAATACCTGCTGATTTACGATCAAGATATCCATGCTCGGAAGCCAGCGCTCCAAGCCCTCGAGGAGCAGCTTTCCGCTGTCCGGAGCGAGTTTGTTGAAGTTGCCGAAGTCTATGCGAGGCTGTTCTTCGTCGCCGAAATAAAGCTTGGTAAACACGTGGGTATCCCACAAATCCCGCTGCACTCTAAGCTCTGAGGTCAGGATCCCGGCCTCTTCCATAAGGCGGCGCATCTTTTTTCCAAAAGGATCATCTCCTGTAACTCCGAAAGCTCGCACCGTACCGACTCCCATTGCTCTGAGGTTGTTGGCTACATTAGCCGCCCCCCCGAGAGAATAGCGCTGAACCGCCACAGGCTGGGTAGGCAGACCGGTTTCCAGTGAAATCTCGGAAGCTTCACGGTCGATCATCAGGTATACGTCCAGGCAGAAATCTCCGATGATGCCGATATGAAGCCCGGGAAATCTCTGCAGCAGAGTCTCGGTATCCGATATGGACAAAGTCATTCGAGACGCCTTAAATCGAGAAAAATTCCGCCTCGAGGGCGGCGCAGAGTGTATGGTACACGGCCATATGACGTTCCTGGATCTCCGACGTTTCTCCGCCCGGTACCGTAATGGCGATTTCGCTCAACTCTTTCAGAGTGCCTCCGGGACCTGTCAGAACCACGGTGCCGAGCCCGAAAGCCCGGGCGACTTTTACTGCATTGATGACGTTTGTCGCATTTCCCGAGGTGCTGATACCTATCAATACATCCCCGCTTTTTCCATATCCGTAGACCTGCTGGGCAAAAACCATCTCGGCAGACACATCATTTGTGATCGCCGAGCACAGGGAGACCTGGCTGACCAGGGATATGGCCGGAAGAGATCCCTGGAGACGATCGGCAAGTTTGGAGCCCTCCTCCGGAAAAGAGCTTTCGATTTTCTTCCTCTCGGCGGCGGGCAGAGGTCGTTTCGAACGGAATCCCTTGACCAGCTCCCCGACGATGTGCTCCGAATCGGCGGCGCTGCCGCCGTTGCCGCAGATCAGCGCTTTGCCTCCTGAGTGGAAGCACTTGGTCAGCAGATCTTGCGCAGCCTCCAAAGCGGCTCGACAATCCTGCATCTCTGGCCGTCTGGCGAAGAGATTGTCAAACAGCCCAACCGCGGTCTCGTTCACGACATTCCTCCGTGTGTCCCGTTCCCTTCAACGGTAACGATGAATTGTTGTGCCAGTACTTACCATATCCGGTACCCCGGCGACGTTCTACCCTGGTGAAGGAATAATTGACAGGTATTTATAAAAAGGCTATAATAGCCTTATGAAAAAGGCTAGTATAACCGAAACAAAAAACAATCTTTCCCGGCTGATCGAAGAGGTGAAGAACGGAACCACCATAATTATTTTCGATAGGAACAGGCCGGTTGCCAGAATAGAACCTGTGACGGCCGCTGAAGGTACAGACAGTGATAGGATCGCACATCTTGTTCGTCAGGGATTGGTGGCATCTGCCAAGCGTCCCCTCGATCTGCAGGCTTTCCTGGCAAGAGAAAAACACGCTTTACCGGAGGGAGCCAGCGCCGTCCAAATCCTTGAGTCGGAAAGAGAACAGGGGCGGTGAGATACTGGGATTCTTCCGCGATTTTGCCTCTACTGGTCGGGGAATCGGAAACCCCGCGGCGGCGGGCTCAGCTGCGCGAAGATTCTCAGATCGTGACCTGGTGGGGAAGCAAAGTTGAATGCGCCTCCGCCCTCAACCGCTTGGCCAGAGAAGGGGCGTTGGCTTTCGCTGTTCTCGAGCAAATACTCGATGGGCTGGAGATCTTGTCTTCCTCCTGGATTGAGACGCAGGCTACCGAAAAACTGCGCCGGCGCGCTCTGCGTCTTCTCCGTGTTCACTCCCTGCGTTCTGCAGATGCCCTGCAGCTCGCCGCCGCTCTGATAGCTTGCGAGGAAAAACCGCATTCGCTTCCCTTCCTCTGCAGCGACAGACAACTGAAAGACGCAGCCGCAAAAGAGGGTTTTCCGGTTTTATAACCGGTTTCAAACCTCGCCGTCGTCGAATACGATGGTGGCGCCGCCAACGTCGATCACGTCGCCGGGTTCGAGCACCTTCGTCTTCACGGCTCGATTGTTTACCGTCAGATCGCCGGCCCCCACAACGGTATAGGCTTTTTTCTTGCCGTCGTAGACTATGGTGGCGTGTCTCTCCTTGACGGCGGGATTACCGGCGATCGTCAAATCGGCTTGGCGGCTGCCGCCGATCACCGTCTTTGTCGTACCGAGAGGCATCAGCCGTGTTTGAGCGCGGCCTACCTGTGTTCGCAGAACTTCGAGGGTTGCCGGACCCTTCTTTTTTTCAAACTTGAGCAGGGAAACAAGCCAAAGTGCAAAGAAGGCCAGCACAAAGGGTAGGAGGAGCAGCACGCCGATCCGCTCGAGGGGAAGCCCGAACACCGTGCTCGAAAAATAAAAGCGCGTGGCTTGTTGCTCCAGCCCCGCCTGCCTGAGGCGAACGCGGACATACTTCTTCTCCGCTGGCGTCATGGTGGCCCTGTAGCCGATCAAGTATTCCCCGGCTACCTGGTTATGGATGCGTTGGTACACCCCGGCCAGTTGCTCTCGGTTGCGGGCATCGAATACCGCTCCCCCGGTTTCCACGGCAATAGCCTCGAGGTTGGCGTCTTTTTCAGGGGCGAAGTTCACCGCATACACGGAAATTCCCTCTTCCTGGCAGGCGCGGATCGGCTCCGTATAGGAGAAGATTTTCTCGCCGAATTCCGGGTGCATGTTTCCCGAATGTTCGGCATACGGGTAGTTTTCCCCGTCCGAGAGAATTACGATGGCTTTGCGACCTCCGATACCCTGGAAATTCCTTACAGCGAGGGCCAGGGAGGCGTACAGTTCGGTATAGGCTTCTTCGGGTTCAGGTTTCTCGATATTGTCGAGGAATCCTGCCACCGCGATTTTGTCCTTCGCAGGGGCGGCGAGGAGGCTGTAGTAGGTGTTGTAGGCAGCCAGGCCGACGGTGTCCTTCGGGCTGGTCATGCTGTCCAAAAAGGTGCCTACCGCCGCTTTGGCATGGCTGATTCGCATTCGAGAGGGTTCCTCCGTCTTGCCTCCGGCAAGAGTATCGTACATGCTGCCCGAGTTGTCGATCAGGAGAAGGAAATTGATGCCCTCCGTCGAGGCTGCCCGGGGTTTGAACTCTGTGATAGCCGCGACGGGTTCGAAATCCTCCCCATCGGGGGATTCGAAAATCGAAAACGCTTCAGCAGGAATTCCCTCTACGGGCCGGCCCGCCTCATCGGTGACGCTGACAAACAGCCGGATCGTCTGATTGACAAGCAGCCGGGAGCCGTCGATCTGCGAGAGGCGAATGTTGAGGGAAAAAGCACTGCCGCCGATCAGAAACAGCAGCGCCGCCAACATTATCGTTACAAAAGCTATTTTCTTCATCGCCTCCCTCCCTATTCGTATTTGTAGAAGAGCTTGGCCGAGCCTATCTTCAGTACGTCTTCGTACTTCAGACGATGCTCCGTGACAGGCCTGTCGTTCACAGAGATTTGAGACTTGGGCTCCAGGTTTGTCAGCACGGCTTCGCCTCTGCGGCCGCGGATCTGAGCCTGGCGTTCGCCTATGTTTTCGTACTGCCCGAGGGCGATCTCGTTGCGTTTCGAGCTGCCGATTCGTACTCTGCTCTGATTGAGGAGAAACTCCTTGCCCTTCAGCCTCCCGTTCAGGATACGCAGGACGCCGAAGGACATTCCCCGCTCGATGATCCCGTAGAACAGGCCGATGGCCAGCCCCAGCACGATCAAACCGATCAGGCGCGAGGGTATCTGTTCGGGGAGAAAGAGGCGCGAATACTCCAGAGCAAATCCCCCAATCAGCCCTCCGATCAGTCCGCCGACGATGCCGATGCCCGTTTTTTTAAGGCTGCCGGAGCGCAGCCCTTCACCGAGTCCCACGAAGACACCGAGAAAGGCCCAGCCGATGGCCCGGGATACGGGGAGCACAACTCGCTGGAAGCTGCGCACCGAGCGCATGAAGGCGCTTCCGATCAGGAACAGGGCAGCCTGGCCGAGAAGCAGGCCCACGACTCCACCGACCGCTCCTACCAGCGCTCCGAGCAGCATACCTGCCAGAGCTCTCGATTTGACCCTGGCGAAAATCCCGGCTGCGCTGCCGAAAAAAGCGCCGATCAGGGCTCCCACGGCGGCGCCGAGCACCGCCACAAACAACAGATACGAGGGAAAACGAGCCTGACCGGCCACGATCAGCTCGGTAAGCGGCCAGGCTGCCAGCCCGCCGAGAATCCCCAGACAGGCAAGGATCAGTCTGCGGATCGAGGTATTCATAGTCACCCCCTATTTCTCGATGGATAACTCGAGCGTTTGTTCGGATTCGTCGTAGTACACATTCACTACAACGACACCTTCGGATGGAACCGGCACCGTGAGGCTACGGGACAGTTCGTCGTTCGCTGCAACGGTCACCAGGTATTCTCCCGGGTCTAAAACCAGCTCCCGTGTTTCCGCCCGCAGCGGTTCGATCTTTATGGATTTCCTGTCCAGGCCGCCGCTCGTGTAGGTTTGGGAATCGTTGAGCAGAAAAGAAAGTTTCTGCGACTCCGAGACGATCCGCAGGGTGCCGGGACGAGGCACAAGCTGCGCCTGGAGCTGGAGCAAGGTTTGGTATGGTTTTATGAGCAGGTTGAAGCTTTGCGGGTAGTAGCCGGAGCGCTCGAAGCGGAAACGGTAGCTGGCGCCGGTAGTCAGCCTTTGAGCGAGCCAGGGGTTCCAGTGGACCCAGCGGTCGTCCTCGAATACAGAAAAAATTGTTGAGTCGCTGAGATCCTCGCCGCTGCCGATGTCTGTGGCAGAATAGCGCACTTCGAGGGGCAGAGCGGGGGTTTGTACGAGGGTAATATCCACCCGCTGCGCCGCCGCCGTATCTATCTGCGCCCTCTGTACCCTGCGGGGATTGATGTACAGGGTTTCCCAGTGAAGCTGACCCTCCAGATTCACCTTTACCCTGTACCTGCCTGTTTCCAGGTACAGCTTATCGGACTCCAGGGTGTAGCTTTCCTCGCTTTCCCGCGATTTGTTTTCATGAAAATCCAGATCAATCCCCTCGACCCGTACGAGCTCACCCTCCTGTTCTCTGAAGACAACCGTGCTCATGTAGATGTCTGCCGGGTCTTTGTACGAGGAAGGGATCCGTGCCGAGGCGACGATAGAGCCGTAGCGATCCTGGTGAAACAGCTCGTGGTGGTAGCCCTGAAGGTACAGGTAGTAAAAACCGCCGGCCAGAGCGAGAGCGGCGAAAGTACAGAGGAGAAAAAAGAACACCCAGGAGTGTTTCTTCTTATAGACATCTCCAGGTTCCCTGCCCTGGACGATCCTTTTTATAGCCCTTTTTATAGAGGCAGGGTCTCTGCGCTTGATACGTCGTTGCAGACGGCGAGTGATCTGCCGCAGGTCCTGAAAACGACTGCTGCGTTTCGGCTGCATGGATCTGCGAACGATAAGCTGCAGCAGCGGCGCTATATTGGGATTCAGTTTTTTGGGAGGGGTGTATTTGCCTTTGTGAATCAAAGCGATGGTCTCGGCGGTGAAGCTGCCGGGGAAAGGGGTCTTGCCTGTCAGCATTTCGTACAGGACAACTCCCAGGGAGTAGATATCGGCCCGCCTGTCCACGCTCTTGGCGTTGTCTATCTGTTCGGGTGGTATATAGGAAGGAGTCCCCAGGGTCATGCCCTCCCGCGTCAGCCCGTCCTCGGTATCTTCCAAAGAGGTGGCGATGCCGAAGTCGACGAGCTTCACATCCCCCTGGTTGGAGATAAGGATGTTGCCCGGCTTTATATCCCTGTGCACCACGCCTTTTTCATGGGCATGCTGCAGACCCTTGCACACCTCGAAGAGAATCAGAGCGGCCGCCTCGTTGGAGAGATAGCGTTCCCTCTTTATCAGCTTATCGAGGGATATCCCGTCGACGAACTCTTCGGCGATGTAGTACGAGGAGCCCTCCTTGAAGTGATCGTACACATGTGCGATATGGTCGTGCTTGAAATCCATCATGATGCGGGCTTCCCGCTTGAAGCGCTCGACAAACTGCGAGCTTCCACGCAGGGTGAGCTTCTTGATCAGAACGAAGCGGTTCAGGGTGGGATGTTTTGCCTTGAACACGGCGCCCATTCCACCCTGGGCTATCTTGGAGACAAGCTCATACTTTCCGATTTTCTTTTTCGTCTTGCTCATCGATCACAGCCCTGTAACTATTTTTTTCGAGCTCGTGGATATCACGGTCCAGCTCAATCTCCCCTTCCGCAGGCAGGAGCGCTACAATGAAGCGGTCGGGGTCATGAACCTGGACGTAGCGTCCGTCCGCCCTGAGACCGTAGCCGTCGCGCACGGGCCGGTGCCCGCCGAAATAGTAAGAGGATTTCTCCTCCGCTCCCAGGAAGTGGGCCAGCATTTTTTCGACGCTCCCCGCTTCCGCTTCGTCGTTGTCGGTCCAGGTCAACCCGTACACCACATCCGGTCTGGAGCGATACTCGATCAGCTCCTCCTCGGGGAAGAATACGGTGGGCTCTGCGTGGGAGGCCAGGAAATTCCTGCCTACAACCAGCAGCGGAAACTTCTTTTCTACGGCGGCATAACCGGCCAGCACCTCCTCGCCGTAGAAGTGTTCCATGTATATCCGCACCATCAACCCTTCGTTGGCGAACTTGAGAAAGGGGAAATTGCCGTCTCCCTGTTCATTGGCTATGTTCTCGTGGTTTCCCTTGAGGAAATGAAAATGCTCGGGAAAGTGCCTCTTCAACTCCATGACCATCTCCATCAGGCCGAGGCTTTCCCTCATTTCTTCATCCATATGGGCGTGTTTCTTGTAGCCCCCTTTGAACTCCTCCAGCGCGGCCTTCCAGCGACGCACCGCTCTGCCCTCGGCATGGAAGCCGTCGCCCAGGCAGACGATCTGAAGCCGCCCGGAAGCGAGCCTTTCCAGGGCCGTGGTTTCCTGCTCGTCGCTCATAGCCAGCACGCTCAGGATCAGCTCCATGCGGGCATGGAGATCCGGGACCAGTACCGTGGGCAGGTCCTTGTCGAGGTATACCAGGCCTCCGGGACGGCCTTGGCTGTCGCGGGGACGAGTCTCTTCGGCTTCGCCGTCCAATACGGCCGCAGTCTGAAAAGTTTGCTCGAGAAGCTGCTCCGAATCCGGGGTTGTAGCCCGCTCGTAGACCGCCTTGAGTCTCTGCCTGAGCTCTGTCAGGGGTACCGTATCCAGGTTGCCTCTACTCCAATTGGAGGGTCTTGTTCACTTCTACGAACTCCTCGGTGAGGATCAACGTAGCTTTGCTGATCATTTCCTCCTGCTCGTCTGCTTCCAAATCACCCGTGGTAACTGCAATTTTATAGATCGGTGAAGAGCTCTGGATCGGACCGACGGAAAAGCTTACAGATTCTCCTGTGCTTACATCGCTGGAGAGCTGAGAGTTCTCCCTGCTCGCTGTTTCAGGGACGTCCTGGCGCAGGCCTATAGATGCATACTGGACAGTGCGGCCCTCTTCCCGGATCGGACCGATGTTGAGAAGAGATCCGGAGTAGGTGATGGCCAAGCAGCCCTGTTCGTCGTTCTGATCGAGCGTTTCGACCTCTGCCATGTTCATCTCGGCAGCCTGGCAGCCGAAAAGCTCCATTTTCTCGAGCCAGCCCTTTGCGATCATTTCTACCGACTCCTCGGTATCGGGCAGACCTGAGGATTTTGTGATCTGCCGAATGTGGTCCTGGATTTCCGCTGGAATTTGATCCAAGTACTCGCCCATGGCTTCCTCCTATGCTCCGATTTTGCTACAAGTATATCCCACCAGCTGAAAAAGGACAGCACAGATCTCTAGTTTTTTTCTTTGTTTCCTGGACTCGATGGATTACACTAGTGATGTATCAACGAAAGGAGTCCCGCAATGGAAACCGCAGAGTATCCCCTGCCCCCGGATGTGCGGCTCGAGATCCTCAACGGCGAGCGGAGAGGTGAATCGATTGCCATTGACAATAAAACAGTGACGATCGGTCGGGATCCTCAGTGTGATGTAAGCCTTCCCGACGGCTTCATCTCCCGCAAACACTGCCAGATCGTATTCAGAGGCGACCATTTCACGGTGATGGACCTGGGCAGTCTGAATAAAACGAGGGTTAAAGGCAAGGAGTACATCCAAAAGAACCTTAAACACGGCTATATCATCACCGTGGGCAAGACCGAGCTGCGCTTCGTTTGGGAGAACGCGAAGCAGTGGCTTGCCGAACAGGGCATAACGGAAAGCGCGGAAGCGGAGGAGGAGTGAATCATGAGCGATGAAATCGGCAGCCTGTCGGACAAGGTCCGCCGGCACCTGGAAAGGATTACGGAGAGCTCGGGCCTGCCCCGTGGCGAGCAGTCCTTCCGGAGGATGGCTTCTGTCTGGCTGGAAAAGAAACGTCTGTTCGAGGCGCAGATCAAGGCTCTGGACATGATCGAGGTGGAGAGTTTTTCCAAGGACGATCCTCGGGGCGCTCTGCTTCTCTCCTATTCCGGGTCCCTGATCAGTCTCGGGCCTCTGTCGGGGGAAAATCGACTGATAGAATACGCCAGCATTTCTTTGCGGGCCGACGTTCCGGATCTCGTGATGATCGAGGGAAGCGGGCTGGCTGAAGATACTGCGGTCGACAGAGAGGCAGTTTTGCGTGCCGGCCCGATCCGAAGCACTTCCAGCCTGCTGAAGATCGCCGTCTGCGCTCCGGATGTAGGAGCGGAGGAGCAGGCAAAGAGGATCGGGGAAGCCACGATCTTTCTTACAAATGGTTTCCTAAAGATCAACAGAACGATCGCAGCGCCGGATCAGCGGCTGCCGGAGCAGTTCAACAACCGAGCCGTCGTAGGTTACCTGGCGAAGAAAAACGACCTGACCCAGAAACAGGTGGGGCAGTTGGTAAGCGACTACCTGATGATGATCGAGTCCGGCATGCTCCTCGGCGAGCGGGTGCCCCTGGGCAAGATCGGGAGGTTGTTTCTCAAGAAAAGACCGCCCCGCAAGGCGAGGGTGGTGATCAACCCGGCGACCGGCAAAGAGATGACGATCGAGGCGCGGCCGGAGGAAGCGGTACCGAGAGTATCGTTCAGCCGCTCGTTAAAAGAGCGTGCCCGACGGGTCGAGCTCAAGTAGGCTGAGCCGTATTTGACTCCGAGAGGTGGTCGACGATTCTGCGCAGATCGTCGATGAATGTTCCGTCACTGATTTCCTCCATACCCAAACGGCCGAAGCGGTTGATGATGAGGCTCTTCATGCCCACCTTGCGGCTGCCCACCGTGTCGTGGTAGTAGTTGTCGCCCACGTAGAGGCTTTCACGAGCGGAAACGCCGGCTCGCTGGAGGGCGATCTCAAATATCTCGGCGGCTGGTTTTTCATGCCCGACTTCGGCGGATACGATGATGGGATCGAGCTCCGCGGAGATGCCTACTGTTTCCAGCACGCTTCTGGCCGTGTGGTCCCAGTTGGAGATCAGACCGACCCGGATCGAACGTTTTTTCAGCTCTGTGAGGGCGGGAAGAACATCATCGTACAGCAGCCAGTGGGGATCTGTCATTTCCTCTCGCCAGCTTTGAGCGGCTCGGCAAAGATCGAGCTTGGCACCGAGTCGATAGTTCACGACGCCGAGATACCACGGCACGGGGGAGTAGATGCCGTTTCCGAATACATCGGGGAACTGCCTCATAAAGTATTTGTCCGCCAGGTGAAATTCCTCCGCCAGTTTTTGCACAGGAAAGTGGTAGCCGTATTGTTCGAGTACCTTGGAGTAGGTTTTTTCGCGGGATGTTCGCACAAGGGTCGACCCGAGATCGAACCAGACTGTGGTTATACGCATGTTTTCTAACATGCAGTGAAAATAGGAATTGCGGCGACCCGAGTCAAGTGCCGCACATTTCGTTGCAACCCTTACACTTGATTTTCTGTCTTAGAATTGTTAGAAAAAACCCGCGCAAGAAACTACTCATCGAGGAGGGCTCGTTTTGGCAAAAGGAAAGCCTGTAATAGATATAGAACGCTGTAAGGGCTGCGCCCTCTGTGTCGGGGCCTGTCCCGAACGAATACTCGAGCTGGCGGAAGAGTTCAATCGCCAGGGTCATCACTACGTGGAATGTATGGATCCACAACGATGCACAGCCTGCATGTCCTGCGCCATTATCTGCCCGGACAGCGCCATCGAGATTTGGCGTACGGTCCATGCGGGGTAGGGGGAAGCTGTGAACAAAACAACACTGATGAAGGGCAACGAAGCGGTAGCCGAGACGGCTATCATTGCAGGCTGCCGTTACTACTTCGCCTACCCGATTACACCGCAAAATGAGATCGCCGCTTATATGGCCAGGAGAATGCCCCAGGTCCAGGGAACTTTCCTTCAAGCGGAGAGTGAGATTGCCTCTATAAATATGGTATTCGGCGCTTCGGCGGCCGGTGCCAGGGTCATGACCTCTTCGAGCTCCCCCGGTATCAGCCTCAAGCAGGAGGGCTTTTCGTATCTGGCGGGCACGGAGCTGCCCGCCGTGGTGGTCAATATGATGAGGGGCGGACCCGGATTGGGGAATATTTCTGGGGCCCAGGGAGACTATTTTCAAGCCACCAAGGGCGGGGGACACGGCGACTACCACATGATCGTGCTGGCCCCGGCTTCCGTGCAGGAGCTGGCCGACCTGGCGATCACGGCTTTCGATTTGGCGGATCGGTACCGCATCGTGGTCATGATCCTGGGCGACGGAACCCTGGGCCAGATGTCGGAATCACTGGTCCTTCCTGAACCGTCGGGCAAACGTTTCGACAAATCCTCATGGATTCTCGACGGCGCCGCCGACCGCAAGCCGCGGATCATCGCATCCCTGCGCCTTCATCCGGAGGATGGACTGGAGAAGATCAACCTTCGCCTTCAGGAGAAGTACGGCGCAATTGCCGAGACCGAAGTCCGCTATGAAGCCTATCGCTGCGAGGATGCGGAGGTCCTTATGGTGTCTTTCGGATTCGCTTCTCGGATCTGTAAATCAGCCGTCAACGAGCTCAGGGAGGCCGGCGTCAAAGCGGGGTTGTTTCGGCCGATAACGCTCTGGCCTTTCCCATACAGCGAGCTGCTCAAGACCGCGCGAAAGGCCGAGAAGGTACTGGTAGTGGAGATGAACGCCGGGCAGATGGTAGAGGATGTACGGCTGGCACTCGGCGACAAAGTCCCGGTCGATTTTTACGGGCGTACAGGTGCCATGATCGTTGAGTCCGAAGAAATAGTAAAAAGAATGCAGAGTGTGAGGATTACAAGTTAAAATGAAGAGCGAAACGGTAGAAATCAAGCGTGTCTATACCCGCCCCGAATCTTTGGTTGATGTCCCGACTCACTACTGTCCGGGATGCGGGCACGGGATCATTCACAAGCTATTGGCTCAGATCATCGATGAGCTGGGCATTAGGGAGCGGACGATCGTAATCGCTTCGGTAGGCTGTTCGGTACTAATTTATAACTACATAGAAGCCGATGGCCTGGAGGCGGCGCACGGCCGGGCTCCGGCGGTGGCCACGGGCTTGAAGCGAGTGCTTCCCGACAAAATCGTGATTTCCTACCAGGGTGACGGCGACCTGCTGGCCATCGGGACGGCCGAGACGATCCATGCCGCGAACCGGGGCGAGGGCATCACAATCCTGTTCGTAAACAACGCTATCTACGGTATGACGGGAGGGCAGATGGCTCCGACGTCTCTTGTGGGACAGAAGACAAAGACCTCTCCATACGGGCGCAATCCCGCCGAAGCGGGCCTGCCGATCCGGGCCTGCGAGCTTCTCGCGACCCTCGAGGCGCCTGTTTTCATAGAGCGCTGCTCGGTGAACAGCGTGAAAAACATACTGAAAGCCAAAAGAGCAATGAAAAAGGCGTTGGACAATCAGGTGAAGGGCAGAGGGTTTTCCTTCGTGGAGTTTCTGTCCATGTGTCCGACGAACTGGGGCATGAGCTCTCAAGCCGCCGCCGATTGGGTGGGGGAAGAGATGACCTCATACTACCCCCTCGGCAACTTTCGCGACCGCTAGGGAGGGGAACATGATGCGTGAAGAAATACTATTTGCCGGATTCGGCGGTCAGGGTATCATCCTTTCCGGAATGATCGTGTGCATGGCGGCCATGAAGGAGCAGAAGTTGGTCACCCACATTCCCTCCTACGGAGCGGAGATGCGGGGCGGCACGGCCAACTGCTCCGTTGTGGTTTCCGACGTGGAGATCGCCTCGCCCCTGGTTCGACGACCGTCTCTTTGTGTGGTTATGAATAAACCCTCCCTCATCAAATTCGAGCCGAGGGTTCGGGAAGGAGGAATTCTTCTATATAACTGCTCCCTGATCGATATCGAGCCCTCCCGCAAGGATATTCGCGTCGTGCCGGTCCCCGCCAACGAGCTGGCCGAGGCCGAGGGCAGCATCCGCTCCGCCAATATGGTTATGCTCGGCCTGCTGGCCAAGCTCAAACCACAGATAGCGTCTTTGGAGTCGATCAAGGCAACACTCGGCGAGGCCGTGTCCGCTCGACACAGAGATCTAAATGAAATAAACAAGCGCTGTCTGCAGAAGGGATTTTCCCTCGACAATGGAGTCGCCTGATCAACCGGTCAGTTCCGCGATCAGGCTGTTCGTCCTGCGGCCGTACTCCAGATAGATCTGCTCAGCCTCAAATCCTGAGGCCGATGTGCCCAGGTGGATCTGTGCGCTGATGTGGGGTTCTATGGAGAAGGCGGCCTGGTAACCGCTCGCCAGGGCATCCTTTACGATCCTTCGTACCATGCTCTGACCCTCTCCCGGATAGGTGTACTCGATTTCCCCTTTTTCGTTTTTTTTGCAGTCTTTTATATGGATGTGACGGATGAAGGGCTTGGCTGTTTGGTAGAAGGCCCAGGTCTGCTCCGGCGCATGCCCTTCGCCAACCGGATTTCCCGTGTCGAAGACGATCCGCAGGGCGGGGGAATCCACCTCTTCGATCAGCTCTCTCTGGTTCCGGGGGCTCATCCCCCCCCAGCCCGAGCAGTTTTCGTGCACCATTACAATGTCCCCCTCTTCGGCGATCCTGGCCAGCTCCTTCATCCTGCGGATCGCTTCCCGCTTCCACGGTAGTTCTGAAAGCCCGGCGTTAGGGTAAGACATGACCCTGATGAAGCGGGTCTTCAAACGCTGCATCCTCGGTATGGCCCGCTTCAGGTCCTCCACATCCGGTTCGAGCGGGGCCGTGATCGGCCGCGACCAGTTTGCGATCGCCGAGGCCAGGCAGACCACACCCATACCCTGTTCCTCGAGCATCCCGTACACCCCGTCGAAGGTCTCATCGTCAATCTCGCAGATATTCCTCTCGCCGATCAAACGAAGCTCGAGGGTGTCCCAGCCGAGGGTTTTATGGATCCGGATTTGTTCTTTGAGCTCGAGAGAGCCCTCGTCGGCAATTCCGGTAACGATCATGGCAATACTATAGCGATCGGCAGCGGTAAGATCAATCGAGATCGAAGAGGCGGTATCCGGCGATTTTGAAAACCTCGGTTGCCCGTTCGAGGCATTGCCGGCGAATGACTGCAATCAGAGTCTGCCGCCGCTCGACCCAAAGAGCTTTTCGAAAGGAGTCCGCCAGGCCGCCGCCCCTTAGCTCGAGAGGTCCGATTTCATCGATGATCAGGTTCCGGCAGTCGCCCTCCGCCGCTTCAAGTATCCAGCGGTTGGCTGTGCGTTTTGCTTCCGCCGAAACGCTGAAGCCACCGACCTTCTCACTGCCGTTGCAAAGCTCGGGCTCCGATCCTACCCGTCTGGAGAAAGGAATCGTGTCTCCCGTGGCGATCCGCAGCGCGTCATACCCGATTCTGCGCCTGCCGTGATAAACTTTGACCAGCAGGATTCCGTCGCTCGAGCAGTTGTGCTCCGCGAAGCTTTTGCACCAGGAGGTCTTGCCGGAGTCCACCCCGCCGCTGACAATGATCAGTTCCACTGCCGGGTTTCTCAGGTCAGAGATTTTTCGTATACGCGGTAGATCTTGGTACGGCGAAGCTCGAGCTTCCCCAAGGCATTGCGGATCTTCGGGTTGTCTTCGAGAATGTAATTGGCTTCCACATGTACCCGGCGGGGAGCGAGGGCTTCGAAAAGGCTCACGTACAGCAGAACGTCCAGTCCCAAACTGTGATACTCGGGCATGACGGCCAGGCCGAACAGCCTGTAGTCCCGAATTTTCTTCAAATCCCGAAGCAGGGTAATGAAGCCGAAGGGAAACAGCCGGCCGTGGATCTTTCTGAGAATGGTATTGAGGTCGGGGAAGCCGAGCGCGTATCCCACCGGATGTCCGTCATCGGCCACGATCCAGATGGCATCGGGATCGGCAATGGGTTTGAGCTTCTTGAAAACGTTTTTCAGCTCCTCCTTGTCAAGGGGAACGTAGCCCCAGTTGTTGCTTATCGCCTCGTTGGAGATGCGACAGACGTGCTCGGCCTCTTGTACAAGGTCCTTCATCCTGATCCTGCGCACCGTGATGTTCGTCCGACGGGCGAGCAGCTTGTCCCTGAAGCTCAAGAAGCGCTGCGGGATTTGATACCCCTGTTTTGAATCTCCCTCGTAGACAAGGAGATCTTTGACCTTGCCGTAGCCGAGAGCCTCGAGATAATCGTTGTAGAATGGAGGATTGTAGGGGGACATGAACATCGGCGGGTTTTCAAATCCTTTGTAGAGAAATCCCCAGCACTCGGAAACCGGGTGGATC
>CAYMGP010000042.1:0-5268 GCA_964390045.1 uncultured Spirochaetaceae bacterium | reverse complement strand
CTGTTCGGCTTGAGCGAGCAGCCTTTCGGCTACTTGCCTGTTTTCAATGGACTCGAAGGAACCGAACATTCCTGTCTTGGAATTGTAGAAGGCGTTGAAGCTGTGGTCTACGTAGGCCAGGATCCTGCCCACCGTTTTTTGCGAATCGCTGGCAGTAAATAGAGCGTAGTCGGAATGAGCCAAGATCGGATTTTTAGGAGTAAAGGTCTGTCGTTCCTCGGACCAGATCGGTGGAGACCAGTTGGGATCTCCGCGGTACAGTTTCTCAGGTAAAAAGATAAACTCCCGCAGCCCTCGTCTGTTCCGAACTCTTTCAGTTTTTATCATGATGTATGTGCGGTTATTCTACAGGTTCCGCCGGAATTTGCCAATTCAAATCTTGAAGGATCGCCCCATTGCCCTTTATCATCTATAATAGAGAAGTGAAGCTCCCAATACTTGTCGCCAGCCTGCTGATCGTGCTCACCGCTCAGGTAGGTTGTTGGGACGAGCCGCGCGAGACCAGGCAGGAGCGTCTCAACATGGTACAGCGTCAGATCGAGGCCCGGGGAGTCGAGGACCGGCGTGTGCTCGAGGCCATGCGCACCGTGCCCAGGCACCTCTTCGTCCCCGAAGGAATCAGAAACAGCGCTTATCAGGATTACCCGCTGCCTATCGGAGAAGGTCAGACCATCTCCCAACCCTATATCGTGGCCCTGATGACCGAGCTGCTCGCCGTGGAGCCCGATGACAGGGTTCTGGAGATAGGGACGGGCTCCGGATACCAGGCTGCCGTATTGTCTCCGCTCGTCGCCGAGGTCTACTCCATCGAGATCAAACAGCCTCTTCATGAGCGGGCGGCCGCGACGCTCGCCGAGCTGGGCTTCGAGAACGTGATCACCCGTCACGGCGACGGTTACTACGGCTGGCAGGAGGCGGCGCCCTTCGACGGCATCATCATCACCGCGGCCGTCGATCATGTACCACCGCCGCTGCTGCAGCAGATCGCCGACGGGGGCAGGATCGTGCTGCCCCTCGGACATCCCTTCAGCCTGCAGTATCTGGTGGTTGTGACCAAACAGGGCGACGATTACAGGGTCAGGCAGATCAGCGGGGTACGTTTTGTGCCAATGACAGGCAAGGCTTTGGATTCCTATAGGTGATCCGCGCGGCATCGGCATGATCTTCAGCGCCGTCTTCACCGTCTCTCTCACCTCTCTCTGTTACGAGGTACTGCTGACCCGTTTCTTCTCCTATTCACAGTGGAATCACCTCTCCTTCATGGTCATCAGCATCGTGCTGTTCGGATTCGGTGCCAGCGGCAGCGTTTTGAGCCTTTTGGAGAGTCGCCGGCGGGGCTGGAGCGAGTCCTTACTCGGAACAGGGCGTTTTCTTCTTCTCATCTTGCTTTGCTCCCTCTCCATTGGCGGATCCTTCGTTCTGATCAAAAACATTCCCCTCGATTACTTCCGCCTGCCCCTGGATTGGCGCCAGGCCGGTCTGCTGCTGGCCACCTTTCTCGTCCTTCTCGTTCCCTTCTTTTTTTCGGGAGCTGTGATCTCCCTGGCCTTCGCAGGGCTTCCCGCCCAAAGCGGCTGGGTCTACTTTTCCACAATGCTCGGCTCGGCAGTCGGCGCCCTGCTGCCGGCGGCTCTCCTGCCCTCTTTGGGAGAGGGACGGATCGTGATTCTCTGCGCCCTCATACTGGCCGCTTTTTCCTTGGTCGGGGCGGGCTCAAAGGCGGCGGGTGCCGCCTGGCGGCGACGTCTGCCGGCCCTGGCTGTGTTCGCCGCTCTGGGTTTCCTCTTCCTATATCGGGGAGGGGCGGTCCTCGAAATTCATCCCTCACCGTACAAGTACCTGCCGCAGGTCTTGCAGTTTCCGGACACCCGGGTCTCGTCCAGCAGCATCACCCTGAGAGGACGCCTCGACAGGCTGGAAAGTCCCTATATTCGCTTCGTTCCCGGTTTGAGCCTGAAATACAGCGGAGGTATACCCGGGGCGACATATCTGTTTCAGGACGGGGATGAGCTTTTCGTACTGTACGATTTGGAAGATCCGCAGCGTCTGGATTTTTGCCGCTTCACCCACTCGTATGCCGGGTACCTCGGCGAAGGGGGCGCTACCCCTTCCGAGGTGCTGATCGTCCAGAAAGGTGGCGGGTTGAGCCTACCCTGCGCTGCAGCCGCAGGAGCCCGGAATATCACACTGCTGTTCGACCACCCGAAAGCGGCGGAGTCGTACCGCGGACGCTACGCCGCGAGCACGATCAACGTCTGGGCTGGGAATCCGCGCGCCTACCTGGCTCGGAATCCGCGTCGCTACGACAGGATCCACCTCGAGGCCTGGGGTCCCTCGATTCCGGGAATGGCGAGCCTCAATCAGGAGCACCTCCTTACCGTCGAAGCCTTCGATCGCTACCTCGACAGCCTCACCGCCGATGGAGTATTCATAGTCTCACGGAAGCTGCTTCTTCCCCCGTCGGACTGCCTCAAGACTTTCGCAGCCGCCTACACGGCCCTTGAACGTCGGGATGTGAGCGAGCCGGCCGGGCACATCGTGGTGCTTCGCGGTTGGGATAGCTACACGATCCTGCTCTGCCCGACGCCCTTCGCAGAGGCCGCGATCGCAGGCATCAAGAGTTTCTGCGAGCAGCGCAACTTTGATCTGGTGTTCTACAGCGGGATCGAGGAATCGGAGGCCAACAGATTCAACAGCTTCGACGAGCCCTTTCATTTTCGGGAGATCCGAATGCTCCATCGGGCCTTGAAAGAGGGAAAAGAGGCGCAATACTTTCGCCGGCACTACCTGGACATAGCTCCGGGAAGCGACGATCGGCCGTTCCACAGCCGCTTCACCCGCTGGCTGAAGATCGGGGAGCTCTATAGGGTAACGGGCAGCCGCCTGTACTTTCTGCTGCTCTCGGGAGAGACGGTCGTGCTGGCAGTGCTGGTGATCGCCTTGGTACTGAGTGTGCTGCTGCTGATTTTGCCCGGCTGTTTGTCTCCACGGCGTCCCGCCGCTGAAAGTCGCCTCGCGGTCCCGGCGAGCGATCCTCCGGGCCGACGGGCGGCAGTGCTTCTCTACTTCCTCTCCAGTGGAGCGGGATTCATGTTCCTCGAGATGACCTTTCTCCAGCGATATACCTTCCTGCTTGGAAATCCGATCGTGGCCTTTACAGTGGTGTTGGCCGAGCTTTTGATCCTCTCGGGAGTGGGCGGAGCGCTCTCGGCACGCTGGCCGTTGCGGGTCCTGGTGCCCGTGCTGGCGGCGGTGACCGGCTGTATGCTTTTACTTTTCCTGTTTTTCAGGCCGGCGGGAGCCATGCTCCTCGGAGCCAGTCCGCCGCTTCAGGCAGTGGGTCTGTTCCTGCTGCTCGCCCCTGCCTCCCTATTGGTGGGCATACCCTTTCCCATGGGACTGCGTCTCCTGGTGTCCGATTCTCGCTTCAGAGCTTTCGGTTGGGCCGCCAACGGCATCGCTTCGGTAGTGGCTGCAATTGTGGCTGTGCCTCTGTCCATGACCCTGGGTATAACCAAACTGCTATTGATCGCCGCCTTGTGCTACGCTTTGATGCTTGCAGTCCTTATGCGGGTATCGGCATTACAGCGCCGTCCGCGTTGAAGCTGACCGCCCTTATAGATTAAAGACGGAGAGCAGACCCGTAGAGAACCAGGGCACGTAGGTCAGGAGCAGAACCACGGCCAGTAGAGCCAGGAAGAAGGGAATGACGTTTCTGTAAATCCGGACCAGGGGCTGGTTGAAGCGATAGGCAGCCAGAAACAGATTCAGACCTACCGGCGGAGTCAGGTAGCCGACACCGAGGTTGGCCAGGAATATGACGCCCAGATGAACTGGGTGGATGCCGAAGGCGGCGCCCATCGGGATGATAAGGGGAACGACAACCAGGATGGCGGAAAAGATATCCATCAGGCAGCCGGTGATCAGCAGGGCGATGTTGAGCAGTATAAGGAACACGTATTTGGAGCTGATGTTCGCCCGGACCCAGTCGCTGAGGCGCATCGGTATTTCGGCGTCTACTATGTAGTAGGATAATCCTTTGGCCGCCGCCAGGATGATTAGCACTCCGCCGACGATGGGAATACATTTAAGCATCACGGCGGGCAGATCTTTGAAGCGGATATCCCGGTTGACAAATATTTCCACGATCAGGGCGTACAGTACAGCCACCGCCCCTGTCTCGACCAAGGTGGTGATTCCCAGGAAATATCCGAGCAAGATAACCACCGGGAGCATTATCTCCCAAAAGGAATCCTTGAAAGCCAGCCATGCCTCTTTCAACTCGAAAGGTACAGGTTTCACCTTGCGTCTGAGAGCGGCTATGATTCCGAAGCCGCAGAGAGTCAGAACCATGATCAGCCCTGGAAGTATTCCTCCCACGAACATGTGTTTGATATTGATCTGGGCGATCACCCCGTAAAGAATGATCGGCAAGCTGGGGGGAAAAAGTAGGCCTATGCTTCCGGAGCCGGTAATCAGTCCCGTGCTGAAGTCGTCTGTGTAGCGGCCGCTTTCCACGAGGATATACACCAGCAGAGCTCCCAGGGCGAGGATAGTGACGCCTGTAGCCCCTGTGAAAGTCGTGAAAAAAGTACAGACTAAAACGGCCATGACAATCAAGCCGCCGGGAAGCCAGCCCAACCAGGCGCGAAATAACCGTACGAGGCGCTGCCCCGCTTTGCTCTCCGAAAGAATGAAGCCGGCAAAGGTAAACAGGGGGATTGCGGGAATGCTGTACCCAGTGAGCATGGAGTAGGCCTCGCTGGGGATCACCTCCAGGGCACCGAAGGAGCGCACGAACAGAAGGTATGCCACCCCGCCCAGCACGATGAAGATGGGCGTACCGAAGAAAAGGGAGATGATCACGAGGCCCACACCGACCAGGGCGATGCACTCGGAGATGCGGAAGAAGAACTCCTGCAGGCTGTCGAATACCGGCGGTACCTGCGGCAGGATCGTGTAGAGGATGTTCATCACCGAAGCGAAGGCGATGATCGTTCCCAGGATGCAGCCCAGGGCGGCCAGGCCCCGCTTCAGTCCATGAATCGGGGCACGGGTCAGGAAACGTACCGTG
This sequence comes from uncultured Spirochaetaceae bacterium, assembly GCA_964390045.1. Classification (GTDB taxonomy): domain Bacteria; phylum Spirochaetota; class Spirochaetia; order SZUA-6; family DRHE01; genus CAYMGP01. The sequence goes on along the minus strand of CAYMGP010000042.1, from coordinate 194 downwards.
ATGAGCAGGAAACCCAGGGGAATCACGGCCACGGCGATCTGAATGGGTACAAAGGCGATCTTCTTGGTGGAATCGAATCCGATCAGTACCAGGGAGACGGCACTCCAGAACATGGCCGAGGAGATCGTCGTGGAGATGAACACCGTTGCCGTGGTGATCCAGCTGCGAAACGATTTGCCCATCATCTCCAGGCC
>CAYMGP010000041.1:0-33422 GCA_964390045.1 uncultured Spirochaetaceae bacterium | reverse complement strand
TTCTGATACTTGCCGCTTTCTCCCTGTTAAGCTGCGCACCATTCGGAACCTCGAAGAAGGAGCGAGTGGAGCGTTTCGAGATCGATCTGAAGGAGAGCCGCGAATACGTCTATCAGAACTTTCTCGAAGCAGAGACGGACGACTATGCAACGATCAGAGACAGCGACACCACCTACACCTGGGACGATTGGTTCCCCCTCGAGGTACCGGCCGGCAGCACCTACACGATTTCCCTGGACTCGGCGTTCGGCAATCCTCTGGTGGGAACGATCGACGGTCCCGGCGTCTTCGGTTTCCCGAAATCCATTCAATTCCACTGCACCCGCTCGGGCATGTACTGGTACCTCGAAGGCCTTACCCTGGACGGTACCAAGATCGTAGATTGATCGTCGAGAACACAAACCAAAAAGCTTTTGATTAAAAGCGATTTTCTCTGTACTTTAAACGGGTGCTCAAAGAGTTTCGAACACTTGTTCCTTATGTAAAAAAATACATCCCCCAATACCTGGCCGGGCTTCTGTTTCTGCTGCTCACCAACGGAGGCCAGCTCTATATCCCTCAGCTGCTGCGGCGAGCCATCGATACCATCGCCTCCGGAACCTTCACCCTGGCCGATGTGCTGCCCATCGTTTTGATGATCGTGGGAATCTCAGCGGTCATCGCCGTGGGACGCTACTACTGGCGCTACTTCCTGCACGGCGCATCGAGGCGGATCGAATCGGAGCTTCGGGAACGATTGTTCGTTCACCTGCAGTCTCTTTCTTCCGCTTTCTACGGAAGGGTGAAGACGGGGGATTTGATGGCCCGGATGACCAATGACATGCGCGCGATTCGCATGGCCACCGGCATGGCCCTGGTAGCCTTCGTCGACGGCTTTTTCATGACCGTGGCCATTATAGCTATCATGCTGAGCCAGAATCCGCGTTTGACGCTCCTCTGCGTTTCCCCGCTGCCTGTGATCACCGTGGGTATCATCTTTTTCGGTAAGCTCATCGGCGAGCAGTTCCGCAAGGTCCAGGAGGGATTCTCAGATCTCAGCGATATGGCCCAGGAGTCGATCACGGGGATCCGCGTCTTGAAGACCTTCGTCCGGGAAGCGGCCTTCGTCAAGCGCTTCCTCGACAAGAACACGGAGTACTCCCGCCGCAACATGGTCCTGATTCGCACCTGGGGTATTCTCTTTCCCGCTGTGGGTTTCTTAGCCGGCCTCACGACCCTGATCCTGATACTTCTCGGTGGGAGGGCTGTCATCGAAGGAACGCTCTCACCGGGGGAGTTCACCGCGTTTTTCGCCTACCTGCAGATGCTGATCTGGCCGATGCTGGGAGCGGGATTCACCATCAACATGATCCAGCGGGCCGGTGCCTCCCTGGGCCGCATCAATCGTATCCTTGATGAACAACCGGATATCCAGAGCCCTCCGCCTGCAGAGGCTGTGCGGGATCCACTGCGGGGCAAAATCAGCCTCAAAAACCTCAGCTACACTTACCCGCAAACCGGTAAACAGATCCTCGCCGGTATCGATCTCGAGATCCCGGCAGGATGCATACTGGGGGTTTTGGGAAAGACGGGCTCGGGCAAAAGCACCCTGGTGCACCTTCTGCCCCGTCTATTGGATCCCCCGCCGAAAACAGTTTTCGTCGACGACAGGGACATACACGCCTACGATCTGGCAACTCTGCGCGCCGGGATCAGCATGGTACCCCAGGACACCTTCCTGTTCTCTGACAGTATCCGCAACAATATCGCCTTCGCAAGCAGGGATGAAGACGGAGAGGAGGAAATCCGCAATGTCGCCGCCATCTCCACGATCGAGCGGGATTTCAACAATTTCCCCTCCGGCTGGGAGACCGTGGTGGGAGAACGGGGAATCACTCTGTCGGGTGGACAAAAACAAAGGGTCGCCATCTCTCGAGCTTTGGCCAGTGAAGCCTCCGTCTACATCCTGGACGATTCCCTATCCTCGGTGGACACGGAAACCGAAGATGCGATCCTCCAGGGACTGCTGCCTTTCCTGGAGGGAAAGACGCTCATCATCGTCTCTCACAGGATCTCTACGCTGAAAACCGCGGATACGATCATCGTGCTGGATCAGGGACGTATCGTGCAGCAGGGCAGCCACGAGAAGCTCCTCGGACAGAAAGGATTCTACGCCGACATCTACCGTCTCCAGCAACTGGAAGAGGCGTTTAGAAAAAAGAAATGAGCGAGTATTTCGAACAAGAAGACATCCTGAAGAGCTACGATGCCAACCTGATGCGGCGGCTTCTTCAATACTTGAAACCCTACCTCCTCGTCTTTATCCTCTCGATCCTGGCCCTGGCCCTTGCCACCGTGGGGGAGCTGCTCGTCCCCATAATACTTCAGCGCACCACGGATCGGCACATCCTGCCCTACTATCGGGGCCTTCGCCTTGATTCGCTGGCGCCGCAAGCTCGGGAACGGCTCGAACCCCTGGAGGAGAAAAATCTGGCGGAGGGGATCTACTTCCTGCCCGCCTCCGAGCTCGTCAATCTGAGCGCCTCTGAGAAACGGGAAATGAGAAAGAGGGGAGCACTGTTCGAGGACAATTTCTTCATTGTCGAGAGATACGGGGAGAAACAGGAGGTGCTGGCCGTCATCGCAGCGCATCCCGAACGGTTCCGCACCGGAGACACGATCGCCACAGTATCTGAAAAAGACCTCCGTTCTCTAACTCGCGCAGAGATACGTGCTGTGCGTCAGGACCATCTGCAGGGCATCGGCAGCCTGGTGCGGATACTGTTCGCCGTGCTCGTCGGTGTGCTGATCTTCACCTTTCTCCAGGTATATCTGCAGGCCTACGTAGGCCAGATGATCATGAAGGATATGCGCACCCAGCTCTTCGACCATACGGTTCACCTTTCCCTCAAGTTCATAGACAGTAATCCGGTGGGCAGGCTGGTATCGAGGCTCACCAATGACGTGGAAACGATCAACGAGCTGTTTACCACGGTATTGCCCTCGCTGCTCAAGGATTTCAGCACCATGCTGGGGGTAACGGTTGCCCTGTTTCTGCTCAGCCCCCGGCTCGGGGGAGTCACCCTGCTGACCCTGCCTCTTGTTTTCATAATTACGGCGGTGTTCCGCGTCCGGGCCAGAAACGCCTTTCGTAATGTGAGGAAATCTGTTTCGCGCCTCAATGCCTTTATATCGGAACGCATAGCCGGGATGCGCATCGTTCAACTCTTCGTCAGGGAAAAACGAAGTCACAGGAAGTTCCAGGAGCGCAACGGAGAGCTGCTCGATGCCAACCTCGGCGAAATGTACGTGTTCGCCATCTTCCGCCCGATCATCGACCTGCTGGCCAGCGTTTCCATGGCGGTGATCATCTACTTCGGCGCCTCACTTCTGCTCAAAGATCTAGTGTCTTTGGGCATCCTGATCGCCTTCTTCAACCTGATCCGCATGTTCTACCACCCGGTAATGGATCTCTCCGAGAAGTACAACATACTTCAGTCCGCCATGGCCGGGGGTGAACGGGTGTTCGATCTTTTGGACTCCAAGGCGAAGATCGGTCAGCCAACCGAGCCGCTTACCATGCAGGAGGCAAGGGGCGGGATCGAGTTCAACAACGTAACCTTCTCGTATAAGGAGGGAGAGGTCGTGCTGAAGGATCTTTCCTTCAGGGTAAAACCCGGCGAGACCGTGGCCATTGTCGGCTATACGGGTGCGGGCAAGACTACGATCATCTCCCTGCTGACCAGGCTCTGGGAGATCCAGGGGGGAGATATACGCCTGGACGATGTGGATATCCGTGACCTGCCCACCGACGAGCTGCGACGGCGGGTCCAGTCGGTGCTGCAGGATGTGTTTCTGTTCTCCGGATCCATCGTCGAGAACATCCGTCTGGGAGCCGATATTCCGCTAAAAGACATCGAGCGGGCCGTGAAGCTAGTGCGGGCCGATTCTTTCATAGATGCCTATCCCGACGGGCTCGATACCGAGCTCAGCGAACGGGGCAGCAACCTTTCCATGGGCCAGCGACAGCTGCTGTCCTTCGCCAGAGTGCTTGCTCACAATCCCGATGTGCTGATCCTCGACGAAGCAACGGGCAACATCGATACGGAAACCGAAAAGCTCATTCAGGAGGCTCTGACGGAGCTGCTGCGGGACAGAACGTCGCTGGTTATCGCCCACAGACTTTCCACTATCAGACACGCCGACCGGATCATCGTTCTTCACGAAGGACAGCTTTTCGAACAAGGGACGCACGAAGAGCTGATCGGCAAACAGGGTATGTATTACAATCTCTACCAGATGCAGTACATCGACCGGACCCTACAACTCGATACGTAATCCGTCATAGGCCAGGTGTACCTCTTCGGGCGTGAAGTAGGGGCTGTCGGGATTCTTGAACTGGGCCTCAACCTGCTCGTGCTGTACGTCGTGACAGATGTGAGTGAAAAATGTCCGTTTGGGGCGGACCTCGGAAACCACTTGCAAAGCCTGGTAGATGTTGAAATGAGTGGGGTGCTCGGTGTGACGGAGCGCACCGAGAATAAATAGCTCCAGGCCGTAAAGCTTTTCCAGGGTTTCATGGGGAATCTCGGAAACATCGGTCAGGTATGCAAAGTTGTCTATCCTGTAGCCGAGTATCGGCATCGTTCCGTGTAGTACGGTAAGGGGTTCGATTACCAGCCCCTCCAATACGAACCTGCCGTCCACAGCCACCAGATCGATTTGAGCGGTTCCCCCTCCCTGTTGAACTTCCGGATCGAACAGGTAGTGATAGATGAAGTTTCTCAAGTAATTGAGATGCTCCTCTTTACCGAACAATGGAATCGCTTCGCCGCGGCGCATGGTATATACGCGCAGGTCGTCGATACCTGCTATATGATCGAAATGGGTATGAGTGAGCAGGATATAGTCGATACGCATGAGCCGATGGCGCAGCGCCTGCTGATGAAAATCTCGACCGCAGTCGATCAGTATGTTTTTACCTCGAACAGTTATCAGGATAGAGGCATTGCTGCGGACATCTCGCGGATCGGGGGAGCAGCAGGTCTGGCAGGAGCAGCCGATCACCGGCACCCCGTGACTGGTACCGCTGCCCAAGACGGTGAGCGTCATTCGAGGTTACCGGACGTGCTTTTCTTCTGGGCCTCCATGCGCTCTTGAATGTAGCTCAGGATCAGACCTTCAAAGCTCAATTTTTTGAGGCTCGACTCCTCGATCAGGAAATCGTACATGTCTTTAGGAATACGTACATCTACGCGTAGATGAATCGTGTTCATGTTCGTGCAAACTCCAACGGTATAGTCTCTTCCGATCTGCGCTCTGTGTACGCCATGCGCGCTCCGCGCAGGTCGGATATATTAAAAGGGTTTACTCCCGATTCTACGAATATAGACCTGGTCTACGGCCGCCCGTTCGGAAAGGGAAAGCAGATACAGAACCGTGTGGGCGATGTCCTCCGGCTGCAGCAAAACGGCCGGGTCCAGATCGGGCCGGGCCGCGTAGCCGAGCTTCGTGTCCACTCCGCCGGGTAAAATCGCCGAAACCCTGACGCCGTATTCCTGCGCCTCCACGGCCAGCGATTTCGTTAAACCCATGATCGCGTGCTTGCTTGCCGTGTACACGGCCTGATTCGGGTATCCTTTGAATCCCACCACGCTTGAAATATTGATGATGTAGCCTTTGCGAGCGGCAATCATCAGACTCAGAGCCTCACGGCAGCAGAGGAAAACTGCCTTCACATTGATCTGCATGATCCTGTCGTAGTCTTCGGAGGGGAACCCGGCCAGGGGACCGTAGATACCGACTCCGGCGTTGTTCACCAGGATGTCAAGTTTTTCTGTCTCATCACGGATCGTTTTGAATATTGCTTCGATTTCTGTTTCTTTTGTAAGGTCTGCAGGCAGTGCCTTAGCCCTGCCACCCGCCTCCCGAATTTCAGTTTCGGTATCGGCAAGCTGGCTCGCGGTACGAGCCGCCAGATAGACCCGGGCTCCAGCGGCAGCTAATGCCAGGCTGATAGCCTTCCCGATCCCTCTGCCGGCGCCCGTTACCAGGGCACTCTGTCCACTGAGATCCGGATCCATCAGCAGAAAGCCTCGTAGATCGAACGCACGGCGTTGTTGTAGTCGGCGGACTCCACGCCAACGATGATATTGATCTCGGATGAACCCTGGTCGATGACGCGAATGTTGATCCCGGCATTGGCAAGGGCCGAAAACAAACGGGCTGCGATGCCGGGACGGTAGGCCATACCCTCCCCGACCATGGCGATCAAGGCGAAGCCGCTCATCATTTCCAACTTGCTCGGATTCAGTTGTTTTCTTATGTCCTCCAGGATTCCATGGGTTTTACCCTTCAGCTGTTCGTCACTGATAATGACGGACATCGTGTCGATTCCCGAAGGAGCGTGCTCGAAGCTGACTCCGTGGGCTTCCAGGATGCCGAACAGACGCCTTCCGAAGCCCACCTCTTTGTTCATCAACAGTTTCTCCACGAAAATAATGGTGAAACCCGTCCTGCCCGCGATGCCCACCACCACCCTGTCTTTGGTATCCCGCTCGTGCACGATCATGGTGCCCAGATCCTTGGGGTAGTTGGTGTTGCGGATGTTGATCGGTATCCTGTCCCGGGCGACGGGAAAGATGGCTTCTTCGTGAAAAACATTGGCGCCCATATAAGCCAGCTCCCTGATCTCCCGATACGTTACCGTGCGCATAGGTTTGGGATTCGCCACGATATTGGGATCGCTCATGAGAAAACCGGAGACATCCGTCCAGTTCTCGTACACCGAGGCCTTGACGGCCCTGGCGACGATCGCTCCCGTTATATCCGATCCGCCCCGTGAGAAGGTCTTGATCTCTCCATCCGCGGTGGACCCGTAGAAGCCGGGGACTACGTAAATCGAATCAGGGCCAAACGCCGAGGCCAAACGGTCGTAGCTGCTTTCCTCGATCATACCCTCTCCGTTTAAAATGATGAGATCTGCGCTGTCTAAGAAGGTGGCGCCAAGGAAGTCGGCAACGATCTGGGCGCACAGGAACTCTCCTCGTGAAGCCACGAAATCCCTCGTCGCCCCGCAGCGTATCTGTTTCTCGATCTCGCCGATCAGGCCTTCGACATCGAGGGCGCTGCCGAGGTCGTTCGCGATCTGCAAAAAACGCTCGCGGATGAGGTGAAAGGGCTCGTCGAGGTCGAGCTCCTGTTCGGCTAGCTCCTGGCAGAGATACAGAAGATCCGTGATTTTTTTATCTTCCTTTTTCCTCTTGCCCGGCGCAGAGACAACGACAAAACGCCTGCGCGGGTCCATTTGAACAATCGATTTGATCCTGCGGATCTGTTCGGCATCCGCCACAGACGAACCACCGAACTTGCAAACCACGGTCTCCATGTTTTCTCCTAGGGATTTTAGGCTCTTACTGTAAAGGGAAGTTCAAGCAATGGTCAAGAGGCGGCCTTGAGGCTCACACTGTTGTGCGCTTTTTTACCTCCCGCAGCGCTTCCCGCGGATCGCAACAGACGAGACGCAGTTTGTCCCCGTCAGCGGGAGCGAACAGCCTGCCGAGGCTCTCCGGATCTTCGATCAGCTGCTGCTTGGCGTTGTGGGAACGGCTTTTTATCCAGGCTTCGACCCGCAGGGCGGCACCTCTTCCGGCGTACAGCTTCCAGCAGGCGGCGATGTTCACCGGCCGAAAGCTGCGGGTGATCTTCGCCCCCCGCCCTCTCAAATGCTGCCGGTAGCGGTGTACAAGGTCTTTACAGTAACCCGTATAGTAGCTTCCATTGTTTAGAGAAAGAATGTAAATCCAAAAAAAGCTCTTTTCCTTCATGCATCGCACCCTGTATGCTGGGTACACCACCGATATGAGGAGATTGTACACCAGATTTCGGCGCCTGTCTTACCTCGCCTTCATCGAGCCGTTTTTATACACAGCCAAGAGACGGGTGGTCAAACGTATCTGCGATCTGGGGGCAAAAGAAGTCATCGAGGTAGGCTGCGGAACCTGCAGCCAGGCGGCGGCTATCGCCGCGGCGGGGATCGCCGTGAGCGCCGTGGACCTCTCCGACAAACTATTCCCCTCCCGAAAATCAGCAAGAATACCGCTGACCTTGACTTTCTTTCGGGCAGACGGTCGAAGTCTTCCCTTTGCCGATGACAGCTACGATGTGGCTTTTACCTCGATGGCACTGCACGAAATGGAACCGGGGAGCCGTAACCCCGTTCTACGTGAAATGATAAGGGTGTTGAAAAACAAGGGCACCCTGATGATTATGGATTTCGACTTCGACCCGAAAAATGACTGGAACTGGGCGTCTCTGGTGATCCGGTTCATCGAGAGGATGGCGGGGAGGGAACATCACGGCCACTTCAGGGACTTTGTCGGCAGCAGAGGGGTTCCGCAACTACTGAAACGCTTGAATCTCTGCAAATGGCGACGTGCCCCGATCCTCAACGGCAGGGGCGGGCTGTTCGAAATCAGGATCCACAAGCATTGAATATCGCTGGATCGATGGCTTCCACATTGCCGCAGCTCTGTTTAACGAAATGCACAGCTTTTTCGATCCCGCTATTCCCTTCGATCCGGGAGAAACGAAACATTTGATTTGCTATAGCGGCGCATGATCCGGGACCGTATACCTGCTCTACCAAATTCCTCTCTTTGAGGAGATTGAGAACCAGAATCTCATTGGATCCGGACTCCTCGATGGTATGGCGAAGCAGCTCCTTGGTCTCTTGAAAGAGGGATTTGCAGCGCTGCAAAGCAACGGCCGCCAGCTCTTTTGTGTCCGTAGCGATGCTCTGGCACAGCTTCACCACCTGTCTGATGTGGGCCAGCTCGTGCTCCTCCTCTTCGTCATATTCGTATCCGATCCGCTTAGTCAAATAATCGATGCGCGTAAGATATTCCAGCTCCTGCAGGTATTCCGGCACGTAGAACTCGAGCTGATACACGCTCTCCCGCAGGATCATGAAGAGGTGGAACCCGGTGCCGATGTAGGAGTCGATCGACTTGCTTACGAGGGATCTTCTCAGAGCCGAGAAGACCTGCTTGGCCTTTTGCTTGTCCGCCTCCTCATCCTGGCTGACGAGCAGTATCTTCTCCAAATCGGCGAACCTATCCGTCACCCCGTCGGTTTCCTGTTCGCTGCTTGTAGGGCTGCGGAAGAGGAAGTGGGCTTTCTCCTTGATGTCAAAAACAAGCTTCTCTTCGAGCTCCTTTACCTTTTCAAACAGTCCGGCATGCTCGAATCCTCCCCTGTTGAGTTGCAGGTCTTCGAACTCCGTGATGATCTCGTGGAAAAGCACATAGGCCTGCATGAATCGGATGACTAAGAAGGAAAGGTCTTCCTTCTTTCTTCTTGCAATGTACTGCTCCTGTACTCTGTCCATCTATTATTTCTTCATCACCCTGCTGACCTCGCGCTCGATGGCGATCTTTCCCGTGCGTATCGATTCCAGGATATGGTAGTCCTTGAAAAGATTGAAGGCATTGTCTACGGAGCCGGTATCGCCGGTTACCTCGAGGATCCAGATAGAGGCCGAGGAATCCACGATCCTGGCCTGCAGCGCCGTGATGATCTGCAGAAGCTCAGCCCTGCGCTCATCCTCAACTTGTATCTTCAACAGGGCGTGCTCCCTCTCCACAGCCACGGACTGTTTGATATCCCAGGCCTTGATTACGTGAACCAGCTTCTGCAGCTGTTTGCGCACCTGTTCCAACACGGTGTCATCCCCGGTGGTAACGATGGTGAAGCGGCTTTTGCCCGGGAGCTCGGTGTGGCCGACACTGAGGCTTTCGATATTGAATCCCCTGCGGGAAAACAGACCTGAAACCCTGGTCATGACACCCGGGGTATCATCGCAAAGAACAGAAATAGTATGCCTCATGCTCTCCTCCTATTCCACGTACTCGAGCAGGGATGACCCGGTGACCATGGGGTAAACGTTGGCCGTATCATCCAGTATACAATCCACTACCGCGGGTCTGCCCGCTGCCAGGCTCTTCTCGATCGCCGGGGCGATCTCTTGCTCTTTCGTTACCTTGAAACCCACAGCCCCCATGCTCTCGGCAAGGCGCGCATAATCCACATTTCTGCCGAACCTGCAGGATTCATGGCGTTTACCATAAAATGCATCCTGTAGCTGCTTGATCATGCCCAAACAATAGTCATTCATGACCAGGATCACTACAGGGATCTCTTCGGTCACAGCGGCGGCTATCTCCTGGCAGGTCATCATGAAGCTGCCGTCTCCCGCGATATCGACGACGGTCCTCCCGGGATTGCCCGTCTTGGCTCCGATGGCCGCCGGTACGCCGAAACCCATGGTCCCGAGGCCCCCGGAGGTGACAAAAGAGCGGTCCTTGTCGATAGCAAAGTAGTGAGCTGTGAATATCTGGTGTCGCCCCACGTCGGTAACGATCAGGGGATCCTCTACCAGCTCTTTGAGGATTTTGAGAATGTTTGGGATCGATACCCCGCTCGCTCTTCCTTTCAGTGGGTGCTGCTCAGCCGTTTGCTGCAGGGTTTCCCGCCACTGCGGGTGTTTTTGCGAAGGAGTGAGCTCGGTCAGCTGGCCGAGTATATGACCGGCATCACCTACAATGGGAAGGAAGGCCGGCACGTTCTTGCTTATCTCGGCCGGATCGATGTCGATATGGATGATCTTTGCCTGAGAGGCAAAACTGGACAACGGACCGGTGCTGCGGTCTCCGAAGCGGGTTCCCGCCGCCAGTATAGCATCGGCCTGCGATACGGCTGTGTTCGCCTCCACGCGTCCGTGGTATCCCATTAGGCCCAAGCAGAGAGGATGCGAATTGGGAAACGACGCCTTGCCCATCAATGTATAGACCACCGGAATGTCAGCTTTTTCAGCCAACGCGACGAGCTTTTCCCGGGCGTCGGAAAGGCTCACCCCGCCGCCGGCGATGATCAGCGGTTTATCCGCCGACTTCAATAGAGCCGCTGCCCGCTTGATCTGACCCGGATGCCCCTCGACGGTGGGTTTATACCCCTCTAGAGGCGGGTACTTGACCTGCTGGCGTGAAAAAAGCTCGAGCTGAACATCCCGGGGAATGTCGACAAGAACGGGCCCCCTTCTGCCCGTAGAGGCCAGGTAAAAGGCTTCCTGGATAGTATGAGGGATATCAGCCGCTTTCTGAATGAGATAGTTATGCTTGGTAATGGGGATCGTGATACCTGTAATATCGACTTCCTGGAAGGCATCGTTGCCGATCATGGGCCTGGGCACCTGACCTGTTATGGCAACAACGGGCGAGGAGTCCATGAAGGCGTTGGCCACCCCGGTTACCAGGTTGGTGGCTCCCGGTCCGCTGGTAGCCATGCAGACGCCTGTTTTTCCCGTAGATCTGGCGTAGCCGTCGGCCATGTGCGCCGCTCCCTGTTCGTGCCGGGCCAGCACATGGCGGATCGAGGACTTGCCGAGCTCGTTGTAGATCGGAAGAGTCGCTCCTCCGGGGTAGCCGAAGATAACCTCCACCTGCTGCGCTTCCAGGGCACGCACCAGGGCTTTAGCCCCGTTCGTTTTCACTTTTCCCATGACTCGCTCCTTTTCTCCTGCCGCACGCAAAGATAAAAAAAGCCTGCTGTCTTTTGCATCGACAGCAGGCTGGATGAAGCTTCAATCGCGTTTCAGCCGCTGCCGCTCATGAGAGAGAGTACGAGCACGAGAAGTACGGACAGAGTGTTTACAGTTGTTTCAATAGCGATTCTCATGAGCGTGTGGTCGATTCTATAATGTCTATCTTGCTTCCGTCAAGACCGAATTTCTCATTCTCTACGACTGTCCGGGCGGCTCCTTGAGGCGCTTGAGCAGCTCGCCGTTTTCCTTCCTGAGCTTCTCGATCTCGTAGATCATCCAGCTGAGGTCTTCGCCTGCGTCTTCGACGTCGTACATCATGTCGGCACGCGGGTTATAGCGGCTGTAGTAGACTTTAGATTTTTTCAAAATCTTCCTTATATATTCGAGCCTGTCTTCCATCTCTTGTTTCCTGACAATGTAATGTTCGGATTGCAGCCATCATACTTCCACTTGCCACCATTGTATAGAAGCCTTACATTAGTACCATCATAATAATAGAGCTTGAAGTGAGGTGGATATGAAAACTCCCTTGAAAAGAGCAGTCATTCTGGCGCTGCTGACGGTTGCGGTCCTGACACTGACCAGCTGCGGCTATAACACGATGCAGCGCTACGAAGAGTCCGTGTTCAAGGCCTGGGGCGATCTCGAAGCCCAGCTTCAGCGCCGGGCGGACCTGATTCCCAATCTTGTGGAAACTGTAAAAGGATTCGCCGCTCAAGAACGGGAAACCCTCGAGGCTGTGATCAACGCCCGCTCAAGGGCAACTTCGGTCCAGCTGTCCCCCGAAATGCTGAGCGATCCCGAGGCAGTCGCCCAGTTTCAAGAAGCTCAGGGCTCCCTTTCTTCCGCGCTCTCGCGTCTGCTCGTGGTTGTAGAGAGTTATCCCGAACTGAAATCGAACCAGAACTTCAGAGATCTCCAGGTGCAGTTGGAGGGCACGGAAAACCGCATCAGTGTGGCCCGGCAGCGCTACAACGAAGCGGTGGAGCGTTTCAATTTTTCCATCCGCAGATTTCCAAATTCGATAACCAACAACCTCCTGCTTCACTTGGAGCGCAAAAGCTACTACGAAGCGGATGCCTCGGCGCAAGAAGTGCCCAAGGTAAGCTTCTAAAGGCATGAGCCGAATCATGATGAAATCAGCGAGCAGGCGAATCGCCGGAGCGGGACTGTTTCTCGTTCTTTTGTTCTCCGCGGCGGCGGCCGCCGCCCTCGAGGTGCCCCAGCTGCGGGGAAGGATAAACGACTACGCGGGCATGATATCCCCGTCGGCGGAATCACGCATCGATGGGGTTCTTCGAGATCTGGAGGAGTCGGACTCCACCCAAGTCGTGGTGCTTACGATTCCTTCTCTGGAAGATGAAGACCTGGAGGGTTACTCGATCCTGGTGGCGGAGACCTGGGGCATCGGGCAGGAGGAATATGACAACGGCGCACTGCTGCTCGTGGCCCAGGCCGAACGGCGCATGCGCATCGAGGTTGGCTACGGCCTCGAAGGGGTGCTCACCGATCTGCAGTCCGGCAGGATCATCGACTACGAGATCGCTCCCTACTTCAAGGCCGGACAGATGGACGAGGGCTTCATCCGCGGCGTAGAGGCGATCGCCGGGAGCGTGCGCGGCGAGTACGAGGTCGGCGAAAAAACAGCCCCGAAACCCCGGGTCAGCGCGCGAGCACGGCTGCTGCCTTTTTTCGTCCTCATCGTCATAGTTTCTGTTTTAGGATCGCGCAAACGGATTATCGGCGCGGTAGCCGGGGCGATCCTGCTGCCCCTGCTTGCCTGGGCGTTCTTTCCCCTGGGGCTCATCCTGATACTGTTCTTCATTCCCCTCGGTTTCGTGGGCGGATTGGTCCTCCCCGGTCTGTTCCTATTTTCCGCCGCCCGCCGAGGAGGACGGTTCTACGGAGGAGGTGGATTCTCCGGCGGCGGGGGATTTTCAGGCGGCGGCGGGGGATTCGGCGGGGGCGGTGCCTCCGGCGGCTGGTAGAGACTGTTCAGCGAGGATCTGTTTATGAAAAACCTGGCAAAAAAATTCCTTACCGATTCCGAGAAAAATAAAATCGAGGGTTGCGTTCGTGAGGTCGAAAAGAACACTTCCGGAGAGATCGTCCCTATGGTCGTGTCCTCCAGCTACCACTACCCCATGTCCAACATGATCGGCGCCCTGATCATTTCTCTCTTGATCTCTGTTGCGGTGACCCTGGTGTACAGCATCGGCAAGTCCTGGGGAGGAGTGAGCGCCGCGGATCTTTGGCTGTTTCCCGCTGTTTTTGCAGTATCATTTTTGATCTTCCACGAGATCGTCAAGCGTGTTCCCCTTTTGAAGCGCGTTTTCGTTACCAAAGCGGAAATCTCGGAAGAGGTCGAGGAAGCGGCCCTGACATCCTTCTATAGAAGGAGTCTCAACAACACGCGGGACAGGACCGGTATTTTGATTTTTATCTCTGTTTTCGAGCGCCGAGCCTTCGTGTTGGCTGACGAGGGAATCAACGAAAAGGTGGACACGGGACTCTGGCAGGAGATCGTGGACATGGTGATACAGGGAATCAAGCAGCGGCGCCAGGGTGAAGCGATCTGTCAGGCCGTCCGGCGCTGCGGCGAGCTGATCCGGACGCACTTTCCTATCAAGCCTGATGACACGGATGAGCTGGACAATCTGATCGTGGAGGATTAATTTTCTTCCTTACGGTTGGCCGCTGCCCTGCGGCTTCACTTCATCGTGGGCCAGCCGGGGCCTGCCGCTGGCAACTGCGGTAACGATGCTTTCAAGTAAAAACTCTTCTTCCCCTACCCTTGCATTGTGATCTCTGCGCCGGCTTCTCACAGTTATGGCCGACGCTCCCGCTTTCTCAGCCAGGTCCCGGGCTTTCGTTTCGGCGGTTTCAGCGGCGAATGCGGCTGCCTCGTCGAGCTCGAAGAAATCGCGAATCCCCTCTTCGAAGTGGACCCGAAATACCTCGCCGGCGGACTGCGGTGATATCAGAACCGTCACGGACTGCATCACGCTGCCGACCACGGCGCCGAGGGCATTGGCAACCGAGGCGTGAGGCGGGATCGTGAGCTTTGAATCGATGCGGCGGGCCACTTCCGGATAATAGACGGCTACCGGGGCACCTATAGCGATTAGAGGACGGGTCAAGGAGAGGTTGACCCGCAGCAGATCCGTGCGCGTCTCCCGCTTTACAATGGCGCGATCCACAAAGATCTTACGCAGATCCGGGAAGGAATCCACATCGAGACCATGTCCTTCAGCCAGCACGGCCTCAACCACCGCTCTGCCCGACTGCAGCACTACTCTTTCGATCACATCCCGGCAGAAACGCTCGACCGAAATATCGCAGCCCTGCAGCACGCTGTACCGCCTGGCCATCACCTCGGCCCCGATCTGCGCCGCCTCCCGGCTCCAGGAATCCTGCAGCCCGAGAACGTGGGCCGCATCGGTTGGGGTGAATCCGGCCACGACGATTAAACCCATATCCGTGAGGCGCCGGAGCTCGGTTTCCATGAGGAACTCGGAATCCGCCGAGCGGAGCAGCCGGTCGAGGGCGACAGGTTTGTTCGTTTCGAGTCGGTTTAGGATCTCCTGCTGCAGCTCACCGAGCGTGCCCTGAATATCGAGTGCCAAGCGCTGGCGTACGACAAAACGGACATCTTGGAGCCGTGCATCCGGCCGCTTGCTCTGGCGCGGCAGCTCGGCGATGATTCCTTCGTGCTGGTCGGAGAGCAGGCTCAGCGGCAGCAGCCGCCTGGGACCGAGGCTCATGCCGCCTCCGATATGCAGATGCACCTCGCTGTCTCCCCCCAATCCGTACGTGTAGATCTGCACGGCCTCCGTCATTGTCTGCCAGCCGCCCACCGTGGCCCCCTCCTTGTTGAGGATCGGTTTTCCGTTTTCAACCAATGCGATATCCGTGGTTGTGCCTCCCATGTCCACCACGCAGGCGTTCTGTTCGCCGGAGAGGTACAGGGACCCGACAACGCTGGCTGCCGGCCCGGAGAGGATCGTTTCGATGGGATACTCGAGAGCGAACTTCGCTTCCACCAAAGATCCGTCTCCCTTGACCACCATCAGAGGAGCATTGATGCGGTGCTCATCGAGCATACTCTGCACGGCACGGATCAATTCGGAGAGCACGGAGACCAAGCGAGCGTTCAAGGCTGCGGTAAGGGCGCGGCGGGTAGCGTGGAGATTGGAGGTAAGCTCATGTCCGCAGGTAACGGGCAGCCCGCTCCGTTCCCGGATCAGGGCTCGGACAGCGTTTTCATGCGATGGATTGCGGACGGAGAAGTATCCCGACACGGCGAAAGCGGATACCCTGCCGGCGAAGGCTTCGACCGCTTTCCGAGCCTTGCTCATATCGAGAGCTGCAATTTCCTCCCCACAGGCATCGTGTCCGCCCCGCAGGAAAATTACAGGATCCTGCCCCGTTACCTCGCCCAAGCGGCTCTGATCGAGGGCGTCAGCCGGATAACCGATGAGTATCAAGCATATCCGACTGCCCTGCCCCTCCACGATGGCGTTGGTAGCCAGGGTAGTTGAAAGACAAACAAGCTCGATCTGTTCCCGTTGCTGTGCTTCGAGAACTTTCTCCAGGGATTCGCAGATCCCCAGGGTGAGATCGTACCTGCGGGTCAGCGCCTTGGCAGAAGCCACCACCCCCTGTTCAGGATCAAAGAGAACCGCATCTGTGAATGTTCCACCTGTGTCTATTCCTATCAGCACGCAGGCATCGTATTATGAGGGGCGAAAACGTGTCAACAAATTTCGAGTCGGAATTTGTCTGGGTTAGTTTGTCAGTCATACATATCGCTGAGCATCGCGGACGAAAGATAAGATTTTTCACAAAGGCGCCCCGCACTTATTTAGCATCAGGCAGGTACGAGGGTTTTTATTTTCTCCCAATCTCCAGACTTTCGTGATGCAGCCCAAAGATCAAAATTGGTTTGAAGATTCAACCACAGTTCAGCAGATGTATTGAATGCTTTCGAAAGCCTAAGAGCCATATCCGGTGTGATAGATCCTCTCTCGTTGATGATTTTTGACAATGTCTTTCTTGATACACCCAGCTCGTCAGCTACCTCTGTAATAGACAGAGACAGAGGCTCCAAATAATGTCTTTTCAGAATCCCGTGCGGATGGGTTGGCTGTCACATCGACGGAAGGAAAGCAAAGATGCAGACAAACCCAAATGGCAAATTGACATTCTGGAAGCAGAAACTACAAGAATGCCGGAAAAGCGGCTTGAGCGCGCTTGATTCTTTCGGGTTGGTTTTGGGATGTTTCTGTGATTTTTTTCGCCTCCTTCGGTACTTCCTCCACCGTGTCGAATGCGAAGCCCACCGGGCTGCCTTGCATGGCAGCGCCGTTGCCTCAACAATTGTACGGCTGCGGATTTGGCCGCGCAAGATCAATTATACGAGTCCGGCCAACAGGGTACAGTTCTCAACTGTGCCCTTGTTCTTTGTAGCGTACAAGAAGTTCCGTCAGCTGCGCCACGACTTGCGGGTGCAGATACCACAGATTGGTCGTTTCAGCCGTATCGTTGTCCATATCGTAGAGCTGCCCCTGCGGCTCCCCGGGTGCGGGAATGATCCGGGCTGGTTCGCTAAAACCGCCGGAGCCCCGTCCCAGGATCAGTTTCCATTTACCCTGACGGATGGAGAACATCCCATCAACCGAGTGGTGCACGATCGCTTCCCGCTCGGATCGTTGAGAGGATTGCCCCAACAGCGCAGGGACAAAGCTGCAGGAATCCTCGGCTGCATGCTGAGGTAGTTCCGCGCCGGTAATCGCTGCAAAAGTTGCCATCAAGTCCGTCAGGCAAATCGTTTCATCCGACACGGATCCCGGTTTGATCCTGTTCGGCCAGCGAACGATGAACGGTTCCCGATGGCCGCCGTCCCAGATATCGGCTTTATAGCCGCGTAAATCCCCGCAGGACTTGTGTCCGTGGGTGTTTCCGTCCACGTCCGCCGGCCGGGCACCGTTGTCGCTGGTGACGATCAACAGGGTATCCTCTGCCAAGTCGAATCGATCGAGGACATCGAGGATCTGGCCCACCATCCAATCGACAACCCTCACCATATCGCCCCGCGCTCCGGCGCTGCTCGTGCCTTTCAGGAAATCCGGGGCCAGGCAGGGTCGATGAGGTGCCGAAGGAGTCAGATACAGGAAGAACGGCCGGTCGGGATGATCCCGCCGAGCAGTTTCCACAACTTCAAGCGCTTTCTCGGTAAACCGCAGATCCACCTCTTCGTCTTTCCACCTGGGTGTCATATAGCCTTTCTTCTGCTGCGGATTGTACGGCGATTTTTCCACATTTGGGATGCCGACGGTCCTCTCATTCTCGATAAAGCAGTAGGGAGGCATGTCCAATGATCCGGCAATGCCGAAGAAATAGTCAAATCCCAGGGTCCTCGGCCCTCCAAGAATCGGTTTACTGTAATCGATGACTCCAGGGTCCTCCCAGACTTCGGAATCGAAGGTTTTGCCGGCGCTGTCTGTAGCCGTGCCTAGCCGATGCCCGAGGCGCCATTCTTCCTGCTTCTTCAAGGCATCCGCAAGCTCATCTTTGAGCTGCCACTCCAAACCAACATGCCACTTGCCCACAGCTGCTGTCTGATACCCCTGTCCTTTCAAAAGGGAGGCAAGGGTCATCCGCGGCGGCTCGATCAGCGGCAGGGAAAATCCACCGCCGACCCCGCGTTTACGCACCGTCCGCCAGCAGTACCGCCCCGTCAGCACACTGTATCGGCTGGGTGTGCAGACAGAGGAAGATGAATGGGCATCGGTAAAGCGTATTCCCTCGGCTGCAACCCGATCCATGTTGGGGGTTTCAATCTTGGTTGCGCCGTAGCAGCCGAGATCACCGTATCCCATATCGTCGGCCATGATGTACACGATGTTCGGTTTGTTCATTCCTCTATGACACAGAAGGACTAATCATACTCAGTCGGCGACACCGAACTCACGCTGCAACGCCGACTTCATCGCACTCACCGAAGCTTCTTTTCCCGTCCAGAGCCTGAATCCGATTGTCCCCTGGTACACGAGCATCCCGAGTCCGTCTAGTATTGGTGCGCCTCTCCGTTCAGCCTCCGTCAAGAACTCCGTGTGGGGCGGGTTGGGAATCACATCGCAAACCGTCATGGAGGGCAAAATCGAATCATATTCGATATCAGGTTTTGCACCGGTGTCCGGATAGAGACCGATCGAGGTCGCCTGTACGAATATATCGGTGTTTTCGGGGACGGCAAATCCCGGGGTGAGTGCCATGAAATCCGCACTTGCCGATGTCTTCTCTTCGATACGCCGGGTGAGATCCTCCCCCCGTTTTGCCGAGCGGTTAACCACGGTTATATGCCGGCACCCGGCAAGGGCAAGTTCGATACAGATTGCCCGTCCCGCGCCGCCGGCCCCGAGTACAACCGCCCGTTTATCTTTGGGGCCAAGGCCGCCGTCCTTACTCAGGGATTCCAGAAACCCTTTGCCGTCGGTATTCTCTCCGAATAGCTTGCCGTTTCGGTTGACCACCGTATTGACCGCACCGATCTTTTCCGCTGCCTCAGAAATCTCATCGAGATGGCGAAGGATCTGTACCTTGTGCGGCATGGTCAGATTGATGCCTTTCATATTGAAAGCCGTGACCGCCTTCATCGCCTCCGCCAGGTGTCCGGGAGGTATTTCGATGGTGAGATAACGCCAATTCTCCAATCCGGCTGCATGAAAGGCTGCTTCAATCATGACCACCGTGGGGTTCTCCGCCACAGGATATCCGAAGACACCCACCAGATTGTCGAGGTAGGACTTTCCCATGCCTAATTCTCCTGTTCAGCGGAAATCTGAATGCTTTCCTCGGAGTCCTCACCCTGGTACATTCTGATCCCGCCTTCGCAAATTTCGATAGCTGCTTTATACATTCCCTCCTCGCTTTCTTCAAGGCAAGCTGTCTTCGGTATAGACTGCCGGCGGATTCTAATGGGGTACTGCTTGTTCAGCTCGTCGTGGCTCAAAACGATGTCAATAAAGACAATCGCGCCAGAACTTTCCTCCCCAGCTGCTGGTTTCATCTTCCCATGCGTTTTTCCACCGCAGGAGCTCGGAGCGCAGCTCCTCGAGGGTTTTCGCTGAAGCGGGACGGTCAGCGAGATTTTCCATTTCCCACGGATCATTCTGCAGATCAAACAGCTGCGTTGTTCGCTTTCCCTCTACGGCGTACTCGATCAGCTTGAACCGGTCGTCTCGAACCGAACGCTGGAAATGCTCGTAGGCAAAGTACAGGGAACGGCGAGAGCGATCTCTACGTCCTTGAAGAGCACCGGCAAAGCTCTTTCCCTCCACGGAGGGCGGAATCCGAATCCCCGTAAGCTCACAGAGGGTGGGAAAAATATCCATCAGATAAACGAAATCGTCGAGTTGTTCACCGATCGGAATGCCGGGGCCCTTCAGGATGAGGGGGACGTGAACACTGTGATCGTAGCAGTTCTGCTTACCCATCAGGCCGTGTTGTCCCAGGGCCAAGCCGTTGTCTCCGGCGAGCAGAATAATTGTATCTTCTTCGCGGTCGGTCTTAGCAAGCTCTTCGAGAATCTTCCCGATGCCGAAATCGAGGTGACTGATCATCGCATAGTATTCCAAGATGTGCCTGCGAATCTCAGCGGGAGTTCTCGGGAAATCGGCCAGCATCTCGTCTCGGACGTGCAGGCGACCCAAGTCGAAGGGGTGCCGGGGGAGAAAATTTTTGGGCTCGACTATCTCCGCTGGATCGTACATGCGCAGGAAGCGTTCCGGCATGGTGCGGGGATCGTGAGGAGCCATAAAGGACACGTACAGGAAGAAAGGAGCCTGCCCGCGATAACTTCTCAGGAACTCTGTTGCCGCCTCACTGAACAGTTCGCTGGAATGCTTGCCGGGAACGATATGATCACATATCCTGTACTCGACTTCGTTGGAGAGATGGGGTTGGCGGACGATCGGATGTCTGTGGTTGTAGGCACCCGAAGGATCGAAGTTACAGGCAGGAACATTCCAGTGGTCATCCATACCCCCGAAAAAGATATCAGCCCCATCGTCGAAACTCCGCGCGAAAGAGCCGGTGCCGTTGTGCCATTTTCCGATTCCGTAGCAGTGGTAGCCGGCCTGTCTCAGTGTCTGTCCGACAAGAGCGTGATCGGCGGGGATCGTTTCTCCCGAACCCTCGAGATGAAACAGGCTCCGTCCGGTATGCAGCATGGCCCGGCTGGGCATGCAGACTGCCGGACAGCTCCCGCCCGGGATATAGGCCCGGGTAAAAGCCGTCCCGCCTTCGACCAGACGGTCCAGGTTCGGAGTATGGATATCTTCATTTGTTATTGAATGGATTGTGTCGTGGCGCTGGTCATCGGTGAAAAGGAACAGGATGTTGGGTTTCTTCTGCTTCATCTGGGACCTGCTTGTCCAACGGTTTTGGGAGGGGCGACCGATCGCCCGACGGATAGCTTCATCTGGATTTTAATTTCTTGGGGGAAGCCCTCCAGATCGCCTCTCAGACGCTTCATCATGAGATCACCGGCTGCCTGGCCGTGCCGCTTTAAATTGAACTCCACAATGGTAAGGGGCGGCTCGATGATTTCTGTTGCCGAAAAACGATCGTGGCCTACCAACGAAATATCAGTGGGAATGGACAGTTCCAGGGACCTCAACGCCCGTACCGCTCCCAACGTGATATAGTAGCTGGTACAGTATAGCGCCGTGGGCGCCTTGGATTTGGCGTAGAGCTCTCCGACGGCGGTTTCGGCTCCGTGCATGGTGTAGTCGCACCACACGATTCGCAGATCCTCCTCCGGGAGGGAGTAGGTCCTGAACGCTTCCCGGCTGCCGTGCAATCGCTCTTGCGTAACGTTCGTCTCCCGCCGCCCGGTAACGACCGCGAGCGAACGGTGGCCGTTGTGGATAAGGTGTTCCAACGCACGAAAAGATGCAGTGGTTTGGTCTCCAACGATGATATCGGTTTCAAAACCCTCAACCCTGTCATCCATCAGAATCACGGGGATCCGTTCCCTCGTGAACTCTTCTAGAATGTCTCTGCAGGATTCCCCGTAGGACAATGGAAACAGGATCAATCCGTCCACCGATCGCTTCCCCAGATTCTCCAGCTTTTTACGCAGTCTTTCCGAGCTGTGTTCGTAATCTCCGATTACGAGGCTGTACCCCTGCTCTTCCACCACGTTTTCGATCGCCTTGATGATCTCGAACGAAAACAGTCCGGTAAGGTTTGGGATGAGCACCGCGATCGTCAAGGATCGATTTCCCTTCAAACCTTTTGCGAAAAGGTTCTCCTTAAAATCCAGCTCACGGATCGCCTGCTCCACTTTTAGAGCATTCGACTTTCGAAGCTTGTAGCCATTCAGAAACCGGGAAACGGTTCCAACCGATACTCCGGCTCTCTTGGCCACGTCTTGCACGGTAATTGCCATAGCTGTTTGACTACTCTTTAATGCCGCCGGCCAAGACCCCTCTCTGGATCTGCCGTTGAGCGACCACGTACAACAGGATGATGGGTAAAGCTACGACCGTCAAAGCGGCGCACATCTCTATCGCCGGAACGCCGTATTCACCGTTCAACAGGGCGATTGCCGCCATCAAGGTGCGCTTCTCGCTGCTTCGCAGCAGAAGCAGGCAGAAGGGCAGCTCGTTCCACACGGCCTGAGAGCCCACGATGATCACGGTCACCAACATAGGGCGGGCTATCGGGAGCATGATCCGTGTATAGATGCTCCATAGCCCGGCTCCGTCGATTCTCGCAGCCTCCAAAAAGGTTTGCGGAATGCTCCGGAAGTAGGTGGTCATCAGGTAAGCGGAGTACGGAGCGAAGTATCCCAGGTATGCACACACCAGGCCTATATGCGTATTGAGAAGTCCTATGCGGGCCTGCAGATTATAGATCTGAACGCCCAGCACCATCTGTGGGAAGATCATGATTGCGGTCACCGTGAGCAGAAGGGGGATCCGCAGGGGGAACCTCAGCTTGGCGAAGGCGAACCCCGCGGCGCTGGAGATCAGCACGTATGGAACCAAAGCGGCAACCAACACGACAATACTATTGCGAAAATACTGTGCGAGTTTCAGCTGAGCGAAAATCGCAATGTAATTGTCGAACGTGGGCCTGGCGGGAGGAAGTAATTTCTCCTCCAGATATGTGTCCATATCCTTGAGGCTGGTAATCACCATGAAGTAAAAGGGCAGCAACGTCAGCAGGCCGAGCAGGATGACCAGGATCGAAGTGACGATTTTACCTCGGCCGAGCCCGGAAGCATTCACTGCACTCCCTCCCGTTTCATCACCATCACCTGGGCGAAGATAATCACAAAAGTCATCAGGTACACGACGATGGCCCAGGTCGCCGAATAGCCGAGCTGGAAGTTCTGGAATGCCTGGAAATAGATACCGAACTCCGGAACAAAGGAAGCGTAGCCCGGACCTCCTCCGGTCATCGTAAAGATGATGGGAAACATGCGGGCGAAGAAGGTAATGAAGCCCAGCACGACGAAGAACTCGATCGTGTGACGGATCCCGGGGACGGTAACGGCGAGAAGCGTCTGGAACCAACTACAGCCGTCGATCTTCGCGGAGTCATACAGGGATTCGGAGATCTTGGCCATGGCACCGAGATAGAGAATGACGCCGAATCCGAAGAACTTAAAGATGGTGACCAGCGCGACGACATGGATGACCAGGCGAGGCTCGACGAGCCATTCCGTTACCAGGAAGCTAAGGCCGATATGTCTGAGCAGGGTATTTACGACACCGTTGGTGCGCAGCAGTACATTGAACAACACGCCCAGAATCACAGGTGAAATGACAAAAGGAAGGAGAGAGAGCGTGCGAAAGAATCCACTGCCGGATACGGGTTTGCGAATAGACGCCGCGAGCAACAGCGGGAGAATCGTCCAGATAGGAACGTAGAGGGCCAGGATCATCGCGTTGCGGAGGGCCGCATGAAAGCTGCTGTCTCTCAGCAGACGGGCGAAGTTCGACAACCCATGCCATACCGGTGAACTGATCCCGTTCCACTTGGTGAACCCATAATAGAACGTAGTCAAAGCGGGATAGACCATGAACACCGCCATCATCAGCAACAGTGGCAAAACAAAGAGAATGGCCTTGTATTCGTATCTGCTCTTGGTCATCGGCGTATGGGGTTTCTATATCGAATGAAGGCCTGAATCGATGGATTCAGGCCCTATGTCATTCGTCTCCTATTTGCTACTCCCGAGCCTTTTCGATCTCTTCACCATATTCCCGGGACGAGATGTCTCCGGTAAGCATCAAGGGAGCATGGCTGCGAAGTACGTTCCACTGGGCTGTCTGGGTGAACGCCTTGGTCGGCGGTACCAGGTTGTCGGCAATGAGGTCCATTATGTCGACCCCCACTTCGTTCGCCACGAGGCTCCGATCGGCTTCCTTGTTGGCCGGAACGGCTCCACCGTTCTTGAGGAGGAGATTGGCTCCCTCCACGCTGGCGGTGAACTTAACCCATTTAACAGCAGCTTCCTCTTTGTCACTGTACAGCGGAACGGCGTATCCCACCCCACCGGCGGCACCCGCGACGCCTCTGTGCGTGGAAGGTGGGAAGTAGAAATTGGGTATGACGCCCAGGTTCTTGGCTCCCAATGCCTGACCGAATTCGAACCAGTTGAAGATGTCGGAGATGAATCCTCGGAATATGGCACTTTTTCCAGCCATGAACTCCTCACCTTTCTCCCTTAGCAGCGGAACGGTCAGGCCTTCCGGATCCATGTATCCCCTTTGAAACAAATCGGCGAATTTTTCATAAGTCGCCAGACACTTGGGGTCAGTAAACTTGAACGTCCCACTCAACAGACCACGCTTCTCCTGATCCGAAAGAACCTGATCCAGGGTTCCGGCGATTATCATTTCGGCATGGATTCCTTTGCCGAACCCCACCGGGATTGTCCCACTCGCCTCGAGTTTGGCGCAGGCTTCGAGAAGACCGTCCCAGGTGGTGGGGGGATTGTCGGCGTTGAGGCCGGCCTGCCCGAACAACTGTTTGTTATAATACCAAACCCAGCCCTGGACGGTCATAGGAAGGCCTCGTATGCCTTTGCTCACGTCCCGTTCCGGTGAGCAATCGGCCAGAGTTGCCATGGGGAACTGATCCCGCATGTCCTCGATGGAGGCATCGAGAATGACGAAGGCCTCGCCCAGATCCTGGAAATTCTGTCCATTGGCGTGCACCAAAATGGAATCTGCGCCTTTCTTGCCCACGATCGCCGCCTGATAAACGTCATAGGGTGGATGAGGTACGGACTCATGGTTCACCTTGATGTCGGGATATTTCATCTGGAACGCCTCATCCAGCTTATCTGCCAGCACCCCCTGCGATCCTTTCGACCCCGTAAACCAATCCCAGACGGTGATGGTTACCGGGCCGGCTGCAGCTTCCTGCCTGCCCTCAGCAAACACTACGGTGCCGATTCCCATCAGCAGCATCGCCAGGATTGCTGCGATCATTCTCTCTCGTTTCATACATTCCTCCTCACTTTTACGTTCCTTGGGAACGTTTTATATGAATCGATTCAATTTAAGACAATATCATGGAATTTTAGCCTTGTCAAGAAAGAAATTTTTAAAAATATCAATATTTTTTGTTGAATCGTTTCAAAAATTACCGGTACAATCAACAGCGCTGAAGGATTGGCACCTTGATCCGTTGCGTTGACAAAAGGGGCGCAGCTCGCTACTCCTAGAGAATCAACAATCGTTTGTGCCGCTGGAGCACAGGAGATGTCTATGGCCAATATCTTGCATGGGAAAAATATCATCGCCGGAGAGCTCAGGAGCGGCGGCATGGAAAACGTCCGAGCTGTAAACCCCGTCACGGGAAAACAGCTGGAACCAGAGTTCATCTACGCCACCGAGGCGGAAGTACAGCAGGCCGCCGACCAGGCTGAACAGGCGCAGGAGGAACTCCTTCGGCTGGGTTCGGCACCTCGTGCCAGGCTGCTGCGGCGAACAGCCGACGAGATCATCGCTCTCGGGGATCCGCTTCTCGATCGCTGCCACCTGGAGACAGCCCTCCCCAAGGGACGCCTGGTCTCCGAGCGTTCGCGTACCGTGAATCAGCTTCGTCTGTTCGCCGACTTGCTGCAGGAAGGATCTTGGGTGGACGCCCGCATCGATACGGCAATTCCGGATCGAACCCCTTCTCCCCGTCCGGATCTGCGGAGGATGCTTATCCCCCTCGGACCCATAGCGGTATTTTGCGCCGGCAATTTCCCCCTGGCCTTCTCCGTGGCCGGAGGAGACACAACCTCCGCTCTTGCCGCCGGATGTCCGGTCATCGTCAAAGCCCATGGCTCCCATCCCGGAACTGCGGAACTGGTGGCCACTGCTATCCATCGGGCTATAGCCGCCGAGAAGATGCCTCCGGGGATGTTCACCCTGCTCCACGGGCCGGGTAAGACGGTCGGCGTTCAATTGGTTACCCATCCTCTGATCAAGGCCGCGGGATTTACCGGCTCCCCACAAGCAGGCCGGGCCCTGTTCGACGCTGCCGTTTCCCGACCCGAACCGATCCCCGTGTACGCCGAGATGGGAAGCATCAATCCGGTGTTTCTGCTCCCGCAAGCGCTGTCAGATCGGTCCGAGGAAATCGCCCGGGGCTTGAGCGCTTCGGCCACCCTCGGGGTCGGACAGTTCTGCACCAATCCCGGACTGGTAGTCGGGCTGGACTCCGAGGAGCTCGATGCGTTTATCCGGCAGGCTGGTCTGCTGTTTCGGGAAGCTGCGGTGGAAACCATGCTCAACGTACGAATCCACCGGGCTTACCAGGAGGGATCGGAAAGATTGAGAGCCGTGGAGGGAGTAGCGGTCAGCGCTGAGGCCGCCGAAGCTCCAGATGCCGGCCGCCTCCAGAGCAGGCCCGCCCTGTTCAGCAGCGACGGCCGGACCTTCCTGGCTAATCCCCTTTTGAGGGAGGAGGTTTTCGGTCCATCCTCCCTCATCGTTCGGGCGCGGAGCAGGGAAGAGCTACTACGGATCGCCGAAACACTCGAAGGCCATCTGACTGCTTCGATCCATGGAAGCGATCAGGACCTCACGGACTATTCCGATCTGACGGCCGTCCTCCAACGCAACGTGGGGCGTTTGATTTTCAACGGTTTCCCCACAGGTGTGGAGGTATGCGCAGCGATGAACCACTGTGGACCTTACCCGGCATCTACCGACAGCCACTTCACTTCGGTCGGTACGGCTGCAATCTACAGATTCGTGAGACCAATATGCTTCCAGGGTTTTCCCGAACACGCGCTCGCGCCGGAGCTGCAGGATGAAAATCCCCTCGGTATTCTCCGACAGATCAACGGCCACTATACCCGCGATCCGATCTCGAACTGATAATTTTCGAGTCTCTTCTCTGCCTCAAGGACAGAGAATCAGCGTAGAAATCGCAGCCGGCCTTACGGATGAATTTGGCCCCGATGCCTGCCGGCAATGTTGAAAACCGCGCCACGGACTCCTGGCTCGAGGCTCGATTACTCAGTTGCCTCGGGTAATCGATTCTCGATATTTTATTTGAAATCTAGTTTCTATCTGGGTTATCCATGAAATCCATTCATCCGAGAGTAGGAACTCCCCCTTCCCGCTCGCGCAGCTTGGTCCTTTTCCCTGCCGCTATTTTTCTCGTCGGCGCGGTCCTTTTCCCCCAGCAGGCATGCTCAGACTGAATCGGCAAGCTCGACCCTTCCCTCTTCAGCGACTGGAGGTGGATCGCGGCCGAGACACCTGTCTGTCATCTTGATCCGCTTCCGGAACAGGACGACCTGGCTACCGTCGGGAGCGAGGGTAGCCTGCAAATGGCGCTGGAAATCAATCGCGTGAATACCTCCTACACTACCGACGGTAGGCGGCTTACCGTCTACTCCCCGATGATGACGACTATTGCTGCCTGGCTTCCCGATTCCCCTAGCCGGGCGCCCCTGGCTGGGCGCCCCCGGCTGGGCGCCCCCGGCTGGATCCAAGCTTCGGGTAATCTCCATCTGTCTCCCTGCTTGCTCCGGGGGATTGGTATGTCTCCGCGGCATTACTAGGCCTTCCAAAGGGCTGTCTTTCTCACTCGGTGTACTCGGCGTAGTAACCGCGAGGTACAACTGTCAGGTGATTCGCTCTGCGAGGCCGAGGATGAGCGGGAGAGTTGCCTCGATCGCCTCTATGGTCACCGCATTCGAGAATAATAGCAACCTATCACTTATTTGTAAAAAGCATTCGCGTCCAAAGAAAACACCGCGAGCTTGAAAGCCAATATCAAGGCCCACACCGACAACGAGGTTTTAGACGCGTGAGAACAGGTTCTATTTGTCAGGTTCGATCTTACGAAGCTCCGATCCTACGAGGAAGTCAGGGTAATGCGGCGAAGCGCCGTCTGACAGCGCCGCTCGAAATCGTAGAAGGCGTCCTCCACCAGATTGCGAACGCCCCTGCCGAGCCCTCGGTAGGTCCTCTGCACGTTCAGCAGCAGCCCGCGCACGCGGGACTCCAGCTCGCGCAGTCGAGCATTTTGGCCTAGCTTGGCGATTGAGGCCACCTCTCGACCCAGAACCGCCGCAGCATCCTGGACCATTGTAGTGAAGGCGTCCGCCTTGAGTATCTCCCGCGTAATACGAATAAAGTGGTGTCCACGAACGGCCACGGTCACGGCACGGGGAATGAGAGCTACATCGTAAAACAACACCTGAATCAGATAGCGCAGATAGTGAAAACCGTAGGAGGAGAAACCCTGACGGAACAGGGATCTGAAGAAAGCAATGAGATCGGGGAGACGAACGTTTCTGGGAATCTCAGCCCTACCAGACTTATCCCCCCCTCTTTTTCCGGCCTGAGCCATCCTCTTGATCAGGGTCAGGGAACGCTGGAAGTAGCTGCGCGCCGAGTAGATCTCCGCCAACAGCCACTTGTAGCCGTCGATCAGCTTCTCCTCAGCCATCTGGGGCACGAAGTTCAGTTCGAAGTTATGCGTGTTGTTGCCGTGGCTCTCCGCAATGATTCTGCCCTCCCGCTCGAGGCGTCGATAAAGTTGGGTATTGGGCAGGGCGATGAGCAAACCCACCATGGCGGTGGGAATACCGGCCTGCTGGATAAACAACCGCTGACGCTCGAAGATGTCCTCGCCCTCGCCGTCGAAGCCCATGATGAATCCCCCCGAAATCTCGATGCCTTTTTTCTGTATCCGCACGACACTGCTCATGATGTCCTCGCGCAGGTTCTGCGTTTTATGAGTACGGGCCAGGATCTCTGCGTCCGGGGTCTCGATGCCGATGAACACCATGGTAAAACCCGCATCTACCATCAAATCGAGCAGCTCCTCATCCTGGGCCAGGGTGATGCTCGCCTCCGTTGAAAGGGTAAAGGGATAGCCGTGTTCCTTCTGCCAGTCGGCAAGCGGCCGCAGCAGCTCTTTTACCCTGTGCTTGTTACAGACGAAGTTGTCGTCCACGATAAACAGGGAGCCGCGGAAGCCGGTGGCGTAAAGGCAATCCACCTCCTTCAGGAACTGCTCCGGATTTTTCGTGCGCGGCTTTCTACCGAACATTTCGATGATGTCGCAGAACTCGCAGTCGAAAGGGCAGCCTCGCGAGAATTGCACGGGCATGCTCTCATATTTGGTTACATCGATTAGATCGAAACGCGGGACAGGAGTAAGAGAAAGATCCGGCTTGCGCTCGTCCCGATAGATCTTCTTGGCTTTGCCTCTCTCGAAATCACGCAGGAAAGCCGGTAGGGTGTACTCCGCCTCATCCAAAACGAGATAATCCACTCCTTCAATCTTCTCAAACGAGGAGATAGGATACGGTCCGCCGGCCACAACAGGTTTGCCGTGTTCCCGGCAAAGGGCCACCACTTCGTCGAACGTCTGTTTTTGAATCAGCATCGCCGAGACGAATACGATATCCGCCCATTGCAAATCTTCCCGTTTCAACTCGGCCACGTTCATGTCAACGAGGCGCGGCTCATAGCTCTGCGGAAGGAGGGCCGCGACGGTGAGCAGTCCCAGAGGGGGAAGCAGCGCATCTTTCTTTACAAAGGGAAGGGCGTATTTATAGCTCCAATAGGTAGTAGGTATCTGTGGATATACAAGTAGTACGTTCGTGCTCATTATAATCCTTTCGAAATGAGTTGTTGCGTTGTATGACTGTGGTTTCTCTACAAAGGTTGCAGAAAATTACATCGGGATTCAATCTGCTTCAAGGGCTAGATCCGCCATGACGCCGAAATGATCCGAGGGGAAGAGCCCTTCAACAGACAGGTCGAGCACCACTTCACTGCCAAGCGCCTGCAAGCCCCGACCGCGGATGAAGATGTAATCTATCCGTTTTCTCGTCGGTTCCTCCCAAAAATCATCGGGGTGGATGCTTTTCTGCTGTTCGATATTCGAGTTCAGGATTCCGTCCCAGGTATATCCCGGCGAAGTGTTGAGCCTGGCATAAACATCGATGAAACCGGCTGCCTTCAACACCCCGATCTCCTCCGAGGAGCTTTCCGCATTGAAATCTCCCATTAGCACCACGGGTTGATCCCCGGCCACCGTTTCGATGAAGGCAACGGTTTTGTGCGCTTCCTCCAGGCGCCACTTCTGCCCTTCCACAGCTTCTTCCACAAGCTCCGCATGACGCTGCTCATCGATTGCTCCCGAATCCCGGCGCTCGGCCAGTTGCTCGAAGTACTGCTCCGTGGGAAAGGATGAGGCGTGCCAGTGGGTGTTGAACAGGTAGAGCTTGCGGCCGCCTATCTCGATCCGGCCGGCTATTACCTGGGTGGCGTCGGCGAAGTGGGCGGTGAAGAAGTTGCCGACCGGTCCTCCGGAAAGCTGCTTCCTTCCCCCGGGTTGAAGCTTCAAGGACTTCCTACACAGGATCACATCCCCCTCTCTCAGGTTCAGGGGAAGTCCGACAGGTCCCGCCCGCAGCCCGCCGAGCCCTACATGATAGGTGAAATCGTAGCCCAACCTGCGGGCCAGCATCCGGGCGTAGCGGGGAAGCTTGTTGGCTTCGTTGACGGCGATCACGTCAGCATCGAGGGCGGTAAGCTGCTCTACCAAGAGCTCGGTACGGCGGGCAAGTACCTCGGGAGCCTGGTAGTCCCCCATCTTCAGATAGCCCTTGTAGTCGAGACCGGACCAGACATTGATCGTCACGACGCGGATGCTCTGCGCCTGTAAACCAACCGTTGTACATAGCAGCAGCACTGACAGCAACCCAAACAAATAAAATTTCTTCATACCATCCATACCCTTATTGCCTCACGCAATAATTTAACCATACCTTGAAAATGCCTCATATGCCTGTATAATTCAAGACTAGTCGATTGAGCCTTTCGTGCCACGTTTTCAAAGCCACTTCGATCCAAAGGGGGGTACATCATGAAAAAAAATTTATTACTGGCGCTGCTGGTCGTTCTTCCTCTGGCCTGTGTCACACCACCTCCGGGAGGAGATCCGGCAGTACAGAGAGAGCTGGATGGTCTAATGGAACACTGGCTCACCGCCCTGCGGGATGAGAACATAGACGCCTACCTGGAGGTGTACTGGCCGGAGGCGGAGCAGGTCCTTCTGCGCAAAGACGGGGGAGAGACGGTAAACCGAGGATTCGATTCGATTGCTGCGGCCCAAATGAGTATCTTCGAACGCTCGGACATCTTCCGGGAGCTGCGCTACTCTGAACCGGAACGGGAGCTGCACGGTAGCACGGCGGCATATCACTACCAGGTCGAGGGCCCGGGAGTGTTTTTTGTCGAACACTTCGAGTTTGTCCGTCGGGAGGGGCGTTGGGCGATCATTCACCAGGTCATCGACAATCGCGTCGAGCCGGAACCCGAGGGGCTGGCAGAAGACAGGGAGCCGCCGCGGGTGACCAGTGATTTTCAGGCCTGGGCCGACGGCAACGGCAACGGCGTGCTGGAGCCTCCGGAGTTAAGAGAGTTCCTCGAAGCGGTGCGCCTGCTGATCAGCGATGTTCATGCCGTAACCACGCCGGTGGACGAGTTCTTCGACTTCAACCGGGACGGGGAGGTCGGTATTTTGGAGAAGCGGCAGGCCCAGATGATTCTGTTCCGCGAGCAGCCCAGGCGTTTGTACGAGTTCGACCCTGACCTGGCCCGGCAGTTCGACCCGATGGAAAGACACGAACAAATCGTGCTCTGGGAGGCCGCACACCTTTTCGGGCAGGTTGTCGATCCCCGCCGCAGGCTGTCCCGCGATGTGGTAGAACCGCTGGACCGGAAAATCGACAGGAACCAGGACGGCCGCCTCGATAACGAGGAGCTGGAATCCTTCACCCGGCGCCTGTTCGTCGTATGCGCGCTCATGCCGCTACACGAGGCCAAACCGATCCTCAAGGCCTCAAGCAAGCAGGATATCTTCGGACTATGTCGATTTGAATAGAAACGGGATCCTCGAGAAACAGTGGGAGCGGCAAGACCTGCAGATGCTCGCCTTCGGCGTTCTCAGCGGCCCCAATCGCATTGTGGGCAATCCCATGGATGCCTACTTCGACAGGAACCGGGATTCGCGGATCGGGATCGCAGAGCTCGAGATGGTCCGGGAGCAGCTGGTCATCGCTCCTTTGGAGAACTTCTACGAGATCCACCCGGAAGGAGCGGAGGAGTTCATCGACCTGAACCGGGACGGCCGCATCGACGGGCAGGAGATCGCCGTTATTGTCGAGGCGATCTTCGGACCCGAACCGTTCTGGACCTACAGGGAAGAATACGAGGTTCCCGAGCCGCTGGTCGAGCGACTGGACCGCAACGGGGACGGCCGGGTCGGCTTTGACGGGGAGTTGGATCGCCTGTACGAGGGCGAGATTCTCTTCCACGGCGCGTACGCCTGGCTGGAACTCCCGGCGGAGGGAGAAGCCCGCTGGCCTGTGGCAACCGCATTGGATGAGCTGAGCGATCTCAATGGCGACGGATTTGTAGAACAGGAAGAGAACCTCATCGCCCGGGAAGCCCTGGAGGGTCCGCATCGGGTGACCAGCGAGTTCGATCGGCGCATCGATTTCAACCGGGACGGAGAAGTGTCTAACCTGGAAATCGTACGCGCCCGGCGGGCCGGGGAGATGAGGGAACCGACAGACGAGGCCGCAGGCCGCTTTATGCCGGTTACCACAAGAATAGACGGATTTCTCGACCTGAATGGAGACAGGCGGGTCAACGACGATGAATTTGAAACCGTTGTCCGCGCTTTTCTCCAGCCCGAGCAAGCCCGCTTTCCCGGCCGCTGGAAAGATTTGCTCGACTTGAACCGTGATGGTCGTGTCAGCCGTGAAGAGCTGGTGGAGAGCCGGGAGAGATACCTCAGACCACATCCTGTGGATCCCGACTCGAAGCTGGATCGGGAGCTGGACCGCAACCGGGACGGCTTTGTCGCACCTGAGGAGATAGGCATCGCCGCCGGCTACACGGAGGAACGGTGGATCCCCAGCTTCGATGAGCGGCTGGAGCGGCTCGGCTGGCAAGAGGAGCGGGTGGCTGAAAGCGAGGCCGCCACGACCGAAAAGCCGCGCTATGAGAGCGAGTACTACAAGAAGCTCGGCCAGATCCAGGACAAGAAGCTGGCCGTGGTGGGAATCACCAGCGGCACCAAGAACGTGGATGAGGAGACTGCCAGCGGCGTCATGGTGTTCATCGAAAACGCCTTCGTCAATGTGGGCAAGGTACGGGTGGTGGACAGGCAGAACATCACCAAGATCGTCAAAGAGTACGAGTTTCAGCAGAGCGATCTGACGGACGAGAGCACCGCCGTGGAGATCGGCAAGCTCTCCGGTGCGGATATCATCGTGATCGGCAGC
>CAYMGP010000040.1:0-35265 GCA_964390045.1 uncultured Spirochaetaceae bacterium | reverse complement strand
CCTCCGTCCCAGATCGATCTCGACCTTGAGTGCATGCTGAAGACAGCCTATATCTGCATTATGATCCGAATGGTAGTGGGAAAGCACAACGGCATCCAAGCTGACAACATCTATATATCTGGGCAGCAGGGAAAGTACGCCCGACCCGCATTCGAGGAGCAGGTTGAACCCTTCTGATTGCAGCAGGTATCCGGAGGTGGCTTCCCCCTCTTCTGGATAGGCGCCCCAGAACCCGACGGCTGTGATGTCTATGATTCTCTCTCCTGAAGGAAACCCTCAATCTCCCGGATGTCTTGGATCACGGGGCAGTCATCGATCTCTTCGATTCCCAGACTTCCATACCTGTTTACGATGATTGGCCGCAGGCCTGCCTTTCTGCATCCCACCGCATCATCGTAGTAGTTATCCCCTACGTAGATGCTTTGTTCAGGCGCGGCCCCTGCCCTGTCGACCGCCCTGTTGAAAATCTCGACATCCGGTTTCTCCCACCCGATCTCTGAGGAAATGACGATGAGCTCGAAGAAACGATCAAAGCCGTGCTTTTCGATTATTGCTCTGGCACTGCTGTCCCAGTTGGAGATTATCCCCAGGCGGTATCCCTTGGACTTCAGCTCATCGAGAACCTCGACGGCAAAGGGGTAAGCAATCCACGAATCAACGGGGTGCCCGGTCGCCTCCTGCCAGAGCTCGAAAAAGCTGCACAGATCGAAGCGGATGCCAAGCCTGTACTGTACCATGCCGAAATACCAGGGCATATATGTGAGTTTGTCTCCCCCAAAAACGTGGGGGAATTCCCTCATGAAGTGTTTATCCACCAGATGGAACACGCGATCCACTTCTTCCGCATCCGCCTCCAAATCGAAAGTTCTAAGTGTGTCAAGAAACGGCTTTTCCCGATTCTGATAAACCAGGGTGTAGCCAAGATCAAACCAGATGAAAGTTTTTTCCATACTCTTCGCCGCGCTCCGCGTCCATTCTAACCTTTAGAAAACGTTTTGAAAACTCGTGAACAAATATAGGAACTCTTGACAAACAATATCCGGTCTTCGAAAATAATTCTAGATGCTGAGGGGATTTGCCGAATGGAGGGACAATCTTGGTAAAAGATCCGTCTATGGAACAGACCGCTGCCGGATTGAGCACCACGAAGGGGATCGAAGCAGACCTGGGTGCGAGCCCGCGGGAACGGGAGGTGCTGCGAGAGCTTGCCCGAGTGGTGGCTGAGCTCGCCGCCAAACCCATCGAGAAGGAAAAGGCCGAGCTCTGGACTCGACACAACGACCTGGAGGAGGTCCGGCCATTGATCTTCTGCGATCCGGAAAACGGATGGAACGAGATTGTCACTCAGGATCAGATTCTCTGCCAAAAGCCCCTTTTACGAGTCTGGGAGATGCATCTCAGAAAGGAAATATTCTGGGGCAGCCGGATGGGTGACGACCGTGTGATTGAACCCTACTTCAATGTACCCTATAATTACAGCGACAGCGAGTGGGGTTTAGTGGAAACGGTCACCGGCGGCAATGACGGCGGGTCCTATGTTTGGCAATCTCCGATCCTCAGCTACGAAGAAGACCTGCCCAAACTACGTTTCCCCGAGATCACGATCGACAGAGAGATGACCGAACGGATCCTTGTCCTTGCCGAGGAAATCCTCGGTGATATCCTTACCATCCGCCTGAGGGGAATATGGTGGTGGACGCTTGGCATGACCTGGGATTTCATTCGCTTGCGGGGGCTGAAAAATTTCATGCTTGATATGTACGACCATCCGGACGGGGTGCACAGACTGATGAAGTTCCTGAGTGACGGCACGCTGCATAAGCTCGACTTTCTCGAGAGAAACGGCCTGCTGGCCCTGAACACAGAGGGGAGCTACGTGGGTTCCGGGGGTTTTGGCTGGACACGGCAGCTCCCGCGAGAGGGTTTCGATCCGGCCAGAGTCCGTACCATCGACATGTGGGGCTTCGCCGAGAGCCAGGAGACGGTGGGAGTGTCAACGGAAATGTTCGCCGAGTTCATCTTTCCATACCAGAAGCCGATACTGGAGCGTTTCGGGCTCAACTGCTACGGCTGCTGCGAGCCCTTGGATCCTCGCTGGAACGTGGTCAAAGAATTCCCTCGGTTGCGCCGGGTATCCACCTCGCCGTGGGCGGATCGTCATAAAATGGCGGAGCTGCTGGGCAAGGACTACATAGTGTCCCTCAAACCCTCACCAACGCCTTTAGCCGAATCGGTTATGGACGAAGATCTGGTTCGCCGCACACTGAGGGAAGACCTCGCGGCTACGCGGAACTGCCGGGTAGAGCTGATCATGAAAGACAACCACACCCTGGGGAATAATCCTGATAATGCGAGACGCTGGTGTCGACTAGCCCGGGAGGAGATAGAGAATCTACACAACTGAGCCTGGCGCTCGCTACGGCTAACTCTAGCAGGCTCGGTGGAGAGGAGGAATCAACCATAAAAATGTCATTGTAAGAAAACAAAGAAAGGAGGTGAGAGACTTAGAAATTGCTCGAAGGGCAATCAGTTGAGGTGTTTTTTTCAACCCAAAATACAATAGGAGGAAAAAATGAAGAAAGTATTGACGTTTCTGGCTATCTTGGCGGTACTGCTGTCAATGGCCGTTCTGCTCGGTTGCCAGGAGGAAAAACCGGCTGCAGCTGCAGCGGAGGTTAAAAAACCGGGAGACGGGATGTATTTCCGCCTGGTGACCCATGGGGGCGATGACCCCTTCTGGGCCGTGGTCCAACAGGGCATGAGAGATGCGGCGGATGAGCTGGGCTGCAGGGCCGATATTGACTTGGCCGGCGGCGATCTGGCCAACCAGCAGAAGAAATTCGAAGAAGCGGTGGCCTCGAAACCTGACGGCATCGCCGTGGTCATCAACCACAACACTGCCTGGGACAAACCCGTGGCTGATGCGCTGGCGGCGGGAATACCTGTCATCGGAATCAACAATGACGACACCGAGGGACCGGCAGGCAACGAGCGACTCTGCTACATCGGTCAGAACGAACGAAGGGCCGGTTACATGATCGCCCTCAAGGTATTCTCAGAAGCAAAAGCCGCAGGCGTAAACATGGCCAATGCCCACGTAGCCATGTTCGCCGAAGTTCCCGGTGCTGCCTATGCACAAGTGCGGTCGTTGGGTGTAAAGGACGCCATGGCGGA
This sequence comes from uncultured Spirochaetaceae bacterium, assembly GCA_964390045.1. Lineage (GTDB taxonomy): Bacteria > Spirochaetota > Spirochaetia > SZUA-6 > DRHE01 > CAYMGP01. Next base: position 32,091 of record CAYMGP010000040.1, on the reverse strand, counting down.
GTTCGGCATCACCTCTTTCGAGTTGGGCGACGCCGGTGGTCTCGAGATGACCACCGTGGAATCCCGACAAACCTCCTACCTGGTCGCCCATCCGGAAACTACTTTCTTTTTCGGCGCGGGCGGTATCTGTACCGACAGAATAACCAGCTCGCTGAAGAATGCAGGGAAGAATCCCGGCGAAGTGTATGCCGGCGGATTCGACGCCGCGCCGGGAACCGTAGAGGGTCTCAAGACCGACTTTCTGTTAGCATCGATCGATCAGCAGCAGTACCTGCAGGGATACTACGCCGTCTACACACTCTACCTGTACAAGAAGTTCGGGCTCACTCCCAACATAGACACAGGCGGATATCTGATCACCAAGGATAACCTGGGTCTGATCGAAGAGCTTTCAGGTAAGTATCGCTAAAACTAATTAAGCGTTACATGCAGCGCAGAGGGCGGACCGGCCCGCCCTCTGCGGATTATTCATGGAGAGAGAAGTGCAAAAACAGGCATTCCCACTTCGCTATCTGGAAGGATTGAACACCCCGATCACTTTTGTAGTTGCTGTCCTGGTTTTCGCCATTTTTACCCCCAACCACCTCTTCATCAATCCGAGAAACCTGGGTTCGCTGGCTAAGCTCACCCCCGATCTCGGGATCGTCGCCTTGGGCATAGGGATTCTGATGATCTGTGGTGAGTTCGACCTATCCATAGCATCGTTGATTCCCTTCAGCTCCTATATCTTCACACTCTTCGTAATGGCGGAGCTCAATCCCTTTCTGGCCTTTGCCCTCCTGCTGCCCATCGGGGCTGTCTTCGGATTGCTCAACGGACTCATTGTGGTGAACACCGGACTGCCCTCGTTCATCATCACCCTGAGCACGATGATGTTCTGGAGGGGGCTGCTCTATGGAGTCAGCCGGATGATGCCGTTGAGCATCCTCTCTTACGTGCCCAGCAATTCCGCTTTCGCCAAGGTGCTGACCGGCGAAGCAGGCCCCATACCGGTGCAGGTTCTCTGGTTTGTCGGATTCGCCGTTATCCTCGGTCTCCTGCTGCACCGCAACAAGTTCGGCAACTGGGTATATGCCACGGGCAGCAATCAGGAAGCTGCTCGAGCCATGGGTGTAAACATCGCTTTTGTCAAGATCGCCTGCTACATGATCATCGGCCTGCTCTGCGCCTTTGTTTCCGTCATGCAGTCGGTTCGTCTCGGCTCCTTCGCCGCCACCCAGGGCATCGGCTTCGAGCTCAAGGCAATCGCCGCAGTGGTGGTGGGCGGGACCTCGCTTCGCGGAGGCGTCGGCAGGATGCTCGGCATCTTCCTCGGTGTGTTCATCATTCAGATCGTCGAGAACGGGCTTATTTTGATGCAGGTCCCTGTTTTTGGAGTGGAGGCCTTCATCGGCATCGCGGTCGTCGTGTTCGTAATTATAAATAACTTGGTCAATCGTCGGGTAGCTCGGCTGAGCGAGTGAGCCCCGCCGAGAATTTTAGGTAAGAAGGAACAAAGACATGGCAGCGAACAGCGCAGACTCGGTATCCCTGCTCGAAATGGTCGGCATCCACAAATGGTTCGGCAAGGTCCATGCCTTGAACGACATCGATTTCGAAATCGGCAGAGCCGAAGCCATAGGTCTGGTCGGAGACAACGGTGCGGGTAAATCAACCCTGATCAAAGTGATCTCGGGATTTCACCGGGCGAGCGAGGGAAAGATATTCTTTGAAGGCCGGGAAGTGAAGATCAGCTCGACGAAATATGTGCGATCTCTCGGCGTCGAAACAGTATATCAGGAGCAGGCTCTGGCGCCGCATCTGAGCATTGCCCGGAACATCTTCATGGGTCGGGAGCCGAGCACATCACTGGGATTCATGGCAAAAAAGGTCATGGACGAACAGAGCATGGATGCCCTGGCCAGCATCGGCCTGCACCTCCGCTCGCCGGATATCCCTGTGGCCACTCTCTCCGGTGGTGAGCGCCAGGGTGTGGCAATCGCCAGGGCCCTGCACTTCGAAGCCAAGCTTGTCATCCTGGACGAGCCGACCATCGCCCTTTCTGTAAAAGAGGTCCGCGAAGTTCTGGATTTTGTGCGGGAGTTGAAGAACAAGGGAATCGCAGTCATTTTCATAACCCACAACCTGCACCACGTCTACTCCATCGCCGACCGTATCGTGATCATCGCCCACGGCGCAGTCCTGGCCGACATAGAAACCAAAGATACCAGTGTCGAGCATCTTTCCAAGATCATCGTCCGCGGAACTCTGGGAGAGGAAAAGTGACAGAGAGGCGGTTATGAATACGGAAAAGACGCTTGTCGACTACATCTCTCGATTCCGCAATCTCGGCGTATTCGCCATTCTTGTGGCGATGGTTGTGCTGGTGGCGATCTTCTCTCCGGGACACAACTTTATAAAAACGGCAAATATCAAGAGCCTTCTCTCCCTGGGCTCGGAGTTTACTATTCTAGCTCTCGGTGTCGGGATGCTCATGATTGCCGGAGAATTCGACATCTCGGTGGGCTCCGTGTTGGCCTTCTCCTCTCTGATTTTTACCTGGACCCTCGAACTGGGGCTCCACCCTTTCTGGGGTCTTTTGATCACTCTGACCGGCGGCTGTGCAGTCGGCTTGCTGCACGGCCTGATTACTACCAAGGCGGGGATCGTCTCCTTCGTAACCACACTGGGCGGCATGATGTTCTGGCGCGGGCTCACCTTGATTCTCTCCGCGGGCGCCATGCGCCCGGCGAAAACCGAGGATTTTCCCGTATTTCAAAGCCTGCTGACAGGAAAGTTAGGGGGCTATTTCCCAGCTCAGGCGATCTGGTTTCTGGCTTTCGCCGTGATATTGGGATTTCTTCTGCACCGCAGGCCCTTCGGAAACTGGATCTACGCCACCGGTGACAACAGGCTGGCGGCACGTTCTATGTGCATTAATACAGATTTAGTGAAGATAGTATGTTTCGTAATGGTTGGTTTTTTCTGCGCCTTCTCCGGCGTGATCCAGACAACGCGTCTATCTGCGTTTTCCTCCAGGGTCGGAACAGGCTGGGAGCTGCGAGCCATCGCCGCTGCCGTGGTGGGAGGCACCTCTCTGCGCGGTGGCAGAGGAAGCCTGGTTGGTATCTTTTTGGGCGCCTTGATTATCATGATCATCGAGAACGCCCTGGTTCTGGCCCGACTGCCCTACGAGTGGACCTACATGGTTTTCGGTCTGGTGATCATGTTTTCCGTGCTGCTCGATCTTTTCATCGAGAAACAGATCCAAAAGGCGGCCTAGCGCAGTGTGTACGAACGAGATGACACCACGCGAGAGGGTGAAAAGGGCTTTGCATCACCAGGAGGCCGATCGGATTCCCATTGACAACAACGGAATCGTATCCAGCCTTCACGAGGTGGCCTACAGGAACCTGCTCGACGCACTCGGATTGACTGAGGACATCGTCATTCTCGATCCGGTGCAGCGAATCGCTCTCAACAGCGAGCAGGTGCTGCAAGCACTGCAGGTCGACACCCGCTACCTGTACCCCAACGCACCACAGGGCTGGAGCTATCAAGAGAGCCCCGACGGCACCTGGAGCGACGAGTTCGGCTCGGTGTACAAACGGGTGGAGTACTATGCCGACTGCGTGCGGCCTCCCCTGAAGGGAAAGGATCTGGGGGAGATAAAGAGATACCGCTTTCCGGACCCCACTCACCCCAGCCGCTTCGCCGGCCTCGGGCAAAAGGCCAAAGAGCTCTATGAAACAAGCGATTATGCACTGGTGAGCGGTGCCATGATCTGCATAGACTACCTGCGCTGGATACTGCGGGGGCTTCAGGATTCGGTGATCGACATCATCGCCAACCCGGATATCACAGACTACCTGCTCGACGCCATCACCGAGTGGATGATGGCCTTCGGCGGCCGTCTGTTAGACGAGATCGGCGACTACATCGAGTTTTTCTGGGTTGGAGACGACTGGGGAGCCCAGGGCGGTCCCTTCTACAGCCCGCAAGACTTCCGCCGCATCTTCAAGCCGAGGCTGCGTCGCTTGATCGGTTACCTTAAGAGCAAGACCGAAGCCAAGTGTGCCTACCACTGCTGCGGATCGGTGTACTGGGCCATCGAGGATTTGATAGACGTAGGTGTGGACATCCTGCACCCGCTCCAGCCGACGGCGGCGGGAAACGGAGACACGGGCCGAATAAAGCGGGAGTTCGGAAACCGACTCGCCTTTCACGGAGCGACCGACAACCAGGGTCTGTTCCACCAATCTATCGCCGAGCTCGGTGCCGACACCCTGCTGCGGATACGCGATCTGAGCCCCGGTGGGGGCTACATCTTCTCTTCTGGGCATAACATCCAGGCCAATATGCCTGCGGATAACATTCGAGAGCTCTTCAGACTGGGCCGTGAATACGGTCGCTACCCTATCGAGGTGCAGCGCATCGATCGGCGAATCGAACGCTTGGCAGCCGTCACAGTGGGTCTCTAGGTAGATAAGCGCAAGAATAGACTGCGGTTCTTCTCGATGGTTCAAACACCGAGCAGATCCGCGTCGGTTTCTTTGACAGATAGACTGAACTCCTCGGCTTTGATATTAATTCCCAAATCTTCAACTTGGAAACCCGCTGCTGTGAGAAGGGTGGTTACCATCGTCTTGCCGATGCTGTGTATGTCCCCGAATACGGTACCCGCGACTACGGTACCCAGACTTTCCCGGTTGCGGCCCTTTCTTTTCATTTCCTCTTCGAGTATCGGTGTAGCGCCCTGCATGGCGTCGGATGCACCGATAAGGTCCGGGAGCCAAAGCTCTCCCTTTCCATAGGCCTCCCCGATTTCTCTGATGGCGACAGTCATCACATTCGTTGCTTCAATCGGATCAATCCCCTTCTCCACAGCCTCTTTTGCCGAGCGGGCCGCCAGGTCTCTGTCGTATTCGAAGATAGCCTTCCTCAAATTGTCAAAAATGTCTTTTTCACTAACCATTTTCTTGCCTTTTCTTTGATACCGTCTCTAAATCAAACCTTTTTGCGAGTAGTCCTTTCTCGCCTTCTCGATGATCTGCTGAATCCTCTTCTCCTGCTCATCAGAAAGAGCAACGGGTTGGTGCTTTTTCAGGATGTCCTTCATTCTTTCTTTTGCAAAGTCCAGAGCGCTTTTCTTTCCCTCTTTCTGCCACTGCCCGTAGGGAACAAGATCGGCGACTTTTGGAATAAACTGCTCTTTCTTCCACCAGGAACGGGTATGGGCGGTGTTCAGGTAAAACCCAGGAATAGGGCCGATTTTGTTAATCAGATCAAGGGCAAATGTCTCATCCGAGATCTCGATCCCCTCGATGAAGCGCCCGATCACGCCCGCTACATCGTCATCCATGATCGACTGCACGGGATGATAGGTAATTTCTCCGTAGACACCCCCGTGAAACTGAATGATGTGCGCCCCGGAGAGAGCGGCCACGAGTGCCGGGATCGTCTTCTCGTAACAGTTTTGATAGTCGATTCCTTTCGCGTTGGTCGGGCCTATGGCAGAGCTCTGAACCGGTATCTCGTAGCTGCGCCAGACCTGATTGAACGCCGCCTCGTGAAGAGATATGCCTACAGAGCCGAAAAAGGGCACCCCGGTCATCATATTTTGTGGAAACACGAAGGCATTTGCTACCACCCGGGTTCCAGGCTTCACCAACTGGGTGAAGACGATACCACCTACGATCTCAGCGATGCTCGTTACCAGGGTTCCGGCGACGGTTGCGGGCGAGGTGCCTCCCATCACCGCCCCGGAGGTGATGTGGAGGGGCAGCCCGGCGTTCGCGAACCTGAACGCCGACATCACAGCATCTTCGTAAAAGGTAAGTGGAGGAGAGCTCTCCATCATCCCCTGGATTTCGGTATCGGCTACCTGCGCCATTTCAATAGTGTACACCTCGCAGTCCTTCTGGTAGCCGGAGAACTGAAGCTTCGTCGTGTAGCGAATCTTGGCGGCGGCGCTTTCGGGAATCGACAAGACAGGCGGTGTATCATCGAAGCCGAAGTATGGCGTATACGGCGTGAGGAAGTGCAGATTATCCAGGGCATCAAGCACGATCAATGCGTCCCTGTTTTCCTCCCTCGTCGCTCTGCGCGGCTCCAAGGTATCCAGATCAACTGTATTCATTCCCGGGAAAGCACAGAAGTATGTCGTGTTTCCGCCGACGATCAGGTCATGCTCCGGATTTCTCGACCTGAAATAAAAACTGCTTGGAGTTTTTCTGAGACACTCCTCGACGAGCCCGGGAGGGAACCGAACCTTCCTCGCATCAAAATCCACCAGACAGTCGTTTTTCTGAAATAGCTTCAAAGCCATTTCACTCTCGAATCGCATGCCTGTGTTCTGCAATACTGCGAGAACGCCGCGTTTTACGTCCTCAACCTGCTCCTTGGACAGGATCTCTAGAGGCTTGAATCTCCTTCTGAAGCCTTTCAACGACATGTTCTTCTCCTAATCTTTTCCGTTATTATAATCCGACAAACGGAACCACAATGGCCACGATTCCGGTGAATAGAACAACGAGCATAAACAAATTGTATCTTGTCTTATAGGCTTGAAGCAGTGATGAGTCATAATAGCCGGCAACGCCGTTGTCTTCGTACATTTTGATTAATCCTCTCAGAAGCTTCGTTCTTGTCTGCCGGCCTTTGATCAGACCGATTTCGGCTACAAAATTGACAACGATTATCAATGCGACAAAAATGAACATTACAATAGTGGATCCTCGACCGCCATCGGATGCGGCAATCGCCGCGTTCGTCGCCAACGCCGCTATGTTGAGGACAATAGCGGTAAGGACAAAAATCCTATCGGTCCTCGTGTTTATTCTCAGCTCGTCAATAATGTGAGCATGTATTTGTTCGATCATACATCACCTCCTATCGATCCTTTCGAGTCTCAGAAAAACAATCACAAACACAGTGATTACCAAAACAGCGAGGCCGATCGCAACGGACAGCCATATCTTGCCGGCGCTCACGACGACCTCAAAACGATATTCGGCTTCCATCAGACCCGCCTGCGCTGTAACTACAATTCGCTGCGTTTCTTTATAGAGAGAGCGCTTCGGCGTAATCTTTACAGAAAAAGCCCGCCGCTCCCCCGGTGATAGTTTTTGCACGTACTCCGGTACAATTCCAATGGCCCAGCCCTCCGGAACCGTAGAGGAGATCCGTATTTCATCGATTCTATTTCTCGATCTATTTTTTACCTCTCCCTGAAAAGAAACCGACTCACCGTATCCTATCTCTTCTTCCCAATTGGTATCGATGGAAATAGCCAGAGAAGTTCTTTGATACTGAGGATAAACAACAACACAAACAATTACGAGCAGAAACAGAACAATGACTCTTTTCCGTATCAATACGATTCTTCCACCCTTTTACATGGATCTTCGTCTACCAAACTAAAATAATAGTAATTTTGTTATTTCGCCGCAAGAGATTGTATATTGCCGGGTTTGATCCCCTGGATCTTTACATCCATAGGATACAGCGCGCTGTTGGCCGAGGAGTTGCCAACGCCGGCGGAATTTCTTCCAGGAAAAAAACCTGGACGTATTCAAACACTGAAACGAGCGTTTCAGTGAATGTTTGCAGCAGCAATCACCCCGATCCCGGCCTTGGTAAGCTCGTCCGCCGTCTTGTTCAGGGCGTTGTGTTTGTCCAAATAGTTTTTCTCCAAGGCTTCCATGATGCCTTGCTTGAGGATCTCCTCTTTGGGTAGAAAATACTCGAGGATGTCACTGGGATGCTCCCGCTTCGAATCGATCTCCGGGTCGGCGCCTTCGTGCTTAGCCGATATGTTGGGAACCTCTTTGGCTACCTCGACCAGCTCTTCGCGACGGTTGTAGGGCTGCCGCACTATGCTCTTGTAGGTCTCGGTGATGTGATGCTCGAAACGCACCACGTCACGGAAGCCCATGGCTTCACGAATTTTGTCACTGGCAATAATCGTGTTGTTGTCGACAGAGTTTGAGAAATTGAAGCCGATCAAGCTGGTGGTACCGTCCTCCCGGGAGAGCAGTTTGGCGGCCATGAGGGTCCAAAGCGCAGCGTAGGGATTGTCATTTCCCATGTACACCGAAATCTTGAACTCATTGTCGATGCCCAGCTTGTGTAGCATGTAGGCCAGAAAGATCGTGCCCGCATTTATATTGAGCACCTGCCGGATTCCGTAGGTCGTGTAGTAGTGCAGATACTCATCGATCCACTTCAAGGGGTAGTCGTTCGGCTGCCCTACTCCCCCGAAATAACCTGTGATCGTCTCCGGTCCGCCCAGATGGATATTCGAGCCATCGGTTCCCTTGGTGTCCATGGTCTCCACATAACTGGCCCCCAGAATCTGGACCGCTGCGGCGACCGCCAGAGTATCGCCGTTGTCCTCCACCTGCTCTTTCATACAACGTACTCTGATATAACGGCCCGGCATCAGCTCTCTATTGGCGATGGCCTGCTTGGCCTCGGAAATCAGCCAGGGAAAGAACTCCAGGGCGCTGATCTCCAGGGTGACTGCGTTTTTCTCGTTGAACACCATCGAATCGGCGGCCTTGCCAAGCAGCTTCTTGCGGTAATCTGTCATCTTGATAAAGGCGCCGGAGTCGCGCTGCTCGATAAGCCATTTGACATCGGGCAGATAGGGCGAATCCTGTTTTTGCAGAGCGGCAAACAGGTTTTCCAGCTTGCGTGCCTGCGCGGCCCGGCGATTGATCTCTTCGGGTCCGCCGTATTTCGCTACGATATCAAGCAAATCATTTACGAGCGGATTATTTTCATCCATTATGAAGTCGTTTATCTCTTGCAGGCGCTCCGGCTTCATAATCAGCCGTTTGCGTAGATCGTTCACAGTTTTTTCCTCCTTGGAAAATATTCGGTTATTCGTATTCCTTCATCAAATCTTTGAATTTTTCCCCTTCACCCTCGAGCATGTGGTAGCAGTATTGATCCGTGGGAAAAGAACCATCCTTCACATCTTTTACGTACTCCTGCAGTCCTTTCGTTATGACTTCCGCGATGTTGGCGTATTTCTTCACGAATTTGGGGGTGAATGCCTGAAACTGTCCGATCACATCCGATACGATCAACAGCTGACCGTCGCAATCCGGACCGGCTCCAATACCGTAGACCGGGATCGAGAGCTTCTTGGTAATGAATCCGGCCACTTCGGGAGGAACCGCTTCAAGCAACAGCAGCTGAGCTCCTGCCTCTTCGATGGCCAGGGCGTCTTCAATTACCAGGCGAGCGGAGTCGACTGTGCGGCCCTGCGCTTTGTGTCCGCCGAGCTGCCCTGAGCTTTGAGGTGTAAGACCGATGTGTCCGCAGACAACAATTCCTGCATCGAGGATGGCTTTGATACGACTGATCACTCGGGTGCCGCCCTCTAGCTTGACTGCATCAACACTCGCTTCTTTGAGAAAGCGCCCGGCATTGGCTACGGCGTCCTGATCGGACACCTGGTAGCTCAAGAATGGCATGTCGCCGATCACGAAAGTATTCGGTGCCGCGCGGCGTACCGCTTCACAGTGCACGATGCATTGATCCATGGTCACAGGAACCGTTCCCTGGTAACCGTACACGCACATGCCAAGAGAATCTCCAACCAGGATCATGTCCATTCCGGCCGCTTCGACAAATTGTGCAGTCGGGTAATCGTAAGCGGTGATCCAGGATATTGTTTCTCCATCCCGCTTCATTCTGTACAGGTCGTGGATCATTAGTTTCTTTTTCAAAATAAAATCCTCCTCGATTGAAAATTATTAACAAGTTTCATTATTTGAACTATTAATTCGTTTAACGAAACAAAATTATATTATGATTACACGACATAATACCGGTGTCAAGAATTTCTTTAGAAGTTTTTTTGACTTCCGGCAGGAAACACAACACGCTGCCGAAAATCTTTTTATTATATGAACTATTGGTTCAAATAACGAAACAAACGATGTTATGCGCTTGAAAAGTAAAGTCGCCCTCAATACCGGCGCAGCGTCCGGAATCGGCAAGGCAACAGCAAAACATCTCGCTGAGGAAGGAGCGACCGTGATTACCTGTGACCTGAACGAGGAACTGGGCAAGGCCGCGATCCAGGATCTCATCTACGCTCCGGTCCAAAGGACGTAAAAGGCCAGAGCATACTTGCCTTCGTACTGGGTAGCTGCATGACCTAGCGGTCCGGCGACAGTCCAGCAGCCCTGCCCTCCTCTTCCATGCCATCTAACCTCTATCATCAGTCCCTCCGAGCGCGTCTCCTACAATACTCAGAATCTCATCTCTTCTTGCCAACAATTTACCTGTCAGGAATATCGTTCTTTTCTCATCCAGACGACTGATCGGACCGGAAATGCTTATGCCCCCCAAAAACTTCAGCTCCGGAATCCTCAAGGGAGCTGCCGTACATATCAAGCCTTCTTCAAACTCTTCCTGATCGACGCTGTATCCCCGGGTCCGTATCAACTCGATCTCCCTCATGAGCTTCTCGACACCCGCTATCGTAGACTTCGTCAATTTGGTCAGCTTGAGATTGGACAACAATGCAGCCAGCCTCCTCGGTTCGAGGATGGCAAGTATCGCCTTGCCAACCCCGGTACAGTAAAGAGGAAGCTTGTCACCGACTGAAGCCCTCAACTGCAGGCTTCTGGTACTCTCCACCTTATCGAGGTACAAGGCTGTGTCGTCGTAAATGCGGGCAAAGTTCACGGTTTCATTCACTTCTTGAGCCAAATTCTCGAGGATAGGATGGATGAGATCGATGATGAGATACTGAGTTTCAACTTTGCTGCCCAACTCATATAACCCCAGTCCCAGATAGAATTTCCCTTCGCGCTTTTCCAACAGCTTCAGAGAAATGAGTGTCTCCGTATATCTGAACACGGTAGTCTTGTTCATTTTGAGATGCTTGCAGATGTCGTTGAGCCCGTACTCGCCTTGATGCTCAGATAGGACCCTAAGAATATCAAATGCCACTAACAGGGTACTGTTCATCACTAGTTAAGTTTCTTTATTTGAAATATCTTTTCATTAAATAAAATATTATTGCAGCAGCGATCCTGTGTCAATTGTTTTTCTTTTGTAAAGCGGTTTGTCAAGGGCACTCAGCCCATCGTTTACAGGACCGGATTTGGGGTTGTTCCGGAGATACATTCTGCAGCAGTTTGATCAGAGCTTCGCTCTTTGATATTTTATAAACGGAAATCATCCTGTCCTACCTTCTACAAGGTGATTTTCGCAGTGCCGCCTGCGGCAAGCGTTAGGGATTCTTATTTCCCGCTTAAAAAACTGATTCAAAATACAGTCGAATCATCAGCCCCAGGGATCGATCATCATTTTTATCTCTTCGTCTTTCGCTGAGCTGAAACGCTCGAAGGCCGATTCGATTTTGTCGAGGGGATAGATCCCTGTCACCAGATCGGACAGGGCAAGCCTCCTATGCTCCAGCAGCTCAACGGCTCGCTTCATTTCCCGCGGCGGGCGTCGGGAGGTAAGGAATCGCACCTGGCGACGGTAAAACCAGTTCAGTGACAGGGAAAGCCGTTCTTCCTCAGGGCAGATTCCGAAACTCAAGAATGTTCCCCCCCGCTTGATCAGCGGAAGCGCCTCCTCGATGGCAGCAGTCGATCCGGTGGCATCGACCAGATAGTCAGGGCCCCGGCTGCACAGCTCATGCACCACCTCTTCCAGACTCTCTTCCTGCGGCGACAACACCCTATCGGCTCCCTGTTCCCGGGCCTTGTTTCTCCTCATGGGTACCAACTCGGTTTGCGCGAGCGTTAGCGAAAGACTTCCCTTCAGCAGCCGATTCCAGAGCAAACCCACCGTGCCCGCGCCAAGCAGGAGGCAGGAACGACCCGCCTCATGATTGAGCTTGGACAATCCGGCCAGCACTGTAGACAGGGTCTCGACCAATACGGCGTCTCGAACATCAATATCCGCATCGATCTTGTAGGCATTCGCGGAAGGAACCGTGGTATATTGGCAAAACCCACCCTGACGGTGATAGCCTATAAATGTTTCCTTTTCACAGAACCGGTACTCTCCCCGTTTGCAGTTCTCGCACTCTCCGCAAAAAATAAACGGATCGACCACTACCCGGTCCCCTGAGCTGAATCCTTGCACTCCTTCCCCTACCTCATCCACTTGGCCATAAATCTCATGACCTATAACTACAGGGGGTTGGGCGTTGTGGATTTCTCCTGAATAGATATGAGCATCGGTCCCGCACACGCCGCAAGCGAGCACTTTGATCAGAACCTCCCCCAGACACGGTTCGGGAATCGGCAGATCCTGGATTTCGATACGCCCCGGCGCCTTGAATACTGCTGCCTTCACAAATTCTCTCTCTCTTTCCGCATCAGGCTTGAGATTTACACTTCTCTGATGATCGACAGGGGACAATCCCCCCTTGTTGCTTTGATTATAGCATGATCCTTTACGAACCAACACTTGTCGTTTCATTTTGCGTGCCTATACTTGGGTAGAAGGGTTATTGATGAAGGTATCGATCCCATCGTGGTGAGAGTTGAGATCGACTACAAGTTCCCTCTCAGAAGTCGCGAGAGGTTCGTCGTAAGGACAGGCGTCCACAGGGAAGGCCGGTTGCGTTTTATTTTCAACCAGGATATTTTTCGGCTACCCGATGAACAGCTCATTATCAAGGGAAAAGTGACGGCCGTCTGTCTACAGAACGGCAGACCGGTGGTCCCCGACAAAGTTGCCGGGGTACTGGAAAAATACAATATCGAGTAATGGGTCTCCCTTGGCACCCGAGGCCCTCTTCAAATTGAAATCACTGGAACCCGTAGCATAGCCTTCTGATCGGAAAAAAACAAAAGGGTGACCGCTGCCTTGCAACCACCCTTTGCTTCTTTCGGGGTTTTCTCCCCTAGGGGCTATTCGGGCGTAAGAACAGACAAGTTTAGAGGTGGCGTCAGCATGGCGACCATCTTTTTTTGTTGATCGTCACGTCGGCAATCAACGAACCTATTAGCAACTTTCGTTCGCCGTCCATAAGGGTTGGGAATCTATGTGCGAGCTTTACCCCTTGTGAACCTTAAAAAACGAACCTTGAAACGTGACCCTGTGGTATCACCGTCGGGTATTATCCCCACCCAAGCGAGAGTCGCAGTGAGGATAAGAAGCCATCTATAACTTATTTGGGAGCGATGTACTTGACAAACTATTGGGAACATTGTATGTTCTATCATGCGGATCATCGCCAAGAGGACGCTCCGGGAGTTCTGGCAGCGATACCCAGACGCCGAGGAGCCGTTACTCGCCTGGTATAGAGAAGTTGAGGCAGAGGACTGGGAAACGCCGGCCAAGGTCAAGGCGAAATACCGCAATGCAAGCATCATCGGAGACAACCGAGTGGTCTTCAACATCAAAGGTAACGACTACCGGCTCGTCGTGAAGATTAACTACCGGTACCGCGTGGTCTATGTGCGCTTCGTGGGCACCCACGGCGAATACGACGCCATCGATGTGGAGGAGGTGTGATATGGCTTATGTCAAGCCGATTCGGACTGAGGAGGAGTATGAAGCCGCTCTCACCCGGATCGATGAACTCATGGATGCGGAGCCTGAAAGTGCCGATGGTGAGGAGCTGGACATTCTGGTTGACCTCGTCGAGCATTATGAGAGCAAGCACGTGCCCATGGGATACCCAAGCCCGCTTGCTGCGATCGAGTTCCGTATGGAGCAGGCTGGCTTGTCCCCGCGGGATCTGGTCCCGATAATTGGGAGCCGTGCAAAGGTCTCTGAGGTTCTTTCCGGCAAGCGCTCGATAACAATGCCCATGGCTCGAGCGCTCCACAAACATCTCGGCATTCCGGCGGATGTACTACTGCGGGAGCCGGGGGCGGCGCTTCGTAAACCTCTAGACGACATTGTGTGGAGCCGATTTCCGCTGAAGGCGATGGTGAAGCGAGGCTGGATTCAAGATTCCCCGAACCTGGTGGAACGTGCCGAGTCGTTGATGCTTGATCTCATCAAACGTGCAGGGGGACCGGAAGTCGCCGGCGCCGCGTTGTCCCGCAAGAACGACCACTTACGAACGAACGCCAAGACGGACCCCTATGCGCTCAAGGCGTGGTGCTGGCAAGTCCTGGCAACAGCGACCGATAGACTGCCGGAGCGAGACTATGAGCCCCACACCGTCACGTTAGACTTTCTCAGACAGGTTGCGCGACTGAGTTGGTCCGATGAGGGACCCCGACTCGCAAGAGAATTCCTCTTAAAGCAAGGTATTCCCCTCGTAGTCGTTGCGCACCTTCCAAAAACATATCTCGACGGGGCAGCGCTCCGGCTGGGGGACGGTCGGCCGGTGATCGGCCTGACCTTGCGGTATGACCGTATTGACAACTTCTGGTTCTGTCTGCTACACGAGCTGGCCCATGTGGGACGGCACATGGATTACAGCGAGGGTGATGCCTTTGTCGACGATTTGACCATGCGCAGGATAGATGGTGACAGGGCCCACAAGAAGGAAGCGCAGGCTGACGAGTGGGCGGACGAAGCGCTCATTCCGAGGTCAGTGTGGGAAACGAGTGTTGTCCGGCATCAACCCACCCCGATGGCTGTTATGAATCTCGCGAACGCATTGCAGGTTCATCCAGCGATCATTGCCGGCCGTATTCGCTACGAACAGCAGAACTACAGGCTTCTGTCGCAATTTGTTGGTACTGGTGTAGTCCGGTGTCAATTCGAAAAGACGGCATGAGACAGAAGTATGAGCAAGGTCAAGCTGGATTCAGCCACACCGGCATGTCTTGCACGAGTCTCCAGGGCCGAGCTTCAATCCGTCAGAATCCTGCTCGGAATTCGTGAGAGTAGTATCTCGGCGGCTCTCCCAGCTGGCACGGATTGGCAATGTAACCGTCAAATTAACCCCACCTAGTAGGCAGGCCGCAGATGGGGTTAAATTGACGGTTACGTCCTTCCAACGCCCGCCAGCGTTTCACATGACGCTGAAGAGTTCGTAACTGTCCGTCGGCAAATCGTCCCGGATAAGGGTGATCCTCACCCCGAAGTCACCCTTTGCTTTCAGGTTTTTATCCCCGTCTTTAGCACCTAGGGGAATCGAACCGTTACACCGGCTCCAGATAATACTCGAATACACTCTACCCCCTTGCAGCGAATTAGCGACATCAGGCGAGCTAATCGTATTTACGAATCCGACAAGCCAAAAGTATCTCGTAGCGAACTATATAGCCTGTTGAAAATGCTGGGCTTCGAGGAACGCATTCGTGGTGATCACCACATCTTTACGAAGGATAACGTCCCAGAAATCATCAACATACAACCGAAAGGCTCCAATGCCAAGGTCTATCAAGTCAGGCAGATCCGTGATATTATTCTGAAGCATAAACTCGGGGGATAAGACGTTGATACGTTATGAAATGATCATTTACTGGAGCCATGAAGACGGGGCGTTCATTGTTGAAGTTCCTGAGCTACCCGGATGTATGGCTGATGGTTCTACGTACAAAGAGGCTGTTGACAACACCGAAGTCGTAATCCAGGAATGGATCGATACAGCGAAAGAACTCGGCAGACAAATTCCGCAACCCAAGGGCAGATTGATATTCGCGTAAAACCGACTGCTGCTAGCGTGGACGATGATTTGCTCCCCCAAAACAGAGAAGTGGTCGTCATTCCGACGCCACCTCTTGTCTGGGCTTTCGCCCGAGTAGCCCCTAGGTGTACCTAAACTACTTGCAGACTTTTATTAATTCTTGTCTATATATGGAAAAATGTCAAATAGATCTTGCAATGTTCCCATGGACGCAAATAACGGTTGGATTTCCGCCATTACGTTGAAAACACCGCGACCAATCGGTCCGGGAGATCCGGCAGTTTGACGAGGGGTTTGATTTTCCGCGGGACCCGTTCCGAAGGAGTTGTCTGGCGGGATAGTTGCTGATGCACCAGACGGGAGTCGATCTGGGAGAAGCGTTCTTCCAGAGTCGCGGCGCCATCCAGAAGGATCTTGAGGTACTCAGGGTTTTCCAGGTTCTTGACCAGCGGTGTGTCGCTCAGGATCGCTTTCAAGGTTTTGCTCAGCGCCTTGGTCCCGCTTTTCTTCCGATACCGACGCTTGAGATCTCGGAACAGTCGTTCGAGGATATTGTTGGTCCGTTGGGGTTGGACGGTCAGCTTCCCGGTGGGAGTCTGGACAATCAGAGGATCGGAAAACAGCTTCTCCCAGTAGTGCCTGATCTGGGCGATCATCTTCTGGTACTCCTCCTTCTTGGACATCTTTGGGTCCTCGCAGACCCACCGGCAGAACTGCCCTACGGCCTGCTCGATGGTGCGGATCTCCGACGCGTCCCCCTTGTCGTTCAGTCCACGGTGTCCATCGGGCACGGCGATGCGCATCGCCTCCCGCAGCCTGTCGAACACCGCTGCCTTCTCGTGCATCGTTTCGGCGGCCTTGCGCAACACGGAATCCTCCAAGGGGTCGATCAGATCGCGCAGGACTTTGTCGTACAGCCGGGTATCGGCTCGATGGCCCCGGTGCAGTTCCTTCAGCTGTATGAGTACGGAGTGAAGGATTTGCAGTCGTTGATAGAAGCTCAGGTACACGCGGTCGAAGGGAAACCCATACCCTTGGGCTTGCTTCTTACCTTCCAGCGCCCACACAACGAGGCTATAGGCCGCCACCGGCGCGAGGGGTGTACAGGGTTCGAGACGTTGTTTCGGGTCCCTGGCGTTGAGCATTGAGCTCAACGACTGGACCACGGAAGGCTGCTTTTCCATCAACCTCTTGTACTCTCGAGCTCGTTTGCGAAGGATTCCTTGAATTCCGTGTTTTCTCAGTCGGGCCCGAATTCGATCGTTTTCCTTGTCGAAGAGGTTTCTGCCCACAGCGGCCAAGAAGTGGTAGTGGCAGATGAAGTCGGCAACCTCCGGGAACACCGCCTTCACCGCACCCGAAATCCCTTTGCCCATATCGTGAACCAAGGCCAGCGGCTGTCCGTAGAGCTGTTCGATTTTCCTAAGGAACGGAATGATCGTTTCGGCTTTTTCGGAGACCAGTTTGATGTTTTCCAGCACGATTTCGGTGATTCCGTCCAATCCGCTCAACAGGTGGGGGCTATCGCCTTCGCAAGTGCCATCCAGATGCAGGATGTAGCCCCCTCGGCGTGCCATCAGGCGTCGGATCTTCTCGCGGCTCTGACGATGGGCGACCGCCAGATACATCACGAACTTCCGGGCCCGGTAGCTGACCTCCCGCTGTGAGATTCCGATGTGCCGGTCCGCCAGCTCCTGCTGGATCTCCCCCTCGCTGCGGCAGCGCACAAACATTGCCTGACCGGCATACACTATAATGTCATACCCGAAGGTGCCGCGAAAGGGTTTGAGCCTCTGAAGCTCTTCGCTGCCGTAGAGGATATCCTCCTCACACCCCGGGCAGGTCAATACGGTCTCGTGAGCGTTGAAGGGTCCGATCGGCAAGGTGACCACCTTCGCCGTCCGGGTCTTGTGCACCTTCAACTGTGCAGCGCAGCACGGACAGCGTTCGATGGAGGGGGCAAAGAACAGCGTCGGCCTGCGGGGGAACAGGAAGCCGGTCGACACGCCAAGCATCAGCTGATCCAGATGCTGCTTCAGAGCACGGAGGAGTTCATACCCGGACGTTTTTTTTTACCCCATGGGCCTCCAGCAGCCTTGCGATCGCTGGCGGGCGGATCCGGATGCCTTTTCGGGCCAGCCGCCGCGAGGAGGCCTGCAGGGTCGAGTCCGGGTGATTGATCAAGTCCGCCAGAACGGCCACCGCCACGCTGTCGGAGGGCAGTTCACCCGCCGGGGGGCGCATCCGCTGTTCTCGGGCCTGCCGTTGGCGGGCCAACACCTGAGGCTCATCGCAGAAGTACACGAATCGTCCCTCCAGCCGTTGCCGGGTCAACCCCGGGAGGTTTCGAAAGTGCGACAGAAAGCTTCGGGGGGGCAGCCCCAGAAGCCGGCCGATCTGCGCGCCATCCAACCCCGCCGGGGAGTCGCGCACCAGCTGCAGCACGGTGCGTCGTAGATTGCCATGCTTGGAGAACCCCACACTCTTGTACCGCCACAGTCCATGCTCGTCGAAGCGGGGGATGGCCGGCAGGGTGTAGTAGGCGCCGTTGTGGTTGTAGCTGGTATAGGCGCTCCAGCTCTTGAGGCGATTGCGGACAGTGGGGATCGAACAGCCCAGAAGCTCCACCAGGTGTCGGATCGTCAGGACTTTGCGCCGTCGAAACTCTCCGGTAGCGAGCCTCTCCAGAGCGGGATCGATCATGGTCCCCTCCTAAGTATGAAGTGTATGCTATTAGACCAATTATAGCATATACTTCATACAAATGCCAGAAAAACCGCCTCCTTATCTTCCTCCAAAGCAGCAAAATAGGGGGGAATTAACGCTCAATACCTTCCTTTCGGGGTTTCCGAAGGAGTCTACATATACTTGCTAGTTCTTGAAATTGCGAGCTTGGATGCTCTATTTATCTGCTGTGTCGCAGATTATAGTTTCGCCAACCGTTATTTGCGTCCATGGGAATTTATAGATTATATCAAGACAAAGGGGGCCTGGAACTTTGGGCTAGACTTCCCTTCGATATGGGAGGGGAGATAGCCGTTCTGCCCGCTGATATTGGTGGGCTTCGACGGCTTGTAATCAAACAATCCAAAGAATTATCGCAACTCCAAGAGGAAAACCATATTCTGGTGCGCAAGGCCGAAGTGTTGGAAGACGAACTTCGGCTGCTGCGGCATAAACTGTTCGCAGTGAGAGGATTCTGATCGAGCAGCTGCAGTACAACTTGCTGTTTCGCTGGTTTGTATGGCTGTCGATGGACGACGTGGTGTGGCATCACTCCAGCTACTCCAAGAACCGTGAGCGGCTGATCCGCAGCGAAGTGGCAGCGAAGTTCTTCCATCAGATTCGTCGACAAGCGGAAGAAGCGAGGTTGTTGTCCGACGAGCACTTCACGGTGGACGGGACGTTGATCGAAGCGTGGGCTTCGATGGGCAGCCTTCGCCGCAAGGACGGACAGGACGCCGGGGACAGCGGCGAGGACTTCCGTGGCCAGCGGCGCAGCAACGAAACCCACGGCAGTGTCACGGATCCGGATGCTCGGTTGGCCCGCAAGGGAGACGGGAAGGAAGTGCGCCTGAGCTACTTGGTTCATGTGCTGATCGACAACCGCAACGGTCTGGTGGTGGAGCAGCGGCTGCCTCGTTTCGGCAGCACAGCCGAACGGGAAGCGGCTGAGGATATGGTGCAAGCCATTCCGGGTCGTCACCGGGTGACCATCGGCGCGGACAAAGGCTACGACGCGGCGGCGTTCGTGAGGAAACTGAGCGAGCTGGAGGCCACTCCTCACGTAACGAACAAGGCGCGAGGTTCGGCGATCGACGCACGTACGACCCTACATAGAGGTTACCAGCTAAGCCAAGTGTACCGGCACCGCGTCGAACAGGTATTCGGGTGGATGAAAGCGTTCGGATTGGCGCGCAAAGTCCGACACCGGGGATTAAAGAAGGTGTCCTGGATGTTCGCCTTCACTGCGGCTACCTACAACCTGGTACGGATGCGGAATCTCGGCTTGGGGGTCGTAACATGAAAAACCCCTCAGACACAGCCCCACGCACGCGCAGCAATAACCCAAATGGGAATCGATCGCGGACGCAGAATACTGATCCCGCGCGACATGAGGCCAAAGAACCTTCCGAACTCTTGTCTTCGGACGGTTTTTCAGCGACCTCCTAGCTGTTCCCTCCTTCAGTTTTGCCCTTCAGGGCCAGGTATCTGTTCTTGATCCTTCCGCCTAACTCGCCGGTGCTTTTCAAACCGGTCAGCTTTTTGAGAACCCGCTCGATCCCCTGCTCGCGGATCATCTGCTGAAGCCGGACGGCGTCCGGATCATCGGGCTCGTCGTAGCACAGCGCGGCCGCGCAGACGGTCAGGATCCTTTCCGGGAAAACCCCCTGGGAATAGCACAGCTGCGCGCTGCCTATCAGCCGCTCCTGGGCTCCCAGCTTTCTAATCGGATCCTTACCCACCCGCTTGATGGTGTCCATGATCATGGGATTGGCGAAGCGAATCCTCACATCCTGCCGTATTCTACGATGTTCTTCCGCTTCAAGGAAGCGGGGATATTTTCTTACCAGCGCCTGCGCCGTCTCTTCCAAGGCCCCGTCGAATACGGCGCTCACCATGGGATCCTGAAAACCTTCATGCACGTATCTGTACCCCTTGAGTCTTCCCAGGTAGGCGAGCGAGGCGTGACCGAGATTGTGGGTGTACATCTTTCTTTCCATTTCGACCTTGAAATTGGCCGCCGGGCGCAAACCCGCAATCTCGGGTATCGGCCCCCGCACGGCGCCAGCGTCAAACGGCAGCTCGTGATGGGCGTCCGAGAGCACCAGGAGCGGATCATCCTGCGGGCGCCTGTTCTCCGCCGAATTAACCATGCGAGCCACGGCGGTTCCCACAAAGCCGACGTTGGCCTTCAGCCAACCCAGGGCGCGCTCGTCCAGATTCCCGGCGACCTGCCGCTCCAGGATGCCTGCCGCGCCCAGCAGGTTCTCGCACAGCCACACGTCCGCCGGCGGACCGGCCCTTTGCGCGCGTAGCCTGAAGCCCGCGGCGAGCAGGCGTGCAACCGCTGCCAGGCTCTTCACCCCTACAGCCGTGCACAGCAAGTCGGCGTTGGCGACCGCTTCCACTATCTCCGCCTCCTGTCCAAGGTGCAGCGCCTCGAAGCGGTCAATCCTCAGCTCGACCGCTTCCTTGCGGTAGGCATCGAGGAGCCGCAGCGCATAGGCCTTGCGCTCATTCAAGAGCTGGACGAGCTTTTTGTTGGCCTCGGCGAATATCGTCCTGTATCCGGCTTCCCAGAACAGCTGTCCCATGAAGCCACGCCCGATGTTTCCTGCCCCGAATTGAACCGCTGTTTTCATGGCTTTACAACGCTATCGCCCGCATCCCCAACTTGGATGACCACCTTGGTCGGCTTTTCCCGCTTCACGATATCGAAAGCACGCTGGTACTCGCCCCATGGCAGCACATGACTGAGCCACTTCGACAGATCGACCTTTCCCTCCGCGATGTATCGCAGAAGCTCGTCGTGAACCTCGGCCTCCAGAACCGGCGAGCGGAAAACCCTGGGATCGGATGTATATTCCTCCTTGTACGCCCGGTCATCCGCCGGCATTCCGTACAGCTGAATCCTCCCTCGCTTTTTGGTTATCAGCAAGCACCGCGCCAGGGCCTCATTCGAGCCGACCGCCTCGATGGCGCGGTCAAAACCGCCCTTCTCCATGATTCTCCTCGCCTCCGTCGGTAATTCATCCCCCGCCACATAGGCGTCGGCTCCCAGCCTCTCGAACAGGCTGGCCCACTTGTTCCGGCGGCCGAAGACTACCACCGGGGACACCCCCAGAATTTTTGCCCACATGGCCGTGGACTGGGCGGCGGGTCCGGTGCCCACGATCGCCAGCGATTGCCCGGGCCGGATATCGGTCTTCCTCAGGCAATCAAGGTTTTCCTTTAAGACGATCATGGAAGCCGCTTGGGCCGGCTCGATGCAGAGGGGAACCTTCTGCTGGGGGTGGGGATACGAGTTGTACGGGACATCCTTTTGGGCCCACATGTCGGTGACCACCGCCTTTTCTGCGAAGCCCCCAAACCGGCTCGAACCGCCCGGAATCGAGATGTCCTTGTCGTACAGGCGGGACCTCAGAACCCGGTCCCCCTCGACGTAGCTGCGGACCTTCTTGCCGGTCTTGATCACCCTGCCCACCGATTCGTGACCCAGCAGCATCGGAAACGATCCCCTCTTGAACCGCCCTTCGATGATCTTCCAGTCCGTGCTATTGCAGATGCCGCAGGCTTCGACCTGGACCAGCGCATCGTAGTCCCCCAGCCGCGGTTCCTCCAGCTCGAGCACTCCGAGCGTATTGAGCGAAAGCACAAACAGGCCTTTCACTAGGTATCGGCCCCCGGCGAGCGGAGCCGCCCGATGCGCCCAGGCCCCTTGTAATCCGAATGAAAGGGCAGCTTGTAGGGTTCTTCATAGGGCCGAAACGGAACTAGGCTGGCGATCGAGCGGATCTCCTCCAGCACCGCTGGCGGCAGCGGCCCGGCTGCAAAGGCCTTCATATTCTGATCCAGCTCGGCTACTGACTTGACGCCGGTCAACACCGTGGAGACGTCGGGATTGGAGAGAACAAACCTCAACCCCAGCTCTGCCAGGGGCATGTCCAGATCCGCAACCAGCCCGTACAGCCTCTTGAACTGCTCCCGCCTCGGCGCAGCCATCCATCTGGCTCCGTGCTTCACCTCCTCGGAATAGCAGCAGGATAGCGCACCGTGCTGAAGGGGTGAGCCCACGACGATCCCCATGCCCTTGTTCCTGGCTGCCGGAATCAGCGAGATCAGGGCCTCCTGCCAAAGCAGGCTGTAGTTGAAGGCCGTCAGCACGACGTCATAATCAGTCTTCTCGATGATCGTGGCCATCTCGTAGGCGGTCGTTCCCGCCAGGCCCGTGAAACCGATCAGCTTTTCGTTCTTCAGCTCGGCCAGCAGCTCGGTCACGGGTCCGTGGAAGTTATCCCAGTCCGAAAACCAATTGTACTGGCCGGGCCTGTCCGGTTCATGAACGAACAGGATGTCGATTCTGTCCCTTTTCAGCAAGCGCAGGCTCTCCTCCACGGATCTGCGCAGTGCCGCCCGGGCCTGCGGATCGAAAGGCTTCGGCCTGCCGCCAAGCTTGGTCGACAGAAGGCAGGACTTCTCCGTGGCGGCCAGAGCCTTGCCGAGGACCTCTTCGCTGGCTGCATATGCCGGCGCGGTGTCGATGTAGTTGATGCCATGCTCGAGCGCCCGCCGAACGATGAGGCTGGCCTCGTCCACCGCCCTCTGCTGCGCAGACTGGAACATCGCCCCTCCCAGCGCCGCCTCGCTGATGGTCAATCCCGTTTTCCCCAGTTTTCTGTACTTCACCCGAATCACTCCATCAGCGCCGCTTCGGTGGCGCCTAAAGCATGACAGGGAGCCTTGCTTTCGGCTTCAGCTCCCTTGGGAACGACGCAGATGAAACCGAACTCCTTCTCTGCGGTGTTCAGCCATTGGTGCTCTTCATTTCCTGGAATGAATACGGCCAGCCCCGGGACCAGGGTCTTTTCGTAAGGCCGGCCGCTCGCATCCATACCGACTACTTTGCCTTTTCCGCGAACCACAAAAACCTCGTGTTCATGAGAATGAGAGCCCGCGCTGCTCTTCCCGCCGACGGGAATCTCAATATAGCGCAACTCGAAGTTCGGAGCACCATTCTCTTGGGTAATCATCCAGTAGATCTTGTTTCCCGAGCGAGTGCGGCACATGATATTCTCGTTGATGTCCGTGCAATGCATTCAAAGCCTCCTGTGATATTTATATCAACAGTTATATAGTTCATGGGCCAAAGTCAAGATGCTTTTTACGGAAATATTGTTTGACAAGTCATATTGTAACATATATAATTAAATTTGTATTGTTGAAAGTAACGTATAATATTTTTATCTAAACGATAAAGAGGCACAGTCATTTGAGAAGGTTGGTTGTCGTGACGGGAGCCGCTCAGGGAATAGGCAAGGCCATTGCGCTGAAACTGAGAAACCAGGGAGCGGCTGTAGTACTTACCGACATAAACAAAGAGCTGCTCCACGAAACTGAATTAGAAATGCGCAAGTCGGGACAAGAATGCTCTTCCTATTGCCTCGATGTGTCCAGACCGGGCGAAGTGAAAAAGGTGGTGGAGGCAATACTGGACGAAAGCGGAAGGATTGACGTCCTCGTAAACAATGCCGGTATTGCAGCCTTTGGCGGGCTTCAGGACGTCACCGATGAACTGCTTGACAAGGTGCTCGCGGTCAATTTCAAGGGAGCCTTTTTTTTGCAGGGAAGTCGCGCCCATAATGAAAAAGCAGCGCTACGGAAAAATTGTCAATATTTCCTCGATCACCGCCAAGAGGGGTGACAATACGACCGTACCCTGCTATGGGGCTTCCAAGGGCGCGTTGATCGTGCTCACCAAGTCCCTGGCGAAGGAGTTGGGCCCGTTCGGCATAAATGTGAACGCGGTGGCGCCTCATGCCATTGACACACCCATGATGAAAGCCTGGGATGAAGAAAAGAAGAGACAGGCGGCCGAGGCTCTGCCGGTACGACGCATCGGAACGCCCGAAGACGTTGCCTCGGCGGTAAGCTTCCTGGTTTCCGACGAGGCAAGCTTTATAACAGGACATGTAATCACCGTAGACGGCGGGCATTTCATGGATTCTTAAGTCACCGAGACTTTGAAACAAGTTTTTTAGGAGGTAGAAGATGAGAAGAAACAGAATCCTGGTCGCGCTTATGCTGGCCTTCTGTCTGTTGGCAGGCTCATACGCGTTCGCCGGTGGGGGAGCCGAGACCGCGCCGAGCGCGCCGAAAGAACCTGTTACCGTCACGATCGCGACGGTGAACAATCCCGACATGAAAGTCATGCAGGAGCTTTCCACGCAATTCACCGAGCAGACGGGCATCGAGCTGAACTGGTCGGTCCTTCCCGAAAACGAGCTCCGTCAGAAGGTCACCGAGGATGTCGCCCTGGGCGCCGGCAAATTCGACATCGTCACGATCGGCATCCTGGAGGTCAAGAACTGGGTGAACTACGGATGGATCGTGCCGCTGGACCCATTCTTCAACCGGATGAATGCCTCGGAACGCAAGGCCTACGATTTTGACGACGTGCTGGAATCCGTTCGCGAGGGCTTGAGCTTGGATGGCAAGCTGTATGCCTTGCCCTTCTACGGAGAAACCAGCATCGTCTACTACCGCAGCGACCTGTTTGCTCAGGCGGGCTTGACCATGCCGGAAGAGCCCACCTGGGATCAGATGAACGAGTTCGCCAGGAAGCTCCATGACCCCGCCAACGGGGTGTACGGTCTGATTCTGCGCGGTCTGCCCGGCTGGGGTGAGAACATGGCCGTGTTCAGCACCATAATCAACGCTTTTGGAGCCCGCTGGTACGATATGCAGTGGAAGGCCCAATTCAACACACCGGAGATGCGGAAGGCGTTCGAAACGTACTACAAGCTCATCAAGACGGTGTGCGAACCGGGAGCCACCGGAGTTGGGTTCACGGAGGGCTTGACCCTGATGGCCCAGGGTAAGGGGGCCATGTGGTACGACGCTTCGGTCGGCGCAGGGCTGTTGAACGACCCGCAGCAATCAAAGGTAGCCGGCAAGCTGGGCTACGCGCGCGCTCCGTGGGCCAAGAAGCACAATAACGGCTGGTTGTGGTCGTGGGCCCTGGCCATGGAGTCTGCCAGCCAGCACAAGGAGCAAGCCTTCCAGTTCCTAACCTGGGCGACGAGTAAGAAGTACATCGAACTGGTTGGGGAGAAAAAGGGCTGGGTGACCGTGCCATCCGGATCGAGGGAAAGCACCTATGAGAATCCCAAGTACAAGGCGGTTGCTGATTTTGCGCCCATCGTCGTGGAGGCCATGAAGGCGGTGGATTACAATCGACCCGCTTTGCAGGAGACTCCATATATCGGCACGCCTTTTGTTGTTTTCCCCGAATGGCCCCATCTGGGCACGGAAGTGGCGCAGATCGTCGCTGCCTATATCTCTGACAAAGTCACCCTGGATCAGGCCTTGGAGCAGTGCCAGAAGATCGCTAATGAAGTCGCGGTAGAGGGCGGATACCAGAAGTAGCAGCTGTCTTGTCGGGGCACAAAGAAAGCATGGGAATATGCCGAAAGCATGTTCCCATGCTTTCGTTGCGGCGCTACCCGCCCGTCACAAACTTCGGCCGCTCATCTCGGCAAGGCGATGTATATCCTGTTTTGTTCGTTCGTATAGATTCTTGTAGATTCTCAGATACTCCCGATACTTCGCGTGGCTCTTGGCGTCCGGCTCAATTGCCCTGGCTGCTTTGATCCATTTCTGCCTGAGCACCGAGAAATCCTTGAATATTCCGGTGCCGAAGCCCGCCATGTACGCGTCCCCCATTGGCGCGGTGAAACCTCTTTCGCCAATGCATCCCTGGGCCAAGCCGGTGACGTCGCTTACGATTTGAGTCCAGCTCTTGTTCTGCACCCCACCCCCGGCGGCAATGATCTTTTTGGGAACGGCCCCCAGCTCCGCGATGATATCCAGATGGTGAGCGACGCTGTACGCAGTACCCTCCAAGAGGGCGCGATACAGGTGCGCCTTGCCGTGCGACAGCGTAAGCCCGGCGACCATGCCCCTCGCCAGGTCATCGTTTATCGGCGTCCTCTCGCCGCTGAAGTACGGCAGCACGACGAGCCCTTCCGAGCCGATCCGCACCCCTGCCGCCATATCGCTCAGAATCGAATAAACCTCCACCCCGTCCCTCCGGGAGGCTTCCAGTTCCTGGGAGGCGAAATTGCTCTTGAACCATTCTGTCAACGCTCCGGAGGTCGCCATGCCGCCGATCAGCGTGTATATCCCAGGCACGTAGTGGAGGTTGGCCCAGAGGTCCAGATGCGTTTTCAGCGATCCTGAGTTCACGATGATGGTCATCGTGGTCCCATAGGCCAGGAACACATCGCCGGCCTCGATTGCGCCGGCGCCGGTTGCCTCGGCGAAGGTATCGATGGCGCCGGCGATGACAGGAGTGCCCTCGGCCAATCCCGTTTCCGCGGATGCTTCAGCGCTTACCTGACCGACAATATCGTAAGGATGGACCACCTCGGGCAGGAGGGAAAGCGGGAGGCCCGCTTTTTCGCTCATCCCGGCGTCCCAGCACAGGTTGTTTATGTTGAACAACGGGCCGAAGAACGCCGCGGTGCACCGGTCTATGGAATATCTGCCCGTGAGCCTATAGGCCAGGAAACCGGTCGTTGTCAGTATTTTATAGGTCCGCGCATAGTTCTCGGGCTCGTTTCTCTTGTACCACAGTATTTTCGGCCCGATTGACTGGGCGGAGAGAACCTGACCGGTGGTGCGAAAAATCTCCGCGCGCCCCAGTGCCTGCGTAAGGTATCTAATTTCGTCCTTGGAGCGTGTATCGATTCCGTAGAGGATCCCTGCCCGCAGGGGCCTGCCCTGCCTGTCAACGGGAACCATCGCCGGTCCCAGGCCGCTGCATCCGATCGCGGCGATTTCCCGGCTCTTTATATCCACCCTTTTCAGCATCCCGGCGACGATCTTCTTGAAATCATTCCACCAGATCTCGATGGCGTCGTGCTCAGCGCGACAGCTGTCAGGCCTGCTGGTGGCATGGGCGACCGAACAATCGGCGGCAATGCCGCCTTCAAAATCGGCGAGAATGCCCTTCGAGTTTGAGGTCCCGATGTCCACACCCAGGAGGTAGCGTTTCATAGGCCAAGGGCGCGCACCACAGCTCCCTCATCCTTTTATGGCGCCCATGGTCATGCCCCGCACCAGCTGTTTCTGATTGATCCAGCCCGACACCAGCGGCGGCAGGATGGCCAGCGTCGAGATGGCGCTCATCTTGGCCCAAAACAGGCCTTCCTGGGTCATGTAGCTGGCCATGTGGATGGGCAGCGTGGCGGCCTTGGTGTAAGTGAGATGAAGGACAAAGAAGAACTCATTCCAGATGAAGATGATCACCAGGAGCATTGTGGCCGAGAATCCGTGGCGAGAGAGCGGAAAGACTATTCTGAGGAAGGCAACCAACTCGGAAGCGCCGTCGATCCTGGAGGCTTCCAGCAATTCAATGGGAATGTCCTTGAAAAAGGATCGCATCATCCAAACGACCATTGGCGTATTCACCGCCGAATAGACAATGATCAGGCCCAAGTAGCTGTCCAGGATATTCAAGGTGCGGAACACGACGAATACGGGAATCACAACGCATACCGGAGGCAGGAGTATCGTGGATATGAACCAGAAAAAGAGGTTGTCCCCTCGGTTTTTGAACTTTGCCATCACCAGGGCGTAGGAGGCAGGCACGCCGAGCAGCATGGCGACGAAAGTCGAAGCGGCTGTAATCAGCAGGGAGTTCAAGAAATAGTGAAGAATCTTGCCGGTGAAAATGGTCCTGTAGTGAAGAAGCGTGGGGTCGAAAAAGAGCGAGGGATTGACCACGTCAACCTCATACTTGAAGCCCGAGAGGATGAGCCAGAAAATGGGAAAAAAATAGACGATCGCCACCGCGGAAATGAGCAGGCGAATGAATACCGGAACCGTCCTTCTCATACCTCTGATTCCGTTATTGCCTTTCTCAAGAATTTGAACAGGATCATCAAGATGCCAAGGGAAATGAGAACGGTGATGACCGCGATCGAGGATCCCTTGCCGATGTTCCAGCCGAGGAAGGTTATCCTGTAGACGTAATAGGGAAAGTTGGTGGAGCTGAACCCTGGCCCACCGTGCGTGGTAGTAAAGATCAATCCGAACGTCTGCAGTATGAAGATCAGCCCGAGCATCAGGCTGACGGTGATGTACTTGGTCAGCATGGGCAGAATTACCCTGTAGATCCTGCCCCAAACGCTGGCCCCGTCGATTATGGCCGCTTCCAGTATTTCCTCCGGCACAGACTGCAAGCCGGCCATATGGACGAGCATGAAAAAGGGCGCCCATTTCCAAACAATCAGAAGGCCGATGACGAAAAGCGGACTCTGGGCCAAAAGGTACGGCGACTGCAGACCAAAGATATTGCTGAGGTAGTGAATCAATCCGAAAGAGGGCTCCAGCATCACGTTCCGCCAATAAACGCCTATAACCGAGTCCATGACGAAGAAGGGGGAGATAAGGAGGGTTCGCACGATCCCCACCCCGGCAAAACGACGGTAGACCAGGAAAGCGAAGATAATCCCCAGCAGGAAACAGGCGAGAAGCGACAGGATCGTGAGAATCAGAGTATTCTGCAATACAAGCCAGAACTCGCTGCTGCCGAATAGCTCCCTGTAGTAGCTAAGACCTACGAACTTGCGCGGCAGATCCGGCCGGACAATGATCCATCGAAATACGCTGTAATACAGAGTCAGCAGGATGGGGATCTGCGTTACCAGGGCAACCGTGACAATCGCCGGTAAGCTCAGAAGCCGCTTCTTCAAGCCCGGCATAGCTTGCTCTCGCGGTGCACGGGTCAGACTTCAGGAGTCGCCGGCGGTTCCTGGCGCTCTTCGTTGTCGAGCAGCCTGGCCGCCGCCTTGTCGTCCGTGATCAGAGTCGTGATCGTTCCCGAAAGCAGTGCGCCGCGAATGGCACGGGCCTTTTGTTCTCCACCGGCAACCGATACCCTTTGCGGAATTTTTTTCAGCATGTCGATGGGTATGCTTACCAGTCTTCTTTCCAGCTCACTATCGATAAACGCGCCATTCCGGTCGAAGCAGTGCCCTAGGATGTCTCCGACTGCCCCTAGTTGCTTGAGCTTTTCGAGCTCCTCCCTGGTGACCAGGGTCGGTGAAAGCAACGTCCCTTTTCCGACTGTTCCGATGCCCAGGATGGCCTCGGTGCATTTCCCCCACATCTCTCGAATCTGCCCCCCCATAGACGTGTTATAGATGATCGAATCCCTCATCCTTTCATTTTCAACGGTGGCAAAAGAGGTAAGAAGCGTCCCCTCCGCCTTCAGTTTTCGACAGGTCTCCTGGACGATCGTGAAAGGATTGTTGTCCGTAACATCGGCAAGACCACCCATCAATTGGACGATAGCGACGTTCTTCATCCGCACGGGCACAAGATTGCGCACTACTTGACCGATGGTGTTGCCGACGCCAAGCCCGAGGATGTAGTCATCGGACAGAGAAAGGCCGACGTAAAAAGCACATACCTGGCCAATCAGCTCGGAGATGCTCTGTTTCTCGCTCTTTGCTCTCCTGACCACAACAGCCTTTTTGATCCCGTACAGCGCCTCGATGCGTCGCGCGAGGACCTTGTCGAGCTGAAAGGGCAGTTTTATGTTGATTTGGATGATTTCCGATTCTCTGGCTTTCTGTAGCATCCGCGAGACTGTCATCTTGGACAGCCCCAGTTTGGCTGCTATGTCCTGCTGAGACAGGCCCTTATCAAAATGCATTGAAGAGATTATGGACAATTCCAGGTCTTTCATTCCATCACACTCATCAATTCGATTTCATAATGTATGAATATCTTGCTATATTTTTCACAAGGTTTACAAATAGCTCGGCCAGAGCAAGTCTACGTTTTATTGCAGGCTTTGTCAACCAAGGCTTTCAAGCTCCGGCGGCCTCCTGTCTGCGGTAGTAGGCGGCCACCTTCCGCACCGCACGCACCGCGTCCTCCAGGTCGGGTTCTTCGATCGAAGGGTGCACCAGCAGCACGAAGGCCTCCCTGCCGATGCGCTCGGCCACCGGCCAGGAGCCCTTCAGGATAGTCGATTCCCGGCCGTACCGGTGGCAGCCGTAGGGGCAGTCCGTGCCGCCGTAGCCGATCTTCTCCCGAAACACCTTTTGCATAGGGCAAAGGCGTGGGGTAGCGCGGCGTGGCGGGCACCCCTTCGGCCTTGATCGCCTCCACCGCGGTGGACGCGTCCACGTCGAGCACCTCCCGGTCGATGCGACAGACGAACTTGTAGTAGGCGTGCCGGTAGCCGGGCGCCTCCCTGGGCGGGAGGATCCCGAGCACGCCGGCCAGGCGCTCCCGCAGGTAAGCTGCGTTGCGGTTGCGCTTCTCCACCATGGCTTCCAGCCTGGGAAGCTGGCCCAGTCCCACGGCCGTGTGGAGCGCGCCCATGCGGTAGTTGAAGCCCAGGGCCGTTTGCTCGTACTTGCGCTCCCCGAGGCTTTCCACCAGCTCCTCCCCATGGCTGCGCAGGCGCCGCGCCTTTGCGAAGACCCGCCATCACGAGCATTATGCTATACCTACAAGGGTCGGGCAAACAGCGACTTCGGTCAGGTGATACCGTCGCTCGGAGAACCTCGAGTAGGCTACCGACTCACCACTTGACTCTACCCCGTAGTATGCCGCCAGATCGTAGGCAAGGTAGATTCTCAGTTCGGGGATTTTGGGTTTCTATCTACTGAAATAGCCCCTAGGGGAATCGAACCCCTCTTTGAAGAATGAGAATCTCCCGTCCTAGCCGATAGACGAAGGGGCCGCCTTTTCCTCCCTTTTCGCACCCTTTCCTATTTTGAGATATTTTATACTAAAATAAAGAATTAGCGTCAATCGCCTTTCCTATCTTTTCGCTTATTTTCGCCTGTTTTCTCAGCAATGTGGCTACACTTCTGGCTACACTAAAAATCTCCCAAAAGAGCCACTTCGGGAATTTATTCCTCTATCGTTCTGCCCATTGATAAGCCCTCAACTATTTATAGCATTCTGTTTATCCAAATGACGTTTGTATTCTTCATCATCCATATTCAACATCTATGCTACAACTGAAATATGAAACCTTTCTACACAGCATATTTTTTTCTCACCTCCTCCGGGGTGTTTGTCGGTATATTGACACAGATAGGCGGAAGAGACACCTTTCAACTTGGCGCATTTAGAGAGAGAATACCATTCGTGCTCTAAGCGGTTATCTTGAGCAAGTTGGTGTCTCCTGATTTCCTCCCGGACAACTTCTTTAACAGCCTCTTTGACGGCCTCCTGGACGAACATCTTGAACTCTTTTTCAGTCATGAAGATAGTATCTAAATCACCTCCTTGATCTGACAGAGTATTTATTCCTGTAATTGTGAATTAATCAAACCTCATTCCTTGCGGCACAGCCTCAAGGTTCAAATCTTCTGTGATTTTTCACTAGCGTTCACCCACCTGGAAACACAGGGCATGCAGGTAATCGGCACGTACAGCTGATCAGCGACAATTATTTCTCCCGACCTGACTTCCCGCCTCCCTGCGCGGCGTGGTGTGTTGTCTGAAATCATGCATTTACACCGTTGTCACTCTGATAGTATTATATACTAGTGAATCAGTAAGTTTTTATTTATCGCATGACCAACTAACGTGTAATAAGGTTTTTCGAATGAGATTGACGACAAAAGGGAGGTATGGAGTACGGGCTGTAGTGAATCTGGCAGCTAAGGAACAGACTCGACCTATTTCCATCAGTCTGATTGCCAAAGAAGAAGAATTGTCCCCGGAATTCATCGAGCAGATTTTCTTCAAACTAAAGAAAGCAGGGCTTATTCGAT
>CAYMGP010000039.1:0-35335 GCA_964390045.1 uncultured Spirochaetaceae bacterium | reverse complement strand
CCAGGGCGACGGCGAGGAAGGTGGCGATCACGGAAACGAAGATGGTGCGCGCCAGCGAGGCCAGGAAACCGGGGCGTTGCAGGAGCTGAATGTAGGCATCCAGGCTGAATCCGTAGGCTCCGATGATAGGCATGTAGCCCAGGCTTTGGGACAGACCGAGTCCCAGACCTCCGGCAAACAGCACGAGGATCACCACGAGTGCCGGAGCGAGCATCAGGGCTAAAGACAGGCCGGGACGCATTATTTCTGCAGCACGTTCTCGGTCCAGCCTTTCTCTATGGCCTCTAACCAAGAGGCCTGAAGCTCGGGGATCCTGTGGCTGGAAAGTACTTCCGGGGGCAGAACGGCGGGGGGACGCGGCAGTTGACTGAACTTGTCCCGCCACTGCTCAGGGAGCCTGGAGGGAGTCAATACAGTCAGGTCTCCCCAAACCTCGGATTTGCTCTTCTCATACTGGGTAGCCGGATCGAGAAGCAGGTTGGCCAGAACCATACCCGCCGCTTTGTTCGCCGAGTTGAAGGAGATGGCCACGTAGTGGGTATTCCCTATAGTTCCTGAGTCGAAAACGTAGGTTCGGGCTGTCTCCGGATACCTTCCCTGGGCAATCATGCTCGCCACGGCGCTGGGGTTGTACGATACGTCGAAGTAAACCTCTCCGTTGGCGAACAAATCCTGCAGCTTGGTATGACTTTCCGGGTAGGTCCTGCCCTGCCTCCAAAGATACGGTTCCAGATCGTTGAGCAGCTTCCACAGATCCGGCGCAACGCGATCGAAACGCTCCTGATCGAAGGGGCCGAGCAGAGATTCGTAGCCGCCGGCTACGTGGTAAAAGAGGTGACGAACGAACACCGATCCTGTGAAGTCCGGGATCGCGGGATAGGTGAACTTCCCCGGATTGGCTCGAATCCAATCGAGAAGCGCTGCGATCGTGCGTGGAGGATCAGGCACCTTTCCCGCATCGTAACCAACCACCACCTGGGCCGATCCGTAAGGGGACTCGTATCCCTCCACGGGATAGCCAAAATCGTTGCTTATCGAAGAATCTTCCAGGTCGACATACTCGAGGTTGGGAAGCTTGTCCGCGTAAGGACCGAACAACAGATCTGCTTCGCGCATGGTGCGGAAGTTCTCTCCGTTGATCCACATGACGTCCACGGATCCACCCGTAGCCCTCCCTGCCTGCTTCTCCCCGAGCACCTTGTTCACGAAGGTGGTAGCGTCTGTCACGGGAACCATCTCCAGGGTTACGCCGTACTCATCTTTGAGGCGGCCGGCCACATACCCATTGATGTATTTGTTGATCAGGTCAGAGCCGCCCCACATGTACCAATACAGAGTTTGACCTCTGGCCTCGGCAACGATCTGCTCCCAGCTCATCGACTGGTAGCGTTGCTCAAAAGGAGCAGCTTTTTCCTGCTTGGCTCCGGCCCAGGCCCCGGCGGCCAATACCACCGCCAGCATCGCGGATAGCACTGTTATGCGTTTCATGGCATCATACTCCTAGTCATCCTTCTAATATTTAGCTGATCTAATTACTAATATACAGCAATTCGACTACTGTAGTGACGCCGTTAGCGCAAAAAATCTTACCAGGTTAAAAAGCAGTCGATATCGTTTAAGTAGCCGCGCATCTTTTCGAAGGTTTGCTCGTTGCGCAGCTCCCGCTTCGTGCTCGTGTACTCGAAGTAGGCCATGAAGCACCAGCTCAGGGCACGCAGCAGGATCGTTCGCTCAAGGATCTTTGTTTTTTCAAACAGATCTTTGATATTGAGATCAAGGGCGCTCTCCTGCTTGTAGGTTTTCAAAAACTCGAACTTCTCATCCTCCGAGTACACATAGTTGCTCTTCCAGAGGGTGGTGGTGGGGACCACGAAGTGCCCCAAATCCTGGTAACGGACTGAGACAACGGCCTTCTCCCAATCGAGGAGAAAGGCTGCATCGTCCTGAACAACGAAATTTTCAGAATTAACCTCCGTGTTGACGATACAGAGGGGCTCGTTTGAGAACAGCGGCTCCGTGTTTTCCGCCAGGGAGAGGATTTTTTCGTGGTAGCGAAGCAGTTGAACCTTCTCGGAAATCAAAGGATGGTCGGGGTAGCGGTTGATCAGGCGACAGCTTTCCTCTGCGATATCCCGCACCGGATTGAGCTGTTCGATCAGTCCTTTCTGCACAGGAAGGGCATGGATTCTGGAAAACACACGGGCCGCCCGACCGATATCAAGAGGATAGTTCAGCGCCCGCCCTTCGAGGTACTGCATCAGAAGCACTCCGTCGTCGAAGCCCTCCGCATCGGGATCGACGAAAAAAACCTTGGGCGTGACTCCTGATGGCTCGACGGCCTGCAAAACCTGAAACTCGTACTCTATCTGGTTGTCCAGATCGAGCTGGCTGCCGTGGTTGATCCTGAAGACGTATCTCCCGCCTCGCGCTTCTACGAGGTAATTTTCGTTGTACTCTCCGGCGGCAAGGAACTCGACCTTCTCGATTTCATCGAGCCAATCCTTGCCCGCAAGATATTCCCGAATGCGATCTGTCTTTTTCATGGCTTGCCTTCAGGGACGGCTTCCGCCGAGGGCTCTGTTCTCTTCTATCTTCATTGATCCTACTTGTGCAAAGCCCGATACTGACCAAAACGGTTAGGTAAAACCAAACATACTCATCTTCGGTGCATCTCGTCAATGAGAATGACCGACTCATCCGGGACAAGTTGGTAACTGTACTGCTGAAAGGGGAGGCTAGCCCGCACTTTCGATCATCGCCAGCGTCACTCCCGAAGGCTCGTTGAAAAGACAGATTTTCGAGCCGCTGGCGATCTCAAAGGGAGGCTCAACAATGTATCCACCCTGTTCCTCCAATTGAGCTCCCGCCAATGAAGAGCAAAAAGCCTGACGACCGGATATCGCAAATTTTGTTACTTTTTATAAGAACAACGTAATGGTCAGCAGCTGTATTTCAAAGACCGCCCGCCGGCGATCCGGATCGAAGAGAATACCGAAAGTCAGAAACCTGTCGGCAAAGTTATAGTCCGGTCCACCCAGCACAATGGGAGACAGTTGCAGACCAAGTAGTTTGGTGTGGTCCAAACCGTAGAGGAAACCTGCGTCTATCGCAATATTAAAGTAAGAGGTTGTGTTTCGTTGCACGAGCCAGTAGCCGACAGAGAATCCAAAAAAAACCTGTGAATAGAAGCGGGGGGTGATCTGCGGGATATGGAAGATCTCGAGTTCCAGATGATCTCCGGGAAGCCAGGAAGCTCCGGCTCTCGCGTACAATCCGGGAAGCACGGGAGAGCCTTCAGTCCGGCCGAATGGCAGGAACGTATCGGTGGAGAAAGTTAAACCGACTCCGTGTGCGCCGGCCTCTGCAGCAGACACACACAGTAGTATTAAACAGCAACTCAGGATCATACCCGCTTTCTTTTTGCAGTCGCCACTCATATTCTTCATCATCCTTTACAGCAGGAACAGGGCTGCCTTGAAAAGCATCAAACCCCAGCCTCCGAACCTCGGCCCCTGATCGAGGAACAGGTGCAGCGAGCAGATGGTGAACACCCCGTCCCCTGCGCGAAAGCGAAGCGGGGAGATGGTAAAATCGAACGAGGCGCTACGAAGATCGGGACTCAACAGGTACTCCGCTCCCAAAGCCGGACTGAAGCAGATCGTATTGTAGAAGTAATCCCTCAGCGCCCCTGCCTGGAGATCAACGAGGGTCAGCTCGCCCCCGAACTGGAAACGTACACCTTCCACTTGAAACGGCGCGATTGGTAAGAGGATACCGCAGAACAGAGCAGGATTGAGCAGGCGGATCGATAGGGGTTCGATGAAGATCCCCGTCGCCAGGTACTCAGCTTCCGGCAACCCGGTGGCTTCCGAGAATCCGCAGGTCCCTGCGTACAGTCCAGTCCACCAGGGCTTCCTTGCTCCGAGAGCCTCGCTTCTCCCTGCCGGCAGAAAGAGTACCAGCACAAGCAACATTCTTGTTATTCTAGGCCGCACGTTCATCCTCCCAGATAGAGAAGCAGGTAGTAGAAAAGGTACTTGGCGCTCCTGTACTCTGAAGCCTGCTCTTCGGTGATCCTGTGGGAATGGGCCTTCATCTCCTCCAGGTTATCCAGCATCGCTTTGCCCATTTGCTTTCCTCTGAAGAGGATATTCAGCTCTTTAGCCAAGTAGTAGGAGCGAAAGTTCAAATTCGCAGAACCAAGAGTGAACCAGCGATCGTCCACGATCATGGCCTTGTAGTGCAGATGGGAGGTGGAAATCTCGTACTCCCAGAGATTGGCACCCGCTTCAATCAGATCGATCATGCGATAGCCCGGGGCGTAGTGGAACTTTTCATGAAAATTGTACGATGAGTAGAGAATATTCACAGCGATCCCTTCCTCAGTCAGTTCCCGGATCCGCTTCAACATTTCACGGGTAGGTATGGTATAGGACTGCACCAGCCAGATCTCCCGCTGCGCCTGATCCATGAGCCGATTGAACATGTCTTCGATGACCGCATCCCGGAAGCTGTCCTGGTGTATCAGCCAGAATCGTTTATTGCTCCGCTGCCGGGGTTGCACGGAAAAATCCTGCTCCCTGAGCTTGACCATGGAATAGGCATTCCATTCCCGGACAAAGGAGCGCAGCAGCTCCCTGTAAGCCACCTCTGATCGAAATTCAACCATAGAGTCTGTGTAGCCAAACTCTTCAGGCGAGTCCAGCGATCGGGAGTAGATATTCTGCCCTCCCAGAATCACCGTCTCCCCGTCTATGAGCCAGAATTTTCTGTGGTCCCTGTACAAAAACAACGGCAGCCGCGCGACGCGGTTGCAGCGGATCGGATTGTATTCAGCGACGGGGATCCCTTTCTCGATCAGATAGGGAATCGCGGTCTTGGCCTGGACATAGGCGGAGGACGAGTCGGCAATAAGATAGACATCGACATTTTCCTCCATCTTTGCTTTCAGAAGGTCGATGACTCGCTTTCCCTTTTCATCTTCGATGGTGAGAAAAGAATCTATGAGGATGTACTCCCGGGCGTCCCGGATCAGCTCTTCCGCTCTCTCGAGAAAGGTATCCCCTGTGAAATAGAAACGCAGACCCGATACATCGGGGCAATAAGCCCCGGGAAACGAGATTTGCTCGCCCCCGGGAGCCGGGTAACCGGCGGAAACGGAGGTACAGGAACCGGAAAGCAGGAGGAGGCAGAGTAGAAAGCCGAAAAAAGATACTCTTTCGTTACTCATGGGTTGGCTACTTTGCTCTAATATTATGCACAACCTGTAGGGTTTAGGCAAAGGTATAGCAGGGGAAGAACTGAACTTTATTTGCGGCCCGCCCTCGCAGCAACCAACCTGTTGGCCAGCGCCACGGCCTGCTTTGCGCTGTCGGCACAGCCGTCGCCGCCGACCTTTTTCCAAAGCTCTCTGTCCTGGTTGAAAGGTCTGCCGCCGACCATGATTGCCAGATCGTGCAGCTTTTTGGAACCCCGGATCGCTCGAATCGCGCGGGCAATGGATTCAACGCTGAAGAACATGGTGGCAGAGAGGGCTAAAAGGTCGACACTGCGGTTCAGGGTTGTATTCACGATATCCTCGTTGCAGAGGTTGCTGCCGAGAAAAAAGGTCTTCCAGCCGTCCATTTCAAGAAAATCGGCTACCATGCGCACCCCGACATCGTGCATTTCTCCGCATACGGACAGAGCCAAACAGGTGTATTGTTTTTTCGCTCTGGCTTCAGGTTTTATGTAGGGATGAAGCTGGGACATGATCATCTGGGTTGTGGCGGAGTAGTAATGCTCCATAGCCGCATCCACCTTGTTGTTCTTCCACATCAAGCCAACTTCTTTGAGGGTTCTCTCAAATACCTCGCTGTAGATATCCCGAACATCCAGGCCCGCTTTCACCGAGTTGTGAACGAGCTCCCCGGCTTCTTCTCTCTTACCGGCGAGGATCAACTCGAGATATTCCCGAGCCAGCGGGCTCATGGGAGCGAGAGCTTCCTCATCGCTGTACAGCGTGTTTGGGTAAGGCAGGTTATGTGCCAGTAGACTCACATCCGAGCGGCCCAACAGATAGTCCAGAGAGACATCGAAAAAGTCGGCGATGCGGTGGAGGATTTTTTCGTCGGGAAAGCGGGCACCCTGCTCGTAATTGGCTATCGTGGTTTGAGCAACACCTATTACATCCGCCAAATCTTTTTGGCGTTGACTCTTACTCGCTCGAAGCTCGCGCAAGCGTGAAGAAAAATCAATCATAGAAAGAAATTAACACAATATGAGTATTATATCAATAGGAACGGCGCATATTCCAGTTAATTATTACGATTCGTGTTTGAAACAGAGCTCGGGAGTGAGATACCAGTTTATCAACCAGGAATCAGCGCTGCGCTCGAGGCACACCAGTCCCGCAGCGGCCAGGTCCAACAGGTTTCTCTCCCGACCGAGGAGGAGAGCCGAGATCAACTTTCCCAAGTGGGGAAGGTGCCCTACGATCCCCGTGTCCGTATCCATTTCTCTCAATTGCCCGACGAGCGGCTCGACCGGATCATTGGGGCTCAACTTGTCATGGACTTCGACCTTCGCCGCGCAGCGCAGCTGTTCCGCCATGATCGCGGCGCTCTGCTCGGCCCGCGTCTTTCCGCTGTGCCAGATCTGCTCGATCCTGGGATTCAACAGCGCCAGTGCACGAGAGACGGCCCGGACCTCGGCTTTGCCCAGATCTGTTAATCCCCGCTCGGGATCTTCGTGCTTGGGCTTAGCCTCGCCGTGGCGCAGAATGTAGAGAAACATCTACCACTCCGATTCGGCAACCGGTACCACGGGGGTACAGGCTGTACCCTTCCTCGGCTCCGCCATCATCGCTTCCACGGAGCTCTTCCACAGTTTATAGTGCTCTGTTTGCTTGTGATTCTGAGTCGCCTGCTCGTCCCGGTAGACCTCGTAGAGAACGAAGTGATCCGGTTTGGCCTCATCCTGTAGCACATCGAAACGCAGCACACCGGGTTCCGCGATCGAGCCCCGCCGGTTGACGACACTGGCCTGCTTGAAATCCTCAATATTTGCCGCTTTTACAAAAACATCGATGACCCGAACGATCATTGGGTTCCTCCAAATGAAAACTTTTTCCTGTACGCTTCCACCCTCTTCAAGTACTCTGCCTTCAAGGCCGAGATCTGCTGCTCCTCAAGAAAACTCGCCTCGATTGCCGTCAGGTTAAGATTGACCAAGTCCTGGAAGGTGAAATCGAAATAGTCGACGGCCTTGATATAGTCATCGGTTAGGTCGGTGTTCTGAATAAAGGGATCGTCCGAGTTCAGAGTTACCGGCACCCCCCTTCTGTACAGCTCCCCTATCGGATGATTGCGCTCATCTGCCCAGGAACCGGTCTGATAGTTCGATGTGATGCACAGTTCCAGAGCGATCCTCTCGACTTTGAGGAGCTCCTGCAGTGCGGGATCTTCGATAGTGCTGGTCCCGTGACCGATGCGGGCTGCGTGAAGATTCCGGATCGCTTCCCAGATCTGAGCAGACGGGCTGACCTCCCCTGCATGAATCGTTGCTTTATAAAATCCATCGGCGGCAATCAGGTCGAAGAAATCCCGAAACATTTCGGGAGGAAAGTTAATTTCATCTCCGGCCAGATCGATGCCCACGATTTCCTCGATCCCAAGCACCTTCAGCCGGTTGTATAGATCGATCATCTCCTTGCCGGTCTGCTTGCTGCGGTTGAAAGTCAAGAGATAGCGAATCCTCAAATCCGTCTCTGAGGCTGCCTTATTGCCCGCTTCAATGATCAATTTGGTAACTTCTGTCCTATCAAAATCGTTTTCCAGAGCAAAGTGTTCGGGAGAGAAGCGCAGCTCGCAATAAAACAGGCCGTCGGAAACAAGCTCTTTGACGGAGTGGTAGGCAATGAAATACACGTCGTCAAGCGAGCGATACCAGTCATTGCGGAATTTGGTGAGAAAGGTGAAAAAATCCGGGCTTGAATCTTTAGGGAATTGAACCTCTTTCTTGAACTCTTCGAAATCGGTTGGCCTTTCCAGGTTATTTTTCATGGACAGCTGATACAGCTTTTCCACGGGGAAGGTCCCTTCCAAGTGTCTATGCAGCTCGACCTTTGGGAATTCTTTGACTATCTCTTTATTTAACAGATCTTTCTTTTTTCCCAACATTTTTCTAATTTTTTACAAATTTATAACAAAAGTTCAATATATAAAAAACCCTTCCATCGGGAAAGCCCCGACGGAAGGGCGGTTCTGCTTTAGGTACGATCGCTCAGAGCGATTCGGGATCACATAGGTACTCGGGGCTGTTGGCTACCCTGCCGCACTGTTTGCATACATATTTGCCGTCTCGTACCAGATCCTTGTAGTCGGACAGGTTCGTTTGGATGTAATTCATTACATGAGCAACACAGAGATGCTTGCCGTGGCCCTTGTGGGGACCATTTATTTCTTTTAGCGGATACCATTCAGCCATCTTCGCTCCTCCTGTATTAGATCTTTTCTATTACGATATATGTTGAGTATACTTGTATGATTTAGTTATTTCAAGAAATTTGTACCACGTTGCCACAGCAGGCTATTTTTTGTAAAATGTGCGCCCATGAAGAAAGCCACCGAACTCGCTACAGCATATGACCCAAAGGACTTCGAGGACCGGCTATATAAATTCTGGCTGGACAACGATCTGTTCTCACCGGACCTGAGTAAAAAGGCGAGCCCCTACGTGATCGTGATACCCCCGCCGAATGTTACCGGTGTACTGCACATGGGCCATGGTCTGAACAACTGTCTTCAGGATGTGCTGATTCGCTATCACAGGATGCTCGGTCAGCCGACCCTCTGGCTGCCCGGAATGGATCACGCCGGAATCGCCACCCAAGCAGTCGTGGAAAAGCAGCTTCGCCAGCGCGGATCATCCCGGGAAGCTCTGGGCCGGACCAAGTTCGTGAAAGAAACCTGGAAAATTGCTAATAAGCACCACGACACCATCGCCCGCCAGCTGGAGAAAATCGGTTCTTCCTGCGACTGGAAGCGGGAGCGTTTCACGCTGGATGAAGGGCTGTCCCGGGCCGTGCGCGAGGTGTTCGTGAGCCTGTTCGAGAAAGGTCTGATCTACAAGGGCAACTACCTTGTAAACTGGTGCTGGTCCTGTGGAACAGCCATATCCGACGATGAGGTGGAGCATAAAGAGATCGAAGGACGGATGTACCACTACTACTACCCTCTGGCAGACGGAAGCGGCTCCATAGAGATTGCCACCACCCGCCCGGAAACCATGTTGGGGGACACGGCGCTGGCGGTTCACCCCGACGACAATCGCTATACGCACCTGGTGGGCAAACAGGCTCTTCTTCCTCTGACAGATCGGCTGCTTCCGATCATCGCCGATACCTACGTGGACATGGAGTTCGGTTCCGGGGTAGTGAAAGTTACTCCTGCACACGATGCCAATGACTACGAGATCGGCAGACGACACAACCTGCCCCGTATCAATATCCTCAACCCGGACAACACATTGAACAACAATGTGCCCGAACCGTACAGAAACCTGAAGGTAGAGCAAGCTCGAAACAAGGTAATAGAGGATCTGAAAAAGGCGGGCTTGTTTAGCAAAGAAAAAAAGCATATGCACACGGTCGGTCACTGCTATCGCTGCCATAGTCTGATCGAACCTTACCTTTCCGATCAGTGGTTCGTGCGCATGCGTCCACTGGCTGAAAAAGCTCTCAGCGCCTGGCAGAAAAAAGAGGTGGCCTTTCACCCCAGGAAGTGGGAGAACACCTATGTTCACTGGCTGCGCAACATCAAGGACTGGTGCATCTCGAGACAGCTTTGGTGGGGTCACCGCATCCCTGTGTGGTACTGCAACGCCTGTGGAGAGATGACGGTTTCCCGGGAAGATCCCACCGCCTGCCGGCATTGCGGGAGCGAGGACATCCGCCAGGACCTGGACGTGCTGGACACCTGGTTCTCCTCGGCTCTCTGGCCCTTCTCCACCCTCGGCTGGCCGGATGAAACAGTGGATCTGAAAACTTTTTATCCCACCTCTACTTTGGTTACAGGCTACGACATCATTTTTTTCTGGGTCGCCCGGATGATCATGATGGGTATGGAATTCCAGAAGCAGGTACCCTTCCGTGATGTCTATATCCACGGTCTAATACGAGACATGCAGGGCCGCAAGATGTCCAAGTCTCTGGGAAACGGCATAGATCCCCTCGAGGTGGTGGAGGAGTATGGCGCGGACGCCCTCAAGTTCACCATTGCCTTCCTAACAGCTCAGGGCCAGGACATCCTGATGGATAGGGGCAGCTTCAAGCTGGGCAGTAAATTCGCCAACAAGATTTGGAACGCTTCCCGTTTCATCCTTATGAATTTCGAGGGCCGGAACCTGCTCGAGGAACCAAAGCTCGACGAGACGGATCGTTGGATCATGCACAGATTGAACCTGGCCGCAAAAAACACCTGCTCCGCCCTCGATCAATTCAGGTTCAATTACGCCAGCCAATCCGCATACGAGTACTTCTGGAGCGATTTCTGCGATTGGTATATCGAGACAGCCAAGCTCACCTTGAACTCTGAAGACAAGGCGGAGAAAGACAGGAAGATAACCTTGCTGTTGAAGGTTCTCGAACAGTCCCTGCGGCTGCTCCATCCCTTTCTTCCCTTTGTGACCGAGGAGATCTACCAGAAGCTGCCCGTTCATGGAGCGAGTATCGTGGTCGCCGACTACCCGGTGTTCGATAAAAAACTGAAAAACCTGAAAGCTCAGAAGCGTTTCGGCCTCGTACAGGAGCTTGTACGGGCGGTACGCACGCTGCGTAGTGAGTTCACGATACCTGTGAAAAAGAACATTCCGATAACAGTCAAAACAGAGCAGGGCGGGCTTCCCTGGCAGGTGTTTCGAAACCAGAAAGCGCTTATCTCGATGTTGACCGGATGCCCGGATCTGCAAATATTTGAGGAAGTAGAGGAAACAGAAGGAAGCATCCCGATCGTGGGCTCCGGGTTCGAGGCCTTCGTGTACGTGAAAGATGTCATCGATCTGAAAAAGGAGATCGTCAAACTACAGCAGGAGCATCAGAACCTCGAGCAGGCGCTGAAACGGACGGAATCCAAATTGAAAAACCCCTCTTTTCTGAAAAAAGCGCCGGAAGATGTAGTGCAGAAGGAAAGAACCAAGAGGGATGAGCTGGTGCACAGAAAGAAAAAGATAGCCGCATACCTCGAAGAGCTCGAGGTTTGAATGCAGGCTATCTACCGGTTTTGTTGGCTCAATGGTAAGAGATAGGTAGGCGCGGATGATTGCTGCAAGTTTCGCCCATCTAAACGAACTTCTGCTCGCAGCGGGGCAGGCGGGCATCTCCGGGTGGCGAGCTCTGAGCTCGCCGGCCCAGATCCTTATCGCCTCGATTCCTGTCGTGGCTGTAGCTCTGCTGGCCGTCCTTACCTTCTTCTTCACGCTCTGGGACTACAAGAAACAGCGTCTCATGATAGAGCGGGGGCTCACCCCTATGCCGCGCAACATCGACGACAAACTTCTCCTTATAGGAATCGTAGCACTTTTCGTCGGAGTGGGGCTCCTGGTATTCTTCAGCTTGAAGACGGGGTTGAGCGACACGCTGTTAGGAGGTATTATACCTACGACCTCCGGGCTGGGAATTGTTACCTACGTCCTGATACAGCGGTTGAAGAAAAAGAGAGATGATGAAAAAAGTTCATGACAATCTCCTAGTTGAAAAAATACTCCAGGGAGACATCGAATCCTACCGAACAATCGTAACCCGTCACCAGGCTCGGATATTCTACTTGGGCCTCAGGTTTTTCCACAACAGGCACGACGCAGAGGACTTCGCACAGGAGGTTTTCCTCAAGACCTACGAGAAGCTCAAGAGTTTCCAGGGCGAGGTACCCTTCGCATACTGGCTGAACAAGATCGCCTATAACACGGCCGTCAACCACTACCACAAACTGCAGCGGGGGCGGGCCGAAATCACGATGTCCACAGAACCCCGCGACCATTCCCCCAGCCCGGAAATCCGGGCGTTGAGAAACGAGCTCATCGATAAGGTTAGAAACGTCTTGAAAAGAATCCCCGGCATCTACAGGCAGGTCGTCAAGATGCACTTTTTCGAAGGCTTGAGTTATCCGGAAATCTCCAGAATCATGAGCATTCCAGTCAATACGATAAAATCCCACATCTTCCGGGCCAAGCAGATTCTCCGCAGCAGGCTAGGCGTCTACGCCGCAGGCTATCTCGAAGAGGGGATTTTCTGATGAACAGGCGGAACTTAGAAGAAAATTGGGATCGGAACAAGCTCGAGCCGGACAGAAACCTCGAACGAGACATCTCCATGTATCTCGGCAAGGTCGGTTTTGCAGACAGGGTTATGATGGATGTCCTGCACGTGGGAACAAA
The DNA here is from genome assembly GCA_964390045.1 of uncultured Spirochaetaceae bacterium. GTDB lineage: Bacteria > Spirochaetota > Spirochaetia > SZUA-6 > DRHE01 > CAYMGP01. Next base: position 22,924 of record CAYMGP010000039.1, on the reverse strand, counting down.
GGCCAGAATGGTGCTGCTCTGGGGGATCTTCTGTCTGCTCAACCTCTCTCTTTTGTTGTTCTTCGGCACCAATCAGCCTTTCGTCGTAGAGCTCTTGGCTCTTCACGCCGGGCTTTCCCAGTTCTTCTTTCTCTTTCTCGGTATCACTTTTTTGGGCAGCGTAATTGGATTGGTGCTGTCCAGTGATACCTCGTGGCTGCAAGATTTTCTGCATAGAACACTGGACCAATAATTCCTGGGCTAATTCAACCTCTATCCTGCTGTGTTTCCTCAATGATGCTGGTTACCAGCTCGCCCGGCGGAATGTCTCGGGTAATCCAGACGTTTCCCCCGATTACAGACCCTTTTCCGATTGTGACCCTCCCGAGTATGGTAGCACCCGAGTAGATCACCACGTCATCTTCGACTATAGGATGACGCGGTATGCCCTTTTTCGGTTTACCCGTCTTGTCGAGGGGAAAGCTCTTGGCGCCGAGGGTAACGCCCTGGTAGATTCGCACCCTGTCTCCGATGACACAGGTCTCCCCGATGACCACACCTGTGCCGTGGTCCACAAAAAACTGCTCTCCGATCTTCGCTCCGGGATGGATATCGATTCCGGTCAGGCTGTGCGCCGTTTCCGTTATGATCCTGGGAATCAGGGGTACTTCGAGGCAGTACAGCTCGTGAGCCAGACGGTAGTAGGTCACGGCCAGGATTCCGGGATAGCAGAAGATGGCCTCATCTGTGCTCTTGGCGGCCGGATCGCCGTTGTAGGCGGCCCGCACGTCCGTGGCCAGGATGTGCTGGACGCGCGGAAGACGGGCCAGGAACTCCGTGGTGATCCTGTCCGTCTTCTGCAGGCAGTTAGGGCACTCGTAACCGTGGTGATCGCAGTCAAAGCACAATCCGCGCTTGATCTGCTCCTGGAGAACGAACAGAATCCTGTCCAGAGTTGCGCCGACGTGGAAACGCATGTTTTCTTCCGTCAGCTCCGATACTCCGAAGTAGCCCGGAAAAAGAACGGACCGCAGAGCCTCGATAACCTCTACCACCTGGTCTCTGGAAGGCAGAAGCCTTCCCCCTTTTGTCTTCCAGGAAAGCATTCCATGCTCGGAATCGCAGAGGCTGTTCACCACCTCCGTCAAAATACTTTGCTTCGAGTTTTTCAGATTTTCCATATCTCAATCTTCGATCGCAACTAAAATGAAGATTACGATGTCTTCTGGCGCCCAAAAATCTTATCAAAAAAACAAGATTTTTGGGGCGACATCATAATATCGTACCTTAGAGAAATAATACTGATAAACGGGGCCGGACGGCCAGTTCCCAGCCGGCCGCTGTAGCACTACAACCTGAACAGCTTCTTCGGATTTTCGTAGAGGAACAACCTGGCGATCTCCTCCGCCTTTCCTATATCGAACAATCCCTCCTCGATCTTGGCGGACAGGGCCCTGGCAACGTCCATCCTGGCGAGGTATTGATGCCCGTAGACCCCGTCAACGAATAGATAATCGCCCCCGAAGGCGGAAATCTTATTGAGGGGTACCGTGTCGATCCATTCGATCAGGGCTTGCACGGAAGCGTTCGGTGATACGATATGAGCCCAACACATATCTATATAAACATTCTGAAAATTCTTGGCCATGACGGTCAGAATATTCTGATACGGGTAACCGATGTGAAAGATATCGAAATCCACCTCGGGATACTCGAGGAACAGATTTGTAAGGGCCTCCGGGTTGCTGTTGGCCAGTATGTTCCCGCTGCCTTCCTGGATTCCGGTGTGAATTTGCACTACCAGGTTCCTCTTGTTGGCTGTCTCCAGTATGAAGTGAAACATATAATCCTGAAATGCTTTGCCGGGCAGGATCGGTTTCTGGTGCCATTCAGGAAAGTGTTTGGTCTTGAAAACTGCATTGAAGGCTTCCTCTGCTTCGCTCCGGGACACTCTGTCATAGAACAGAGAACGAACGTAGGCCAGGGAGTTCTTCAAGATCGGCGATCCCTCGCGGACGGCCCGTTCTATGTTTGCCTCCGCCGCCTCGAGCCACGTGGAAAAAGAGGTGATCCGAATGCCTGATTCCCGTTCGACACGCTCGATTTCCGCCCAGGTCTCCGGATGAACAAGGCGATTCACGATGTAAACAGGAACAAAAAGATCCCGGTCGCAGTACAGGCTCCTCTCGACCAAAGGATCGTGCTCCTCCTCCAGGGTCTCGACACAGAGAAGGCTCTTCTCTATATTGCACTTTTCCTTCAGGACCCTGTGAAAATGCCCCGGCTTCAACGATTCAAGAAATTTCTCATTCAAGCTTTCGATCGTTTCGGCGGATATCCCATCTATCCCATAAAGCTCGCGGACGGCAATATCGAGAGCCCGCCCGTATCCCGTGTAGCGGGACAACAGCCAGAAAGGCTCGACAAGCTTCCATTTCTCGAGAATGGTCATCTCCTTTTCGATTATGGAAGTGTAATCCTGCTTCGCCAGCCCCGCCGAAATCAGGTCACGGTTGTAGTAGTGGGCGAGATACTCCTTCAACACATCCGTTTTGCGGTCCCGCAGCTGCTCACTCGACGGCAGGTGTTCATGGGTATCCATAATCGGGAGCGAAAAGATGTACTCCTGCAGCTCTTTGTTTACCTCCATATGAAGCCTCCTCATTCCTCAAGATACGATGATAGCCGAAAACCTTGGTTCTAGGAAAGCAAAGGCAACGATGCGATGCGCAGAAATTTGACCAGCTCGGCTTGATTTTCGTATTTTATATATGGTATCGGTCCTCCCATCTGTGGCTCTCAAGAGGAGAAAATATGAGATTCGACAAGTATACAATCAAGGCCCAAGAAGCGGTCCAGGCCGCGGAATCCCTGGCCCACAGATACAATAACTCCACCCTGGACAACGAACATCTTCTGCTGGCACTGATGGAGCAGCGCGACGGTGTGATCCCGCCGCTGTTTTCAGCCCTCGGCGTGCAGAGCTCGGGGCTGCAAAGCGAATTGGAAGAAGTGCTTTCGAAAAAACCCAAGGTCTATGGAGACAGCTCTCAAACCCATCTATCTCCCGAAGCCAACAAGGCGCTGCACAACGCAGAGATGGAGGCCGCCAACCTCAAGGATGAATACATCTCTACGGAGCATTTGCTGCTCGCCCTGCTCGATATCCAAAGCGAAGCCCGGGAGCTGCTCAACAGACGGGGTGTGCAGAAGCGTGCCGTGCTCGAAGCGCTGCGTCGGATCCGGGGCAATCAGCGCGTCACCGATCAATCACCGGAGGACAAATACCAGGTGTTGGACAGATACTGCCGTGATCTTACAGACCTGGCCCGTAGGGAAAAGATAGATCCCGTCATCGGCCGTGACGAGGAGATCCGGCGCATCATGCAGGTGCTTTCACGACGTACGAAGAATAACCCCGTTCTGATTGGCGAGCCCGGGGTGGGCAAAACCGCCATCGTCGAAGGATTGGCTCGCCGGATTGTTTCCGGGGATGTTCCCGACTCCCTAAAGAACAAACGAGTGCTGGCGCTGGACCTGGGCGCTCTTTTGGCAGGAGCAAAATTCAGGGGTGAGTTCGAAGAGCGCCTCAAGGCGGTGATCAAGGAAATCGTCGAATCGGAGGGGCAGATCATTCTGTTCATCGATGAGCTGCACACCCTGGTAGGCGCCGGGGCGGCCGAAGGAGCAGTGGATGCTTCCAACCTTCTCAAGCCGGCCCTCGCCCGAGGCGAGCTGCGAGCGGTGGGTGCCACCACTCTCGACGAATACAGAAAACATATTGAGAAAGACGCCGCTTTGGAGCGGCGGTTTCAACCGATCTACACATCCGAGCCCTCTGTAGAGGACACGATCGCCATTCTACGAGGCCTCAAGGAACGCTACGAGGTTCACCACGGAGTTCGCATCAAAGATGAGGCAATTATCGCCGCCGCTGTGCTCTCCGACCGCTACATAACCAGCCGCTTCCTGCCCGACAAGGCCATCGACCTTATCGACGAAGCGGCCAGCCGCTTGAAGATGGAGATCGAGAGCCAGCCAACCGAGCTCGATCAGACGGAACGCCGCATCCTGCAGCTGAATATAGAAAAGCAGGCTCTGGCCAAGGAGACGGACGCCGCTTCCAAAGAGAAGCGTCAGGAGATCGAAAAGGAACTGGCCGAGCTCAAGGGCAAGCGGGATGCCATGCAGCTGCAGTGGCAGAATGAAAAAAAGATCATCGAAGAGATCAGAGCCTTGAAGCAGAGATTGGAGGAGCTAAAACTGGAGGAAATCCGTTACGAACGGGAGGGCAATCTGACAAAAGCGGCAGAGGTCAAGCACGGTTTGGTGCCGGAAACCGAGAGAGAACTGGCTGAAAAAACAAAAGAGCTGGAGAGCTCTCAGGGGGAGTCCAGGCTGCTGCGGGAAGAGGTGTCCGAGGAGGATATTGCCCATATCGTCAGCCACTGGACGGGCATCCCCGTTTCCAAGATGCTCAGCTCCGAAAAGGTCAAGCTGCTCAAGCTGGAGGAGATTCTATCGCGCCGGGTGGTGGGACAGGAGCAGGCCATCCGGGCGGTGTCCGATGCCATACGGCGCAACAAGTCCGGGCTCTCAGACATCAACCGTCCTCTCGGGACCTTTATCTTCATAGGTCCGACAGGAGTTGGAAAAACCGAACTGGCTAAAACCCTGGCGGAATTCCTCTTCAACGACGAGAAGGCGCTGACCCGAATCGACATGAGCGAATACATGGAAAAGTTCGCCGTCAGCCGCCTGATCGGCGCCCCCCCGGGTTATGTCGGTTACGAGGAGGGGGGTCAGCTGACCGAGGCGGTGCGCCGCCGGCCCTACTCGGTGATCCTCTTCGACGAGATCGAGAAGGCTCACCCCGACGTATTCAACATCCTGCTTCAGCTGCTCGACGAAGGCCGGCTCACAGACAGCCAGGGGCATATCGTAGACTTCAAAAATGCTATCGTTATTATGACCTCCAACCTGGGCAGTCAGCTGATCCAGCAGACCGAGAAGATCGATGACATCAAAGATCAAATTTTGGAGCTGCTCAAGGCGACCTTCAAGCCGGAGTTCTTGAACCGGGTGGATGAAATCATCACCTTCGAGAGATTGGGCAAAGAAGAGATCCTCAAGATCGTAGATATTCAGCTGGCCATACTGGCCAAACGGCTCGAGGAACAGGATGTCTCGATCGAGGTCAGCGATAAAGCAAAGGCGCATCTGGCTGAGGTTGGATTCGATCCGCTGTATGGAGCACGTCCCCTCAAGCGCACATTGCAGAACCTGGTTCAAAATCCGCTGGCCAAGAACATCATCGCCGGAGAAGTTCGAGGGGGGACCAAGGTCGTTGTAGACACGGAGAAAGACGGTCTTGTCTTCCGAAAACAAAAATAAACTGGGTATTGTCCGAGGCCGGTTACTCGAAAGGCTCGGCAGATTCGACAAGCCGTCGCCATAGATCGACTAGATCGAGCTTTTCAGCCCATCTTTCCAGATACTTTATATTTAGGGTAGCGCCCTGCAGTTCAAAGACCCCCAAGGCATCTAAAAACTGTTTTTCACTTCCTCCCATACGCTTAGCCCATTGAAGCTTGGCCAGAATTGTATCTTCAGGAGACGACACTACCAACTCAATTTCCATAAAGTCCACGGAACAGCGTCTGCTGAAACGGGACCTATCGAAAGAGGAATCTGTCAGTAACCAGAAATCGATTTTCATACCGCTAGCAATATCGATAATCTGGAACATATCCAGCTTCTCTATCGCCTCGTACACACTTTGCTCGTCAACATAGAAGGCTTCTCTTGGGAAGTCTCTTACAAAATCCTGCACTTGATTGGATCGGATGAGGATTACAATATCGATGTCGTGTGTTGAGCGGGGCACCCCCTGCAGACTCGAAACGATAGAACCGGTAAGCATGTAGTCCAGGTTATGTGCGCTCAGTATACGGACCGTTCTCTTTAATAGTTCCTGTTCCAGCATTTCGCAAGCGTGTCGAGGAATAATTGATGTATGTCCTTCTGAGATTTATTCGGGAAGCGTCTTTTCAGACCGTGGAGGAAAAGCTTTTTGCTCAGTTGCGTGAGCTCCAGCGCCGTCATTAATCGCTGTTCTGGAGTCATCCGGCGTAGAATGTTCATGTATTGGCTGTGGGCCACGATTACAATCATGCAACGCATTTTTGCGTACTGTCAAGGAAGACTTCGGACTCCCCTTCTTTCAGCAAACCAATGTCCACGGTATACTGGGAGTATGATCTGGGCCTACCGCCAGGAAGAGCCGGAGCAGGACAGCGACGCCTGGTTGGAAGAAATCCTTAGCAGTAAACAAAACGAACAGGAGCAAGAGGAGCAGAACCTCTACTGCTTCGTATGCGGTCAGATCATTACCCAGGCCCACCAGCGCATTCCTGTGGAGGGGGCCCACAAACACACCTTCACCAATCCCGGGGGATATGTATTCGAAATCGGCTGCTTTCGTGACGCTCCGGGCTGCGAGCAGGCGGGGGAGTTCACGGATTTCTACTCCTGGTTCGACGGCTACCGCTGGCGCTACGCCATGTGCCGCGGCTGCCGAGTGCATTTAGGCTGGGTGTTCGAGAGCAGTGAAACGGGAGCTGAACAGCAGGCAGGCAGCTTCTTCGGCTTGGTACTCAATCGACTGCTCAGCTCGAAGGAGATCTTTCCCTCGGAGTCCTAACGATTAGACTCTCCATGTCCGAGAACTGTTTCCAGAGTGGCGGGCAGCAAAAACGTGAACAGCGAGATGCCAGTCAGTAGCAAAAGATTGAAAAAACTGCGGGCAGCGAGCATGCTCCAGCCGGCGACGATCGTGCTTCCCACCCCTACCACCAGCAGCAGTCCAGTCTTGAACACCCGCTGGCGGATGCGTATGAACACCGCCGAGACAGCTCCGAGCAGGAGCAGGGCAAGAACCATTCCCAGGTCCCATTGGTGAGCGGGCAAGCCCGTCGAGTAGAGGATGTCGCCGACGCTGTCTATCGCGCTAATCCAAATTCCCAACACGGGAAGAGGAACAAGCATGAAAGAAACGAGAAGCCAGTCCCTCCTGACGATACGCAGCACGACGATAAGGACGATCGCGAAGGCCACGCCGTAAAGGGCTACAAACAGCAGGAGCTTCACCTGTTCGGGCGCGACACCGGAGCCGAGAATCAGGCGGAGAACCGAGACGGACAAGAAGTTGCGTGACAGGAATACCACGGCCAGGATCGGCGCAAAGGCACAGCCGATCCAGGGATACAGCCAGTTAGGCCTGCCTTTCAGCCAACCTAAAAGAGCGACCAGCAACAGTACGGTAAAAGCGGCAACGAGAGTAAAGGGATGGGACCAGAGGTGGGTGGCGAATAGGGCGGCGCCCAGTAAATGGGGTTGGGCGGCCAACAAGGCTTCGAGCCAACTTCCCCGGCTGTGGGCTTCATGGATCAGCTTGGCTACCGTGCGCGGCTTTCCGAAACTGCTGATCGCCTGCCTGACAGCTTCTGCCTCGCTGAAACCCTCGGTTTCGAGCTCGTCGATCTTTTCATCGAAGTAGGTCTGAAGCTCTCCAAGCACCCTATGCTCGGTGGTTGGATCCAAACGAAGGTACGATCTGATTTCTTTCAGGTAGGTCTCGATCGGCGGCATCGGGAGGCCGGCTACGAAGTTTCAGGATTGAGGACCAGGTTCATCGCCTTGGCGAAACTGAACCACATGTTGATCCTCTTCATCAGAACTTCTCTTCCCTTTTCGGTGATACTGTAGTAGCGCCTCTGTTGTCCGTTGGGTTGCGTCTGCCACTCCCCGCGGAGCAGCCCGTCGCTTTCGAGCTTATGTAGGGCAGGATATACTGTTCCCTCTCGGAACTGAAAATAGCCCTCGCTTTTCTGCCTTATCTCTTTGATCAAGTGGTAGCCGTGAATGCGCCCGGATTTGTCTATCAGATGCAGCAGCAACGAGTCCGTGTTACCCCGCAGCAACTCCCTGTCGTATTCGAGTGCCTGCACATCGCCATCTTTTGATTTTTTTCTCGCTCCACGTTTCATGTAAATCCCTCCAGTAAGTAGACAACTTCCATTCAAACATATATCACATCCACTGTAAACAACCTGTTTGTTCCACTCATATTGTACCAACCTGCTGCCTGAGCGGACGGCGAAAAAAAACGGTTGAGCTTTGATGCGATTTCTGTGTATTTTTTAAGTCACATGAAAAATCTTCGAGCAGTCGTTTTCGACATGGACGGCACACTTTTAAACACCATCGATGACCTCGGTGACTGCATGAACAGGGTTCTCCAGCACGAGGGATTTCCTGTCCACCCGATCGAAGCCTACAAACACTTCGTCGGTGATGGAATGCTCAACCTGGTGCGTCGGGTACTTCCCGAAAAACACCGGGACAGGGCTGCTGTGCAGCGGGTCCGGCAAATGATGGAGGCCGAATACGCAGAGCACTGGGCCGACAAGACGCAGATGTATCCCGGGATCGCCGCTTTACTCGACCGGCTGAAGGCGTTAGACATCAGGATGGCTATTCTTTCCAACAAGCCTCATACCTTTACCCGGGTTATGGCTGAGCGTTATTTCAAAAACTGGTCTATCGACCCGGTGCTCGGCGCCAGAGATGGAGTTGCCAGGAAACCGGACCCGGCGGCCGCCCTCGAAATCTGCAGAAGCTGGGAGCTGGAACCCGGGGAGGTGCTGTACGCGGGAGACACGAACACAGATATGCAGACAGCCCATCGGGGCGGTTTGTTCGCAGTTGGTGTTCTGTGGGGGTTCCGATCCAAAGAAGAATTGTTGGCAAGCGGAGCGCAGAGGTTGGCAGCGGATCCTCTCGAGCTTCTCCGCTTCTTCGAGGATATCAACTCCCTCTAAGTTCGCAACTGGAAAAAAAGGGTGATATCTCGCCCAGTATCTGTTCGAGGGTATCTCGAGAAAAAGGCGCCACTTTCATATAATTTCCGTCAAGGGTTTTGTCGGGAACAAACTGCTGCAGAACGAAGCGCCTCCGACCTTGAAGTTGGCGAGCCAGCTCGAGCAGGTCCTCCCGAGAGTGGATCGGCGGCAGGACAGTGCAGCGAAGCTCTACATCGATCGTGGCGCTGTCGAGCACAGCCAGGCTCTCCCGAACTCTTTCGAGCAGGTCGCTGCTGTGCTCGGCGAGGCCCGCCGCTCTGCGGTAGCTCGACCAGCTCAGCGGTGACTTCACATCCATGGCAACGTAGTCGACAAGGGCCTCTCTAAGGAGGCTGCCGAGCATCTGCGGATTGGTGCCGTTTGTCTCGATCCCGATACTGAGATCCATTTCTTTTACCTTGCCGAGAAACATGGGCAGCTTCTCGTGCAGGGTGGGCTCTCCTCCGGTGACTACCAGAGCCTGATAGAGCTGTCTGTTTTCCCTGAGAAACTCCAGCACCACTTCTGCGGCCAAGTCGGGCGTGGCCTGCGGCCGGAGCACGAGATCTACATTGTAGCAAAAGGGACAGCGGAAGTTGCAGCCCCCCGTGAAAAGCACGGTGGCTATTTTTCCGGGATACTCGATTAGTGAGGTCTTCTGCCAGCCTTTGAAAATCAATGTACCCGCTGGAGATTACAACGCCGCTGCGTTGCGCGCAGCTGCCACGGGGGGAGCGTCTGCCGGTGCTATCTCCTCATCCGTCTGCTCTTCGGCAGTCACCTGCCCTGACTCAGATCGGGGTATTTGCCGATCATAGGTCCGCCGGTCGCCGTACTCCACCTGTTTGCCCGGATTCCACTGGTCCACCGGTCGCAGATAGCCCACAGAACGTGACCAAATCTCGCAGGGCTCACCACATTCGGGACAGAAACGCTGTTCTCCCCTCAGATATCCATGCTGCTCACAGATGCTGAAGGTCGGAGTCAGGGTATAGTAGGGTAGGTGAAAATTCTCAGCTATTTTCTTTACTAGAGCTTTGGTTGCTTCGACCGAGGGCATTCTTTCCCCAAGGTAGCTGTGCAGCACCGTTCCGCCTGTGTAACGGGTTTGAAGTGAGTCCTGGAGCTTTAGCGCCGTGAACACATCGTCTGTAAACCCAACGGGCAGCTGGGTGCTGTTCGTGTAGTAGGGAGCTCGATATCCATTGCCGTTACGCCCCTGGATCGCATAATGATCGTCGCTGTAGACCTTTATTTCAGGAAACAGCCGTTTGTCGATCCGCGCCAAACGATAGCTCGTTCCCTCAGCCGGCGTTGCCTCGAGATTGAAGATGCTGTCCGTCTCTTCCTGGAACTCGACCAGCTTCGTGCGCATGAAATCCAAAGCGCGAACTGCGAAATCCACGCCCTCTTCGCCAGTGAGGTCGCTGCCGTTGAGATTGTACAGCGCATCGTTCATCCCGATGATCCCGATGGTTGAAAAATGATTCTTCCAGAAGCTTCCGAATCCGCTTTTGACGTTGCGCAGGTAGAAACGGCTGTAGGGATACAGGCCGCGCTCCGTGAACCGCTCCAGGATTTCCCGTTTTATGATAAGGCTCTCTTTAGCCAGATCCATACGGGCGCCGAGGATCTTGAAAAACTCTTCTTCGGAAGACGCTTCGAAGCCCACGCGCGGCAGATTAATGGTTACCACGCCCACCGAACCCGTCAGAGGATTGGAGCCGAAAAGCCCCCCACCCCGTTTCTGCAGCTCCCGCTTGTCTAAGCGCAGGCGGCAGCACATGCTGCGCACATCATCCGGATTCAGGTCTGAGTTGATGAAGTTCGAGAAATAGGGGATCCCGTATTTGGCCGTCATCTCCCAGATCGCATCGAGCTCTTTCTTTTCCCAGGGAAAATCGTGCGTCACGTTGTAGGTTGGGATAGGAAAGGTGAACGGTCTCCCGAAGGCATCCCCTTCGCTCATTGTCTCGGCGAAGGCGCGATTGAACATGTCCATCTCCGCCTGGAACTCTCCGAAGGTCTTATTCTGGACTTCTCCTCCGACAACGACAGGCTGGTTTTTCAATATCGCGGGAGCGGTGAGGTCCAGGGTGACGTTGGTGAAGGGAGTCTGGAAGCCCACCCGCGTTGGCACATTCATATTGTAAAGGAACTTCTGCAGGCACTGCTTGACCTGAGAGTAGTCGAGACTATCGTAACGGATAAACGGAGCCAGGAGGGTGTCGAAATTGCTGAAGGCCTGGGCTCCCGCCGCTTCACCCTGAAGGGTGTAGAGGAAGTTTACCACCTGCATCAGCGCCACGTCGAAGTGCCTGGCTGGATTCGATTCGACCTTCCCGCGCACGCCGCGAAAGCCCTCGACCAGAAGATCCTGAAGGTCCCAGCCGACGCAGTAGGGACCTAGGGTGCCCAGATCGTGAATGTGAAACTCGGCATTGGTATGGGCGTCTCGAATCTCCTTGGGATAAACACTGTTGAGCCAGTAGTTGCAGACAACCTTCTGGGTTATGTGCACGTTTAGACCTTGGAGGGAGTAGGTCATGTTGCTGTTCTCACGCACCCTCCAGTCCATCTCATCGAGATAGTCATCGACGATGGCGATATCGCGGAGCAGTTTGGTCACTTCACGGATGTTCTTATGCTGCTCCCTGTACAGTATGTATGCTTTTGCTACCTTGGCGTGCCCGCTTTCGATCAGGACCTTCTCTACGATGTCTTGGACATGCTCGACCGAGGGAACCCCGCCGTCCTCATACCTGCGACGGATTCCTTTGGTCACGCTATCAGACAGTTTTTTTGCTCTCTGATAGTCCCGGCCGCCGACAGCCTGGACAGCCGCCCAGATCGCGGCAGTGATCTTTTCCTGGTCAAAGGGTACGATCTGACCGTTTCTCTTCTTGATCATTTCCACTTTGCGTAACATAGTTCCCCTCCCAGCCTGAGTATATCAACGATGGTTACTTTTGCTTTTAATCTATGTTAGATCTTCTTGAGCGTTCTCAGCTCCTTCTCGAACGACTTCAGATCGGTGAACTCCCTGTACACCGATGCAAAGCGGATGTAGGCAACCTTGTCGAGAGCCTTGAGCTTATCCATTACCAGCTCTCCAATTGCCTGCACAGGGACCTCACGGCTGCCGTAGTTGTACAGCTCCGCCTCGATCACGCTTACACATTCCTCGATCTTCTCGCGGGAAATCGGCCTCTTTTCACAAGCCTTGATCAGCCCGGCAAGAAGCTTGTCCCTGCTGAAACTCTCCCGGCTTCCATCCTTTTTAATAACCGAAACACCGGTCCACTCGATACGCTCATAGGTGGAAAAACGCCGTCCGCACTCCAGGCACTCCCGCCTACGCCTGATCGTATCGAGATTCTCCAGGTTCCGTTTATCCACTACCCGGGTTTTCGTATGCCTGCAAAAAGGGCATTTCATTTCCTTAATCACTAGATGTTGTGCCTCTATTATAATAGAAACCACAATATACGCAAGAGGCTGCTAACGATTTTCTAACAAAAAAAGGTAAAGCCGGCGATTTTTTTTCAAATAATAGCTATAAGATATATAAAAGTTAATTTTTTTAATCGATACTGGAGGTCTTCCTCTTTTCTCCGGATTCCTCTATTCTTCTCCCCATGCTGAAAACTGCTATCGGAAAAACTTGCATTCTTCTTCTGACCATCCTCAGTCTGACAGGCATAATCGCTGCGGCTGAATCGCTCCCCGACGGTCTATACGCTGAGTTGAAAACCAGGCGGGGTACAATCCTTGCATCCCTCGAATACGAGAGGGTTCCCCTTACCGTGGCGAATTTCGTAGGTCTGGCCGAGGGAACGATCGCTTTCCAGGGCAGACCCTCAGGCCGCCCCTTCTACGACGGACTCTCCTTTCACAGAGTCATTGCCGACTTCATGATCCAGGGAGGCGATCCTCAAGGAAGCGGCAGCGGCGGGCCCGGTTATCGCTTTGCCGATGAGCTCGATCCGGAGCTCAAACACGACGGCCCCGGAGTGCTTTCCATGGCCAATAGCGGTCCCAACAGTAATGGCAGCCAGTTCTTCATCACCCACAAGGCAACTCCCTGGCTCGACGGGTTCCACGCCGTATTCGGCAAAGTGATAGAAGGCCAGCAGGTGGTGGACGCGATTCGTCAGGGAGACACAATCGAAAAGCTGGAGATACTTCGAATTGGAGCCAAGGCGCGCGCATTTCGAGTCGACCAGAAGCTCTTCGACAAACTCGTTGCCGAGGCTCCCACCAGGCAGAAAGAGTATGCAGCCCGCGCCCGCAAGCTGGCCCTGGAACAGATTGAGAGGCAATGGCCGAACGCCCAGCTCACCGACTCGGGCCTCAGGTTTGTTGTTGAGAAGCGAGGGTCGGGGGGCAGCCCCGGCTTCGGTACGGCGGTCACCGTTCACTATTGGGGAGCCCTTCTCAACGGCCTGGTTTTCGACAGCTCCCATAAACGGGGCCAGCCCGCTACCTTCGAGATCGGCCGGGTAATCCAGGGCTGGAATGATGCCCTGGTGACCATGAAGAGGGGGGGAAAGCGTACTCTGATCATCCCGCCGGAGCTGGCCTACGGAGAGCGGGGATACCCAGGTCTCATCCCTCCGGGCGCTTTCCTCGTCTTCGAACTACAACTGCTCGACTTCTAGAGCTTGAAAGGTTCTTTATCCAGGCTCTCGTGCGCCGATCCCCTGCAGCCTGCTCTGCCTTCCCGAAAGAAGAAAGGTGCTGGTGATTATCAGCCCGATGCTCGCACAAAACATCACCACGGAGACCCGGGAAAGAGGCGGCAACCGGAACACGGCCAGGTAGACAAAGGCGGGAGCGATCTGAACGGGTACCTGCTGAATCGGTATCGCCAGGCTGGCATCGATGACCCGGAAGCTGAGCTGCATCTTTCCGATCCCGAAGACATTGGTCGCCACCAGGATCGCCGCGCAGCCAACGAACAGGGCGATCACCGGGAGTGTAAGCCTGCCGGCGAAGATCCGCAACACCGTTCCCATAAAGGGACCTACCCAGAAGTTTGACAGCGTGTAGAGCAGGCCGGCCGTTACCGCCAGGAATATACCTCTCGCCCTCGATCGCCTGGCGGCGACCTGCAGGGGCAGGAAAACGGCCAGGCAAATACCTGTAAAAATTCCCGCCCGAACGAGAAAACCCAGTTCCAGCACATCAAAGCGGCCCACGTCGATGGTGAGCCTGCTGAGTCCCAGGAGCGCGATCGCCAGAATCAGCAAAACGATCGCCAGCACGTCCGCAAAGACCAGACTCTCCCCGAGTATCCAGATCGATCCGATTACCAGCACGATCAGGCCGACGGCCATAAGCCCGGGAATCAGTGCCGGGCCAAGATAGCGCTGGGCGAGCAGGAAAAAAACAGTACCGAGACCGAAATTTATGATGAAGCCGGTAAGCCACAGCGGATTTCTAAACAAATTCGAGAAGAAGCGCCCCTCCTGTCCTTCTCTTACGATCCTGTTGATCTCCTTCTTCTGAATGACGAGACCTACGTTGTGGGCGATACCGGACAGGACCGCCATGGCTACACCCAGGCTGTACATCCCGCGCTTCAGCTCCAGCGGTCGTACAACACTAGCTGTTCAACCGACTTCCGCTGCTTGGCACCCGGGCTATCGGCCGGGTAACCGAGAGGGGTGAAAGCGATGGGCTCCGCGGAACCGGGAAGGCCGAGGATCTGCCGCGCTTTCCGGGCGTCAAAAGCTCCCACCCAGCAGGTACCGAGCCCGCGGTCGGCGGCCGCCAGAATCAAATGATCCATGACGATGGCGGCGTCCACATCGGAGAAACTCTTGCCGTCACCCCGCACCCAGGCTTCATCTTTGAGAGCACAGATACAGACAACAAGCGGCGGTTGAACGAACCACTCTCGCCCGTATATTTGGCGCAGCTCATCTTTCCTGTTTTCCGTGTGAACCACAATGATCCGAAAGGGCTGCCGGTTGGCCGCGGTCGGAGCAAGCCGGGCCGCGTCGAGCACCTTGTGCAGCTCCCCTTCCGGGACAGGATCCGATTTGTAGGAACGCACGCTGTAGCGTGTGCTTATCAACTTTTCAAACTCCATGGCCGGGCTCCTTTCCTCTCATTCTTTTACCACACCCTTCTTGAGGATGATGTTGGCATACAGGGCTTTTTCACCGGTGGCCACCACAGCATAGGCGCTGCGGGCACGTTCATAAAAAACGAAGCGCTCCACGAGCTCAAAGTCCTTGAAATCCGGTTCATAGTTCTTGATCAACGATCGATACTGCTCCCAAATGACAGGTTTCGTAGGATCCCCGGGAACCACGGCCATCAAAGCGACCGGGCGCTCGACAAAGGAGTCGAGTGGGAACAGCTGCATGAGGGCATCGAGAAGCTCCGGCACGCCGTGCCCGTCTGCTCGAACCAGGCGCCGGGCCATGCTGGCTGCGGGAAAGTTGCCGTCTCCCAACACCAGCTCGTCGCCGTGTCCCATCTCCATGATCACCTTTAAAAGCTCGGGAGAGAGTATCGGAGGTATTCCTTTCAACATCCCGTCATCTCCTTTTTCAACCGTACAGGGGCCCGAAGTTCCTGCAGGCCCGATAGTCTGCACCCTCGCTATCCATACCAAAGGCGCCCCAGGCACTGGGCCGATAGACAGTCTCTACATTGTGCATACAAACAGGAATACGCAGCATCGCGGCCAGGGTAACGAGCTCCGCCCCGATATGCCCGTAGCTGATGGCGCCGTGATTCGCACCCCAGGCAGCCATCACCGAATACACGTCGTCGAAAGGCGCCCTGCCGGTGAGCCTGGGCACGAACCAGGTGGTCGGCCAGGTCGGGTTGGTGCGCTTGTCCAGGATATCGTGCACTTTCTCCGGAAGCTCGGCCGTGTGTCCTTCGGCGATCTGCAACACCGGACCCAATCCTCTGACCAGATTGATTCTGGACATGGTTACCGGCATCCCACCTATCGTCAGGAAGTCCGTGGAATAGCCGCCGCCGCGAAAGTATCCCACGTCTCCGGGACGCCACAAAGTTGCATCCAGGCAATTCTTTACCTCCTCCGCTGTGACTTCCCAGAAGGGCTTGATCGCGGGTTTTCCGTCCAGGCTCATCCGCCCCGTGGCGTCAAGGGCGGCCGGACCTGAGTTGATCAGATGGATGATTCCTTCCGCCGCCAGTCCTTTCGGCGCTACCCCGGTGACTCTCTTGATCGCCTCCGCGCTCCAGTAGGTGCGTACATCGGCGAATATTTGCGCCCTTCCTGTCAGCAGGTAGCCGAAGAGCATCGCTGCGCCGTTGAGACCGTCGTTTTCCGTGGCCAGGATATAGGGAGCCCGGATGCCGTTCCAGTCGAACGAAGAATTGAGGATGGCCTCCGTGAAATCGCCGTTTGGAAAATGATCGGTCCACTGCCTCTGCCCCTGGAAGCCGGCGGCCAGGGCGTTGTGTCCCAGGGCTTCCTCCCCGAAGCCGATTTCGGCCAGGCGGGGATTCCCCACCATCAGGTCACGGGCTATAAGGGTCATCTTGACAACGGTCTCCCAGTCCTTGGCCTTCTGGTCCCTGGAGCGTTGTTTCTCCGGCGCGTTGTCGTCTCCCCCCTCCCTGCAGTTCTCCTTGACCCAGGCCATGGCCCGCTGGAGCTCATCGCCGTCGTAGATCTCCTCCTCGAAGCGGCGAACGAATTCGCTCATGTCCACGTACTCGTTGCGCATTCCCAGGTAGCTCTGGAAAAACTCTTCATTGACTATCGAGCCGGCGATGCCCATGGAGACCGAACCCATGGAAAGGTAGCTGGTACCCCGCATGGCTGCCACGGCCAACCCTGCCCGCACGAAGCGCAGGATCTTTTGCTTCACGTCGTCAGGAACGGAAGTATCGCCTTCATCCTGAACATCCCTGCCGTAGATTCCGAAGGCGGGCAGACCTTTCTGGTTGTGAGCCGCCAGCACGGCTGCCAAATACACGGCTCCGGGCCGCTCCGTTCCGTTGAAGCCCCAGACCGCCTTGGGAGTCAGGGGATCCATATCCATCGTTTCTGAACCGTAGCACCAGCAGGGTGTCACCGTGAGGGATACTCCTGCTCCCTCGCGGGCGAACTTTTCCGCGGCCATGGCCGCCTCGGCTACCCCGCCGATGCACGTGTCGGCGATCACGCACTCAACCGGCAGGCCGTTCGAATGGCGCAAGTTTTCGCTGATCATGCGGGCCGCCGTCTTGGCCATCTCCATCGTTTGGTTCTCGAGGACCTCCCTCACCCCTCCGAGCCTGCCGTCGATGGTGGGACGGATCCCTACCTTGGGAATTCCCGTCTTTAACCTGTTTGCAGGTGGATTCATCTTCATGCTGTTCTCTGACATAGTTACCTCCTACTATCAATCACGAATAGGCGCATTCTCGCGCCGCATCGGCGTATGCTTTTATATTCTCTATCGGGGTTTCGAAAAAGTGGTCTGTGCAGGAGAGAATGTATCCTCCCTGGTAACCCACCTTTTCGAAAAGGATCTTTACCTGCGTTCGTATCTCCTCAGGGGTTCCGCGGGTTAGTATGTTGAACTGATCCATGCCGCCTATCAATACCAAACGGTTTCCTATCTTTTCCTTGATCTCCCGGGGCTCCTGATTGCCGCCCAGCGAGCAGGCGGACAGGGTTTCGGAGGCGTCACAGCCGTTGGCTACGATGAACTCCTCGATATCAAGCGTGCCCCCGCAGGTGTGATAAGTCACCTTGAATCCCAGATCGTGAAGAGCATCGTGCATCTTCCTGTCGTAAGGCAGACAGAACTCCCTGTGCAGATCCGGGGATATCAACGTCGAGGAGGAGGAACCGCCTCCCGTTTCCACAAGATCGAACTTGGCACCTTTCATGCTTTCGATGAACTGCAACTTCTTGTCCAACAGTATCCGCAGCAATTCATGGACCCAATTGGGATCGTCTATGGCTTTGAAAATCAGCTCGGTGATGTCCTTGAGACAGGCGGCGTGCTGCCAGCAGCCGGCCTGGTCGCCCCAGACGAATCCACGGACGATGCCCGCGTCCCCAGCCCTGCTGTAGAACTCCTCTAGGGGCTTCAAATCAAGCTTCGGCACCGGCATGTATTTCCTGATCAGCTCGATGTCTTCGTCGTTTTTTATAAGATACTCGGTGATCCAGGTCGTCTTCTCATCACCGCCCGTTTTATAGGTCAGCACCCCTTCCGGTGTTGTGATCGTGTGATAGGTTATCCGGTTCTCCGGATCGTTCGAGACAACTTCCACCTCGTCCCTCCATTGAGGTGTCGAGGCCTTGCTGTAGTCCGAGTCCACCAGCCAGAATTGGCCCATGTCTTCGAAGTACTGCATCTGACCGTCCATGCCGAATCTTCGGAAAGCCTCCACATCGCTGATTCCGTTCAGGTATTTGTCCAGATGATAACCCTGCCATTGGTGCACAGAAACAGGCAGCCGGTCCGGCTTTTCCCTGTTCAAAGCGCACATCAGGCGCTCCTTGGATGTCACTAAGCTCCTCCTCGCTAGTCTGTATCTATCCTGTCACCTGTTCGGCCACAGCTTCGAGTATCACCCCCGCTTTGCCTCGCAGCAGGAGATCCGCTTCGTGGTCCTGCCCGGTAGGCTGGTTGTTGATGATCGCAACCCGGCCGCCGTGACGATTCGTTTCTCCGGGAACAGCCGCGGCCGGGTGTACCTGCAGGGAAGTGCCCACGGCGATCAGGAGATCCGCCCGTGCCGCCTGTTCAAAGGCGGCACGCGTCTCCCGCTCGGGCATGGCCTGACCGAAGGAGATCGTGGCCGGCTTCAACCAGCCGCCGCATACCTTACACTGCGGACATTCCGCAGAGGGAGGCGGATGCTGCTCGAAGAAGGGAAGCACCTCGTCCCACTCGCAGTGTTTTCCGCAGCTCAGGCAGGCGATGTAGGCGTTGGATCCGTGCAGCTCGATCACATTTTCCTCGGCAACGCCTGCCTTCTGGTGGAGACCGTCGATGTTCTGGGTGATCACCGTTTTCAGGAAACCCGCCTCGTACAATTTGGCCAGCGCCCTATGTCCGGCGTTGGGCTGGGCGTCCCGCATCTGGGGGTAGCTATCGAGCTTGCGCCGCCAGTATTCCCGGCGGGCCTGCGGATCGGCCAGGAATTCCTGAAGCTCGATCAGCCGCATCTTCTTCCAGATCCCCTGCGGTCCTCTGAAGTCCGGTATACCGCTTTCTGTAGAGATCCCGGCGCCGCTGAAAGCCACCAAGTAGCTGCTGGAGCGTACCAGGACGGCGAGTTCTTCAATCCGAGCTTCCAACTGGGAGTCCACAGTGATATTACTATCTCCGATTCACCCAGCAGTGTCAAATATCTGTTCCCGCAGGTGAATCATTCCTAATCCGATACTCCCTTGGTGATCCTTAGTCGTTGAAGCAGTTGCTCCTTGGCTGGGTCTGAGCCCTCCTGCTCGCCGGCCAGCGAGAGAATCTTACCCTTTAGCAGGTATAAACGGTCATAAGGAGAGTGGCAGGTACCCCAGCACTAACATCTTGTTGTACGCCGGTACGGTGGATAATAAAATGCTATCGCCTTCACAGGTCGAATAGGCTCTCGTTTCCAGGTTGTACGCCTCAGGCTCATGGTGTAGTCTATGGGAGCCCAGATGATTTCTACTGCCCAATGGAAATGTACAAATGACGACACTGTCCAAAATCCGACAGAAGGTGATAGACAGGGAATACTATCTGTCGACACATGCAGAAGAAGAGATGACGGAGGATGGTCTGGAGCGCAGAGACCTTGAGAATGCCATCCTTCGGGGCAAGATCGACAAGAAGATGACCCATGATGTGAGGGGGACACGTTATCGGATTGCTGGTCCCACGGAAGATGGCCGCCTGATTCATGTTTTGTGTAGATTTAAAGAAGTGGGAAGCCTTATAATCATTACCGTGTATACGGTACGGGGTGAATAATGACTTGTGAATTCTGTGGTGGGAACACTGTGAAAAAGACCGTAAAGAAGCACCACTGGCTCAAGGGTAAGCTGTATATCATTGAAAACGTGGAAGCGGAAGTCTGCACTCAGTGCGGCGAACGATACTTCCACGCTAAGACTCTTGATGCTATCGACAGACTCCTCGAATCGGACCATGAAGTTAAAGATCGGCTGAACGTCGAAGTGGTGCCGATGAAATAGCTCTGATCACACAGAACATTTTCTCGACCCTAGTTTTTGGGTTCTAGTTTCTGTGTGGTAATCTAACAAGGATAGATTATGGAACCGAAGGCGGCCAGCGAAAAGATCCGGGAGATGGTCACCGATTATCTAGCAAGGATGTCGAAAAGACTATTCGTGAGGTCAGAGCCGTCAAGTGAGGGTGGTTGTCGATACCAACGTTCTCGTATCTTCCTTCCTCACCCTTAAGGGACATCCAAGAGCCATAATCGACCTATGGAAGACGGGACAGATTTCCCTTTGCGTTAGCTAAGAGATCCTCGAAGAGTATCTCGGGGTTCTTGCCCGCTTAGGCTTGCGCGGAGAGCCAGAATTGGAAAATCTCCTTCGCCTATTCAAGCGTAAAGAAAATTTGGTGTGTTAGTGGCACAAATGAAATGAGATACCCCGCGTGGGGGATAGAACCAGGTCGCTCTCGAATCAAAAATCTATATAGCGTCAGCGGATTGAAATAGGTTTCAAACGATTTGGAATTTGCGTCAAAATGCAAAAAGTTGCGGAGGATATTACGATGAAGACAAGATCGTTCACTGCGGTAGCCCACAAGGAGCAGGATATCTGGGTTGCGGAATGTCCTGAGGTTAGTACTACAAGTCAAGGATACACTCTCGAAGAAGCCATCGAAAATCTGAAAGAGGCCACCGAGCTCTACTTGGAAGAGTTTCCCTTTCCTGATTTTGGCAGATCCCTGGTAACTACCTTTGAGGTGCAGAGTGTCTAAGCTGAGACGGGTTTCAGGGAGAGATACGATAGCAGCGCTGGAACGTTTAGGATTTATACAGGCAAGGCAACGCGGAACTCATGTTGTGCTCCGCAAGCACAACGGCCCCTGGAATCCAGGGGCCGTTTGACGTACCTTCGATTTACAGGCTCTTACTTCAGATACTGATCTACGTTGGACGCGTCGATGACGAATCCGTCGATGAGCAGCTTCTTCACTGTCTCCTGGCCTCTGATCTCGCCGACCAAGGCGTTCATCGTAACTTTGGCCATCTGCTTATTGTCCTGCTTGATCGTGGCGGTCATCTCCCCGTTTTTAATGCTCTTGAGAGCGTCAGGAATTCCATCGAAGCCGTAGACCTTGACCTTGTCCAACATACCGCGCTGTTTGACCGCGGACAAGCCCGACAGGGCGCCGGGATCCCAGCAGCCGAATACCGCTATTGCGTCCGGATTGGCGGCCAGCTCGTTGGTGGCCGTCTCCAGGGCCGTGGGAGCATCCCAGTTGCAGGCTCGGAAGACGACCTTGTAACCATTGGCCTCCAGGACCTGCTTGACGCCGTCTCTGCGGGCATCGCCGGTCTGGTGCCCCAAAGTTCCACCCAGGATGATGACCGTGCCGGTTTCCGTGGTATCCACGATGTACTGTCCCAGGACGCGGGCCGAGGCCAGGTTGTCGGTCTGGGCCAGGGCGCTGATGTGGGGATGGTCGATCGCCGTGTCTACGGCTACGACGGGGATCCCCTTCTCCGCCGCCCTGTCCAGGGATTCGCCGAAGGCCCGGTTGTCGATGGCACCGATGATGATCCCGTCGACACCCCGGTTGATGGCATTGTCCACCGAGTCCTTCTGCACGGCTGCATCTGCGGTGGTTGGGCTCATGTCGAGGAGCTCCACGCCCATGGCATCCGCTTCCTCTTTCATATACTTGGCCATCTGAGCCCAGAAGGCGGTCAGCCCCCCTGGGTATCCCGTGTAGGCGATGGTGATCTTCTCCTCCGCTGCTCCGCCGGACTCCTTGCCGGCGCCCGCGAACAGCAACCCGGAGACGCACAGCAGTGCCAGGACAACCAGAACGATTCGCGTGTGAATCCTTATCATAGTTCACTCCTTTTGGTTTTTTTCTTCCCGTTCGACGAACGGTGTTTATGCCTTTGCTTCTCTTCTGCGCTGGATGACATCCAGCCAAACCGCCAATATGATAACCACACCAATACTGATCTGCTGCCAGGATGAGCTTACACCCAGATGGCTCAATCCCGCATTAAGGGTGGTAATGATCAACACACCTATCACCGTGCGTCCGATGCCGCCGACACCTCCGGACAGGCTGGTGCCGCCGATGATCACCGCGGCAATGGCGTTGAGCTCCATACCCACACCGAAGGCGGAATTCGTGAAATTCAACCTGGCCACGATGATGATCGCTGAAATCGCGGCAACCAAACCACCGATCGTGTAGTAGATGATATAGTATTTCTTTACAGGTACGCCGGCTAGTCGGGAAACCTCGTTGCTACCGCCGATGGCGTAGCAGTTGAAACCGATCTTGGTACGAGATAGGAAGATGTATACCAACAGAAAGGTCACCGCCATGATGCTGATGGGAATCAAGTATCCCTTCCCGATCATCTTGAAAGATTCGGGGAAGCGGGACATATCCTGATTCATACCCAGAATCTCGGCCAGACCACGAAAAGCCTTCATCATGCCCAGGGTACCGATGAAGGCTGGAATACCGGTGCCGACGATTATTGCGCCATTGAAGGCACCGCAGGCAGCTCCTATAGCCAGGCCGAACAGCACTACCAGGCCTACGGGGATGCCGGCGATAAGCATTCTTCCGGTACAGACGGCCACCAGACAAAACAGGGATCCGATCGACAGGTCCAATCCGCCGGAGATCAGCACAACTGTCGGCCCGGCGGCCAGTGTGCCTAGAATCACCGCCCGGGTGAGAATGGTCTTAGCCGTGTCGAAGGTTCGAAAGGTCGCGGAGAGAACCACAAAAATCAGATAGATGAATACCAGTCCGAATAGCGGCTGAATACTCTGCATCACCCTGGATCTTGTTCCTCTGCTTGCTACCATACTCTATATCTCC
>CAYMGP010000038.1:31300-36374 GCA_964390045.1 uncultured Spirochaetaceae bacterium | reverse complement strand
CCAACAACGAGTTCGGATTCGACTACCTGAGGGACAGAATGCGCTGGGACTCAGGGTCTCGGGTTCAGCGGGGACACAACTACTGCATCGTGGACGAGATCGACTCGATTCTGATCGATGAGGCCCGCACCCCGCTGATCATATCGGGGGCTGCGGAGGACGACACGGCCAACTACTACGAGGCGAACAAAATCGTCGATTCCCTTACCGAGTGCAGCAAGGACCCGCAAACCGGCAAGTACAACGACGAACTTTCCCCCTTTCAGGTCGAGAAGATCCAGGCCGACGGGGACTACAAGATCGAAGAGAAGAACAAGCGAGTATCCTTCACCGACCGGGGGATGAACGCAATCGAGGAACAGCTCAAACGGCGCAACCTCATCCGCGGATCCTTGTTCGAATCGGACAACTTCGAATTCATCCACTACTGCACCCAGGCTCTGCGGGCAAAGCGCCTGTTCAACAAGGATGTCGACTATGTATTAGCGGCCGGGAAGGTGGAGATTGTCGATGAGTTTACAGGTCGAATCCTGCACGGCAGGCGCTACTCGGAAGGATTGCATCAGGCGATCGAGGCGAAAGAGCATATAAAAGTGGCCCAGCGCAACAGGACCCTGGCAACGATCACTTTCCAGAATTACTTTCGGATGTACGACAAACTCTCGGGAATGACGGGTACAGCCGATACGGAGGCCACCGAGTTCGCAAAAATTTACGATCTGGAGGTCTCGGTCATTCCAACGAACCGACCGGTAGTACGCGGGGACAACGATGATGTGATCTATCTCAACGAGGAGCAGAAATTCCACGCCATCTGTCAGGAGATTTCCGAGCTCCACAAGAAGGGCCAGCCTATACTGGTGGGTACGATTTCCATAGAAAAATCCGAACAGCTCTCCCGACTGCTCACTGCTATGGGTATTCGTCACGAGGTGTTGAACGCCAAAAATCACGCCCGCGAGGCGATGATCATCGCCGAGGCCGGAGCCAAGGGATCGGTAACGATCGCCACCAACATGGCCGGGCGCGGTACCGATATCAAGCTCGGCGGTAATCCGGAGTTTCGTGCCCGCAAGAGGTTGGGAAGCGGCAGCAACGGAGACGAATACGAGAAGGTGTTGGCGCAGGAGATGCAGCGCTGGCAAGGCGATTACCGGGAGGTAAAACAAGCCGGCGGTCTGCATGTGCTGGGGACCGAGCGCCACGATGCCCGGCGAATCGACAACCAGCTGCGCGGTAGATCGGGCAGACAGGGGGATTCCGGCTCGTCCCGTTTCTATATCTCCCTCGATGACGATTTGATGCGTTTGTTCGGAGGAGAGAACCTCAAAGGTCTCATGGGGAAGATGGGTATGCAGGATGGCGAGCCGATCTTTCATCCCTGGGTCAACAAAGCGATCGAGAGGGCTCAGAAACGCGTCGAGGAGAGGAATTTCGAGATCCGCAAGCATCTGTTGGAATACGACGATGTGCTCAACGAGCAGAGGAAGTTCATGTACACCAGAAGGGACGAGATCTTGAAAGACTCCCACCTGGAAGCCCGCGTTCTATCCGCCGCCGAGGACATCATCGAGGCCTCCGTAGAAGAGTACAGAAAGATGGGCGGAAGCGACGATCATCGGCTGTCTGTACTGCTTAGCCGTCTCAAAGACGCCCTTTTCTACACGCCGCGGGATGCAGTCAAAGCCCTGCAGGGTATGCCCAGCGAGCAGCTTCAGGAGCGGATTATAGACGAGCTCAAACAGGATCTCGAAGAGAAGGCGGAAGAGATCAGCCGGGAAAACCTCAACCTGTTCATACGCTTCGAGTACCTTCGAAATATTGACACACGCTGGCAGGATCACCTCGAGAATCTCGAAGCCTTGAGAGAGGCGGTTTACCTAAGAGCCTATGGACAAAAGAACCCGCTCCTCGAGTACAAGCTGGAGGGATTTCAGATATTCGACGCCATGCTGGCCGAAATCCGGCAAGCTATAGCCAAAAAGATCTTTCAAGTAAGGATTCGCCCCGCCGAGCCCAGGCAGCAGCGACGGCGGGACTTCGGAGACGCCAGACACGTGCTGCTCGGCCAGTTCGGTGCTGCAGGCGCCGGCGCCAGAAGCACGGCCGCACGGGCGGCCACAGGCTCTGTGCTCAGCGGAGGATCTCCGCGAGGAACAGCCGTGGGCGAGCGGCCCGAGGCTCGACCGGACAAGGCTCAGGTGCGCAGAAGCTATCCAAAAGTAGGAAGAAACGACCCCTGTCCCTGCGGCAGCGGCAAGAAGTACAAGTACTGTCACGGACGGTGAGTCACGGACGGTGAGTCGCGGACGGCCAGTCGCGGACGGCCAGTCACGGACGGTGAGTCGCGGACGGGCCTTTGTCAGCTCAAGCGGAGCGGGCCTGGCTGCGCAGATACTGCAGCGCACCGCCCAAACCGTAGAGAGTGGCGGCAAGCACGGCAATCGTTCCGATTACAGACAGAAAACGCCCCACACCCTGGAAGAACTCCGCCGTCAGCAGGGTGAATAGAATTCCCAGCAGCACAGGACCTTTCAGAACCAGCAGGCCGAGCAGCCCCGAAGTGTACAAATCTCCGGGTCTTGCAGCTTCCCCGGCTTTCCGCATCCAGAGCCCGAGCCGTACTGCAACGCCCACGTACCCCAGGTAGGCTAGTATCATCACTGCCACCGACAAAAAGGGAATGAGCAGTATTCCTATCACGGAAACTACAAGTAGAGCCACAAGAATCGGAACAACGAGCACGGCCAACACCACATAGAGGATCGAGCCCTTCCAGGATGAGGAGAGAGTCGAATCCAGACCGACCAAATGACCGCGGATGAAGTGTACGAACAGGAACAAAACGAGCACGAACAGGAGAACTCCGAGTATCTCAATAATGAAACGGAAGGTGGCGGCCGAGTGCTCCGAGCTGAGCAGTTTGAGAAAGGGGATCTTCACGTTGGGAAGGGACTGTTTGTTGCCCTCGATCTGCACTCTTCGCTCCGCCTCAACAGTTCCTCCGAGGGCTACGACATCGCCTTTGACAGTGGCACCGGACAGGAGCTTGATATCCGCTCCGAGTGTCCAGACATCACCCTCCACCGTACCCTCGACCGTGACATCACCGCCGATACTGACTACGTCTCCCCTCTTCAAACCGCGAACCGTCACCGGTCTGCCGATCCTCAGCCCGGTCGGACTTAGAAAGGACAGTCCGTTCATGGCTATTAGGAAGCTCTGCTTGCCGGCACGGAGGGAAAGGCGCAGCGGGAAAAGGTTCCATGTCCGTCCCGGGCCGTCCTCTTGGGAACGCTCGAGAAACCCAAAGGCCAAACGGGCCCCGCCTTCGATTCCCTCGAACTCCAACACACCGGGATGTATGATGTAGCGATTCTGTCCTTCGGCCTCCTGCCCCTGCGCGTAGGCTCGAATGATCGTGAACAGGGCAAGCAGCCCGATTACGAAAAATAGGATTCTTTTCACGCTTGTACCCTCTGCTTTCAAAAACGGGAGGTCATCAGGCCCCAGGCATTGACGGGCACACCGCGCCTGCGGATTTCAAAATGCAGATGCGATCCCGTCGATCTTCCCGTATTGCCGATGGCCCCGATCTTCTGTCCTCTGGTCACCGTGCTGCCCCTCCGTACCCAGATCTGACTCAAATGCCCGTATAGGGAGGAGTAACTGATCTGATGCCTGATAAGGATATACTTACCCAGAACAGGGTCGTCGCCTACAACAACGACCTTCCCGTCCAGAGCGGCCCGGACGGCGGTACCCGTCGGTGCAGCCAGATCGACTCCTCTGTGGAAGTGGATCTCGTGGGTGAATGGATCGTGTCGATAGCCGAAGCCGGAGGTCAGATATCCGGCCACGGGCTTGAGGAAGGCAGAGCCAGTGATCACGCTGCGTTCGATTCCCGTATGCTGCACTCCTGGAAAAAACAACTCCGTACCTGGTTGGACGCTCTGCCTCTCTATTCGATTTACGGCCAGCACAACCTCTGCCGGCACATCTTTTTCCACGCAGACGGACTCCAAATCACCGTCGATTGGAATGAAGATACCATTCTGATTGGGAATTTGAATTGCTTCTCCGATTTGGATCAGATGCACACCGCTTCCCCACTCTCTGTTCAGAGATGCGATGGTGTCCAAGTCCATGGCGAAACGCTCCGCAATACCGGACAGGGTGTCTCCCTCCCGAACTTTGTAAAGTTTTATATCAAGAGGCAGCAGCCCCAGTGAACCGCCTCCCACGGAATCCATCTGCTGCTCCCCATATATACTATCGGCAACCTGAGGATTTTCTCGTAGATCCTCGTGTACAATCCAGTTCTCTGGGTAGTACAGATACCTCTGCTTCTCCTTGAGCACACTCCACACCTGGGCAACGAACAACAGTGACGAGATGAAAACAAAGCTCAGCGCGACAAGCAGCCGGACCCGCCGCTTCCAAAACGCCCAGGTAAAAATTCGGCGGACAGCGGCTGCAAGACGCATGAGCCGATCGTACAGGCGGCGAAACAAATTAATGCAGATACCGTAAGGGATCAATCGGCTCTCCTCGGCGAAAAATCGAGAAATGAAGATGGCTACCTGTACTGTACCCCGTATTGCCCATATCAGCAATCAACTGTCCCTGTTTTACTTTTTGCCCCTTGGCAATCCGAAAAGCGTTGAGATGCCCGTACAGCGTCTGATACCCTTCGGCGTGGGTAAGGATGATGTACTTCCCGAAGGTTGGATTGTAGCCCAGCATGGCTACCCTCCCCGTCATGGCCGCCGTTACCGGAGTACCCACGGGACCGGCCAGATCGATCCCATTATGAAAGCGCCTCATCCCTGTAAAAGGATCTTTCCTCATCCCAAAACGATCGGTGATCCTTCCCCGGGTCGGATAGATGAACAAGCGTCCGAAAACCCGGTTCAACTCCATCTCGCTCAGCCGTGCACCGGGAATGAACAGCTCCTGACCGGGCACGATCACGGAGGTTTCCAAATTGTTCCAGTCGAGCAGGTCGTTGAGAGCCACTCTGTATTTCTTGGCGATGCTGCCCAGGAAATCCCCTCTTTTCACTTTGTATTTC
>CAYMGP010000038.1:0-31290 GCA_964390045.1 uncultured Spirochaetaceae bacterium | reverse complement strand
GCACGGTACCGATTGTCAAGCCACGGGCATCCTGGATCCCGTTGAAGCTGATTACCGTATCCATACTGACGTTGAAGCGCTGGGCGATCGCCGAGATCGTATCCCCGCTGCGCACTGTGTAGCTCTTAGTTTCAATCGAATCAATAATCTCAGCCTGCCTCGCGCCGCTGTCTATTAACCTGTTTTGCTCCGGAATGAGAAAATCAACGAGGACACCTTCGGAATCCTCGATCACTGGAAGCGGGATCTCGGTGGTCGATGAGAAGGGAGCCAAACGGAAACCGAGGGGGACCAAAACACATAACACAAGCACAGCGGCAAGGAGCAGGTCGACTCTTGTAAAATGCCACGGAAGCGAAAAGGCGGCCTGTTCTTTTTTTCTCGGCCGACCGGCCGCACTACGCGGTCGCGGCTGCTTTGTCTTTCTTCGGGAAACGAACACAGGTTTGCCAGTGCTCGGTTTCCGCTGTCCGGCTGCCCTGCAAGGCGGAGTGGTGCTCTGCACAGAGCGCCAGCTCTGCCTGGGATTCGATCGCTGCCAAGAGGTAATACGTTTTAATCGAGCGGGTGCAAGACCGATATCGAGGAGTTGCTCGCCCTTCGGCCTGCTGTCCGTAGTTTTGCGTGGTTTGACCTTCTGGTGCTCAATTACGGCAATCATGGGGTTACACAAAACATATCGACAAGAATAATCTGCCATATTAATATAAAGAAGCTTGAATTCTACACCAACAACCTGAAAATCAGGATACCCTTCCCGAATGAGCGATAATAAAGAGCGAAGAAGGTTGTACTTCTTTCTAATCTTTCTCGCTGCCGTTGTTGTGCTGATCGTGGCCCGACTGGTACAGCTGATGGTCTTCTCCGCCCAGAACCAGCCGGCCAGCTCGATCAGCCTGCCAACGGTGGAACGGGGCCCGATATTGGACAGAAACGGGAAAATCCTGGCCATCTCCACGCGCCTCGACTCGGTGTCCGCCTGGATTCCCAATGTCAGCGACCCCGAGTCATCCGCCGAGCTGCTCTCCGACGTATTGGACATTCCCTATACAGAAGTACTGTCGCGCTTCGAAAACAATACAGGGTTCGTTTTCATAAAGCGCAAGATAACGCCCACCGAGAGCGAGCGGATTCAGGCACTGAAGTCCGACGGCAAGCTGGAGGGCATCAATCTGGCGCCCGAGTTCGGCCGTAACTATCCCGAGCAAACCCTGGCCAGTCACGTTATCGGCTACGTAGGTGTGGACAACATCGGCCTGGATGGGATCGAATACACGTTCAACAACGAGCTCTCACCGCAGGAAGTCAGCATCAACCAAGGGCAGCAGGAAGTGCTTGGCAATCAGGTATTTCTTACCTTGGACATCAATGTCCAACTTGTCATCGAAAGGATCGCCCGCGACGCCTACGAGCAATATCAAGCAGATGCCGTGTACATCCTTGTTATGGAAGCCGGGAGCGCTGATATCCTCGCCTACTGCAGTATCCCCAACTTCGATCCTAATGAGTACAACGAGTACGACCGGTCAGCCTTGAACAACCTGCCCCTTACCCGGGCGTACGAACCCGGTTCTGTTTTCAAGGTATTCACCATCTCTTCCTTTCTGCAGCTAGGCCTCGACGGTGAACAGGAGTACTTCTGCGGGGGTGTATACGAGATGAATCTTCCCGACGGCCAGACGATCACGATATCGGACCTAGCCAGCCACGGTTGGGTCGACGCTCAGAAGATCCTGAAATATTCCTGCAACGTAGGGGCGGCGCTGGCATCGGAGACGATCGGAAAGCAAGATCTGTACGAAATGCTGCTTCTCTTCGGCTTTGGGAAACCCACCAACCTTCCTCTCTCCGGGGAGAGCTCCGGGATTCTTGCACCGCCGGACAGATGGTCAGCCAGGAGCAAGGCTACGATTGCCTTCGGGCAGGAGGTTTCCGTATCGGCTCTACAAATACTGCAGGGGGCGACTGTATTTGCCAACAACGGACTTCTTCTCAAGCCCCATATCGTGAGCAAGATCATTTCTCCCCAGGGCGAGATCATCAAGGAGTTCGGCAGGGAACCTGTAAGAGAAGTCCTTTCCCCGGAAATCGCCCGCCGGGTCCTCGAAATGATGGAAACCGCCACAGAAGCGGGAGGTACGGCCCGCCGAGGAACAGTCGAAGGTGTACGAATCTCGGCAAAGACGGGTACGGCGCAAGTGCTGGATCGTAAGACGGGCAAGTACTCAGAAACCCATTTTGTAGCTTCATACCTCGGAGTGCTTCCCACCGACGACCCGCAGCTGATCGTGTACGTGGTGATCGACTATCCGAGAGCGTCCGAGTACTACGGCAGCCAGATTGCTGCTCCTCTTTTCAGGGAGACGGCGGACTGGCTGGTGGACTACCTCGCCGTTCACCGCAGCGGCGACACGGTAATCGAACATCCTGGAACCGTCCGCATAGAAGTCCCCCGGCAGATAGCTGTCGACTCCACAATGCCCGAGCTTCTCGGGACGCCGAAAAGACTGCTTCTGCCCCTGCTGCGGCAGGGAGATTTTATTATACGGTTGAACGGGGAAGGCTACGTCGTAGCTCAAGATCCCCCCCCGGGCACCCCCTTGACCGAGGGTGCGATTATTACACTGTATTTCGAGTGATGAGCCCTGGCGAAGACAACCTGAAGATACTCTACGACCGGCAGCCGGCCCTGAAGGCAAAGAAACTGGAGGCCTTGCCGTCCCCGAACGGATTCTCTGTGCTCCAAACACCATCGGGACTGCCCACAGCCGTCCTGCAGGGTACAACGCTTCACTCCCGATACGATCCCAAAAAAGAGGCTCGACGGATCGTGCAGCAGCAAGCGGAGCCTGATACTACAGCGGCCGTCTGCTTTGGATTCGGGCTGGGATACCTGGCAGAAGCGTTCAGCGAGCGCTTTCCTGACAAACCGATGGTTGTTATAGAGAACGATCCGGGGCTGTTCATGTCCGCCCTGAAAAGCCGGGATCTCAGCACCCTGCTCGGCTCCCCGTACATCTTCTGGCACATCGGCGATGAGCCTGAAGCGATCATGATGACGATAGATAAGCTGCCCCTGCGACGGGTCTGTTTGCTGCCTCTTCGTTCCCTGCTCGGCTCCGGCAGCTCGTACTACCGCCGGGTCGAGACCCTGCTTCGATCTGTTTTCGACAGGCGGGAGGTTAATGTCAATACGCTGAGACGCTTCGGCAAGCTCTGGGTACGGAACCTGCTCAACAACCTGCAGCACTTCATATGTGCACCGGGTGTTGCCGGCTGCAAGGAGCGCTTCGCCGGCCTGCCCGGTCTCGTACTGGCCGCCGGGCCTTCCCTCGACCGAATCGCCCCCGCCCTGGCGAGCTTACGACAGAGAATGCTGCTTATCGCAGTAGATACTTCGTACCGTTTCTGTCTCAGAGCGAATATCATTCCTGATTTTCTCGTCACAGTAGATCCACAGTACTGGAACAGTCGACACCTCGACTGGCTCGAACTGAAAGGGCCGATATTGATTTCCGAGTCATCTGCCAATCCGCGCACATTCAGGCTTGCAGGTAGAGAGAGAGAAGCGACCCTGTTCATTTCCTCGTTTTTCCCCCTCGGCAGATATCTCGAGCAGATCCTGGAAGAAAAAGGACAGATAGGGGCGGGGGGTTCGGTTGCCACCACGGCCTGGGACCTGGCCCGCTATTTTGGCTGCGGCTCGATATACATGGCCGGCCTCGACTTGGGCTTCCCCGGTAAAAGAACCCACAGCAGGGGAGCTTTTTTCGAGGAAACGATGCACACCTACTCTCACAGGTTCCTCAGCGCCGAGCAGTTGACCTTCGACTACCTGCATCAGGCCCAGGCCCTGGAACTGCCGAACAATGCGGGGGGCACGACGGTCAGCGACCGCCGCATGCTGATCTACAAATGGTGGTTTGAAAATCAGATGAAGCAGCTGTCACAATCCGGAGGACCCCCTTCCTTCAACCTGTCTGCCCAGGGCATTCAGATAGAAGGAATGCCTTTTTCCCCGCTCGAGCACCTGCAAAGCCTTCCCGTTGTGCGGGAAAAAATCGACAGAGCCCTGAGTTCCGTGCGTCGGGACTGCGAAAACCTGTGCACGGGGAAGCGGTGGGCACGAAGACATTCGGCCGTCCGGGCCGGATTGGACAGCCTGATCGGCGAGCTCGAGCGACTGCGGGACCTCGCACAGAGGGCTGAAGAACTCTGTTCACGCTACGGCAATACAGCGGAAACTGGAGAGCAGGCGGCTGTCGTCGAGAAGCTGGCAGAGATAGATCGTGAGATATTGACCGTCTCCTCCCGCCAGATCGCCGCTTTTTTATTCCAACCTCTGGTGCGCAGAATCCTCGACAATCCTGCAGGCCCCGATGATCCTTCCACGGTGATGGCTACCTCTAGTCAGCTTTATAAGGAAATGGCCGGCTCGGCTTCATATCACCTTGAAACTCTCTTCCAGATCCTGCAGCGCCTGTGAGAAGGTGCGGTTTTCTTTCGCCGTTGGCTCTAAAGTTCCCTGCCCTGCGACCGAAGGTAAAAGAGAGGGAAAACCTCAGTTTCAGTGGTGAGCCCTCTTGGTAAAACGGTATGCTGCTGACGTCCAGGCATACCGTTTTTTTTTATTCCGCCACCGTCTTCCTGATCGCCGAGAGCAGGCGCTCCGGATTGAAAGGTTTGACTATAAAATCCTTGATACCGGCGTTGATCGCCTCCAAGATAAGGTTCTGCTGACCGATCGCAGAGCAGATAATGATCCTCGCTTCACGGTCTATGTCGAAGATCCTGTGCATTGCCTCCAGACCATTCATCTCGGGCATGGTGATGTCGAGAACCGCTACATCCGGCCTCAGCTCCTTGTACTTCTCGACGGCCTCGACTCCCGTGGCCGCCTCCGCCACTATTTCGTACCCATTGGCCTCGAGTACTTCTTTCTGCACCATGCGCATGAAATACAGATCGTCGGCAAGCAGCACCCTAATTGCCATCTTTGCTTCCGGATTCCAGTACTTCCAGCAGTCTCGCCGTATCCAAGATGAAAAGGATCCTCCCGTCTCCGAGCACGGAAACTCCGGAAAAGAGTCTGCGCTTGTTGAGCAACTCGGTTACGGGCTTGATTACCACGTCCTCCTCTTCCACCAGCTCATCCACCACCACACAAACCCGTCCCTGCCGCTGCCTGATAACCACCCCGTTGTACTCCCCTGTCGGATGACTCTTCTGCTCCGAGGCGGGATAGAGCAGAGAATTGAGCCACAACAGAGGCATCTCCTTTCCCCCGAAGGAGCATACCTCGTTTCCATGATTTGTTCGGATCTCCGAACCCAATAATTTAACGGTTTCCTCGATGTCCTGAACCGGGATCGCGTAGTAATATTGCCGGCAGGAGATGATAAGAGAGTGGAGGATGGTCAGGGTCAGAGGCAGGATGATGCGCACCTTGGTACCCCTACCCTTTTCGCTGCGTACCGTCACTTCCCCTTTCAGATCCTCGCGGATGCGGGTAGCCACGACATCCATTCCGACGCCGCGGCCGGACAGATCGGTGACATTTTCTTTTGTGCTGAAACCTGGAGTAAAGATATTCTGAACCACCTCCTCATCGCTGATCTCGGGACCGGCACCGGATTTGCTTCGAATCTTGTCGACATCCAAACCGCATCCATCATCGCCGATTTCAATGATCACTTTGCCGCCCTGCTGATTGGCGGAGATCTGAATTTCTCCACCGGCTTCCTTACCCGCCTGCAGTCTGTCCTCGGGGGACTCCAAACCGTGATCGAGAGAATTGCGTATGATATGGGTCAGTGGATCTGAAAGTGCTTCAACGATGCTCCTGTCGATCTCAGTGTCTTTTCCCTGGATTTTCAACTGGACGCTTTTTCCGAGCTTGCGGGAAAGATCCCGAACGAGCCTGGGGAACTTATTGAACAGCACGGCGATAGGAACCATACGCGTTTTCATGATCGCCTGTTGCAGCTCCGAGGAAATCCTGTCGAGCGAGTCGGATGCGCGCTCCACATCCCCTTTCATCGTCTCGATCCCGCTTTGGCGCAGCACCTTTTCATGCAGGCGGGATAGGTGAGCTTTGTAGATGGTAAGCTCTCCAACAAGCTGCCAGATTTCATTGAGTTTACCCGTATCCACCCGAATCGAGGTGCTCTCGACCGGTCTCCCCGTCTGCCCGACCGCTTCCCCTGTGCCGATCGCTCCGGCGGCCTGGGAATGTCTTGCAGTCCCTGCTGTCAGGGCTTGCTCAATGGAAGTTTCATCCAGAGCGTCGACATCAACCTGATCTACCAGATCCACGCTGCAGGCCTTACGGACCTCCTTGCTGTCGAGATCCGTAGATAGAAGTACCACGAGCCTGCCGTACAACGAATCCTCTTGGGGCTCGCTCATATCCGGTATCGTGTGAATCACATTGGCCTTCATTTCCAAATTGTTGAATACCAGATAGGCTCTCGGATAATTCATCTCCGCTTCGCCGCTGATCGCCACCGTCAATCTGTAAATCGTTTCTCCTCGATCGAGCGCCTCCAACACCTGCAATCTCTCAAACTCTCCAGGGACCAGCTCTTCGATCCCTGTCTCAGCCTCTTCGCTGCCGAGCTTGGTTGCAACCGTTGATCGGCCTGCGCCGGTCCCACCATTCTCCGCCCGGGGAGTCAGCCCGGCCGTTGCTTCCAGCTCGCCTATCACCGCGGCGCTGTCAATCCCGGCCTCGCTGCGGCCATGAGAAATCCCGGTTATCATCTCGTGGATGAGATCCGCCGCGGAAAAGATGGCGTCCATCAAGGGTTTTGTCATTGAGAGCTTACCGGCCCGCAGCTTTTCGAACACGTCTTCCAAACGATGAGCAAGCTCACTGAGACCTGTAAAGTTGAGCAGCGCGGATTCAGACTTCAATGAATGTGTCAGACGGAAGATTTCGTTGATAAGATCGGCATCTTCGGTGTCTTTCTCGAGAGCCAGAAGGCCGTTGTTCAGCTTTTCCAGCAGCTCCTCCGCTTCTTCGAGAAAGGCCCTCAGGAATTTCTGTTCGTCAAGATCAGGCGGCGGCATGGGCTCTACCTACTCCTTGGCGGAAACCTCGGCCGATGTGGCAAGCACTTTGAAAACATCGAGCAGAACGAGAAGGCTCTCACCGATTCGGGCAATTCCCAGCACGAAGTCGGGCTTCATACCGAATACGGAAGCCGCCTCGGGCGCAATGCTGTCCTCATCTAGGTCGACCATTTCCCGCACCTCGTCTACCAGAAGTCCGAAGCTTCTCTCCTCCTTGCGAACAATGATCACCCTGTTTTTCCGGGCGATCTCGATACCGGGAAGTGAAAAACGACTGCGCAGGTTCACCACGGGAATTACTTCTCCGCCCACATTGATCACCCCGTCCACGAAGGGCGGCGCCGTGGGAACCTCTGTCACATTTTCATAGCGAACAATTTGGGAGACATCTTTGATGGGTACGGCGTACTGACCCTCGCCGACTTGAAACACAACGTATCGTTTACTCATCTTTCTTTTTTCGCCAAAGAGAGAATCAGCTCGATCTCGGCAAGGGTTATGCCCAATCGCTTGGCTATCACGGAAGCCGATATTCCCTGTTCGTGCAGGGCAACGACCTGTGTATGTATATCCCCTTCCTGCGTGCTCTGCGCTGTAGTCCCCCGAGCGCGGCTCTGAGCCAGCTCGCCGTACAGCTTGACCGCTGCTTCGTGCTTTTCTACTTCTCTCCGCAGTACGGCAATTTTTTTATCCGCCTTGCCAAGAAGGTCTGTAATGCTATTTACCTTGTCTTCCATCAAGGTGATGTTCCTGTCGGTAGTCGAGTTCAGTTCCACTATTATCCTGTCAACCTCTTCCCGTATTTTGGTAAGCACGGCCTGAGGATCCATCAGTCTGGTTATTCTTTTATTCAGGATAGCAAAAAGTACCAGGTAACCGACCACAATCAGGGCTACGTACACGATTATCTGCGCCACCGATCTGTGCCCCTCTTAGCCCATTACATCCACATGATGTCCGAGATCCGGATCTTCGAAAATCTCCCTTTCCTCCTCGCTCGCCGCTTCCTGGGTGTTTCCAGACTGATCCCGACTGTGGGACTGCTTTCTGCCCTCCCGCTCCTCCTGCTCCTGAACCTTCTCCGGCCCTTGGCCTACCTGTTGAGATTGGTTCACCGCTTTGTCCTCATGTTCGGCCTTCTGAACCATCTCGGTGCCTTGAACGAACTGGTATTGGGGTGTTACATCCCGCTGAACTGCCTGCTCTCTGCCGACATGACTCATCTGAGCGAACATGATCTGAAGATCAATAGGCAGAAGGGGCACCGGACAACCTCCTGGAGAAGATCTGATCCATTGGTTCGTACTTCGTCATGCGGATCTCTTTGCCCTCGAGGCAAAAGGTGACGCTTTTGAATTCATTGCGCACGATCAAATTTTCATTTTTTATAAAAATTTTGACACCCGGGAAAACATGATCGGAAGCGGATACCTTGCCGCTTACCTTCAGCGACTCCAGGTAGTTGTTGATCTCCTGTACTACCTTTCCTATCTCTTCGAGCTCATGAAGGATTCCCGATCGCTTGTCGTTTAGTTCTTGCAGGTTCCGCTGCTTGTCCTCAGGTAGCTCTCTCTGAACCTTTTTCAGATTCTCAAGAGTGTTTATATTTCTTACAAGTTCTTCGAGCTCTTTTTCCAGATCCCTCTTTCGCAGCAGCGCCTGGGAAAGCTTTTCCTTCCTCTTCGGGTCGATCCCGACCTCCAGTATCGTCTCTGTTCCGGCAACGGAACCCAAGGTCTTGGCGTGGATCTCCTCTGCGGCCCGCAGTTTTCCTCCTACAATCGAAGCTCTCTTGCCCTGACAGAGAATCCTTTTGTTGGCGTCAACAAAAGAGTGGATGATGCCGTCGCTGACCAGAACGTTCTCGTCGACCTCCACCCTGGCATTCTCAATAAACTTGGCGACCAGATTGCTGCCGGCGCGCACCGTCCCGCCGTTCTTGCCGAGTACTCCCTGGTGAACGATCACCTCACCTTCGGCATCGAGGATGCTTTTACCAACGCTGCCCATGATTTCGATATTGCCCGCTGCTTTGACTGTGAATCCGTCTTCTACGTTTCCCTTCACGAATACCGTACCCAAAAAGAGGATGTTTCCCGTCTTGAAGTTCACATCCCCCTCGACGGTGTACACAGGCTCTACATTGATCTTTCCGGCCAGCAAAAGCACCTGGCCATTGATGGTTGACGTAGCGCTCATACCATCGTCGGCAAGTTTCACGTTCTTGCCGATTTCTATCTGTACATTCTTTCCCGGCTTTGCAGGAAGGGACCTGCCTGTCACCGTTCGTCCCGGCATCCCTTCTTCCGGCGGTCGCTTCGTGGCCAGGATCTGTCCCGCCTCCACATTTTCCACAAGATTGAGCTCTCGGAAATCTACGCGGCCGTTCTTTTCCTGGAGCTGAATGTCATCCTTGTTCACATTGAAGTTATACACGATCTCGGCATCTGCACCGTTGACAGGCTTCGTGCCCTCGGCGACAGGTATCTTCTGGTCGTAGCGCGGATGATCCATGAAATCAGTAATCAGCTCTTCGTTGATCCCGTGGACAACCCCGGCCGAATGCAGCAGACCCTTTATCTCGTCGAAGGCCAGCTCCGCACCACCCGGACCGGGAGCGGTTACGCTCATGTATGCTTTCATTTCCATTTCGGCGACGTCCACAGACAGAGTCGAATGACTGACAGGATTGAACTGATACTCACCGATTCGGATATACTCCCCCTCGCCGTGGCGCACCACTTTCGAAACCAGGCCGGAATCGAAGTTGGTGACACCCCGTATCGACAGCTTTTCTGCAACCCGGCGCTCGGCGACTTTTAAACCTCTGCCTGTTGGACTGGTAACCTTGAGGAACACTCCCTCCGAGGTCAGCCTGACAAAGACCTCTCCATCCTTATCCGGTATGACTTTTTCAGACTTGCGATCGCCCGCCGCCGCCTCCTCAGCCTGTTTTTGCGCAACGTCAATTTTTTCGGAGACGGGATAGGCCAGGATGACCCAACCCTTCTTTCCCAGCCCGAGCATCCCCTTGGCGCCTTGCTCGACGATCTCATACTCGAGATGCTTCACGGGGATATCGAGCTCTATAGAAGCAGCTTTGAGAGCCTCCTCTATGCTGCCTGCCTTTATCTTTACAGCCTTGTAATTGCGGTCCGACTCCAGCTGCTCCCGCATATACTCCCGGACCGTTTCGAGGGTAATCATAAAATTCCTTTTTTTATGTGAGAGAGCTTGGCTCGCAGCCGCAGGATAGCTTTGGTATGGAGCTGGGATATCCGCGACTCCGTGACCTCCAGCACTTCACCAATTTCTTTGAGGGTCAAGTCCTCGTAGTAGTATAGGACAAGAACCTTTTTTTCCTTTTCCGGCAACTCGTTGATGGCCTCGACGATGATGCGCTTGACCTCCTCTTTTTCAACGATACTGTCCGGATTGAGTGAAGAAGGACTCTCTATGCTTTCCACGATCGACATCTTGTCGTTGTCCTCGCCGCTGTACCAGACTTCGTTCAAGGAAAGCACAGATGTACCTGAAATCTTCAACATCAAGTTGTGGAAATCTTTGGTTTCCAGACGCATCGCTTTGGCGATTTCCTCATCTGTAGCCGCCCTGCCAAGCGAAGCTTCCAGCTTCCGAATCGTTTCCTCGACTTCTCTTGTTTTTTGACGAACCGAGCGGGGAACCCAATCGATTGTCCGCAATTCGTCGAAAATAGCACCCCGGATACGGGTGACGGCGTAGGTCTTGAACTTTACATGCTTTTCAGGGTCGAATTTTTCTATTGCGTCGAAGAGGCCGAAAACACCGAAGCCGACGAGATCGTCGAACTCTACGTTATTGGGCATGCCGATCGCTACCTTGCCGGCCACGTATTTTACCAATGGGGCATACTGCTTCACAAAAAAATCACGGATCTTTGGATCCTTCTTTCTCTTGTACTGCCGCCAGAGTTCCTCTTCCGTTTTGCCTTTCAAAATAATCTCAGCCATAGCAAACTTTTATACGCTCCGGGTGATCTCTACTTGTCTTTTTTAAGAAATGTCCGCACGGCCCGCGCCAGGTTTTCCGGATCCTGGTCCCTGACAACTTCCTCCACTTGAGCATTTCTGATTTCGCTGCGGGATGAGGGACTCGTGTCTGCTGCGCTGTCCGCTCCGGCCTCCGCAGCGACGTCGAAACGATCGATATCGGGCAAAGTGTCCAAGCTCTCGAAATCCGGTTCCGGAGCCGAAGGGATCGGTTGCAGCTCTCCTTCCCCTGCCGTTTCCTCGACAAGCTGTTGATCCTCTCCCAAATCTTCAGCCTGCAGCTCCTCCGCTTCCTCGACCTCCTCAGTCTCCGCAGCGGCTTCCGCTGTTTCTAGGCTCTGTTGTCCTGCAGGGACCGGCTCCGGGGCATCTACCGCCTGCATCGTAAGATCCTCATCGATGACGATATTGACAGTCTCTCCGCTTTCATCTTCCTCGACTCTCGGGGAAGAGACCAGATCGGGAAAGAACTTCTTGAAGATCAAATGAACCCCGAATCCCAATCCTGCGAATAAAACAGCCGAGAGAACCATCCTGAGAGCTACGATACCGAAAGGGTTTCCTCCAATTATACCGGCGAGGAGTGAAACCGCGGCCCCAAAGGCGGAAAATCCGGTGAGTAACTTCCAATTGATCATAAACTCACCCCGCTAAAGCTTAGGGTAAAACCCATAGACCGTCAAGGTACGCCAAAACGTGCGCCAAAACGTGCTTTTTGCCCGTTCAAGCACCAAAAAACTTTTTCAAGAATTTGGCAATCCCGCCTCCCTCCTTGAAATCTATATTTTCCAAGCGACGAACGAGATGATCGATGCATATCGAAGCCTTGGCCTTCGGATCCAGGACTAGAAATGGTCTCTGCTTGATCACGGCATGTTGAACGAGCGTATCGTCGTAGACGAAGCCCAGGTAGTCAAGCTTTATATTTAGAAATTGTCCGGCAATGTTGATGACCCTTTCCGCCACCTTTCTTGCCTCGGTGACCGACTTCACCCTGTTGACAACCAGCTTCAATCCCAGATCTAGATTATCGATCTCGGTGGCGATGATCTTCACGATCCCGTAGGCATCCGTGATGGCTGTAGGTTCAGGCGTTGTCACAATAATGACGTCATCCGAGGCGGCTACGAAGGTCAAAACGTTGTTTGAAACCCCCGCGCTGGTATCGATAATGATCACATCAGCGGCGGATAGCTCGTAAAGCTCGCTTATAAAGCCCTTCCGCTCCTCCTCAGAAAGATTGGCGATTTTTGAAAAACCACTGGCACCGGCCACGATCTGGATGCCGTAGCTGGTATCCAGCAGGATCTCGCGCATTTTCTTCTGCTGGCGAATGAGGTGATAGAGATTGTAACGGGGAATCACCCCGAGAGCCACATTCACATTGGCCAGGCCCAGATCTGCATCGAGCACGATCACCTTCTTGCCCAGCTTCGCGTAGGCCAGGGCCAGGTTGATGGCGATATTGGTCTTGCCCACCCCACCCTTTCCGCTCGACACAGATATTATCCGGGAAGCCTTCTGGGATGAATCCGACACCGCCGTTTTTGTAGTATCTTGGTTACGCATGATCTCTCGTAGTTTCTCCGCCTGATCAGCCACTGTCAACTCCAATCCGCTTCATTGATTTTGGCCCTCTCGCCGTACCGCTTTCCCAACCTCTCCCGGTTGCAATGGAATCCCTCAAGGTTCATGAGCAATCGCAGCACCGATGCCTGCTCGATATCCTGGGGAACCGACTGTCCGTCGGCAATGTAGGAGATCGGTTTGCGGGAAGCGGCGAGCACACTGATGATATTGCCGACTCGCAGCGTTTCATCGATCTTTGTAAGGATCACCGCTTTGTATTTAAAGGGCTCGAAGCTCTTCAGTATCTCCTCCACATCGGAGGCTTTTGTCGTAGCGCTGATCGCCAGATGGATTTCACTTCGCGCTCCGGCGGCGTCCAGCACATCCTTCATCTCTGCCAGCTTGGCCATATCCCTGGGGCTGCGGCCTATCGTATCAACCAGGATCAGTTTTGTGCCCTCCGCCACGGCTAGAAACTTCTTGAACTCACCGATGCTTTCTACACAGGCTACGGGAATCCTCATGATCTCGGCATAGGTTTCAATCTGTTTGAGTGCGGCGATCCGGTAGTTGTCGATTGTTACGATGCGTACCTTCTCGGATGTCGCCCGGCCGCCGTTGACCCCGAAGATTGCTGCTAGTTTGGCGATTGTAGTGGTCTTTCCCACTCCCGTAGGACCCACAATGATAAACACATTTGTTCCTTCCTCGGGCAGCTGCAGGGGCGGATAGATTTTTATCTTTTCGCCGATCCACTCTACAACCTGGTTCTGCAGGACCCCGAAGTTCTCAAGATCTTCGAGGGAAAACTCTCGGCGAACCCGGCCTAAAATCTCTTCTGTGAAAGCCGGAGAAAAATCGTTGGCCTGCATGATGCTTTCGATGCGGACCAGGCCCGCCGGTCTGCCGGGCTCGCTTCGTGAAGTTTTTCCATTATCATGTAGATTTTGTTTGATACTCTCGATACTTTTCAGAATAAGCTGGAGGGATTGTTCTCTCCTCGCCTCGGCCAGTATCTTACGTTTCGCCTCCTCCATTGTTTCACGAGGCTTCGGGCTTGGCCTTTGATTGACATACCCTGTGATTTCGACCCCCTCCCGGGAGAACATTCCTAAAAAACCTCCCCGACGCACAGTTTTGTGGGTAAGAATGCGTGCCTCCTGGCCGTACTGGCGGTTCATCTTTTCCAGCACTTCTCGCGGGGAGGGGGCTTCTATTGTGAAGTACTGCAGATCCTTTTCGATCATTCTTCGATCCTTATCTCGCCCAGAGTTTCAACTTTCACATCCGGAACCACCTCCGGCACGGAAATCACAGCCAGGTGGGGCACTTCTCTGATCGTGGAGCCCTTGACCAAGGACCGGGCCGCTTCTGAGCAAAGGATGATGGGCAGATGCCCCTGCTCCTGAACATTCTTGACGGAGTTCGTGAGGCTGGTAATCCACTTTCTCTGCAGCTGGGGCTCCAGGGCGGCCGTCGGACCGACAGCCGTGTCCACCCTGGAATCTATGATCTGACGCTCCAGGTCGGGCGCCAGAGTGAGCACCCTCATCGTTCTGTCTTCGCCGCTGTACTGCAGGCAAATCTGGCGACCCAGAGCCTGTCTGACCTTTTCCACTAGAAAAGCCGTATCCTTGCTAACCGAGCCGTAGTCGGCCATGGTCTCTAGAATGACCACAATATTGCGGATAGATACCTGTTCTCGCAGCAGCGCCTGCAGAACCTTCTGAATCTCTCCGACACTGAAGATCTTGTTTATCTCCTCCACTACGGTCGGGTAGTCGGTCTTGAGCGTGTCGAGGATCGACTGCACCTCCTGCCGGCCGAGGATTTCACCAGCGTGAGCCTTTATGATCTCGGTCAGGTGGGTGGCTACAATGGAAGGAGGATCCACCACGGTGTAACCGATCCGCTCCGCCTTTTCACGTTCAGACTCGGCGATCCAGAAGGCGGGCAATCCGAAAGCGGGATCCTGAGTGGATTCTCCTTCGATCTGCTCCTTGATTCCACCGGGATTAATCGCCAGATAGCTTCCCATCTTGATTGCGCCTCTTCCTACCTCCACTCCCTTGATCTTGAAACAGTACTCCGACGGCTCGAGACGCATGTTGTCAATAATTCGGATGCGCGGCACCACCAAGCCAAGGTCGAGAGCCGCTTCGCGGCGGATGCGTGTAATCCTGTCGAGAAGCTCTGCACCCTTGTCCTTGTCCACCAGGGGGATCAATCCGTATCCTATCTCCAGCGACAGAGGATCGAGGGGAACCACCGGCGAGATTTCCACAGGAGCGACCCTGCCTCTCGCTTCCGCCTCTATCTCCTTTTCCTTCTCCGCCTCGGCCTGCTTTCTTCTGCGCAGCGCCAATCCAAGGGCTGTCAACATGGCGGCGAGGGGAAACAGTACATACCAGGGGAATCCCGGCAGGACAGCCAACACCGCCAGGAAACCGGCGGCGATCAGATAGGGTCGGGACTGATAGGAAAACTGCTTGGTGATGTCTATCCCGAAAGAAGCATCGGATATCGCACGGGTAACAATGATACCTGTGGAGGAGGAGATAAGCAGAGCGGGCAGCTGGGTGACCAGACCGTCGCCGATCGTCAGGGACACGTAGGTGTCCAGGGCTACGGCGAAAGATTCGCCGTGGATCGTCATGCCTACGATCATTCCCCCGATGATGTTTATCAAGGTGATTAAAATCCCCACCTTGACATTTCCTGAAACGAACTTCGAGGCACCGTCCATGGCGCCGTAGAAGTCAGCTTCCCTCTGCAGATCGCTTTTCTTGCGGGTGGCTTCCTCCTCGGTAATAAGCCCGGAGTTGTACTCCGCTTCAATCCCCATCTGCTTGCCCGGAAGAGCGTCGAGGGTGAAGCGAGCGGCCACCTCGGCAACCCGGGTCGCGCCTTTGGTAATCACGATGAACTGGACCGCTATAATTATTATGAAGATGATCAGGCCGATTACGTATCCCTCCAAACCTCGGGCGCCAACGACGAAGGTACCGAAAGCGCGGATCAGCTTTCCCTGGAAGGCGCTTCCCTGTGAAAGAATCAGCCTTGTGGATGACACATTCAGTGCCAGACCGAAGACGGTGGCGATAAGCAACAGAGTCGGAAAAACGCTGAACTCCAGGGCGTGATGCGTGTAGAGGACGATCAGAATCGTCAGAAGGCTCAACACTATGTTCACAGACATCAGCGTATCGAGGATAAACGCCGGCAGGGGAATGATCAGCATCATCACCACGGCAATGACGCCGACGGCGACGAATATATCGCTCCTGCGGGCTCCCGTGAGGGTTGGTACTCTTCTTGCGTCTGCCATAATCCTCTCTTTCTCGCTCCCTTAAGCTCAGGCCGGTACCTCGCGGCCGTTCATCCTGTATACTTCTGCCAGTATAATAGCCATTACCTCGTAATACTTCTCCGGGATCGCATCCCCGATCTCCACCTCCCGGTACAGGGTACGAGCCAGGGGCTTGTTTTCAACAAGGGGCACGTCCGCCTCGCGGGCGATCTCCCGAATCTTGAGTGCGATGGCGTCCGCCCCTTTGGCCGTCACCATGGGCGCATCCATGATCAGCCTGTCGTACTCGACAGCCACCGAGTAGTGGGTAGGGTTGGTGATGACTACGTCGGCCTTAGGTACGGCCCGCATCATATTGCGTGTCAGCAGCTCCCGCATCCTCTCCCTCAAGCGGCTCTTTATCAGGGGATCTCCCTCGTACATGCGGCGTTCTTCCTTGACCTCTTGGCGGGACATCTTCAGTGCTTCCCTATGCTGTCGACGCTGAAACAGATAATCGGGAACGGAGAGCACCAGCATGGCCAAGGCGGCTTCCACGATGATGCGGAAAGCAACCGTGGCAATGAGGCGAAAGGCCAAGATGTGATGCGTGTCCATCAGGTTGACGAGCTTGGGCAGCTCGGCTCTTATATTGAGGAATGCGAGTACGAAGATAACGCCAACCTTGAAAAGCGTCTTGCCCAGGTTGAAGGCGGCCTCTCCGGAGAACAAAGCCCGCTTGAAGAAACGCCCGAATCGGGGCACGATCCTGTCTAAATCCGGCGTGATCGGTTTCACTGAGAAGAGGAAGCCCACCTGCACAACGTTTCCCAGGAAAGCGGCGATGAAGGCAACCACAAGGACGGGCAGCGTAAGCCTGAGGAAATAGCTGAGGAAGGCCGGGGTCAAGCCGCCGTCGACGGTGATATCCAGCTCCGTGGAATGCTGAAGGAAAAAGCGAAGCATGGA
Source organism: uncultured Spirochaetaceae bacterium (assembly GCA_964390045.1). GTDB lineage: Bacteria > Spirochaetota > Spirochaetia > SZUA-6 > DRHE01 > CAYMGP01. The sequence goes on along the minus strand of CAYMGP010000038.1, from coordinate 14,358 downwards.
GAGTACGTTTTTTAGGAAATAGGTGGAAACCAGACCCAGGGTTGCGATGCCAAACAGAAGCACCAGAGAGGAGCTCAGCTCGCCGCTCTTGGCAACCTTTCCCTCTTCCCGAGCCTTTCGCAGCTTGTGCTCCGTCGGCTCCTCGGTGCGCCCCTCGTCTTCGGCAGCGAACCACTGCAGGTGAATATCGAAAGGTGTGCAATCTCTGAAACACGGGCGGGAGAGGCAACGCAGCTGGAAATCAGGGCGGGTCGCGAGGTCAAACATGCCTATCCTCCCGCTCCGCTTAGTGCTGTGACGATCCTGCCCAGCTGCTCGAAGCCTCCTTCGAGCAGCCTGCTGAACGCTCCCACAAAAAAGGGCATGGCCACCGCGATGACGAGCAAGGCTGTTCCGATGGCAATTGGAAAACCCATCATCAGCAAATTCATTTGAGGTGCGGCTTTGGCCAGCAGGCCTGTGGATACCGAAACGAGCATCAGCGTTCCCAGAATTGGAAAGGAAATCGTGAGGGAGCTCACGAACAACTCGCCCAGGCTGCGCAGGAACAGGGGTAATAGATACGAGCGGCCGGCAACCAGATCGACAGCTCGAATCGCCTTGAAAGTCCTGAATACCCCGACGAGAAGCAGTTTCTGTGCTCCCGAGATCACCAGAAATGTGAACATTCCCACTATGTTGAGGAACTGGCCCATCAACGGGATCTGTATCTGGGCCAATGGGTCGAATACTTGAGATGCCCCGAATCCCATCTGCAGCGAAAAGAACTGACCGGCCACCTGAAATACTGCAAATATTATATTTACGAAAAAGCCCATGATGATGCCGATCATCGCTTCACCGACGAGCACGAGAAAATAGTCCACCGCTGCGCCAGGAATGATATAACCCTGATCCACGACCCATGGAAAAACCGCGGCCGCCACGAACAGAGAGAAGCCGAGCTTAGCCGTTTGCGGGATCGCCCGGGAGGAAAACAGAGGCGCGATCTCAACCAGGGCTACGACCCGGACAAAGATTATGAGGAACACTCTGTAGTTGACGATCAGGGATCCGATCATCTCTAGCCGCCGAGCTCCGGAATTCTCCCAAACAGCCTGACGGTGAACTGAACCATGGACCGAATGATCCAGGGCCCGAAAAAGATGAGGGCCCCGAGAATCGCCGCGATCTTGGGCACGAAGGTCAGGGTCTGCTCCTGGATCGAGGTCGTTGCCTGAAATATGGAAATGATCAAACCTACCAGCAAGCCGACGAGCAGCAGAGGAGCGGCGATCATCAGCGCTTGCAGCGCGCCGCTTCGCATTAAATTAATAGCAAAACCTACAGACACATATCCCCTCCTTCTTCTATTATCGGAAACTTTGCACGATCTGCATGGTAAGCAGGTTCCAACCGTCAACCAGCACGAATACTATCAACTTGAAGGGCAGCGAAATCATCACAGGGGGAAGCATGATCATCCCCATGGACATCAACGTCGAGGCGACAACGATATCTATGATGATGAAGGGTACGAACAGGAGGATACCGATCTTAAAGGCTACGGTGAGCTCGTGAAGGACGAAGGCCGGAATCAATACCTCCGTCGGCACATCGGCCAGAGTATTCGGCTTGGGCAGATCCCTCATCCTCATAAACAGGCGGATATTCTGCGGATCTTTCTGCATCTGTCTGTACATGAAAAGCCGCAAAGGGCTCTCCGCATTTCTGTACATCTCGCGCAGCTCTATTTGCCCTTCTGCAAAGGGCTTGAACGATTCGTCATAGATCGTGCTCAAGGTAGGCCACATGATGAAAATCGTTAAAAACAGGGCCAGGCCCATGAGTATCTGAGTCGGAGGAACCTGCTGTAGGGAAAGTGCCCTTTTCACGAAATCTAAAACGATGGCGATGCGCAGAAACGAGGTCATCAGGATCACGATAGATGGGGCGAGAGTCAGGATGGACAAGAGCAGCAGGAGCTGGAGCGAAAGGACTACTTCTTTGTTGCTCTCCGCCTGCCTTACATTCAGATCCACATAGGGAAAAGGTGCTCCGGGCGCTGCCGGCCGCAGGCCCGTGTCCTGGGGGAAAAGCGAGCTTGGCAGGACGAGCAGCGTAAAAACGAATAGCAGAAGTAGAGTCTTTTTTTTCATGTCCCCTCCCAGTACTGAGTTGCTCTACAACTTCTCCAATCGTCGTCTCTGCTGTTCCATGAAATCTATCGTTTCCCGAACCGAGGATTCCTGCCTTTTGTTTGATTTCAGCAAAGACTGAAAAAAATGGGAAAACCCCAGATTGCCGCGGTTTTGTGTCTCGGCGCGCTCCAAGGCTATCGTGTCTATTGTCTCCCTGTCTTTGATTTCGGAGATCAGAGATATACCGTTTTCCGCCGCACCCACCAGAAAGATCTGCTTACCCAGTTCCACCAGGTGAAGTGCACGGTTTCCTGAAAGATTTCTGCTTCCCAGCAGACGAATAATATCGTTTTGCGGCAGCTGTTTGCGCAGTCCGCGCTTGAGAAGGTAGAAGATCAGGTAGATGACTCCGACCACGGCGCCCAGGATTAAAAGCATGCGTAGAAAATCCCAGGACGATACCAGAGACCCTCCCGTTTCCAAGGGCTCGGTCTGTTCCTCGTCCCCCAAGATAAGCAGTGATTGTTCGGAGGGGCGTCCTGAGGGCGGGGAAGCCAGGGATCGGCTCGATTGCCCCTCCCCGGAACTCTCCTGGGCCTGAATGGAGAACACGGGCAGGAAGACAATGAACGGTAGTGCAACAATTACACGGATTAGCCTTTTGCGGGCGGCAAAAAGCCTTTTGAGTATGTGATTCACGTTCCCCTCCCAAATACGGCTATATATTGTACGCTATATTTACAGTTACGTCAAATCACTCATCCTCTGCATCGGCGAGACGATTTCAGTCACCCTGACGCCGAAGTTTTCGTCTATTACCACGACCTCGCCTTTGGCAATCAGCTTATGATTTACAAGAATATCCACGGGCTCACCGGCCAGCTTATCCAGCTCGATAATCGTACCCTCTCCAATACCGAGTATCTCTCTGATCAGCTTTCTGGTTCTGCCGAGCTCGACGGTGAGCTCCATGTACACGTCCATCAGAAGCCCGATATTGCCCTGCTCTCCCCCGGCAACCGGGCTCTGAAGATTGGCGAACTGAACGGGTTGGACGTTCGGCGGAACCTGGCCAGCACCCATACCCGGACCCTGGGCAGCAGCAAAGGACTGCCCGAAGGTCTGAGCGATACCACCGCTCTGGGCGCTCGCTGCCGCCTGCGCAGCGGCCGGCTGCGGTGAAGCGGCGGCCGCCGGAGCTGCCGCACCGCCTGCTGTCTGACTGAGTATCTCCTTAACCAGGCTCAGCGAGTACAGCTCGGTGAGCTTGGCCGGATTCTCTCCCTCGATCATCAGGGGATACTCCAGCTTGACCATAACCTCACCCTGGGGGAAACGCACCTTGTCTTTCGTAGACAGCTGGAAGTCCGGGGGCGCGTTTTGAACGGTCCGGGAGCTCTGGTTTCCTATCTCGGTGGCCACCGGTCCGCTGATCTGGGACAGGGCTTCGGCCACGGCGGAAAGCGCGGCATCATCGAGCTCGACTCCTGCTTGGCCCATCATCAAACCGGCGATTGACTGGGCGCTGGCGGAATCCACAAGATAGGAATGCTCCCCCTGCATGGCGTCTGTAAAGTCGATCTTGACGTCAACCATCTCATCGGGAATCTGCTCGAGGATTTCCTCCCCTGAGAGCAGCTCCAAAGTGGGCTTCGCCAAGTTCACGTTTTTTCGAGTCAATATCGAAAGATTTGAAGCCTGGGAATCTATAACACTTTCGACGAGCTGAAGAAAGCTCTGTTTTTCCTCATCGCTGAGGGGCTCGCCGCCTCCTCCGAATCCTGTATCGATTTCGAGACTTTCGGTTTCCTGGAGCAGGGCATCAATTTCGTCTTGGGACAATGATCCGTCGCTCATATCTCTTCCTCCCCACCGGTTGTTAATTCTTCAAAATCAGCCTGGTCTATTTCTTCGAGTTTCCTGATTATCTGTACAGCCATCTTGTTTCCCAATACACCCGGTCTGCACAAGAACTTTCTGCGGTCCCCGATCCTCAAGTTCATCGGGTCATTGACCCTGACTGCATCGAGGCGGATGATATCTCCCGATCGCAGAGCCAGCAAGTCGCGAACCTTGATGTCCATGCAGCCGATTTCGGCCATCATCGTAACGGTTACCGCGGCCAACCGGTCCCGCAGTATGTTTAGGTTTTCAGTGGTGGTGCCGCGTCGGGTCGAAGCGTACCAGTACTGAGCCGAGAGCTTGGAAATGATCGGTTCGATAGTCAGATAGGGGATGCAGAGATTCATCATCCCCTCTACCTCTCCGACTTTGGTTTCAAGGGTGATCAGGATAACCATTTCAGAGGGCGGTACGATCTGGGCAAACTGAGGATTGGTTTCGATGCCGCCTAAACGAGGTCGTAGATCGATCACGGTGCTCCAGCTCTCCCGCAGGTTCCCCAGAATCCGGACGATAATTCCCTCCATTACAGCCTGCTCGATATCGGTGAGATCCCTTGAAAACTTCGCTCCCTCCCCCTGGCCGCCGAACAGCCTGTCGATCACCGAAAATGTGATGGCCGGGTCTATCTCCAAAATAGCCGAACCCTTTAGGGGGTCCATGTCGATCACCGCCAGGGTGGTCGGATTCGGGATCGAGCGGATGAACTCTTCGTAGGTCAATTGGTCGACGGAAGCTACGTGGACGTGAACCAGACTGCGCAGCTGGCCGGACATCGATGTGGTGGTCAGCCGGGCGAAGGTCTCGTGCATGATCGACACTGTGCGGATCTGATCTTTGGAGAATTTGTCAGGCCGCTTGAAATCATAGATCTTGATCTTGCGCTGATCACGCGGCTGATGGATCTCCTCCGTAGAGATCTCTCCGGCGGAGATCGCCGAAAGCAGTTGGTCTATCTCGTCCTGGGACAGTACTTCCGCCATAGAGTCCTCTCTCCTACTGTGTAACCACGAAATCCCGAAATACGACCTTCTGGATCTGACCTTCCCGCAAGACCCTGTTGATGCTGCTTCGAAGCTCCTCCTGTATCTGGGCGTAACGTTCGGGCCGCAGCTGATCTTTTTTCTTGTTGCTCAGGTAAAGCAGCACGATGTTCTGGATTTCCCGTTTTCTCGCAGTGATTTCAACGGCCAGCTGCTGGTCTCCGGGCTCGTATCCTAAACTTACCCTGGCGCTGAATATCGCCGGGACCTCATCCGAGGTCACCCCCCGAGTTTCCTCCAACGTATCGTCATAGTTGAGGGGCGGGGATTTGGCCTCGTACTCGGGAGAAATCTCCCGAAGCTCGGTGCCGGAGCGGCCTCGATTGACAAGTTGGAAGGTCACCACCGTGGTAGTGACCCCGAGAATGACGAAGCCCAGACCGATGGCCACCCATTTAAGGATCCTTACGAGAAAGGTGGGCAGGAAACCCGTTTTCCTGCCCGCTGGAGCTATCTCCTCGGCACCCGCGCCTACATCTTCTAAACTCAATCCCTCTTCATCCGCCATGAACAGCTCCTACATTCAAAAATTTACCCTCTACAGGTGCCCTTCTGTGAGCAAAACGATGTCCACCCTCCGGTTGTACGCTCTGCCTTCCCGAGTATCATTTGATGCCAGAGGCACCGTGTCTGCAAAGCCCGCCACCTGGCAGCGGCGCTCGTCGACGCCAAAGTCCACCAGATAGTGGAGAACATTCACCGCCCGGTCTGCCGAAAGCTCCCAGTTCGTTTCCCACGGTCCCACCGGATCCGTGGCAACATTATCTGTGTGCCCCTCGATGCGAAACTTCCGCCCGGATAGGTCGGGCGAGCCTATGAGGGTGGCGACCTTCTGCAAAACCCGCCGGGATTCTTCGATATTGATCTCGGCGCTGGCCGGCTCGAAGAAGGAGTCGGCCGCCAGAGATATGATCAGTCCCCGCTCATCCTCTTTGATGCGGACCTTTTTCGTCTTGAGCTCCGGCTGGAACTGGGAGATCGCGGTCCTCCTCGCCTTGTCCAATGCCTTACCCGCCTCGCGGGAGGGCAGGCGCATAATCGTGTGACCCAGCTCGGCGAGCTTGCCTACCTGCAGGGTGTTGCCCCCCCTGAGGGAACCAAGCCCTTGAAAAGCCGCCAAGATCATACGCAGCTCCGCTCCGTCGACCTCGGCTGTGGTAAACATCAAGATGAAGAATGTCAGAAGCAGGGTGGTCATATCCCCGTAGGTGACCATCCACTGCGGGGAACCTTCTTCAACCTTCTTCTGTCTCTTCTTCGGGTTGGGCATATACCTACTCCCGGGCCGCTTCCTGCCGTACCGCCTCTCTGCGCAGCGGGGGAAGGAAGGCAAGGAGCTTCTCCTCGAGGATCCTGGGATTGTCCCCGGACTGTATCGAGAGAATTCCCTCTATCATGATTTCCTTGACCAGGCTTTCGCCCTCGTCTCTGTCCTCCAGCTTACGTTTCACGGGCAAGAACACGAGGTAACCGAGAACGGCCCCGTAAAGGGTGGTGATCAGGGCGGTGGACATCCCGATGCCGATCGCCGACTTGTCCTCGATCTGAGCCAGCATGGTGATTAGTCCGATCAGGGTCCCGATCATCCCGAAGGCGGGGGCCAGCTTGCTCCAGTCGTCGAAGATACCAATGCCGATGGCATGACGGGATTGGATCTGATTGAGCTCGTTGTAAAGAATGTTCTTGATGATGTCCGGGTCCGTCCCGTCTACCACCAGCTGGATTCCCTTTCTCAAGAACTCATCCTCAACTTCTTCGAGATCATCCTCCAACGCCAAAAGTCCCTCACGCCGGGCCTTTTCCGAGAAGGTTACCAGTTGGCTGATGATGCGTTCCTCTTCATAGTTGGGAATGCGCAGAGTGAGCCGAAAATAGCGCATGATGCCCAAAACCCGGCTTATGGGATTGGCTACCATGAGTGCACAGAAGGAACCGACTACGGTTATAAAAATGGAGGCAATGCTGACAAATCGGAGGGGAGAACCGCCTGTCCAAAAAATACCAATGACTAAGGCGGCGAATCCCACCAATAAGCCAACGATCGTTGCTAGATCCACTCGTTACTCCTCGTTCTTGAAAGCCCCGATCAGCCTGCGGTAGCTTACGATTCGCTCCAATACCTGCTCATACGGCTCGAGCACGACGAGCCGTTTTCCGGAGAGCATGACCAGGGTTGTGTCGGGGTTGGACTCTACATACTCGATCTGATGCGGATTCACATAGTAGGTACTCCCGTCAAGCCTGGTCACCTCTATCATCTATTCCATCTAAATCCTTTACCGTTTCAGTGTCAACAGCTCTTGAATCATCTGGTCCGAGGTGGTAATTGTTCGCGAATTTGCCTGAAAACCCCTCTGCGTGACGATCATGTCCGTGAACTGCTCGGCAAGATCCACATTGCTCATCTCCAGAGCCCCGGCTATGATCTTGCCCTTGCCGGCGATCCCTGCAGCATCGATACGGGCATCTCCCGAGTTGTTCGAAACCTCGTAGGTGTTTTCCCCCGCCTTCTCCAGACCTCCCGGATTTGTGAATCCGGCAAGAGCCACCTGGCCGATGGCCCGGTTGGTGCCGTTGGAATAAACCCCTGTGATCACTCCGCTCTGATCGATCTTAAAGCTCTCCAAATATCCCATAGGATAGCCGTTTTGGGTGATCGCCTTTGTGGAGCTCTTTTCGGCGAACTGGGTGACAGCATTGCGGTAGCTGCCCACCTCCCCCAGGTTCAGGTTGAACAGCTGCCGCACCGCCACCTCGCCGGCAGGGATGGTTGCTTCCGGCACATCGAAGGAAACCTGCACCTGGAGGGCCTCTTCCGCTATCGTGTCTCCCTGCCCGTCGAGCACCGCAGCCAGGGATCCGAGGTTATCGAAATCTATGAAGAAGATGTTATCCGCATTGTTGGCCGCGCCTATCTCTACCAGAGTGTTGGTAGGCGTCTCGGCCGCCGGATCGATATTCACCTCGACCTGCCAGCGGTTGGCGATACCCACCACTTTTATGAAGTTCACCTCCAGTTGATGCACATTGCCGAAGGAATCGTAGATATCGAAGGTAGTAGACCATGTGCCATCCAGGACTGTCTGGGGCGTGGCTCCCGGCGGGATTTCCGGCGTTCGTTTGTCCAGATTGCAGGCCAGCTGGACTTCGGTGGTCGCCGCTGCGGGATCCTTGTCTCCCACGGGAATGATAAGATCGTCGATATCTGAGGCCGTGTTGACCCTGGCGACCCCTTCTATCGTCACTGCCTGCCAACCTTGGACCCTCATGCCGTTGGCGGGATTGACAAGCAGACCGTCGCGATCGATACCAAACGATCCATCGCGCGTGTAGAAACGCTTCTCACCGTCCTGGAGGATGAAGAATCCTTCACCCTGGACGGAGAGATCCGTCATCACCCCGGTTGTTTGCAGCGATCCTTGGGTGTGGATCGTATCAATCGTGGCGATGTTCATCCCGAGGCCCACCTGCTTAGGGTTGACCCCGCCTACCTCATCGGTGGGCTTAGCTGCTCCCGAGAGGGTCTGGGAAAGCATGTCATGGAAATTCACCCGTCCCTTTTTGAAACCGGTGGTGTTGATGTTGGAGATGTTGTTTCCCAGCACATCCATCCGAATCTGGTGGTTTTGAAGACCGGAAACTCCGGAATAAAGCGAACGCATCATGGCTTTGAAGCTCCTCCTTGCTATTCCTTTACACTTACGACTTGTGAGACATCGTAATATCTGCCAGCTACCTTTATTTGAGGAAATTCATTTCCCGATACTTCCTCAACCCTCCCAGATATTTTATTTTCTCCTTGCAGGATCTCGACGGTTCTGCCGAGAAGCCCCACAGCCTGGCTTCTCGCTATCAGCCCGAAGACTTTCGTCAGCTCGCTCGACATGTTGGACATCTGTTCCAAGGTGGAAAACTGGGCCATCTGAGCTACGAACTCCTTATCTTCCAGCGGCTCGGTAGGATCCTGGTGGGTCAGCTGGGTAAGCAGAATCCTCAAGAAATCCTCCTTGCCCAGGCTCTGACCCGTTGTCTTGGCCGGATTGAGACCCTTATTATACGAATCCACCCGCCCACTCAGGCTGATCAGATCTTCGGCGGAAATCAACGTTGAAATATCCATAGTTCTTTCTGCTGCCCTCCACTCTAAACGACCAAGTTCACCAGGCTGTATTCCGGCTTTAAATCGAGAAATAGCGGCACCGCCTTCTCGAACTCCTCGGAACCGGAACTCCAGCTGGCCTGCAGTACATCCGCCGGCTCAACTCTGTCCTGCCGGCTCTGATCCCAGCTCTGGCGGTTTCCTACGGAAACCTCGAGACTCGTTGTCTGAAATCCCTCTTCACGGAGGGCGTTTTTCAGACTGTCAAGGTTGGACTCCACCAGTGCCCTAACACTATTATTTTCGACAACTATACGGCCCTCTAAACTGCTTTCACTCAAGGCCAGGCGAATGCGGATGATGCCCAGGTTTTCCGGCCTGAGCACCAGTCTGATTTCTCCGTTTCCCCCGTCCTTCAGAATAATGCCGGTCTGTTTGACGACCTCGGGAACGAACCGTTCCTGAAAGCTCTGGAGCACCCGCCTCTGAAGCGGCTGGTTGGCGTTGCCCGGCGCCGCAGAGGAAAACTTTTCGGCAAAGGCGCCTCGGAAGAGCACGGAGAAATCCTTGTCCTGTGTATCCGCCGCTTCAACCTTGATAAGATGCTCTGTTTCCGTCGCCTCGCCGCCCCGAGCCTGTTCTGCCGGAAGGCGGCCCTTGCGCAGATCCAGGACGACGATCCTGGCCTTGCCGGCGGAACCGCTTTCACGATTGGTCTCTGCCCCTTCGGCGTTCCTCGCCTTTGCCGGCAGAGGAACAGATTCGCGTGATGTTCCGGCCTCCGGCTTCAGCGAGCGCAACATCTTTGCCACCGCTTCGCCGCCGAACAGGTCTGCCAGGGCTTCGAGCACTCGCAGGAGAGTCTTGCCGGCCGGCGGCCGGGTTTCCATGGATGCGGCCAGTCGGCTGCCGGCGCTGTGATCGGCCGTGAGCGCTTCGACACCGGCAATCTTGAGTTCGGCTGCCTCTGTCGGATTTCGTAAAGCTTTTATAATCAGGCGAAGCTGAGAGAGCAAATCGGCCAGCTGCTCCCGGCTCAAGGATTCAATAAGTTTCTTGAGATCCTTTGGGCTGCCTTCCCGCTCTGCCTCCTTCAACAGTTTCGAAAATTTGGTGTCAGCTTCTCCCACGCTCTTACCCGCCCGAGCGGTGGTCTTGCCCTCGTCGCCGAGAGCTTGAGCAGCCGGAGAAACCTTGGCCGCCGCCCCGTCCTGGCTGGGAGAACAGAAATTTAAGAGACTCTGGAGCAAACTATCCTCCTGGCTTCCGGGACATCTTGCGCTGAAGAACGGCAGCCCGATCGGAAGGCATCAGGGACAGCCAGTAGGCTACTAGAGAAACCTCGCCTGCTTCCCGGGCCTGCTCTTCTGTCATACGAAAGATATCGATCACGTCTTGATCATCCATTTCCAGCAGTATCTTTACGGCATTCTCGGGGGGCATGCCCACCAGATACTCCGAGTTCTGCCGCAGGTTTACTCTTCTATTTTCGAAAGCCTGCAAGCTTTCATTAAACACTTTTTCCCTGTCTTCTACCGCCTCCTCCCGCTCTTCGAGCTGCTCCACCATCTGGTCGATTTCTGCTTGCCGTGCTTCCAGCTCCTGTTCTTCGGTGGCCAGCTCCTCGGAACGAATAGACAGCGCCTCGAGCTGCTTGCCGAGTCTTTCCTTTTCCAACAGCAGGGGGTCCTCAGCGTCTACAGTGACCTTCGGCCCTCGGATCAATCTGAAAACAGGGGCCAACACTTCCTGAGCTTTGATGATTCCAAGGTAGTCGAACCAAACCAGCCCACCCAGGGCGAGCACCGCGACCAGGAGCAGCAATATCAAGATCCTGAATCCTGCTCCGACTGAACTGTAATCCGTCACCTTTGTATCCCCCTAACGATCCCGTCCGAATCTACTTGAATTCAGATCATCGAGCGCTTTGAACTCTTCCCTCCTGGAATCTGTGTAATACTGTTTTTCTCTCGTCTCTTTCAATTTTTCCAGCACTTTCTTGTCACGCGAGACTTTCTTATATTCCTGCTGTACCTTGTCTCGTTGCTCGATTCTTTTCTCGAGCTCTCCGTTCAGCTCCCGCTTTTCTCTACTGAGGCGGTTCAGATACAGCTCCCTATACGAGAGAAGAGCCAAATCCAACTTCTGACCTTCTCGTACCCGGGTATGGAAAGCCCCACGGGCCGCCTCGCCGTTGTGCTCGATCTCCCGAGCCAGGCGAATGCAGTGGCCCGCCGCTTCTGCAAGCTTGGCAAGCCATCTTCTTTCCCGGTACGCCCGGATCTCAAGAAGTCGCTCGAGCCGGAAGTGAAAGCGCTTCACTGCCCAACTCCTCCTCCGGTATGGATACGCCGGCTATCTCGCCCATTTGTTTGTATGTCTCCTCCATAGGAAAGCGCGCCTCGATCGCTTGCACGAAAAACTCGTTGATCTGAGGCATCTTGGCGATCGCTTCGTCGATTTCCGGATTCGATCCTTCCACATAGGCACCAACATTGATAAGATCTTCCGCTTCCCTGTAGGTGGCGATCAGCCTGCGCAGGACTGCCACCGCCTTCTTGATACTGGGTCCTGTTACCTTTTCGGACAATCTGGACACGGACTGCAGAACATCGACGGCAGGATAGTGGTTTCTCTGCGCCAGGGTACGGGTCAAGACCACATGCCCGTCAAGAATCCCGCGCACGGCATCGGATACCGGCTCGTCGAGATCGTCGCCTTCAACAAGAACCGAGTAGAAACCCGTTACCGTGCCCAGGGGTGAGGTTCCGCTCCGTTCGAGCAGCTTGGGTAGAATTGAAAAAACAGAAGGTGTAAAGCCGCGATTTGCAGGAGGCTCGCCAACAGCCAGACCGATTTCCCGCTGAGCTCTGGCAAAGCGAGTTACCGAATCGAAGAGCAGCATCACATCTCGACCCTGATCCCTGAAATATTCGGCTATGGCGGTGGCCACGTAGGCTCCTCGTATTCTGGACAGAGGAGGCTTGTTGGAGGATGCCACAACAACGACCGAACGCTCCAATCCCTCGGGGCCCAAGTCATTCTCTATGAAGTCTCTTACCTCGCGGCCGCGCTCGCCTATCAAGGCGATAACACTGACGTCAGCCGAGGTGTTGCGGGCGATCATTCCCAGTAGCGTCGATTTTCCTATACCGCTGCCCGAAAAGATCCCCATGCGTTGTCCTTTCCCCACCGTGACCAGGGCATCGATAGAGCGTATTCCCGTAGCGATCTTCTCTCGGATCCGCGGTCGGCGCAGCACGTCCGGCGGGGATTGGAAAACGGGGTACCATAGCGCCGAACCGATGTCCCCCTTGCCGTCTATCGGTTTTCCCATGGCGTCGAGAACCCTGCCCAGAAGCCTGTCCGATACGGGAACCGAAAGATGCTCGCCCATGGCGATCACCTTGCAGCCTACAGTAATTCCCTCCATCTCATCGTAGGGCATGATCTGGGCTATCTTGCCCCTCAATCCCACGACCTCGGCCCAGATGATCCTCCGGCTACCCGGCAGCACAATCTGACAGAGCTCTCCTATCACGGCCCGGGGACCCGAGGATTCCACCAGCAGGCCGCCCTGGACTTTCCTCACCACCCCCGTGTACTTGATGGGATCGATTCTTTGTAGTGTTGTAGCGTATTTATCGAATATTCCCACTTTTTCCCCTCCCAGAAAAATGGGTACGAGCGTATTACGCTCGCTGCGCGCGCTGCGCGGGCTTTGAGCTTCTCTATCCCTCCCCTTTAGAACGAATAGGAGCAAGCTCCAAAATTTTCTCCTCGATCTCGTGAAGCTGAGAAGAGACGCGCGCATCGATCTGACCGAAGTCGGTCTCAATGATGCATCCGCCCCTGTCCACCGAGGAATCCTCGAGAACCGTGACAGATTTCACATTCTCCACCATTTTTAGAAAATCGTTGATATGCTCCGATGTCAGCTCGACATCGGATAGATTCACCCTGATCACTACATCCCCGCGGCTTTTCAGCTTGCGCAGAGCCTGTACCACATTGTTTATCACGACGTTCTTCTGGTTCTCTGAAATAACCTTGATCACTTTCTTGGCGATCAAGAGCACCAGGTTGATGACCTGCGTTTCCGATTCCTGGATGATCTCGTTTCTCTTGTCGATCGCCGCTGATATGATCTGCTGCAGGGTATCCACCAGGCGCTCGATCTCCTTTTGTCCCTCCTGAAATCCCTGCTCTCTTCCCTCTTCGTGGCCCTTCTCGAATGCTTCCTTCTCCACCTTGTCGACTTTCTGCTGTATCTCCGCTTCCAGCTCCTGGGCCTTGCTTTTTGCCTCCTCGATGATCCGCTTGGCCTCGTCTTCCGCCTCCTGGCGGATCTTTTGAGCCTGGTTGTTCTTGCGTTTTACCTCATCGAAGGCCGCCCTTTCGGCCTCCTGCTTTATCGCCTCGGCTTCGTCCCGGGCCGATTGAATGATCCGGGCTTTCTCCTCCTCCCAGCGAGCTTTGAACTCGTCGGCATCCCGCCGCAGGTCTTCCACGGTAGGTCCTGTGTACTCCTCGAGACTCTCGATATCTTCACGAACCTCTTCCGGCTCCACTTCGGGCGGTTTAATAAAAACCTTTCGGGATTGATAGAGAATTTCATCCGCTCTGAAGACATTCTTTGCCACGACTTGCAGCTCCTTCTTATCTCGCTCAGACCACCAGCTCGTCCTCGCCAGCCCGGGCAACGACAATCTCGCCCTGTTCCTCGAGCTTGCGGATGATAGAAACGATTCTCTGCTGGGATTCCTCCACGTCCTTGAGGCGAATCGGTCCCATGTAGTCCATGTCCTCTTTCAGCAGTGTGGCGGCCCGCTTGCTCATATTGCGGAAAATCTTGTCCTGCACCTCAGAATCCACAGCTTTCAACGCTTTGGCCAGCTCGGTGGTGTCCACTTCACGAAGAACCTTCTGGATCGCCCTGTCGTCAAGAAGCACAATGTCTTCGAATACAAACATACGCTTCTTGATGTCCTCGGCCAGCTCCGGATCATCCTCTTCGAGCCGCTCGATGATACCCTTCTCGGTCGAGCGGTCGACAAGGTTGAGGATCTCCACGATGCTCTCCACACCGCCGGCGGCCGTATCGTCCTCCGAAGAAAGGGTGGAAAGCTTCTTCTCCAGCGCTCGCTCCACCTCGCGCAGGATTTCAGGAGAAGTTCTGTCCATGGTGGCGATT
>CAYMGP010000037.1:0-37626 GCA_964390045.1 uncultured Spirochaetaceae bacterium | reverse complement strand
AAGCGAAGAGATCGTTGAACTCTGAGTAGGCCGGTAGCGCCAACAGAAACAGCAGAGCGAATAGAATGCGCCGGAATTCCAGCTTATTCGATGTAAATCGCTTCAGCCTCACTGACCGCCCCTTGATCGTCTCTGACCTGAATCAGAGCGCTTCCCGGAGTTGCCGGAGCGCTGTAGATACCGCTATCGGCGTCGATCGTCCCTCCGCCGGACTGCACGGAGAAAACGTAGGGAGGCGAACCCCCGGTTGCCGTGAACACACACTTCGTATTCACGAGAAGGGTCGCTGAAATCGGGCTGATGCTGAGGGGCCCACCGCCACCGGCCGAAGGATCGTCCAACAAATCGGAGAGAAAAAAGTTATCACATCCTGCTACCAACGAAACAGATAAACAGACTAACAATGTCAGGACAACTATCTTTATCGAATTTGTTGTATAATTCCTGTCGCTCATTGGCCTATCCCACCAGAATTTCCAAAACTACCGCCTCCATTAGACAGCTGCATCGGGCACGTTTTGCTTTCTGTAACGATTTTTATAAATACAAGGCAAGCACGGAAGACAAACTGTTTGCTGTTCCCTACATGAAAAATATAGCCCAATATCGTAAAAATTCAGCCTGAAATACATAATTTTAGCCTATAATCCCTCGAACTCACAACTCGAAAAGGCTGGAACAGAATCATTCAACAAGACCGTAGAGGATCGTGAAGAACTGCTGCAAAAGCTGCTGCAACTCTTCCTCTTCGTACGGCGCAACGATAGACAGCAGACTTTCCGTACTCTCACCTTGAGCAAGGGCTTGCAGCAGGGTGACGACATCCCCGAGCATCGCCGATTTCCCTTCGTTCTCGAAGGTCCGGCCGTACATTCGAAGATAGGTTTCGACATTTTCATAGAGATCCGGATAGTCCTGTGTGACCGTGTTTGAACTGAGGACCTCGTTCAGACGGAGTTTCGTCTCCAGAAGGGAGAGAAGTTCATCTTCTCTGTACTTCCGGATTGTCTCTGCGGTGATCCGCTCGAAGCCCTCGTCTGTTTCCCGTATGCGTTGCTGCAATTCCTCAAAATGCTTCAATTGATCTGTAGCGCTCTGCAGCTTTGATCGTTGCTCTTCCAACTGTCGGTTGGTCGAAGCTATCTGTGCTTCGATCTCTGTTTGCAGGCTCAGTCGTTCCAGATCCCGAAATACAGGGTAGCTCTGTTTCAATGTCGGTATCATCTCGATTGCGGCCACATAGAGCTCTTTAGCTCTGTCGGTGTTGCCGTTCTGATAGGCCGAATCCGCCCGCCCCACGGTCTGGGATATCGAGGCCAACAGCTCTGCCGCAGCGATCAAATTCGTCGTGGGTTGGGTGCTGGCAGCCCGTTGTTTTTCAACAAGCTCTCGAAGTGATTGGATGATGAACAGCTCAACCGGCCGTCGCCTCTGGATAGCGGGGAGAGAAGATACGGATTCCAGGGACAGAAACGATTGAATAACGTCGAGCTGCTGCAATGCCAGCTGGTAATCGGGAATTTGAAGCGAGTCCGAGACTCGGGCGTAGCCGGAGAGAATCTGATCCAGGGCCAGCCGCTCTTTTTCATTCTCACCCTGTAGACCGGCTAATTGCCGTTGGACCTCGGTGCGCTCTTGTTCAAGTATTTCCTGTTCGCGTTGAATTCGCGCCTGTGAATCCTCTTCGAGCTGTTTCAACTCGCCTTCGATTCTGTCCCTGTCCGCCTGCAGCTGCACAAGGTTTTGGTCGTATTCGGACATCAGTACGTTCAGGGACGCCTCACGCGCCGCACTCTCCTCCTCGACCTGTCTTTTATAAACCTCCAACTCCTCCTGTTGACTCCGGGACAGCTGCTGCTCGAGTTCACCCAGGCGGGAGGTGATCTCGGAGGCGTCCAAATCTTGACTCGTCAACTTCTGTCTCTCCTGTTCAAGCCGGCTTTCCATCTCCGCCTGCAGATCTGCGGCTCGTTCGGCGATCAGGATTTCCCCTTCCTGCCGGAGCTGTTCCCGCTCCCGACTCATCTCCTCGAGTCTTCGCTGGGCATCTTGAATTTCGCGATCCTTGCGCGTGAGCTGCTCTTCGGTTTGCTGCCGAAAGGAGGCGAACAATCTCGCTTCCGCGGTCATGAGATTTTCTTGCGCTGCCGCCAGAGTCCGATCTCCCCGTGTGAAAAAAACAACAAGTAGGAGAATACCGACAGTGGTTGCGACAACAACCGCGATATTGAACAGCAGGGGAAAAAACCGATCGTTGCGTTCAGGGGTAAAGGACAGTTTTGCGGAAGTATCCTCAATCGTGCGTTCGCTGCTGACTCTACCGAGCTCGATAAAGATCTTTCTCCTTTCTTCCGGTGTGATCCACTGCTCGAGTTCATCACCAAGATTCTTTTCGAGGATTTCAATGTCGTGATCGAACTTCTTTCTGAGAGCCAATGCCCTCTGATAAAGACTTCCCATGGGTTGCTATAGTGAATGGTCCTCCTCTTATATGGTCGACAGATCGAAAATCAATATTGATCCGGATATTTTTGCATCCGCATTGTCGGCGAACGACTTTTTTCAAGGTTATAAAACGCCGAAACATATAGGTAGAATGCAGATTCTCATGGCCAACCGTTTGAAGAAACTCCCGCGACCCTGGATTATCCGAGGATTCGGTGAAAATCAGAGATAAGATCATTCTAGTGGTTCTCCCGCTCATCGTGGCCCCTTTCGTGTTTATGGGTTTTGCCGCGGCCATGGCGGCGAGAGGTGGAATTACCGAGGTGGCTACATCGTTTTTACAGTTTAAGGCCGAAGAGGTTCAGAAATATGCGGCCACCCAGTGGGGGCTGCTGGAGGAGAATGCGCTCACAGGAGAGGAAGAGTTCGTGGCCGTTGCCAAGGAGGCGGTCGCATCCTACGCCCGTGGACTAGTTCGCACACGAACTGAGCTGATTCTGGCCGTTGATAAAAGTGGGAGCGTGGTGATGGCAACCGATCCGGTTGAGCCTCACCCCTCTGAAGCAGACCGCCTCGCCGATCTGGCGTCAGAGGGTCGTACGGGGTGGCTCGAAATAACTGTAGCCGGTGTGGACCGGGTGGCGGAGCCGGTACCCTTCGAGCCGTTTGGTTGGTATTTGCTGGTCACCGAGGCGCGGGATACCTTCTACAGCTCGATCAACCGGATATTCGTACAGAGCGCAATCATCCTTGCCTCTGCGGCCCTGATTTCCGTTATTCTTCTGGCTTTCTTCTCTACCTATTTAACAAGGCCGCTTCGAATAGTGGTGGCCGCAATGCACGAGGTCATTTCTAGGAATGACTTGAGCAAGCGAGTGCCACTGATATACAGGGATGAGATCGGTGAGCTGGGACATGCCTTCAATCTAATGACTACTGAATTGGAACAGGCCTACAACCAGATCAAGACACATGCCTTCAAAGCGGTCGTGGCGCAAAAACGGGAACAGAGAGTTCGCAACATCTTCCAGAAGTATGTGCCGAACGACGTGATCGAGCAGTATATTTCCTCTCCCGATTCGATGTTGACCGGTGATTACCGTGTACTGGCCGTGCTGTTTGCCGATATCCGCGGATTTACAACGCTGTCGGAAAAGATGACCCCGGAAATCGTTGTCGAATCCCTCAACCGCTATTTCGGCCTGATGGTGGATGCCATCATGAATCACGACGGGATCGTTGATAAGTACATTGGAGACGCCATCATGGCTTTTTTCGGGGCGCCGGTACGCCACGACAACGATCCGCTTCTAGCGGTAGAAGCGGGGTTGGATATGCTCAATGCACTGGAGAAGTTCAATCAGTGGCAGGTGGAACAAAAACGCCCGGAATACCGAATCGGGATCGGCATTAACTATGGCGTAGTCACTGTCGGAAACATCGGCTCGGAACAGAAGATGGACTACACGATCATCGGGGATATGGTCAATCTGGCTTCCCGCCTGGAGGGATTAACAAAAACCTACGGTGTTCCCTTCATCATTTCCGAGACGGTATTCCGAAAGGTGAAGGAGGACGTGCCCTGCAGGCAAATCGATACCGTAGCTGTAAAGGGAAAAGAACAGGGAGTCAAGATCTATGAACCCAGTCGCTCATTATCCGGGACGGTAAAGGAAGGCTGGAGGTTGTACCATGACGCCCTCGAGCAGTACCACCGGAAATTCTTCGAGATCGCTCTGGACGGCTTTCTCGAGGCATCTTCCTACCTTGTGGACGACAAAGTAGTCGATATCTATATAAAACGTTGCCAGCACTACATAGTAAATCCGCCGGGGGATGAATGGTACGGTATCACGGTGATGGAGCACAAGTGAAGCCCCCGGCTGCCGCCATGCCCACTTGAATCCCAACGCCCGGAAGCGCTTCGAATCCCAGAGACCGATAGTATCCTCGTTCCGGGTGACTCTCGCGTTCAAGGTGATCGGTTCGTCCGTCACGCTCAGCGCGCAGTGTTGGAGGGCATCGTCGCGGCGCAGGCCGCTGGAAAGCCATGATGGCTGGGCTTCTCTTGCCCTGGCAACCGCGGCCTCCAATTCGATTTCACTTTGGGAGCGCATTCGTTATCCTCGCCTCGTATTTAGAATCTGCCGCTGCCCAGAGAAGCGCTCAAGGTATAGGCCAATGATGCGCCGCCGGTGGAATACTCGTCGGCGCTGCCACCATAGGTGACGCGAAAGCCCGTGCTCAATGTGAAATGCTCGAAAAGCTCCCAGGAGATGCTTGGCGCTACAAGACCGGAGCCGTCGCTCAGGTTGGCCAGGTAGAGGACCGAGGTGCTGAACTCCGAATCAAGAATTTCAGACCAGCCGGCGCTGAAGGCCAGGTAGTGCCTGCCGGGGTAGAGCAGATCTGCGGAGCTGAAGTTCGAATCTGGATCGAGAAGAGCGGATTCGAAGGCTTCCCACTCCAGGTCGTATTTTTCCCGGTAACCTTGTCCGTTGAAGAAATACTGAGCGAACAGGGAAAGGTTGTAATCTGCATTGAGGTAGCTGAAACCCACAGTGGCCGAGGCAATCAGCTCATTCTTGAATTGATAATCATCGTAGAAGGGAAGGGCCAAACTGGGTCGCACGAAAGTACGATCCGAGCCCCACTGGACCATGGCCTCGCCGAAGAGGTCCAGCTCCCAAAGCGCTCCGGTGAGCGTGAACATCCCCTTGGGCGTGAAGTCTTTTTGGTAGAAGGCGCCAAGGCCGAGCTCGTAGTTGCCGATCAGCAGCTCGATTTTGGGAGCGACAGCGATCTCGTACGGTTTGTCGATCTTGTTGGCTACAAGGTAGAGGTAGGCGTTGTGGGTGCTGAAAGGATAGTGCACCTTCAGCGAGATCGGTCCTTCCCGTTCTCCGCCGGGGTCCTCGGGATCGATGGAAACAAGGTTCAGAACATCGGCGGGACTGAAGCGGTAGCCTACGCCCCACTGGATCGTCTGCTTTCCCGTCCTGAAGAAGAGGAGGTCCCTGTACTGGAAGTCGGAGAAAAGCTCGAAGATCTCAGCGTCCCAAAACCAAGGATTGCCTCCGGCCAGAGCGATTTCAAGATCGTATTCGTAGGAAGCTTTGGCCTTGCCGAAGACGCGGAAGTTCCGGCTCGGACGGGCGTCGAAAAAAAGGTCTGCCTTCAGCACGGTGGTAAAAGCGGGATTGGCTTCGGTGAACAGTACGTTCCATGAATTGGGATAGGCTTTCCAGCCCCACTCACTCTCGAAGGAACTCTCGAAACGACCGCCCCACTCGAGCTGCTCGGAGACGAGGAAGACCTCTTCCGGAGCGGCCTCAACCTGTTCCGAGGACTCCGCCTCCGGTTCTTCTACCAGATCCTCCTCGAAGAAGTTTTTCTCTTCGACATTCTCTCCTTCCGTCGATTCCGTATCTTCCTCGATGAGTTCCTCCTCGAAGAGGCTGTCAAAGTCCTGGGAGAAACCTGGCAAACAGAGAGCGAGCAGAGCGAGCAGAGTCAGGAAAACGAAGGTTCTTTTCATGGTTCCTATCACAGCCGTTCCTAGGAGCCGAGATGCCGCTTCAGCTTTTCCACCGTATCCGCAGACATACCGAAGGAGTGCTCATCGCCCGGGAAGTCTGAGGAGCGCACATCTGAGACGAAGCTTTTGACCGCCGTGACCTGGGTCGTGTATACGTCGGCGTAGACCTTCACGAACTTCGGTGTGAAGCGCTTGAAAAGACCCACCATGTCGTGGAGCACCAACACCTGCCCGTCGCAGCCGATACCGGCACCGATCCCGACCGTGGGAATACGCACCGTTTCCGTTATCAGGGCGGCCAGCTCCTTGGGAATCGCTTCCAGGATCAGGGCGAAGGCTCCGGCCTGTTCGAGAGCCACCGCATCATCATAGACTTTTCTCGCCTGATCGAGAGATTTCCCCTGTACTTTGAAGCCGCCGAGAAGCGCCGCGGTCTGGGGTGTCAGCCCTATGTGTCCGAACACAGGGATGCCGGCTTTGTGAATGGCTGCCACGGTCTCCGCCATATCCTGTCCCCCCTCGAGCTTAACGGAGTCCGCCCCGCCTTGCTTGTACAGGATCCCGGCGTTGGTTACCGCCTGCTCGATAGAGATGTTGTAGGACATGAAAGGCATATCCGAGACCACGTGGGCATGCCTCACCGCCCGCACCACAGCTTTTGTATGGGAGAGCATCTCCTCCATGGTCACGGGCACGGTATCCCTATAACCGAGCTCGACCATGCCGAGGGAGTCGCCCACGAGGATCACGTCGATTCCCGCCTCGTCCACGATCAGACCCTGAGGGTACGAGTAGGCGGTGATCATCGAGATCTTCTCTGCCTTTTGCTTCATCTCCCAGAGATCGGATATCAGAACTTTTTTCGTCGCTTCCTGTTTTTCACTCATCCTGTGTTTCCTCTCCCCTAACGAGCTTTTGAGAATTTGTACAGGAAAAAACGATTCCCTTCAAGGAACACCGGCTTTTCCGTTCCCTCACCTTTTGGAATCTTACTGCAGCTGTGTCGCGGGAATTGTGTTGCAGCCGATTGTACCCCGGGAAATTGTTGACACTGCGGGTCGTACTTTCTAAGGTTAGCTGTTACACAGCTTGACGGACGATCTTAGCAGAAAAGGAGAAGTGAATTGAGAGATGCGCTAACCGATGTTCCGGCTATCAAAGTCGGGCACGCTCAGGATCTCGAAGCGGCTACCGGTTGTACCGTGGTTCTCTGTGAGAAAGGTGCGACAACCGCGGTGGACACCCGGGGCGGGGCTCCGGGCACCCGGGAGACAGACTGCCTGCGGCCTGAGAACCTGGTGACCGAAGCTCACGCCGTGTTTCTAACGGG
The DNA here is from genome assembly GCA_964390045.1 of uncultured Spirochaetaceae bacterium. GTDB lineage: Bacteria > Spirochaetota > Spirochaetia > SZUA-6 > DRHE01 > CAYMGP01. The sequence continues at coordinate 30,313 of CAYMGP010000037.1, read as the reverse complement.
AGGAAGCGCCTACGGCCTGCGGTGCGCCGGCGGGATCATGCGCTACCTCGAAGAGCGGGATGTGGGATTCGATCTCGGCGCAGCCCGGGTTCCCATCGTTCCGGGGGCCGTTCTTCAAGACCTTACCTTCGGCAGCCCACGGGTGCGCCCCGATGTCGAGATGGGCTACGCCGCCTGCCGGCAGGCCAGCAAGGACAATGCCGAACAGGGCAACGTGGGTGCCGGTACGGGCTGCACCATCGGCAGGATGTCGGGCAGGTTGTGCGGCGACTGCAAGGGCGGGCTGGGCACGGCCAGTGTACAGGTCGGCAAGCTGATCGTCGGGGCGATCGTGGCGGTGAACTGCAACGGCGACGTGGTGGACCCGGAAAGCGGTGAAATCCTGGTCGGAAGCCTGACCGAAGATAAAATCGGTTTCGTGGACGCCATGAAGGTGCTGCGCGGTGAGGCCGGCCGGTACAGGTCTGTTTTTGGCAGCAACACCACTATCGGGGTCGTGGCCGCCAACGCGGCCCTGGACAAAGCCCTGGCCACCCGGGTGGCCATGATGGCTCACGACGGCTATGCACGCACGATCCGGCCGGTGCACACGTTGGGAGATGGTGATGCGGTGTTCTGCATGGCGACAGGAGAGGTCGAGGCTGATGCCTCGCAGGTCGGTGCTCTGGCCGCCTGGGTTATGGCCCGTGCTGTGGTCAAGGCTGTCAAGGCCGCCGAAACCCTCCATGGCATACCGGCCTATAAAGATCTGAAACGATGAAGATAGGAATTGTAGGAGCCGGAGCCATGGGCTCTCTGTTCGGAGGCAGGCTGTCTCAGGCGGGTCAGGAGGTGCTGCTCTATGATATCAACCGGGAGCACGTGGAGGCTGTACAGCGTTCCGGTCTGATCATAGTGGACCCGGCCGCAGACTCTGAGGTGATTTGTCGACCCACCGCCGTTAGCGATGCCCGGGATCTTCACGGGGTGGAAGTGCTGATCGTATTCGTCAAGTCCGCAGACACCGAAGCCGTGGCCCGGCAGTTCGTGGATGTCGTGCCGCCGAAAACCATTGCTGTGACCATGCAGAACGGTCTGGGCAACGAAGCCATCCTGAAACGCCTTTTCGGAGCCGAACGGACCGCCGCCGGAGTAACCTCCCAGGGTGCCACTTTCCTCGGCCCGGGCAGGATACTCCACGCCGGCCGGGGACCGACCCACCTCTGCATGTCGGACAGGGCCAACGAAAAGTTGGCCGGTTTTGTCGAGGCCCTCAACCAGGCCGGGATCGAGGCGCAGGTGGAGGACAACATCGAAGAGCTGATCTGGAGCAAGCTGATCATCAATGTAGGCATCAATGCCCTGACCGCTGTTACAGGTCTGCCCAACGGCAGGCTGCTCGAGTTCGCAGACTGCAAAACCCTGATGGCCGGGCTGGTCGATGAAGCAGTGGCTGTGGCAGAGAAGAAGGGAATCCGCCTGACGTACGAGAATCCGTTGGAGACGGTATACACAGTGGCCGAGAAAACGGGTGCCAATCGATCCTCGATGCTCCAGGATTTCGATCGAGGTCGGCGCTCGGAGATCGATTTTATAAATGGAGCCGTTGTCCGGGAGGCCGAGGCTCTCGGAATCGTTGTGCCTTTCAATAGAGCAATCACGGGGCTGGTGCGGATCCTCGATGGGATTCACGCAGAGGAAAACCGGGAACGCTAGACCGCTGCTACAGCGGGATGGGAATTCTGTAGCGTGCAAACTTCATCCGGACAGAATTGACTCTGACAGAAGCGATAACCTATAATTTTCGGGATGTGAAAAAGCCCGAGCCGGCCGGGGAGATGACTTTCCTCGATCATATACGAGAACTTCGCAGAAGGATCATCGTCTCGCTGATCGCCGTACTGGCCGGCGCCGTGGTCTGCTACATCTTTTACAAGCCGATCGTCGACTTTCTGTTCGCGCCGTTTCAGGAGATCGAGCGCCTGGCCGGTGGAGAAGAGATACTCTTCGTCAACACCCTGTTCGAGGGCTTTGTGATCCGCCTCAAGGTGGCTTTCTTGGCCGGGATCGTTTTCTCCCTTCCCGTCCACGTATACAACATCATCAGGTTCGTGTTTCCCGGCCTGAACAAGAAGGAAAAAAAGATCATCCTGATTTCGCTTTCAGCGAGCTTCGCCTTGATCGTTTTCAGCGTGTACTACGGGTATTATACGATCATCCCCATTTCGATTAAGTTCCTGAGCGGAGCTGTTTTCATTCCCTCCCGGGTGGGCATGCTGTTGAACTACGGGAAAAACATCTTCTATATCTTCCAGTTCCTGTTGATCACACTCATCCTGTTTCAGCTGCCCGTAGTGCTGGAGATCCTGATGATCATGAATGTGCTGACCCGCAAAGCCCTGCTCAAGGCGAGCCGTTATATTGTTATAGGGGTGTTTATACTTGCCGCGATTTTGACACCGCCCGATTTCGTGTCTCAGGTCAGCGTGGCTGTGCCGCTCATCGCCCTCATCTTTGTTGCGCTTCTCGTGGCAAAAATCTTCAACTTTGGGAGGGGTTGATGTTCGGGTTGGGTTTCATAGAGATCCTGATCATCTTTGTGGCTGTCATCGTGTTCGTGAATCCCAAGGATCTACCCAAGTTCTTTCGCACCCTCGGCCGGCTGTACCAGCAGATCCGGGATCTCAGAAACAAATCCGTGTCCTATATAAGGCAGATCGAACGGGAGATAGAAAAGGCGGGAAGTGAGCCTCCGGGACAGGGCGAAATAGAGAAGGCGGGCAGCGAGGCTCCTGAGAAAGCCGAGAAAAAGGTCGAGCGGGGGAGCAAAGAGGCAGAGACCGAGAGCGGCGGCGAGCAGACGAATAAAGAGGAAAAATCGTAGCTCGAAAGAACTCGGATTAAGGCGAGGATAGATTGAACGGTCATACATACCAATTGATTGCTCAATAATATGCTTAAGAGAATTATGCTTGAAAACATTATGTTTTTATGCATAATTTATGTCAATGGAGTTTATAGATAGAAATGATGAGTTGAATCACCTCGAGGCGTTACTGCGCAGCGATCAAGGCGGGCTTGCTGTGATTTGGGGCAGACGGAGGGTGGGCAAAACGCGTCTGCTTCTCGAGTGGTCCGCCGCACACGATGGCTTGTACACAGTGGCGGATCAATCTGCCCAATCTATTCAGCGGGAGTTTCTGGCGGAAGCTGTCTCAAAACGGTTTCCTGGATTTGGATCAGTTGCATATCCTCATTGGCGCTCATTTCTGAGTAGGTTGTTATCCGAATCCGCGCGCTTCGGATGGAGAGGGCCGATCATTTTCGACGAGTTTCCTTACCTGATCGCTGCGGATGCCTCTTTGGCGAGCGTTTTTCAGAACTGGGTCGACAATGAAGCGAAGAAGGTGCGGCTGACGATCGCTGTGGCCGGATCGAGTCAGCGTATGATGCAGGGTTTGGTGTTGGATTCGGCCGCGCCGTTGTATGGAAGATCGCGGGTACAGTTGGAGCTGAAACCTCTTTTTGCCGGATACATACAGAAAGCACTGAAATACGCTTCATCTGCTCAGGCTGTTGAAGCTTACTCGGTATGGGGAGGTATCCCCCGCTACTGGGAGCTGGCTGAAGAATATGGACAAAAAATCGATGAGGCGGTAGATCGCTGCGTTCTAGATCCTCTTTCCCCTTTATTTCGGGAGCCGGAAAGACTGCTTCTCGAGGAAACTCCGCCGGCGATTTCTCTGCGGCCGTTACTCGATCTGATCGGAGCGGGAGTGCATAGGGTTTCGGAGCTGGCTGGACGGTTAGGCGTTCCGGCCACATCGCTTTCCAGACCCCTTGCGCGCCTTGTAGAGCTGGACCTTGTGAATCGGGAAACACCGTTCGGTGAATCGGAACGAAGCAGCAAGCGGAGTCTCTACAGGATATCCGATCCGTTCTTTCGTTTATGGTTTCGCGTGGTTGCGCCCAACAAAGCTGTTCTGACCCAATCGCCGGCGGAGACGAGGAAAGCACTGTGGTCCCGGTATCGACCGGCCCTGCTGGCGGAAGCATGGGAAGAGTTGTGTCGACGGTGCGTTTCCATGCTTCATCGCGGGTCTTCCGACCTAGGCAGATTCGGTCCATGGGAGCCGGCAAAGCGATATTGGCACGGGAACGATCCGGAGTGGGATATCGTATCACGATCCGTGGACGGAAAGAGATTACTCCTCGGAGAAGCCAAGTGGAGTGCGGTATCAATGAGTGATAAACAGATCGGCAGGGCTTTTCATGAACTACTCCGAAAAGGTGTCCCGCCCCTCCGAGGAATAGAAGAAACCGATATCATATACGCGCTGTTTGTCCCTGGGGCAGCTTCGAAAAGAGTGAATGAGCCTTCCTGGTGCCTTGTCAATGCCGAGACCGTTCTTTCAGCACTCAAGTAGTTGGACATTCAGATTCGCAGGACTGATTCATGTACAGGTCGAGGACCGAGCGAGATCGACTAGGTCGTTACCACTGTCCGCCGGCAGTAGCGACCGGTCCCGTTGTGTACTAAAATATAATGTAGAAGCCCGTTTTGGGGGTGAGCATCATTGTTCCGCTAAATTACAGCCAGGAAGAATCGTTCACCGTTCGCCGGATCATTACCTCCAGGAGCGATTGCCTGGCCCTGGAGGAACAACACCAGATCGTCTTTCTACACCGTGGAGCGATCCTGTATCTAGAACAGGATCGGCAGAGGATCGTCCGGGACCGGCACCTGCTGCTTATCCCTCCCGGACGGGGAGGGGAAATGCGAATCACCGGCTTCAGCAATATCTCTCAGATCTGTTACGACACCACCTTCCTGGAATTTCCACCGTTACTGACCGGGAAACGGATCCAGGTTTTTTATTTTGCTGAAGAGCTCGCCTCCCGGGTAGAGATGACCTTTTCCCAGTTGTTAGGCGAGTACAAAGACAAAAACCCCGGGTATGAGCAGATGATCCGCCTGAAGATGGAGGAGCTCGCTCTCCTTGTCGAGCGGACATTGCCACGGATCTGCTCGCCGGAGAGCGGCGCAATCGTAATCGGCCGGGTGGACGATCCCACGGTAGAATAACGGTTCGCGCATAGAGTAGTATTTCAGCAACGAAACACAACCCTAAGGACCAGGATGATGAGGAAAATCGGTATTGTAGGCGGGCTCGGGCCGGAATCCACGATCGACTATTACCGGGGGATCATCGAGGCCTTCCGGGCCACCTATGAGACACTCGGTTACCCGGAAATTGCCATCGAGAGTGTGGATCTGCGCTCGATTTTGGCAGACGAGCAAGCCGGCGACTGGGATAAAGTCGCAGCGCTGATAGCGAACCGCTTCGAGATCCTCCGCCGCGGCGGAGCAGAGTTCGGTGCGATCGCCTCCAACACGCCGCACAGGGTATTCGATCAAGTGCAGCAGGGCACAGAGCTGCCTCTGCTCAGTATCGTCGAGGCAACACGTGACCAAGCGCTCGAGCTCGGCGTCCGGAAGCTCGGCCTGTTGGGCACACGGTTCACCATGGAGGCCGATTTCTACCAGCGCGCTTTCCATGAAGCCGGCATCGGTGTGGTTGTTCCCAACCCTCGGGAAATGGACTATATCCAGGATAAGATCTTATCAGAAATAGAGTTCGGCATCATCAAGGATGACACCAAGAATGGATTTCTCTCGATCATACAAAGGATCGAGGCGGATCAAAACATAGAAGGAGTGATCCTGGGCTGCACAGAGCTTCCCCTGCTTTTGAAAGCTGAGGATATCAGCCTCCACTACATCGACACGACGGCGATTCATATCGCGGCGATCGTCGAGCGCTGCAGAGGGAAGAGAACCGAAGTTTGACCTCGGAGATTTCCGATCGATCGCAGGTGGGATGCAGGCAAAGTTGCGATGTCTATTTTTATTCGATTCATCCTGATCGGCCTGGGTACGATCTTCCTCGCTCTGGGGGTGATCGGAGTGGTTGTTCCCGGACTTCCGACCACTCCTTTTCTGCTGCTGGCCGCGGCATTTTACGTCCGCAGCTCGGATCGCCTGTATTCCTGGCTGTTGAACCACAAGGTTTTCGGCAAGATCATTCGGGATTTCAGAGAAACCAGATCGATCTCGCTTCGAACCAAGGTGATATCGATCGGGATGATGTGGGCGATGATCCTGCTGTCGATACTCCTGTTTATTGAAAACCTTACTGTCGAGATCACGGTCGCGGCGCTTGGAGCAATCGGCACGGTCGTATTGCTGCTGATCCCGACATCGAAAGCAGGTTGAACTACAGAGGGAAGCGGTCCCGATCAGGATCCCTGCGCGCCGGCGAGAAAGCGGTAAGCCGCCACCACGTAGATCCCGGCCGCTTCGACGAGCTGCTCGATCTCTATGTATTCGTCTATCTGGTGGGGAAGGTGCCTGGGTCCGGGCCCGTTGACCAGGCAGGGGATGCCCTTCCAGGCGTGGAGAAAAGTGCCGTCCGTGGCTCCGGGCACTCCATTGTATACGGGCTGTCTGCCCGTGACGTCGCGGAAAGCAGCGGCGCTGCAGCGCACGATCGCTTCCTCCTTGCCGATAGCCACCACGGGGCGGTCCTCGATGAACTCGATCTCGGCGTTGAACTGCGGGTCCCGGCTGCCCAGATCGGCCAGGATCTTCTCGAGTCCCCGGCGAAGCTGGTCGTGGTCTTGGGGCGGAGTGGTGCGGATATCTATGTAACCCAGGGCATCGGCGGGCATTACGTTGAGCTGGGCCGGCTCGCCGCGGGGAGGCGCGTGCAGCACTGTGAAGGTTATCGAAGGCCAGCCCAGATAAGGATCCTCGCCGCAGCGCTCCTTCTCCGCTGACTCGTACTCCTCGAAGGCCAGGATCGTGCGGGCCAGGCGGGTGTTGGGATTGATGCCTGTCAACGGCATGCAGCCGTGGGCCATCTTGCCGTGCACCTTGACAACAGCCCGGATCGCTCCCTTCATGCTGATGCACAGCTGGTTGTCCTCCGGCTCCGGCACCAGAGCAGACGCCACCTCATCGGCGTGCCCCTTTTCTATAAAATCCTTGATGCCGATCATCATTCCTTCCTCGTCACAGACGATCCCGAGGCGGATCTTGCCGGCAAAGGGCACTCCGGACCTGACAAAGGTCTTGGCCGTCAGAAGAGCCACGGCCAGCCCACCCTTCATGTCGCAGGCTCCCCTGCCGTAGATCCTGCCGTCGACGATCTCCGCAGCGAAGGGATCGTGGCTCCAGCTTGTCCTCTCGCCTTCGCTGACCACGTCGGTGTGCCCCTCGATCATCAGCACGGGCCCCGGCCGTCCGGAATCGATGGTGGCGATGATGTTCTCCCGGCCCGGCTCGACCTCCTCTACGAGGGCTTCGCAGCCGAGGTTCTCAACGATCCACTCGGCGATATAGCGGACCGCACGCGCTTCCGTGTTTCCCTTCTCGGGCCGGATGACCGAGTCGATCTTTACAAGATCCCGGGTGAGCTCGACCAGTTCCTCCGGATCAATGGTTTCGAGTAGTTTCTGTTCCTGTTCTGAAAGCATGCTTTCCCCCCAAAAGCGCGCCTGAACGCTGCCGGGCGCGGAAGCCTAACGGTTGACCCTCTCGAGGTAGGCCTTTGTGAAAACCGAGTCGGGAAGCTCAGCCACCGAAGCATCTTTTATAGTAACCTGGGTCTTTTCTCCCTCTTTGAGCTCGTCGACGAACAACATTCGCGAAGGGATGAAGCGCCCGCTGACCTTCATATACTTGGGGTAATAGGCGGTGCGCATCAAGCGCTCCGAGAGGCTGTAGTCTTCCACCTTGAGAACCAGAGGATTGTCCCTGTGCAGCCAGAGCCTGAGGCGCGGGTAGGGGACCTCGTCATTGTTGGCCACCAGGTCAAGCACATACACCGGGTATTTTCCCAGTACCTGCTCCGCGTAGCTTTCCACCTCATAGTCCTCGGCCAACGAGGAGCGGCGAAAATCGCTGTTTTTTGTTTCCGAGTCCTCAAGATTTTCCTTTAAGGAGGAATGGCTGAATTTGCGGCTCTCCGGATCGTAGAACCAGAGATTGTCCTCGAGCTGGAGGTAGCCCTGGCCCTTCTGAGTTTCAGGCTCGAGAAAGAGCAGCAGAAATTTTTCCTCCAGATCGCGGCGGAACATACGCACCTTGAATACGCTCGAGTCCTCCCCCGGTTTGTCGGAAACCACCGTGTAGGTGGCGGAGAAATCTGAGTTCTCGAAGTTGGACATCTCGTCCACCGTGGCCAGGATCGTTTTGAAGTCCGGCTCCGCCGTCCAAGCGAAACCGCAGGAAATCACGAGGAGAAATATCGTGAAGATGATGCTTGTTTTTCTCATTTTACATCCTTTAATACGTCTTTCTCAGGGAGTGGGCCGGGTCCATCTTCGCTGCCCGGCCGGCCGGGATCAGGGCGGCCAGCAGGGTTAAAAGCCCGACGATCAAGATGCTGCCCAGTATTTGGGCGGGCAGGATCTTGAACAGCAGATGTCCGTTTTTCAGTATTATAAAGAACTGATTGTCCATGCCGAAGTTTATCAGCGAAAGGACCAGGGCGACGAGGAAGGCGGCGAGGAGCCCGGTCAGAGCTCCGCCGAGGGACAGGAGCAAGGCCTCGAGAAGAAACAATCCCCGCACGCCGCCCCGCTGCAGGCCCAGGGCGCGCATGGTGCCGATTTCCCGCGTTCGTTCGTAGATGATCATGCGGAAGGTGTTTGTCACCCCCACCATGATGATTACGAACAGGATCAGCACTACCACCAGGCCTACCGTATTCAGCGTGGAGGCGATCTGGTTGAGAGGCTCGAGGAAATCCCCGATCGTAAACAGCTGAAAGCGGGTACCCTGCCACTGCTCCTCGAGCAGTTGATTGCGCTGCTCCTGGAACCCTCGCGGGCCGCTGAAGCGGGGAACCAAAGAGACCTTATCCTCCAGGACAGAGTACAGCCTGTCGGCTTCGCGTTCCATGAGCATCATGTCTTGGAGGAAAAGACCCAAACTGATGTACTGTCCCGGCTCAATGTTGAGAAGCCCGTTCACATGGTCCTGGTGGGCGTAGGCGCTGACCGCACTGAAGAAACCGGTGTCCTGACTGGTGGCCTTGAGAACGAACTCCCCGACGTTCTGCTGGCCGGTTACCGTTTGCAGCTGCACCAAGAGGGTATCTCCGATCTCTACGTTGAGCTTGGTGGCCATCTTCTCGTTGAGTATCAACCCCTGCGGATCGGCCAGGACCTGCTCCATGGATCCCTCGCGCAGAATCAGGCGCTCTTTGAGGTATATCTCTTCCTGCCAGTCGACGCCCACCACTTCCTGCCGGATCGACTCACCCTCGAATATGAGGGTGCCGTCCAGGCTCGAGCGCCTCGAGAGGTAGCGGATGGGAAGACCTTCGATACTCTCTATCGTTTCGATCAGCTCTCTATCGTCGCGGATCACGGAAATCAAACGTCCCGAAGGGCTTTTCTCGTAGCCTGCGACAAACACATGTCCGGCGAAGAAGTGGCTGAAGTTTTCCTGCACGTTGTCCACGAATCCGGCGGTGAAGGCGTTGACCAGGGTAATGATCAGGATGCCGAAGGCGATGGCGCCGCCGAGGAGAAAGCTCCTCTTTTTCTGCCGGCTGAGGTTGCGAAAGGCGATTCTGAGGGTGTTCATTGCGCTCCTCTCTTATTCGGTCCGGATGGCCTGCACGGGTTGGATCCGCAGGGCCACAGCCACAGGGTAGAGACTGGCTGCAACGCCTATGGCTACAATGATTGCCAGGGCGTAGAGCAGCGAGGAGAGAGGCAGGGCCGGGTGGAGAACCGGACCGCCGAAGAGGATTTCGAAGAAGGGATTGGGCGCCGGCACGCCGGTGATATTGAGAACGGCGATCACCAGTGCCCCGGCGGCCACGCCGATCAATCCGAAAACCACAGAGATGCTCAGGGTCTCGAGCAGAAACATGCGGCGCACGGTTCGCTTCTGAGCGCCCAGTGCGCGCATCGTGCCGATCTCCCCCGTGCGTTCGATCACCGAGATTACCAGGGTGTTCATGATGATGATGATCGCCACCACCGCGATGATCAGAATCAAGACGTTGAACACGATCTGGATCGTATCGGCCAGTGAACCGAAACCGCCGGAGGCCGCTTTCCAATCCGACGCCCTGGCCTCGATCCCCTGCTCGTCAAACCACTGATTCAAGCCGGCGATTACAGGTACCACCTGGCTCCCATCCTCCAGCTTGAGCAGCAGGAAGTGCCAGGCCCCGCTGTCGATCTGAGCCGCGTAGCTTCCCGGCTGCCTCTCGCCGAGAAGATCGAGCAGCGCCTCTTCGCTAAATACCTGGGGTTGCTCCTCTTCGCCCTCGAGCACAGCATCTGTGAACAGGGCGTCTTCCGGATCCTCGAGCGCCAGAAAGGAGGTTTCTTCCGGGTCCAGATCCATCTGGCCGGCCGTGGCCACCACCATACCCAACAGGGCCCGCAGAGACTGGGCGTCTATGAAGTTGATCTGGTCCAAACCCTGCACCTCCTGCTGGAAGTGGAAAACGCCCCGGATCGGCAGCTCGCGGATGCGAAAGCCCGTCGCACCGATACCGCTGACCAGCACGCTGTCTCCCACGCTCAAGCTCACACCGATCTCCTCTTCTATTTCCTCGATTTTTCCCTTGGATAAAAGGATGCCCTCCTCTCCCGGCTCGAGGAAACGGCCTTGGGTCAGGGTGATGCTGTCGGGAAACATCGCGCCGTAGCTCTCCGGCTCGATTCCGAAGAGAATGCCGAACTGGTTGCCCTTCTCTTCGAAGCTGAAAAGCGCGAAACCGCTGATCTGAGCAGCTAAGGCGCGTACCTCGGGAAGTGCGGCGGCGTGGCCATACACCTTTTCGTAGGAGGGGATGCGCGGGGTTTCTTCGTTGCCCGTTTGCGGTCCCTGGCGCCCGAACAGAGAAATCGTGTCCTCGCTCTTGGCGCTGATCATGATATGCCCCGTGTAGTTGTCTATAAATGAGCGCCGTACGCCCCGGGCTGCAGTTTCTGTGAGGGAATTGCCGAGGAGCATGACCATGATGCCGATCGCAATGATGATGCCGATGATCAGGGTTTTGGACTTGTGCTCGCTCAAGTTCCTGAGGGCGATCTTAACGAGTACCGGCATAGCGCTCTCTCCGTTTCTCCTCCACGACCAGGCCGTCGTGAAGGTGGATCACGTGATCGGCGATCGAGACGATCGCCGGATCGTGGGTGGAAAAGATGAAGGTCGTTGACTGCTCCCTGTTGAGCTTTTTCATCAGCTCGATGATCGCCTCCCCCGTCGCCGAATCAAGATTGGCCGTGGGTTCGTCGGCCAGGACGATCTCCGGTTTGCTTACCAGGGCCCGGGCGATGGCCACCCGCTGGCGCTGACCGCCGGATAGCTCGTTGGGCCGCTGGATGCGCTGATCGCTCAGCCCCACCTCTTCGATCAGGGTGTCGATCCACTCTTTCTTCTCGCTCTTGCTCATCCTCTCTTTACCGAGCAGCAGAGGAAACTCGATATTCTCGTAGACGTTGAGAACGGGGATCAGGTTGAAGGACTGGAAGATGAAGCCGAGAAACTGGTGCCGCAGGGAGGTGAGCTCCTTGTCGCTCATCTCGGCCGTGCAACGTTCGCTGATCTCCACGGTTCCTTCGGTGGGTTTGTCGATGCAGCCGATCATGTTGAGGATCGTGGTCTTGCCCGATCCGGAAGGGCCGGCGATGGAGATGAAGTCTCCCTTTTCAATGCACAGATCCACCCCTTTTATCGCCTCGACCTCGACTTTGCCGAGGGGATAGATTTTTTTTACCTGGTTCAATTTCACGATGTCCACGTCGTTACTCTCCTTGTTTCCTAAGCCACGCCAGCGGTTTGGAGATCCCCCGGGGGGTTCAAGATAAAATACAACCATCTGTTGAAGATATTCAAATATTTATGCTTTTTTATTCGGAAAGTAATTTACAGAGGTAGTAAGTACAAAAACGTAACAGAAAGTTATAATAATTACTATTTCGTAACTAAATAATCGCCGTCGTTCCTCGGTCTGGATTTTTTTCGAAATAATTCTATATATAGTAGAGATTTACAAGAAAAACCTAAATAAAGCTCAATTTGGTACGGAGCTTGCATTCCTATAGGAGGAAAACCAGGATCGAGGAGGTCCAAGATGCCATATAGACTTAAGAACGGGATCTATGCGGTCCGCTGCCGCTATCCCCGCTGTACTTTTCACTCTCAGTTTGAGATCGATCAAAACATAATGGGGATGACGGAGAAGGACGTGGAGATCGAAGCCAAGAGGATCGCCAGGGACATGGCCCTGATCAAACACGATGCGATCCATGCGGCCCGGCACAGCCTCAGGAATCCGGAAATCCGCAAGGTTTCCGGCTCGTATGAACTGATCGGTCCGGGGCCCTCGAACGGGGGACGGCCCCATTATGGGGCTGTCGAGCGCGGGGACGTAGACTACAAGGAATACAGGCGGGGCGAGGTTATCCTCAAGAAGGGGGATGATGCGACCTCTGTCTGTGAAGTGGTGCAGGGCTCCGCTTTCCCGGAGCGCAACAGAACCCACCGCTACCGTTCGGGTGACTGCTTTGGAGCCGCCGCTCTTCTTGCGAAAAGTCAGCGCACCTGCGATGTGATCGCCGGAAGCGACGGTACCAAGGTCGCCTTCTACAACCTGATCGCACTGAGCAAGTCCGATCCGAAGAAAGCCCGGAAGCTTTTCAGCGCCGTGATGGAAGATACCTTCGACGTAATCCGGGGGCTCGAGAAATCGATCGACCGTACCAAACGGGAGATCGAGCGGGAGGCGGTTAGGGGATAAACGGTCCGCGGACAGCTCGAGCGCCGGCTCAGCAGCTAAAGACGCCTGCCGACCCTGTTAGCGAACCGGAACTTTTACCACCACCTTGCGCACCTGCTGGGGATCGTTCCAGGCGCAGTTGGGTTTGTGGGCGTCCTCAGGGTAGAAAATTGAAAAACTGCCAGAGCTCAGCTGCAGCCGCGCTCGAGCCTCCCCGGCAAGAAAGATAATATCCTTCTCCTGTGAATAATCAGTCGTCGGTGACAGCTCGTCCGTGGGCGCCCAGAAGATGACCTCCCGCCCTGTCAGGATGTACTGAATATCTATGTATTTTCGATGAGCTTCGAAGCGCCGTTGGCTCTCCGGTTCCGTTGTATAGGTCGCGATCAGGGCATAGATCCCATCTCCGTCCAGCGATTGCTTTCCGTCTTCCAACGCGACGAAGTCAGTGTTCGCCAGGTAGTCCAAAGCCCGTTCGATTCCGGGGTCTATTCCCCCGTATCTTTCGCGGTTTTCTAACATGTCCAGGATCAATTCTCTCCTCCTCAAGGCGCCGAGTCCTGACACATAGGTGCTTTCTTGCGCCGGGTCGCCGTTCCCGTTCCGTCAGTTTTCAGTCTACCGCAGTTCCTGTATGTAAGCCAGCACATTGACCTGGCGATCCTATGCCCGTACCATGATCTAACGATGAAAGCGGCCGTTCTCGTAGCGCCCGGGAAACTGGAAATCCGGGAGATACAGAAACCTCAAATTCACTCCGACGAGATTCTGATCCGGGTAAAAGCCTGCGCGATCTGCGGCACGGACCTGCGCATCTATCGTCACGGACACAGCAAGATCGTGTTGCCCGCCGTTATCGGGCACGAGATCGTGGGCCGGGTCGAAGAGGTGGGGGCAGATTTCCCCGGAGAGGAAGTCGGCTACCGCAGGGGAGAGATGGTGATGGTCACCCCGGGCATTCCCTGCGGTCGCTGCAGCAACTGCCTGCGCGGTCTGTTCTGTTCCCAGAAAACCTCGATTGCCTACCACTATCCCGGCGGATTCGCAGAGTATCTCTTGGTTCCGGCGCAGGGAGTGAAAACAAACATCTTCCCTCTGCCCGACCCGTTGCCTTCGGGGCAGCAGCCGGCCGACTATACGGTCGCCGAGCCCCTGGCCTGTGCTCTGAACGGACTGGAGCGGCTCGGCGATATCCCTTTAGGGGGCCGGGGGCTGATTGTCGGCGCGGGCGCTATCGGCGTGCTGCTGGCCAAGCTGCTTCTGCGAGGCGGATTGGAAGAAGTTGTCGTGGCGGATATTTCTGAAGAAAAACTCAAGCTGGTAAAGGGTGTCCTGCCCGCCGGAACCACCGTGATCAATAATGCAAAAGAGAGCCTGTTGGAGCAAGGCAGGGAAATCACGGGCAAAGAGGGTTTCGACATAGTGATCGTGGCCTGCTCTTCCGCCGAGGTCCAGGAGCAGTCCCTCGAGCTCATCGGTCTGTACGGGAAGGTCCTGTATTTTGCCGGCCTTCCTCCCGACCATCCCCTGATACGCTTCAACAGCAATCTCCTGCACTATAAGCTGGCCTCGGTACGGGGAACCTACGGTTCGACCCTCTATCAAAACCGCCTGGCCATGGAGATGATCGCCTCGGGTTTCAGCAAAGGGATCTGCGACAGTCGTTACCCTCTCGAGCGGATCTCGGAAGCCTTTCAAAAAGCCTGCGAGGGGAAGTCCCTGAAAACGGTTATCGAACCGTAGGAAGGTGGCGCGCAAATGCGTACGAAGGCGCTCCTTGGGATCGATCTGGGCAGCACGGGGATTCGCTGTGCGCTGCTCAGTACAGAAGGAAAATTGCTGGCCAGATGCAGCCAGGCCTACGGCGCACAGGCCCGCTGGATCGAACCGGCCGGATGGGAAGCCCAGGCCGATGTCTCGATCTTCCTGGCCGCCCTGAAAGACATCATTGCGAAAACCCTGGCCGCCGGGCGTATCAGCCCTGCGGCCGTGCAGGGGATAGCCGTCAGCGCCATGGCTCCTGATGCGGTTGCCGTGGATGCCCGTGGCCGGGCTCTGATGCCCTGTCTTCTCTGGATGGACCGCCGAGCCGTCGCCGAAGCGGAGGAAATCCGAAGGCGGATCGGTGAAGAGCGGGTCTTTCGACTCAGCGGGAATCCCGTGGATCCCTACTACGGTCTGGTAAAAACACTTTGGATCAAGAACAACGCCCTTGATGTCTACCGGCGGGCCGCGAAGATCCTCAACCTGAAGGATTTTCTGGTGGGCAGGCTTACAGGAAACCTGATCACCGACGTCAGCCATGCAGGTCTCGCCGGAATCGCCTTCGATATTCGGCACAACTGTTGGAACAGCGATATTCTTGGAGAACTCGAGCTGGACCCGCACAAGCTCCCCGAAGCGCATCCCAGCGACGAGATCGCCGGTACGGTGACAGTCGAGGCGGCAGTCGAGTTCGGGCTTACCCCCGGAACACCTGTGGCGGCCGGGATGATCGATTCAGCCGCCGGCTACCTGGCCTGTGGATGCACCAAGGCCGGGCAGAGCGCCATGACCTTGGGAACCTCGAGCTGTTGGGGCATCTACTCCGAAAATGCCTTTTGGCCCAGAGGCATGAACGTGACCAAGGCGCCGTGGAACAGGCAAGGGTATCTGATCAACGCCAGCCTGGCAGCCGGTGGGGCGGTGCTCACCTGGCTGCGAAATCTATTCTTTGCAGAGGAGCAAAGCGAGGAGTACAGCCAGCTGGAAGACGAGGCAGCTAGGCTGCCGATCGGCTGCGGAGGACTTCTCACCCTGCCGCACTTTCTTGGCGAGCGAGCTCCCCTCTGGGATCCCTACGCCCGGGGCGTGCTCTTCGGCCTGCACCCCGGGCACAGTCGGGCCGATCTGTACAGGTCGGCGATCGAAGGAATCGCCCTGAGCTTCTACAGGAACAAGCTCCTTCTTCAAGAAGCGGGGGTGGCGGTCGACCGCAGAATCATCGTGACCGGCGGCTCAGGAGGCAGTGCGCTTGTTCGCCGGGTTCTGGCCGATGCACTGAATCTCACCGTGGATTACATAGGTGATGAGGCGGGCAGTGAATACGGGGCGGCTTGGCTGGCCGGCAAAGCGGTAGGCGTTTTTCCGAGCTTTGAGGCCCTGTCCGACAGAAGCCGGATCGTGGAAACCGGCGAGCCCGACGCTTCAGCTCATCGACGCTACACCGGCCTCTACGACAGGATCTACCGCGATCTTTATCCCGGGATAAAGGAGTTGTATCCGAGACTGGCGGACCTGTCGCAGCCGGCGGGCGAACCATCCGGCAGTCCCCCGGAATCTCGAAACAGAGGGAAGGTATGAAAGTCTTGGTAACGGACATGCACCACAGTTCGATCGAGGAGGAGCGAAAGGTACTGGAGCCGGCCAACCTCACTATCGACACCACCTTCTGCCGGAAGGAGGAGGAGCTGATCCGCCACGGACGGGGAGCCTTCGCCTTCCTCGTCTCCTACGCGCCGATAACCCGTCGGGTCATGGAGCAGCTTCCGGAGCTCAAGATCGTCGTGAAATACGGCGTGGGAACGGACAACGTGGACCTGGTAGCAGCCGAAGAATTGGGAAAAATCGTCGCCAATGTGCCGGACTACTGCGTCGAGGAGGCTGCCGCCCACACCATGGCCCTGATCCTGGCGGGCCTGCGCATGCTGTATCCCCTGACAGAAGCGGTCAGGCAAGGCCGCTGGATCGCCGACCCTTGCACGGAAAAGCTCCGCCGCCCCAAGTCCCTGAGCGCCGGCATTGTGGGGTTGGGACGCAACGGCCGCCGGGTCGGCGAATGCCTGCAGCCGCTCGTGGCCGAGATCCTCTTCTACGATCCCTACTGCCCGATACCGGGCTCTACAACGGGGCGAAAATCTTTTACTTCAGCCCAGAGCACCTGGCAGCGGGTAGATTCCCTCACGGACCTGGTCGAGCGCTGTCAGATCGTCAGCCTTCACGCTCCCCTGAATGAGGAAACCCGCAATCTCGTCGATATGCAGGTGCTGGCTCGAGCGAAAAGCCTCATCCTGGTCAACACCAGCCGTGCCGCCCTGATAAACAGAGAGGCTCTGGAAAGCGCCCTGGTCGAGGGACGGGTCTCGTTTTTCGGCAGCGACGTGTTCTGGCAGGAACCTCCCGACTACTCGGACCCCGGGACCGCAGCCTTTCTAAAGCGCCGGGATGTTCTGGTTACTCCGCACATGGCCTGGTACAGCGAGGACAGCGAGAGGGAGGTTCGCCGCAGGGCCGCCGAGGAGATCCTGCGGGTCCTGCAGGGAGGACAGCCCCTGCACAGAGTGCATCCTTCTGCTCGATAAACGTATTCCGGGAATTGTAAGAAACAAAGAATCTGCGGCGGCGAAAAGCCTTCCAGGCTTTCCCTTACTAGGTGAAAAAGAGGTAAAATTGCAGTTATGGAAACGCTAAAAAACAAAACGGCAATCGTAACCGGCGGCTCGAAAGGCTATGGATTCGGCATCGCCGAAGCCCTCAAAGCAAAGGGTGCCAATGTTTGGATAACTAGCCGGCACGAACGCGAGTTGCAGAAGGCAGCGGAGAAGCTGGGGGTCAACTACAGAAAGGCGGATGTAGCGATTCCCGAGGACTGGGATCGGCTGGTGCAGGAGGTCATCGAGGAAACGGGGCAGATCGACATCCTGGTTAACAATGCTGGGGGCGGGATCAAGCAAGCCCCCCTGGTCGAGCAGTCTGACGAACAAGTGTTTCAGTCGATCGCTGTGAACCTGACCGGGGTGATCCTCGGCTGTAAGCGGGTGATTCCTTTCATGAAGCAACGGAAAAGTGGTACGGTCCTCAATGTATCGAGCATCTGTGAACGCGAGGCTTGGCCCGCCTGGTCTGTGTACTCAGCGGCCAAGATAGGGCTGTCTCAGTTTTCCGAATGCCTGTACCTGGAAGTGCAGGATTTCGGGATCCGGGTGACCACCCTGGTTCCTTCGTGGGGCGCGACGAATTTTCTCAAGGCGGCGAATCTCCCCGAGTGGGATCAAGAAACCGAGGCCTTGGTAACAAAGCCAAGAGAGCTCGGGGACCTGGTGGTGACCATCTGCGAGCTTCCGGGGCATCTGCGTATCCAGGATCTCGCCATCCTTCCCATGGTGCAAAAAATCGTTCCTCTGTGAGGGTGTGAACGGGGTGAGTTTGCCACCGCTTCTGGGATCACAACCCCAGGTACAGATTGCGGCCTCGAACCAGGGCTGTGATCTTGCGCTCGGCTACCGAGCGCTGCAGCATCCAGAATCCACAGTCCGGATGGACCCAACCGATCCGGCCCTCTCCCAGGGTTTCTTCCGCCTTCTCGATGCGGCGGGCCACCTCGTCGGGGGTTTCCACCTGATTTACCTTGATATCGATGACTCCGATGCCCAGGCTGATCTCGGGGCGGACCTGCTTCAGCGCCTCCAGATCGCTTTCCGGACGGTGAGCGAGCTCCAGTACCAGATGATCCACGTGCAGCTCGTTGAGGAAGGCGATCAGGGCTTTCCAGGTTCCCTTCTGGATGGTCTGCCCCCCGTAGTTGCCGAAGCAGAGGTGTACAGCCCGCTGCGGTCGTTCGGCTCCCGGAGCGGGAGAAGAGCCGGTTTCGCCGCTGACAGCATCTAAGAGCAGGTTTATCGATCGGGCTGCCAGCGGTCCCTCCTGCGGATTGCCGGGCAGGTTGGCTTCGTCCACCTGGACGCAGGCGCACTGCAGATCCGCAACCTGGGTTGCCAGAACTCCGGCCAGTTCCATCAACAGGGTCTCGAAGCTGCGGTAGTGTCTGTCCAGAAGAGTGCGGGCCAGCATGTAGGGGCTGGTTATGGTGAACTTGATTTTTCTTCCGGCCACGGCCACGGAGCGTTCACAATCCGCGGGGAGGTTCAACGTTCCTTCTCCGAGAGGCGCTTCCACCACCCCGGCCGGTCTGCGGCGAAAACCCATACCCGCTTTGCTCTGAAAATCGAGGGAATCGCGGCGGCCGATCGCTGTGCGGACTCCGGCCAGGGAACTGATGAAGTACTCGATCATCCCGTTGGTCTCGGGATGATTTATATCAAAGCGGTACAGCTCGCCGTCGGTGGGAAGGTCGATCCCCGCCTGCCTCTGGATGTCCACCACCACCCGGGTCGCATCCAGCAGGGACTGCTCCGAAGGCATGGCGGCCAACCAGGTCGGGTAGGGAAAGGAGCCCACCGTGGTGGTGAGGATTCTGGGGGCAGGATCCCGGTTGGAACTGTTCCCATTCATTCTAACGAGTTCCTTTCTGAGACAACGGCCAAAATCATCGCTTCCTCCCTTCGCTGCGTTGGTGGTGGTTCATAAAAATATAGAGGCAGCCTGCTCCCTGGTCAAGACGGACCATGGTAGTGGAGACTACCGTAGTGGAGACCACGGTAGTGGAAACCGACGTAGTGGAGGCCACACCAGTGTAGGCCTCTAAAGTGTAGAAGCGCTTTTGCTGATTTAGTGAGATTGGAGTTGTATCCCGAGGAAAAACTACACTCGTCGTGGCCGGCTCACTCCTCCGTTTCCGCAACGTAGAGCATGAGCAGGTCCGCCTGGGCCTGATAAAGGTCCGCGGCGGAGGCGAAACTGTCGATCTCTGCGCTTGCAAGACTCAGGCGCGCCTGTTCGAGCTCGAAAATGGTACGCTCCCCCTGCTGGTACAACAGCTCTGACTCTTGGAGAGTCAGAGAGGCCTGCTCCCGGGCCAGGATCGCGGCTTGATAGGCCTGCTCGGCCACACTGATGCTCTGTTCGATCAGCTGTCTCTGCAGGCTCAGATCGAATTGTTCAATTTGAATGTCCACGAGCTTCTCCCCGATCGCCTCTTCCAAATCCTCCCGCTCATCGTCCTTGATGTCGCTGGGAGAAAAGCTCAGCGAAGCGCTGATGTTGAAGTCGGAGGGATCCGGCAGGCCCATGGAACCTGAGAGGTTGAAGTCAGGACGCCACAGCGGTGTGGCTTCCAGCTCTGCCTGTAGGGCGGCAAACTCCAGCTCGAGGTATTCCAGAGTCTCGGAGCTTGGCTGCTCGGCAGCAACCTCGGCGATCTGCTGCTCCCGCTCATCGATCAATCGCTCCAACTGTTCGAGGGAAACGGGAGCCGGTTTGATTTCCCCGCTGTCCGGATCGAAGAGCAGCTGCAGCTCCTTCCACGCGTTTAGGGCTTGAGATTCCACCAAGTAGAGATTTTTCCTCGCAGCGGTGAGTTCTCCGAGCTGGTCCTGAAGCTCTTCGAAGGACGCCTCTCCCAGCTCGAGCTCCTTCTGAACCGTTTCGTAGAGTTTTTGCTCCAGCTCGAGGGTACTCTCCGCCAACTCAAATTCCATCCTGGCAATAAGATACGCCAACACAGCCTGCTCGGCGTCGAAGTAGGATTGCTGCCTCAGCGTCTGCCAGGCGATCAGCGCTTTACCGTAGGCTTCCTCTTCGACATAGTTCGGATCCCCGGCGGCAAAGGGGGTGATCGAGAGCGAAAGCTCCCCCTCGATCTCCGGGCCTTCCTTGGCTGTTACCGTTCCCCCGACCGAAAGCTGCTCCAGCAACGGTATGGTGATGCCCGCCTGTCCGGACACGGCAGCGTCTCCCGCACCGCCGGAAGAACCTGTAGAGCCGGCCTGCTCCTTGGCCGTTCCGTATGCGGCTTCCAAAGTCAAACGGCTCTCCAACAGCCGACTCTCACCGGCCAGTGCCTGCTCGGCGTTGTTTAGCGTGCGCAGAGCCTTGAGTACCTGCGGATTTTCCGCCTGAACCCGAAGGGCGATCTCCTCGATCGACAGCGACCGGGCTTGTGACAGCTCAGGGTTCTGCTGGTCCGCGGCCAGAGGCATCAGCAGGAGCGCGGTCAGTCCCAAAATCAAAATAATTCTTTTCACCATCAGACCTCCCGGATTCCTTCAGCGATCGGGGTTTGCAGTGTTGAGAACACGGGGAAGATCCCGAAGGTGCCCCCGATCAACGCGGCTGCGGTAAAGGCGATCAGCACCGGCGGCATAGTAATTAGAGCGCCGTTTTGACCGCTCAGGCCGACCCCGGCCAGTACGGGCTGCAGAACCTGCTGCAGGGGCTCTGCAAAGACCAGGCTCAAAACCAGGCCTACGACCGCACTGAACAGGCTCAAGATCACCGAGCGGGCGAAGAACTCCCCGATCACGTTGCGGCGGGAAGCGCCGAAGGCCCGCTCCAGGGCGATCTGGCGGCTACGGCCTAGCACCTCCACCAGCATGATGCTCAAGATCCCGATGGCCCCCGTAATCAAGAGCACGAAACCGAGCAGGTTCACCACCAGGTTGAAGGTCGCGATGGTCTGGCGGGTTTCCTCCAGCCAGCCTGATTCACCCCGGGGTGTGCCCTCCCAAACCAGCAGGTTCAAGTCGCCTCCGTAGGTCCGTCCCAAAACCTCCTGTAGCTGCGCTTCCACGGTGGACAGGCTTGCCCCCTCCACCCTTATCACCTGGGTGCCCAGCAGCATGCTGCGGGCAAAGGCGTTGTTCATGGGAATGGGGAAGGCGGCGGTGTAGGGTACCAGCACATCAGGAACGCCGTAAGCTTTACGCTGTACTTCGCTCGGATCCTCGATCACACCGGTAATAATGAAGGTCTGTACCCGCGGCTCCTCCCGCTCCGCGATCGTGGTACTGCCCGCCTGTGCCGGAGGCCGACCCATGGCCGGAGGCTGTATGGTTTTTCCGATGGCCTGGTCGGCGGAGCCGAACAGCTGCTCGGCGAACGCCTCGCTGACAATCGCCTTTTTCGACGCTGCGCTCGTATCCTCCGGCGTAAAGGGTGCTCCGATGATCATCTCTATGCCCATGATATCGAAGTACTGCTCCGATACGCCCAGCACACTGCGTATCTGGTAGGTAGCACCTTCTATACGCACTTCCCGCCAGCGGGGTGTTACCACCGGAGAGAGAGCCGTCACGCCCGACACTTCGGTCTGCACGATATCGCTCACCTGTTCGTCAAATTGTGGTGGCCGCATCGGATCCACCTGACCTTCGGCGTTCAGCTCTCCGTTGGCAAAGGTGATGATCGTTCCCCCGCCGGACAGATGTTTCTCAACCAGGTCCGAAAAAAAGGAGCTGAGGCTCAAGGCCAGGATCAAAACTCCGACTCCGGCGCCCACCGTGAAAACCGTGAGCAGGCTTTTTCCCGGAGCGGCTGCGATTCCTTTCAATACGTCTCGCACTATCTTCATAGCTGTCTCCTATTCGTTTCGTATGGCCTCAGCCGCCGGAACCCGGGCGGCTTGCAGCGCCGGGAACACGGTCAGGGCCATGGTGATTGCCCAGGCACCCGCGATCCCAGCAGCCAGCACCGCTACAGAGATTTGTTCAAAGCCGAGAGTGGATTCCATCAGTTTGGACAGCAGCACGGAAATGCCGATGCCCAGCACGGCACCGAAACCGCCCAACAACAGGGCTTCACTGAAGAACAGCCGGAACACATCCCGCATCGAAGCCCCCAGGGCCTTGAGAATGCCCACGGAGCGATGCCGGCGCACGGCCCGGCCGTACAGGATATTGGATACATTCACCGCGGCGATGAGCAGTCCTGCCAGGGAAAGGAACAGCACCACTGTGGCCAGTCTTGTGGCTCGGACCTTGGCCGCTTCGGCCTCGACCCGGGGAATGCTGATCACTACGGATCCAGCCCCGTAGTTACGGCTGAAGTAGCTTTCAAGCTGTTCCTTGGCCTCTTCCAGGCGCTCCACGTCGGCAACCGCGAAACGCAGGGTCGTTCCCCAGCTGCGGCGCATCACCGACATGAAATCGTTGCCCTGAAGGTCCGGCATAAAGGCCGGAGAAAAGGCCATCTTGTCGTAATCAGTACCTGTGGGCTTCAGGACGCCGACCACGGTGTACATCTCCCCCCTGATAACGATTTGCTCGCCAATCCCACCGCTCATATCCGCGGCCAGCTCCGAGCCGTAGATCAGCAGAGGCTCTCCGGCGGCCATGTCCGCCTCCGTGAACAGGCTTCCCTCGGCGGCCTGCATCGACCAGGCGGAGAAGAACTCCGGACTGACCTCATAGCCGTCAAGCTCCTCGATCTCCGGCATATCGGCGGGATCGGGCGCTGCTTCTCCAGCCTGCGGTTGCTGTCCGGCACCGGGAAATCGGAAATCCCCCAGATGATAGCGGGTGCGGCTGGCTACATAGGCGTACTGCACGTCCGGAGCTTCTTCGGCGGCCTTCAGGTCCAATGTGGTCAGCACCAGATCGCTTTCATCATCAATAGCTGCAACCGGCAGATCCATGTCCTCTGTGTCCTCCCGGATGCTGACCACGATCTCCCGGTACTCGGGCGAGGCCAACAGCTTTCGGCTCTCCGCAGTGGTGCCGGCCATCATGGCGATGCCGGCCCCGGCCGCCCCGATACCCAGGGCGATAGCCACAATCAGGAGGATGGATTCCACAATCCGTTTGCGGATCGAGCGGGAGCTTAGAAGCAGGTCTTCTCCCCGTTTCATGCTCCGCTCCTTTCCTCTGCCGCGTGGGAGGAAACCAGACGTTCGTCGCCCTCCAGCCGGCCGTCCATAATGTTGATGCGGCGGTGAGCCCGCCTGCCCTGCTCGTCGTTGTGGGTGACCATGACGATGGTCACACCCTGGCGGTTCAGATCCTCTATGATCTGGAGGATCTCTTCCCCCTTATCCGAGGGCAGGTTTCCCGTGGGCTCATCGGCCAGAATCAGGCTGGGCTGATTGGCCAGGGCTCGGGCAATGGCCACCCTCTGCTGTTCACCCCCGCTGAGCATGGTGGGCAGGTGATGCAGGCGGTGGGAAAGACCCACATCATCGAGCAGCTGCACCGCCCTCTCTCTTCGCTTCGATGATGACATCCCGGCGTAGCTCATGGGCAGCATCACGTTCTCCAGGGCGCTCAACTCGGAAAAGAGGTTGAAGCTCTGGAAAATAAAACCGAAGTGCTTGTTGCGGATGCGGGCCTGTTCCCTGTCGGGAAGACGGGTTATATCGTAGCCTTCCAGGAAATATTGACCACCGGTGGGGATGTCCAGGATCCCCAGGATGTTGAGCAGGGTTGATTTGCCGGAACCCGAGGGTCCCATGACCGCCACATACTCGCCGCGTTCGATGGCGAGCGACACATCCTCCAATGCTTTGACCTGAACCTCGCCCAGGTCGTAGCGTTTTTCGATATTGCTAAGTTCAATCATCTTAATTTTTCTCCTCTAGTTTGATTACGTTGTATTCGATATAGTTCTGATAACCGCTGACAACGACCTCCTCCCCGGCTTCCACGCCGCGGAGTATGACGATGTCGTTGCCCTGAACCGTGCCAAAGCTCACTTCTCGTTTAATCGCGGTATCTCCCTCTACAACGTAGAGGTATTTCTGGCTGCCGGTGGTTAAATAGGGTCCTCGGGGCAGGAAGAGAACGTCCTCCTGCTCTCCGACCTGCAGTTCCCCCACTACCGTGGCCCCCGGCACCAGTGATTCTGGGGAGCGCTCCGGCTGGACCTTGACGGTCACGGTGGAACCGATTCCGTCGCTGGAGGCTACAGCCACTTTGCCCACAGCCGTGATGGTGCCGCTGAGTTGCTGGCTGCCTACGGTAAGGTGCACCGTCTGTCCCGTTTCCAGCACTCCCGAGTAGGTCTCCGAGACCTCCAGCTCCACGATGGCGCTGGAGCGATCGGCGATGCTGAATAGGGCCTCATTCTCGACGATCAGGCTTCCCGGAACTGCCAACTCATCGGCAATTTCCAGCACTTCTCCGTCCATCGGGCTTCCTATACTGGCTTCAGCTATGCGGCTCTCCAGCCGCTGTATGGCCGTACGATCCAGCTCAATCGAGGCGCTCTGGCTTTCCTGCGAAAGGGCAGAGAGCACCTGCTTCTCTTTGATGTCCAGTACCAGCTCTTCCCGCTCGCGGAGCAATGCCTGCAGTTGATCTTCGGCCGTCTCCAGCTCGCTCTGGCGGGAGGCGTTGATCGCCACCAGCTGCTCCATGCGGGCAACCTCTTCCCGAGCCTCGAGGATGTCCTCCTCCACGTACTTCAGACTCTGACGGAGTTTCTGGAGGGCGAAGCGATCTTCTTCGATGGATGTAGCCAGGTTCTGCTCCTTGACCTGGAGGTCCGCCTGCAGATCCTCCAGCTCATCCTCCAGGTCCGGCACGTCCAGCCGGGCAAGCAGCTGATCCTTAGCGACAATCTCACCTTCCTGCACCATCAAAACGGCCGCATACCCGGTTTCCGGACTGAGAACGCTCAGGGTAACCGGGATGTTGACCGTGCCGCTGGCCTGAGTGATTTGAGCCAGGTCCCCTCTCCGGACCACATCCGTATCGTACTCGCTCAGACGATAGACCTCCTCCCGGGGTACCAGCAGGAAGTATCCCGCTGCGGCCAGCACCAGAACCACGGCCACGACGATTATGGCGATACGGCGCTGGCGCTTCTGGTTGGGAGAGCGAAAGGTTTTGATCTTGTCCTCCCGAACGATTGATTCATGCAAACTTGCCATACGAACCTCCTGTGTTTGTTACGCAGAAATATACGGCAGTTCGAAAAGCCCGTGGTTAAGGGGGGGTAAAAGCAATGTAAAAGCAATGTAAAATCGCAGGCGGTGGCGGAGATTTTTATATGTCCGGGCAAAGTTTTTTGTGTACAATACAGTCATGAAACAGAGGCAAGGACGAGGCGGACACCAGGGTAAAACACATATTCTTTTGCCCCTGCTGTTTTTGATCGCCGCTGCAGCCCTGCTACTGGGCTTCCTCCAGTTCCGCTGGATCAGCAGCGTATCCACGGCCGAAGGATCCCGGCTCAAACAGAGTCTGCGCAGCTCAGCGGGTCAGGTGCTCAGCACGGCAGGTGATGAAGTGCGGGTGCTGCAGGCGCTTCTCTACCTCACCAAAGAGGAATATTCAAACCGGGATTGGTCCCGTTTCAGCTCATCCTTCGAATTCTGGAAATCCAACAGTCGCTTCCCCGAACTTCTCTCGGAAGTGTATCTGATCGTTCTTGAAGATGGTGAAGCGGCGCCGAGCTTTCTCGAGTACGAAGCGGCGAAGAAGAGCTTTGCCTCTACGGAAAAACCGCAGGTATTCGAAGGACTGAAAAGCGATAGGAATCCCCCCGATGTTTTTCCTTTACAGATGATAGAAACGCATATGGAACAGGGAGTCCTCCTCTCTCCGGTTGGATTGGCCGGCCTTTCCGGCAAGGAGTCCGAACCACGCTCTCCGGCCTTTCTGGCCCTGACCGTTGATCCGGAAGTATTGTACAGGGAGATCATCCCCTTCTACATGGATAGTTATCTGGAAGGACACCCCTACCGCATCAGCGAAGCCGAAACGGGCGGGACCCTGATTTCCTTCGGTGATTTCGATCCGAACAGGGAACCTGAGTTGTCCATCACGCCTCGCACTCCACTACTGTTCTGGAATCGGAGACCTTCAGATGAGCCGCGGGAAAGGGAGAGCCGGGACAATCTGGCCAGAGATTTGCTGGAGGCTTATGCCCAGCAGCACCTGGGAGAGGATCCTTCGGTACGTTTTTGGACCCAACGATCCAGGATGCTCGGCATGGACCCCGCCCGCCCCCCGGAGGAGGAAATCAGACCGTTGTTTCGCCTGGACATCTACTATCCCGGAGGCCCGATCAACAGCATCATTTCCACACGCCGGATTGTAAATCTTGCAGTAAGCGCCGTGGTCCTGCTGCTGCTGGTGTCCAGCTCGGTTATCCTGTTCCGTTTGTACCGCAACACCACCCGCCTGCGAGCCACCGAACAGGAATTCGTGGCCTCGATGAGCCATGAGCTCCGTACCCCCATCGCCGTGCTGCAGTCGACCACGGAAAACTTGAAATCGGGTGTTGTAACCGATCCGTCCCGGGTATCCCAATATGGGGAGATCATACACAGGGAAACCCGACGCCTGGCCGGCATGGTTGAGAATATCCTGCTATACTCCGGTTTGGAAAAGCGTACCCCCGGATCCAACGCAGCGGTGCCCGTAGATGTGAAGAAACTCATAGAGGACGTGCTCACATCACTCCGGGAACCTGCCAAAGAGGCCCGTTGCACGATTCGTCTGACGGAAAGAAACACTCCGGTTTCCATCCACTCCGATCCTGCGGCTCTGCGGTTGATCCTGGAGAATCTGCTGCTCAATGCGATCCGTCATGGGCTGCCTGCTGATCGAGAGGATGAGGAAGAGGCGGAGATCCGCCTGATCGTGGAGCCGAGAGTCTATCAGCATGGATTGCTCATCACGATTGAAGACGACGGCCCTGGGATCCCGCCCAAAGAGGCCCGCCACATCTTCGAACCTTTCGTACGGGGCGAGGCGAGCGTTCGCGCGCAGCGGCCCGGCAGTGGCCTGGGCCTGCATCTGGTACGGCGGGTCGTTCGGATTCTCGGTGGCAGCATCACCCTGGAAAGCCCCTATGAAAACACGATCGGGCAGATGCAGAGGGGGTGTCGATTCACAGTAGATCTACCCGGAACACCAGTTGGAAAAAACCATGCAGAAGATTCTGATCATTGAAGACGAGGAAGGCATCGTCCTCAGCCTCGAGGATCGACTGCGCAGTGAAGGCTACCGGGTCTCCTCCCGCAGGGACGGCAAGAGCGGTGAGAAAGAGGCCAGATCCGGACGCTATGACCTGATCATCCTGGATATCATGCTGCCCGAGCGGGACGGCTTCCAGGTGTGCAAGAATCTCAGAGATTCGGGGATTTCCCCTCCCATCCTCATGCTTACAGCCAGAAGCACCACCCTGGACACGGTGACGGGGCTGCGCACCGGGGCGGATGACTATCTACGCAAACCCTTCGAGATGGAGGAACTGCTGGCCAGGATCCTGGCTCTGCTTCGTCGCGGGCAGGTGGCCAAGAGATCCGCTACAGAAGATGAAATTCACAGGTTTGGAGAGTTTTCCCTAGACACCCGCAGGGAAGAGCTACACCGCGGCTCTACCCCGATCCCTCTCAATACTCAGGAGTACCGCCTGCTGGAGTTCTTCGTTCGCAATCCTGGACGCGTGCTCAGCAGGTACGAGCTGATGGACGAGGTGTGGGACTACGAGTCCGTGACCACAACCCGCACAGTAGACGTTCACGTGGCCTGGCTGAGGCAAAAGCTCGGCGAAAGGTCCAAACCCCGCCACCTCATCACAGTTCGCGGCCGGGGCTATCGCTTCGATCCTCAGTAGAGGTCGTTGTTTCAAGGAGGTTTTACATTGAGTTTTCAGAGACAGTTGGGTTCTTCAGAAATGAAGATCAGTGCCATGGGACTTGGTTGCTGGGCTATCGGCGGTCCATTCAGCGATGGTACGTCTCAGCTCGGATGGGGAGATGTCGATGACGATGAGTCGGTGCGAGCCATTCACAGGGCTCTCGATATGGGAATCTCTTTTTTCGACACGGCGGATGTCTATGGTGCGGGGCATAGCGAGCGCATCCTAGGCCGGGCATTGGAAGGACAGCGGCGACGAACCGTGGTGGCCACAAAATTCGGGAATATGTTTGATGAATCGACGCGCCTGCTGACGGGACATAGCGCCTCGAAGAAATACATACGTTCGGCCTGCGAGTCTTCTCTCTCACGTCTGAAAACAGACGTCATAGATCTGTATCAGTTTCATCTAAACGACTATGACAAGCACGAAGCTGAAGAAGTCAGGGAAACCCTCGAGTCCCTGGTCGAGCTGGGCAAGATTCGCTACTTCGGTTGGAGCACCGATGATCCGGAGAGGGCACGCATTTTCGCCGACAGCCCGCACTGTGTCTCCGTGCAGCACCAGATGAATGTGTTTGACGACGCCCACGAAATGGTTGCGCTGTGCGAGGCGAAAAACCTAGCCAGCATCAATAGAGGTCCACTAGCAATGGGACTTCTTTCCGGTAAATATGGGCGGGATTCGCGTCTTCCGGACAACGACGTCCGAGGCGCTAAGAGCCCGGAGTGGATGGGATACTTCAGCAAGGGAAAGGCCAATCCCGAGTTACTCGGGAGGCTTGAAGCAGTTCGAGATCTTCTCCGCAGTGATGGACGCAGCCTGGTTCAGGGTGCTTTGGCCTGGCTGTGGGCACGCAGCGGCAAGTGCATCCCCATCCCGGGATTCAAAACGAGCGAGCAAATCGCAGAAAACGCTTCTGCCCTGAAATACGGTCCGCTGACCGGCGAGCAGATGAAGCAGATCGAAGAATTGCTCGGAAGATAGGGCGTCCGTCCTGCCGTTATTGGATTCAAGGCTTCAGAAGATCGATGCGCCGCAGGTAGGCGTCCATGTCGAATTTTCGACGGAGCCCGCTTTCGGCCATGAAACGAACCTTTCCGAATATCTGCCTCTCCGGCCAGGGCCGGTCATGCTTGCCGAAGCACCAGGCAACCCCGGCGTAGGAGTTGGGATCCCGGCCGTCGAGAAAGTAGCGGTTGTTCAGATACAGTGCGGTAGCGAAGGCCTGCTCGGGGCTTTCACTCCACTCGAGAATCTTCTTGCCCCAGTACATGCGCATGTAGCCGTGCATTGATCCTGTTAAGCGCATCTCCTCCATGGCTGCATTCCAGTACGGATCGTGTGTAGCCGCGCCTTCCAACTGCTCGTGTGAATAGAGATACGGGCGTTTGTCGTTCCTGTGGGCCTGCAACGTTGCTCGGGCCCAGTCGGGCAGGCAGGCGTAGCTGTCGTACTGCTTCTCGTAGTACACGAAGTTGAAAGACAACTCCCGGCGCACGATCAGCTCTTCGAGGAAGGCCTCCTTGGCTTCAACAGGTGCGCCGCGGGCCGCTTTGACCCTCAGGGCGATCGTCAATGGGCTTATCTGACCGAAATGCAGGTACGCGCTTAGCTGTGACTGATGTTCCTGACCGGGATCGTTGCGCAGGGTGTGGTAATGCTTGAGGGAATTCTTCGTGAAGCGCTCCAGCCGGTGCAGCGCTTCGTTGCTTCCCCCTTTGAACTGCGGGACCGGCGGCACCGTTCGGTCGATGTCGAGTCTACCGAGCAGTTCCTGATCGGGACGAACCGTATCGCTGATCCGTATGCCGAGGGAATCTTTGTGCGGGGCGTGGAGTCGATCGCCGGCCACGAGGAACTGCTGCCAAACCCTGTGGATCTTGCGCCGGATCGTGGCCGCCGTCCACTCGCTTTTTCCAGAAGCTTCCTCGATAGGAACGATCAGATCACCCTCGATCTGCCATACCGGGCAGGGCGCCCGTTCGGCCACGTTTGCCCGCCATCGGCGCTGGTGTCTCAGATATCCCCTGTCCGTAACGAGAAGCGCAGCTTTCCCCGCCAATCGGAGGGCCGCCTCGTCCGGCGGTGCCTCGAGGACGGCGAGTTGGATGCCGAGCTTCCGCAGCTCCTGCTCTACATCGCGCAGACCCTCGAGTAGAAAGGTGAAGTGGCGCAGGTTGGCCTCGGGATAGCGGGCGGTCAGGCCGAAGACCACCAGGAGGGGAACACCGAGCTCATCCGCCTTTTGAATCGCATAGAGCAGAGCCGGATTGTCG
>CAYMGP010000036.1:0-38856 GCA_964390045.1 uncultured Spirochaetaceae bacterium | reverse complement strand
GGGATATTGTGAAAAAGAAGAAGCCTGACTCGGCGATTTATCTTCTCGCACTGGGGAAAAGCGGATTGAAAGCGGAGAAGTGCGTGGTCATCGAGGATTCCCATAACGGCGTGAAAGCGGCCAAAGCTGCCGGGATGCACGTCGTGGCCACGACCAATCTGTACACCGAGAGAGAGGACCTTAGTGAGGCGGATCTGGTGATCAGCTGTTTGGGAGATCCCGCCGGCGAGAAGGGGACCCTATCCCGAGCGAATCGAGATTTGTCATTCGACGGGATTCTGCGGGTGCAGCAGCTGATCGAGTACTCCAGCGGCTGATACTTCTTTTATTCTCATTCTCGCTTCCGGGATCCAGGGGAGAAGTTAGGCCGGTTTGCTGATGAGATTCCTGTCGTTTACGTGGGCGCCAGCTCCCTCGTTCACACTCCGCTCTGTGGGTGCTGGGCAACTGTCCGGTAGCGTAGGGTGAGAGCAAACCGAAGCTAAGGGAACTGATAACGCAGTCGCTCATCGGTATTCTGTCCGGATTTGTGGTCGTGGTTTTCCGTGTTCAATCTGTATTGGTGAACGAGCAACTGTCGCTTTATAATATCTTTCTGGCGTGCGAAAGGGTGGGGCTAACAGCCTTTCCGCTGATCCTGATCAGCTTAGAACCGATGATCGCTTTGTTGCAGTTTCGAACGATACTCGACCCTCAGGAGATGCAGTAGGGATATACGTACGAGAGTTTAAAATCAGTCATTGCCAAGGAGAGACTATTTCGTATAGAGGTGTATCGAGCAATCACAGAGGCGAGCGCAACCTGTGAGCTATAGACAGCAACTCTGTTGTTTGGGTGCGGGAGCGCATTTGAAAAGTAGGTAGCTGTGTGCTCATGCGGCCAGCCTCAGAGCAGAGCGAAAATCCTGGAGGAATCGCTCGCTACCCAGAGATGCTTGAATCTGCAACATCCCCTCAGCTCCGGACTCCGACCAGGTCATCCCGCCTTGCTTCATGCGAGCACCAATAACATTCTTGCAGGCACTTTCTATCGTGCCGCTCCCTATAGGCAGTTTCATCGCCATGTACTGGTCGTAGTGCATCTTCTCTTTGTTTTCTTCGAAGTAGCTGATATGACCTTGCAGGAAATGCCGTTTCTTTCCCTTGCACGTCCCACGCATCTGCTTCAGCTCAGTTATCACGTTTTCCACCTTTCCCTCGAGAAACGATTCGCGCCACCGGGTGAACTGTTGCCAGTACTGCTCGGTCTGTTCTCCATAGGACTCTTTGCAGATCATAGAAAGGTGCTCGGTAGCATGGTAGAAATCCAGAATAAACACACTCTGGTGATTGGCTAAATCCGGTACTCGATCCCAGATCCACGGTGCCCCATCACCTAAAAACACAATCCGTATCTTCTCTGGATTCTGGGCACGACGATTCATCTCCACCCATACCCGTGGGAAAAACTCATCGGCATGCTCGATCCCCCCAACGCAGGAACTGGCTGTACAATAGGCTTCCAAGCGAGCGGGATCCTAGCCTACTTCTGAGATCGCGCTGATCTTTGCATCCCGAAACCCTATCTTGTATCTCTTTTCACCAGAATTATCTACATACTCCCCTTTTTTCTCTCTGACCTTCGTCGCATCAAGCGATACGGCCATCGTCCCTTCAATCTCTCGCTCTACCTCCATAGGTAGCTGTTGTTCAAAGACCCCCTTGATTTCTTTCTGCCTTTGCTGTTCCGGTCGGCTGCCCAGCTCGTAGTCCATATCCAAGGCTTTTCGCATCGACACCGAGTGTTTTCCGTCGGGACGAAAGATCTCGTGAAATCGATTCAGAGATTCCTGATACGCTTCCCGTCCGATGAATGAAGAAAGAAAATAGTTGAATCCCGGTGTATGGCTTTTCTCAATCCCTAATCGCTCGTCCAGCGGAATAGTACTGCCAGCCTCCTTGACCTCTCCAACATAGTAAGCTCTTCGGTAGTGTATCTCGCCAAATAAACCGTGAATGGTATTGGACCGGTAGCTGACAAACTTATACCTCTTCCCATTCCGTTCAATCGTGGCTCCTTCATATCCTTTGCCGAGCTCTTCAAACAGTTTGTTTTCCAATTCGCGACCGATCCCCACCAAATACTCCAGAAGATTCCGCTGGGTCTCAAAGAGTTGTTCTGCGTTGTTGACGGTCAGCCCAAAGGTGGTCTTGAAATGCTCAAGAAGCTGTGACACTAGTTTTGTATCCATTGGTCCCTCCCAGGAACTATGTGATGGGCTATTATAGCCTTCCTGGGAGGGATTTTTCATGCCTTTTACCTACTTCCTCAATGCGCACTCTTTGGGTGCATAGGACTTGCTCTTTGGCACAAAATTGTGGATAATGCAAATTTATGAAAGGAAATGAAAGCTTATACAGCGAAGAGCGACAACAACGGATATTGGAGATATTGAAAGAGAAAAAGCGGGTAACGGTCAAAGACCTTGTCGAAATGTTCAACATATCCGGCGTCACGATCCGAAACGATCTTAACCTTCTTTCGAAAATCGACGGTGTGGTGCGAACCCACGGGGGGGCGATTTTCGTGGAGCAGTTCAGAACCGAGTTCGTTGATACATTAACCGATAGCACAAGGTCGGAGCCCAGGGGCAACTTCGAGAAGGTGATCAGCCAGTTTATTTCGGACGGAGATGTGGTATTCATCGATGCACGCTTGGCCAATCGAAATCTGATTGATGCACTTCAAGAGAAGCAGGGGATTACGGTCGTCACCGACAGCATTCAGGCGGCCCAGCAGTTGGCGCTTGGCACGGGTATTCAAACAATAATTCCCGGCGGAAGGGTGAAAGGAGAAAATCTCACGGTGCACGGCACTCGCGCAGACGTCTTGCTGGAGGGCGGGAACATCAGCAAGGCTTTCTTCGCCGCATGGGGATTTTCCATTGAGGATGGGCTTACAGACAATGAACCCCAAGCGATCTCCTTCAAGAGAAGCGTGGCGGAGATTTCCAGATTGTGTGTGGGCGTTTTGGACTCAGGTTGTTTGAACCGGGTTTCGCTGCACACGTTCCTGGACACATCGAGCATTGATGCCTTGGTGATTGATCGGCTCCCATCTGAGATGTTGCATGAGATGGATCAGAAGGGAATACGCGTGATCGTAAGCGGTGTCGAAGCCGCCGCTCCAAGCGGACGGCCAAAGCTCTATAGTGCCTACGAGCAATTTCGATGCTTCGCTATGGATGGGATCAGTTATGCTGGTCGGCCGGGAAGGGGGAAGAAGATCGCCTTCGCCAATTGTAACCGGACCCCTTTTTGTATGTCCCTTGAGCAAAGTGTCTTGGAACAGGCGAAGCTGGCGGGATTCAGAAGCCAGGACATCCTCTTGTTGAACAACGATTACGACCCGGGGGTGGGCTTGCGAAACGCAGAACGGGTACTGGAAGAGTCACCCGATATCTTTGTTGAGTTCCAGATGAGCTTCAAAGTGAACAATATAATATCCAACAGATTCAAGCATAGCGGAATCCCGATTATTGGCGTTGAAGTGCCCGTCCCGGGTGCCCCCTATGTCGGAGTGGATAACTGGCAATCGGCGTTGCTGGGTGGAGGAGCGGCGGCGAAGCTGATTCGCAAGTGCTGGGGGTCCTGGGATGCAGTGGACCTGGTCGTGCTGTTTCAGGTTGCCGAGGGCGGTGAAGCAGCCATGCTGCGCGTGGAGGGCTTCGCCGACGAACTCAACACTGAGTTCGGGGAGAACACCGAGGACAAGATAGTAAGAGCGGATATTGGAACAGGCAGGCGAGAGGAACTGAAACGGTATCTTTCACAGTTGTATGCTGCACATCCCCAAGCCAATCGTTTGGTTCTCACCTCCATTACCGAGGCCTCGATGGCGGAGATCCTGAGCATTATGCGGGAGATGGGCCGATGGAAGCCCGAAAACTATATAGTGGTGACGCATGGATGTGACCAGCTAGCTCAGCAGCATATTCGACAGGGTTTGTTTACGGCTGCAATCGCTCACTTCCCGGAGAAGTATGGAGAGTATGTGGTTCCCGCTGCCTGCGCCCTGTTGCAGGGAGAAGCGGTTCCCCCGTATATCTTCGTGAAAAACGTGGTGGTCACACGGGACAATATCGATGTGTACTACAGCCAAACCAACCCCGGGGGCGATGATCGCTGAGTGATCGCTTGAAAACGTTGTCTCAGCGTAAGATGTATTCAACGCGTGTAAGGAACGGTTCCGTCTTCGTCGACAGGGTACCCCCATCGACGGATGTATTCCATGCCGGGAAGAAAGCCATCGTCGTGGTCAGAAAGCAGTTTTTTTAGCCTTTGATCCAGCGAGTCCTGAACCTTTCCCCAGGTAGGTACGTTGGCTAGGTTTCGCATCTGATAGGGATCTTCGAGGTTATCGTACAGCAGCCAGGGGCCTTCGAGGCTTCGTACATACGTGTATTGAGGGGTGCGGATACCCCGATATTCCCTGCCGGTGAAACCGAAGATACCCCCGTCCTTTCCCTCACGCCAGCCTCCAAAAGGATGATACGAGGCAATCAGCGCCTCTTGCCCTCCGGGTGCGGGGTCACCCGTGCGTAGGAACCTCGAGTAGTCGGTTCCCTCAACGCTTTCGGGTATCGACAACCCGCACAGCCCCAGAAGCGTCGGCATCAGGTCTGGCGCATCGACCATCACCTCAGGAATCGATCTTGGCGCACCGGCATTCGGGATGCGGAGGAGAAGAGGTACACGGATCGATTCGTCCCACGGCTTCTGCTTGAGCCAAAGCCCGTGGCTTCCGAGCATGTCCCCGTGGTCTGAGGTAAACAAAACGATTGTGCTGCGATCGAGTCGTTGTTCGCAGAGCGTCTGCAACAGCCGCCCAAAGCATTCATCCAGGGCCGAGCAATGGCCATAGTAGCCGACAAGAGCCCGGCGCACGGAGTTCGAGATTTGAGTTGGAACGTTCGGTCGCAGGATGAGGGAGTCGGGCGAATATAGGGCTTTGTACTCGGCAGGCGCCGCATCGTAGGGATCGTGAGGTGCACCCCATGATAGCATGAGCAGAAATGGCTGTCGGTCGCTTTGCCGTCGAATAAACTCGCTGGCCGCCTGCGTCTGAGCGAATACGTCGTAGCCGCTCCAAAACCGCTTGGATTGGTCTGCGTTTTGAAAGAAGGGTGAATGAAAGTACTCGTGGCTGCACTCCACGGCCTGCCAGTGGTGAAAACCCCTCCTGCGTCTCGCAGGTATATAGCGTTCACGACCTCTTCCGTCTATATGCCACTTGCCGATGTACCCGGTGGAATATCCCGCAGAGGAGAACACTTCGGCCAGACAGTTTGTTTGTGTGTCCAGGGGCACATCGTTGACGAACACCCCGTGGGAAAGGGGAAAGCGACCGGTCATCAAACTGGCTCGATAGGGAGAGCAGACAGGACAGCCTGAGATCGCATGTGTAAACCGAAAGGACTCTGCGGCAAATCGATCGAGATGTGGAGTATGGACGTTCGGATCGGCGCTCGAGCCCAGGGCTTGGTAGCGCCACTGATCGGCAATGACAAATAGTACGTTTGGCTGCATACGATATCGTAGCTGATCCTGGTACAACTTTCAAATACACAGCAACGATAAAGAGAAAAATAAACGTTGACGATCGTAAGTAATTAATATAAAATGAAAGAAATATTCAAGCGTAACAGGGAGGAAGTGATGAAAAAAAGAGTTGGTTTGTTGGCCCTTATGCTTTTCTTTGCCGCCGGATTGATTGTCTTCGCTGGCGGGCAGAAAGAGAAGGGCGCCGAAACCGAGGGCACGGGCACCGTAACCGTCTGGAAGATGGGTGGTTCACCCAAAGAGGTGGAGTTCTGGCCCGTGGTCACAGAGAAGTTCTCGGCTCAGCATCCAGAGGTCAAGATCGAGTACAACTACTTTTACGGGCAGATCCGTCGCAGCAAGATCATCGGCGGCTACCAAGCGGACAACCTGGCCGATGTAGTTGTAGCTTTCGGTCAGGACATCCCCGACTTTGCGGGGTTGCGGATCATTCAACCTCTCGACGACGTGGATGCCGAAATGGTGAACTCCTGGAAGGAGAATATCGTTCCTGAGGTTTTTGATGTTACGATGTACCGGGGAAAGCAGTACGCTCTTCCCACCTATGTCGATATGGCTCCCTTCTTAGCCTACAATCTTGATGATCTGGAGCACGCCGGCTTGAGCGGGCCGCCCGCCACATGGTCAGATGTCAAGGAGTACGCTGCAAAGATGACCCAGCCAAACCGTCCAGGAATCGCGCTCCAGGCCACGTTGGTACCTGTGGATCTGAACATTTTCGAGGGGATCGCCTTCAATAACGGGGGGCGTTTCCTCGACGAGTCGACTGGTGAGATCGCCTTCAATAAACCCGGGTTTGTAGATAGCCTGCAGTTGTACGTAGACCTGGTCGAGGCAGGCGTCACTAACGGCAACCTGACCGAAGACAACTTCAAGGTGGGTGCTGCCCTGTTCGGAGAGAACAAGGCCGCCATGTGGATCGGCATGTCCTGGCTGATAACACCATGGTTTGGCAAAGATGTTGAAGGTCTACGCTGGCAGGGAACGGCTTTCCCGAGAGCGGACAGGGTTAGTGGGGGCTATGAACCAGCGGCGGCCGTGATGGATCCAACTGCCGCGCTGATGATTACTTCCACCTGCAAGAATCCCAAAGCCGCCCTGAAATACCTAGATTTCTGGGCGCAGCCGGAACAGCTCAATCTTTGGGGAGGTCAGGAGGAAATTTGCCGGGTTCCCGCCGGAAAGGCGGCCTACGATCTGCCAGAGCTGGCCGAGGCTTGGCCGCAATGGGTGGAGCTGTACAAGCAAGGGACGCTCTTTGAAGGCGCCATTTCAGTACCGCGATTCCTGGGCATCACAGGAGCCGAACCTGAGCTCGGCAAGGCCCTGCAGAAGGCTATTCTGGGGAAGGCATCGGCACAAGCGGCACTTGATGAGGCGGCCAAGGCGGCGCAGGAGTACTACGATATACTCCACGAGTAGACAGCCAACGGCTTCAGTAGAGGGGTCGATAGTTGGTTAGGCCTTGTAAGTAAAGGCCTAACCAACTTTTTTGTGCCAGGAGAGATTGATGCGACCTAAACGCCATCTGCCGATTGTCCTCATCGGTCCGGTTTTCGTGCTAATCTTCGCCTTCATTGCCTATCCGATGATCGAAATTGTGCGGATCAGTTTTACCGGTTGGCACTACCTCAAACCCGGGTCGGACACCTTCGTCGGATTTGCCTCGTACATCAAAGTCTTCAGCGATCCGGTGGTGCTCTCCGTAATGGGACGGACAGTCATCTGGATGGTAGCAGCCACGGCCTTGTCTATCATCTTGGGTATGGCGATCGGTTACTACCTGAGCCAGGATTGGAAGATAAACAGATTTCTGCGGGCCGTGATCATCATCCCGTGGATTCTCCCGCCCGTGGTCACCGGAACGATCTGGAAATGGATGCTCCACGGGACTTTTGGTGTGTTCAATGACATGCTCATACGGGTGCATATCATCGACCAGGGCATACCCTGGCTCGGACGGCCGGAAACCGCGCTTCTTGCGCTGATCATGGTACAAGTATGGAAGAACGTGCCGATGGTGGCGCTGCTTCTGTCCGCTGCTTTTCAGGGGGTGTCATTGGAAATGGTAGAAGCGGGAAGAATCGACGGCGCTAATGTCTGGCAACGATTCTGGAGGCTGATTTTTCCGGATATCCGTTCAACCTTCGTGGTCGTGGCGGTAATGGTGTCGATATGGTGCATCCAGCAGTATGTGATTATTTGGATTGCAACCCAGGGCGGGCCGATCAACAGCACGCACATCCTGCCCACGTACATCTTCCAGATTTTCACCCAGTCTTACCAGTTTGGGGAGCTGGGTGTGTTGTCGATTACCAACCTTCTGATTCTGGTTGGTATCACGCTGGTCTACATACGCGCATTTCAACGGGAAAGGTAAAATTATCGTGACGCTCAGTACGCGCAAAGCGATCCAGCGGTTCATTATCGTTGTTATCGGTCTCATGGTCTTCCTCTACTGTGTGTTTCCGCTCTTCTGGCTCATTGTCAGCTCGGTCAAGCCCGGCGATGAGCTGTTTGACTTACCCATCTCTTATATCGCCAAGAAACCGACGTTGGAGTTCTACAAGGCGTTGTTTATCCCGGGGACGCGGGAGGCAGAGGGTTTGCCCTTTGTCTACTATATTCGCAACAGCTTTGTCGTGGCCTTTTCCTCTGTTGTTCTCGTGGTAATCCTTTCGGTGTTTGCCGGGTACGGATTTTCCAGGTTTCACTTCAAGGGAAGTCGTGCCCTGTTGCTCTCTCTGATGGTCACTCGCATGCTGCCCGGACCCGCGCTGATGCTGCCGATCTACATGATGATCAATAGGATGGGACTGATAGATAATCTCTTCAGCCTGGTTGTGGTTCATACGATCTTCGGTTTGCCCATGGGTGTATGGTTGACCACCAGCTTCATGGACCGAGTTCCGCTGGAGGTCGAGGAGTCGGCCATCGTGGATGGCTGCTCACGCCTGCAGGTGTTGTTTCGAATCGTTGTGCCCATGTCCTGGATTGGGATCGCCTCTGTGGGCATTTTCCATTTCGTCGGGTCCTGGTCGGAGTACGGCTTTGCCTCGATCCTCCTGGAGACGCAGAAACTGCGTACCGCTCCTGTAGGACTGGCCGAATACGTATTCCTCCTGCAGGCGGCTCAGTTCAATAAGATCGGCGCGGCTGCGGTCATCATGTCGATTCCGATCCTGGTCTTGTTCTTGATCGTCCAGCGCCATTTCGTCCGCGGAATGGTCGCTGGCTCGGTTAAAGGCTGATCTGTGATGGGAATCGGGGCGAGAATGACGCCGCGTGAAAGATTCCTGAATATCCTTCGGGGACAGCCGGTGGATCGGATTCCGCTTGACATGCAGGGATTCAACAATCATTACTCCCCGGCGGTGGAAGGATGGTATGGCTTTCCCAGCTATTTGGAGGTACACCAGTACAGTGATCCGGGGTATGAAGAGCTGGCGGCACGAATTGAGGACAAGTGTATTGCGCAGTACCACATACCTTCTTGGGCTAATCGGTACTTGGTCACGCCAAGGCAACGGATTCACGAAACCACGGCCGGCAAAAGCGGCGATCGGGAGCGTTTCATTCGGGAAATCGACACTCCGAAGGGGCAGCTGCATGCCGTAGTCGAACGGTCCGCCGAATCAGTTGGGACGATATGGACAATCAAAAACCCGGTTGAGTCGGAAGAAGACATCGAGAAGATACGCTCGATTCCGTGGGAGTTGCCTGATGGTTTGGCCGGTGCGAAGCTCCGATCCCTTGGCCCGGACCGGTACGGGAGGCGTGTACTGTACACCTATGTAACCTCACCCGCAATTTGTGTAGCGGGAATGATGGATTTCCAGTCGTTTCTGATGATGTGTGCAACCGATTTGTGCCTGATCGAGGAGCTGACCGAGGAATGCCTACGACGGGAGCTTGAGATACTCGATGTGCTGTTGGCGGATCCAGGCATCGATGTGGTGTGGATCGGGGGTAGCGAGTGGCTGACGCCTCCGCTTGCTTCTCCGGCCACGTACGAGTCTTTGGTGCAGCTACAGGAAGCTCGGTTGATCGAGCGCATTCATGCGGCCGGGGCATTTGCCCACGTTCACTGTCATGGCAATGTCCGAGAAACACTCGGCTTGGCGATCGCGCGCGGGGCCGATTACTTCGAGCCCGTAGAACCACCGCCTGATGGGGATATTACCTTCGCTGAAGCGAAAGAGAAGGTCGACGGCTCGTTGGTGCTGGGAGGAAATATTGAGACGGCCTTGCTCGAAGAAGGTAGCGAGCAGGAAGTCGAACGGGCGGTGGAAGAGGCATTCCGTGGACGTCGGCAGGGTATGGTATTGGCTACGTCGGCTGCCTCGAATCAGCCGGTATTTTCTCCAAGTGCGCTTTGCAACTATCATCGCCTCGTGGATCTCTGGGAAGAATTATCGCCGTTATAAGTGGACTTACAAATAACTCCACTTACTTACATTTATTGACAATAAAAAACAATTGCATATAATAGAGGAACTATGTACCGAACGAATTTAAAAAAACCGGTTGCACCTCACGGTGGAAGCTGCCTGTGGCAGCTAGGCGATATGTAAGGTCTTTTCATGAGCACGGCAAAGAAGAGCATAAAAGGGGTGATCCGTCACCGGCCGGAGAAGTCCTTAAGCGGATATACTCTGATTGCACCTCAGGGGGGCTATAACGTGTGGCTCATCGATATGACTGGAGATGTTGTTCACAGCTGGCCGCTGGGGCGCCAGCCCTGCTTTTTTGCTCGGCTTCTTGACAACGGCCATCTTCTCTACCAGGGCCGGGAAGAGAAGAACGTTCAGGGTCCGATTGTCGATATCAAGGATTCGGCCGGCAATATTATAGCCAACCTCGTACTCGGGGGTGGCGAGTACTTGATCGAGCTTGATCGTGACGGAAAACCGGTCTGGGAGTACCGTGATCCGTTTATGACTCATGATTTCTACAGACTAAAAAACGGCAATACCCTCGTGCTTCGATACGTTGAGGTGCCGGAGGCTATCAAATCCAAAATCAAGGGTGGGCTTCCTGTTCCAGAGGGCACCACAATGTGGAGCGATGCGATCAGCGAAATCGATTGGAACGGCAAGTCAGTTTGGGAGTGGAAGAGCTATGAGCACCTAGATCTGGCAGCGGATGTCTATTGCCCGCTGATGCAGCGCTGCGAATGGACGCATGGCAATACCTGTTTCGAGCTTCCTAACGGGGATATTCTGGCCAGTTTTCGCCACTTGGATACTATTTGCATCATAGACAGGGGTAGCGGAGAGGTGACGTGGAAGTGGGGTAGGGGCGAGATTGCTCACCAGCATGAACCGGTCATGGTGGACGACGGCAATATTTTGCTGTTCGATAACGGCGAACATAGGCGCTTTGGCAAGTACAGCTATAGCAGGGCGGTCGAGGTCGATCCCAAAGCAAACAAAGTTGTGTGGGAGTACATCGCCGATCCACCGTTTTCCTTCTTCAGCGGAAGCCAGGGGGGAGTGCAGAGGCTTTCCAACGGAAATACACTCATCACAGATTCAATCGCAGGCAGGGTATTCGAGGTGACTAGGGAAGGTGAAGTGGTTTGGGATTATGTTTCTCCGTTCTACGGAACGCATGCGGCGCAGGCTGCCAATCCTCTTATCTATCGAGCCTACCGCTACGCTCCAGAGGATCCGGCACTGCAAGGGCTGCCACTGGAATCGTCGCGGCACCGCTGGATAAATGCGTTGTACGGCGGGCAGTCGGGAGAGCCGGCTGTTCGTAGAACTCAGGAAATCGCAGCGAATGGGCGTTTCCTTTCTGGGCTCACCGTGTACAAACGCTGGCAAACCTACAACGGCTTTACCTTATTCACGCCGCTTGGCGGGCAGGAAGCTTACTTGATCGACATGGAGGGTAGGGTGATGCATCAGTGGGAAACCGGCTTTGCTCCCGCGGTTCGG
The DNA here is from genome assembly GCA_964390045.1 of uncultured Spirochaetaceae bacterium. Lineage (GTDB taxonomy): Bacteria > Spirochaetota > Spirochaetia > SZUA-6 > DRHE01 > CAYMGP01. The sequence continues at coordinate 27,314 of CAYMGP010000036.1, read as the reverse complement.
GCGGAGTTGCTGCCAAACGGCAACTTGCTGTCAGCCGGCCATCTAGAGAACGGACCGCTCGCCGATTTGGAAGGAGCCGGCGGCGTGCTTATAGAGATGGACTGGAAGGGGAACACGGTCTGGGAGTATCGCGATCCGTATCTGCATCATGATTTCTGCCGGCTACCGAACGGCAACACAGTAGTGATCAAGTGGATTGAAGTGCCGGGGGATGTTGCGCGTACGGTGGGTGGCGGACTGAGCGGTACGGAGATCGACGGACGAATGTACACCGATTGTTTCCAAGAGATCAATCCCGAGGGTGAAGTGGTCTGGGAATGGCGCGCGTTCGAGCATCTCGATCCCAAGCGCCACGGCATATGCCCCTTATGTCCAAGAGACGAATGGTCGCAAGCCAGCTGTGTCGACGTTCGTGCCGACGGCACTTTGCTTACGAGCTTCAAGAAACTCAATAGCGTTTGCTTGATAGACCGTGCATCGGACAAAATCACCTGGGAATGGGGACCTCACGAGATAAGTCACGCGAACTCGGCGGTGTGGCTTGAAAATGAGAACGTGCTTCTGTTCGACAACGGGATTCATGCCGACGGTGTGCATTTTCCGTTTTCCAGAGTGCTTGAGATCGAGCCAAGCTCCAACAAGATAGTTTGGGCCTATCGCGATGAGGCGAACGAGAACACACAGTTCTATAGTGGATTCATGTCCAGTTGCCAGCGACTGCCCACCGGAAACACGCTGATCGTGGAATCCAATTCCGGAAGGATTTTCGAGGTTACTAGGAAAGGCGAGATCGTGTGGGAATATTTGAGCCCGTATAAAAACCGGTTCCGCGATTATGGGACGAGCAATGCCGTCACCGCGGCAATGCGATACGCTGCGGACTACCCAGGGTTGCCCGCACAGGGGAGAAGCAGATACGGAAAGCTCGTTCAGACTGAAAACGACCTCGAAGAGAATCGCAAAGGCAAGGAAAAACGGGAATCGTCGGTTGAGGGAAAAGATGCCGTTGCCTCACGCCTTGCGCAGTTAGGCTACTAGCTGAGGATACGGGCATAGCGAAGTGGCCAAGACGATAGATTTTTTTGAGTGAAAGGTTGCCATGCTGTCAGGAAAAGAGAACATCCTGCGGGTGTTCCGGCATGAAATCCCTGAAAGAGTACCTTTCCAGCTCGAGGGTATACTGACTCTTTTTCACAGGGACGCCTTGTTCTACCAGCACAATGGAAACCCCGAGCTTGACGAGTGGGTTGATGCCTGGGGCGTGCGATTTCGCGTTTCCGACGAATCGAATGAAGATTCCGCATATCCGGTGACCCATCCTCTGGAGAGTCTGGATGATTTGGCCGGGTTTACTTTTCCTGATCCCCGGGAACCGGATTTGCTGGATGATATTCGCTGTCAGCTAGATTTGGTATGTAGGGACGAGTACCTGTTGGCTGGAATGAATCCAGCGCTCATGTTCGTCCGTGCGTGGCTCCTATTGGGAATGAATGAGCTGTTGATGGCCACGGAATTGGGTCCGGGGAAATTGGAGGTTCTCCTAGATCGGATTGCAGACTACCAGGTGGAGATTGCTCATCGCTACCTCGAGCTGGGTATAGATATAGCGCACATGGGTGACGACATCGGTACGACGAAAGCGCTTTTCATGCGCCCCGAAGTATGGCGGAAACTCATCAAGCCGCGTTTGCGGCGCGTGATTGACGTGTACAAGCAGGGCGGCTGCCTGATCTATCTACATTCATGCGGGCGGATCATGGATCTTGTGGATGATTTCATCGAGCTCGGGGTGGACATACTGAATCCCCTGCAAGCTGACGCGAACGACCTTGCTGAGATTCGCCGAAAGACCAAGGGAAGAATGTCCCTGCATGGGGGAATCAGCTGTGACACGATCATGCGGGGTTCCACGGAGGAGATCGCCGCGGTAACCCTTGCGACCATGAGGCTCTTGGGCGCGGAGGGTGAGTACATCGCCGATGCGGACCAGGGACTTCCATTCCCCCCCGAGAACATCGGAGCAGTCGAAAAGACGGTGCGAGAACGCGGGCTGTATCCCCTGAAAGGAGGCTAAAGTGAAACTTGGCAACATAATTACAGGACAAGGTGTGCTGATTAGGACAATGGGAGTCGCTGATGCCCGCAAATCCATTCTGAAAAGGCTGCCCCAGATGTTGACACCAGGTGCTATGTTTGGATAAGGTGTGACCGGTCACATAAATTAAAGGATTTGTCTGAATAATTTGCTGGAATCAGACTGAGAGTTGATGAATAAAGGATTGCTGCGATGAGTAGACTTGTTTCCCCACACGGAGGCATACTCAAGCCTTTGCTGCTTCAAGGGCGTCAGCGGGAAGAAGCAAAGAGAGAGGCGAGCCAGTTGCCGAAGATCCCGATGAATTCCAAAGAAGTCTCCGATCTTATCATGATGGCTATGGGGGCTTTCAGTCCATTAGAGGGATTCATGGATCGACAGGATTACCTTGGCACGGTTCGTCAGATGAAAATCAGTACTGGGACTATGTGGCCAATCCCGGTCACACTTTCAGTTTCGACAGATACGGCCAAAAATGTAAAGGAAGGCCAGAAAGTCGGTCTCGTAGATGGAGATAGCGGGGATTTGATGGGCGTCATGGAGATCCGCGACAAGTATCGCTATGACATGCGGGAAGAAGCGAGAGAGGTGTTCCGGACCGAAGAGGAAGCTCACCCCGGGGTCAAGCGACTCTTCACTCAGGAAGAGGTGTATCTGGGAGGGCCCGTACAGGCTTTCAGTGAAGGAAAGTACCCAAAGCAGTATTCGGAGTTTGGTAGGCCTGTGGAAACCAGAAAGATATTCGAGGAAAACGGCTGGTCAACGGTCACGGCCTTTCAAACACGCAATCCCCTGCATCGTTCCCATGAGTATCTTGTTAAGATTGCCCTCGAGGTTTCGGATGGAGTGCTTATACACCCTATCGTGGGGGCTTTGAAGCCGGGAGATATTCCCGCCGAAGTGAGGATGCGATGCTACAAAGTTTTACTGGACAGGTATTTCCCTAAACAGCGAATCGTGCTCAAGGTCTATCCCATGGAAATGCGATACGGAGGGCCCCGGGAGGCGCTGCTTCACGCAATCATTCGTCAGAACTTCGGGTGCAGCCATCTCGTTATTGGACGGGATCACGCCGGGGTGGGGAGCTACTACGGACCGTTTGACGCCCAGAAAATTTTCGACGGGTTGGAACCGGGAGCGTTGGAGCTAAAACCACTCAAACTGGACTGGACGTTTTGGTGCTACGCCTGTGGCGGGATGGCTTCTATGAAAACATGTCCTCACGACAAGCACGATAGATTGCTCATCAGCGGTACGGAGCTACGGAAGATGCTCTCTGAAGGGCGAAAACCGCCAGCAGAGTTCAGTCGCCCCGAGGTGCTAGATATCCTCATTGACTACTACAAGAATCACCGGTAAGGAGAATAACAATTGTGAAGAACGTAGTCTTGTTTACCATTGATACATTGAGACGTGATATGCTTGGACTGTACGGGAATAATCGTGGCCTTACGCCTTTTCTGGACAGCCTGCAAGCGCAGGCCCTCGTGTTCGAGACGGCCCATTCGGTAGCTCCCTATACCCAGGCTTCTTTCCCCGGCATTCTTACCGGATCATATCTGTTTGATGCACCGAGGTCGCAAAAACTATCCAAGGACCGCACCCTAGTCTCCGAAGCCCTCAAGGAGAAAGGGGTGACCACAACGGCATTTCATTCCAATCCATACTTGAGCGGATACTTCGGTTGGAATCGAGGCTGGGATACCTTCTACGATTCCATGGAAGATGATGTAGAAGATATGAATCCCTACATCAAGGGGAACGTGCTCAATCAGAAAATTGATACCTGGCTCGGGACGATCGACAAAGCGAAATCATTATTCCTGTGGCTGCACTACATGGACGTGCATGAGCCATACGTGCCCGAGCGGCGGTATGTAGATCGCGTGGACGCCTCGATCGATCTAGGCCCGGAGCAGATGTTCGAGCTGTTTAAACAAGTGCTCTTGCCCCGAGACGTGACCAATAGTGAAGCTATTGCCTTGATGAAGAAACTCTATCAGGCGCATATATGTGAGGTCGACGAGTACGTCAAGCAGCTGTTCGAGGTGTTGGACAGGCACGGAGTGCTCAAAGACTCTACGGTAATTCTGACCACAGATCACGGCGATGAGTTCGCGGATCACGGCGGGCTGTCTCATGACGGGAAGATGTATGAGGAGCTGGTGCATGTGCCACAACTTATCGTGAATCCTCCCGAGGGGCGAGGGTCCAGGTGCGATACGCTGGTGAGCGGGCTGGATATTCCCTCGACGGTAATGCATCTGTTCGGACTCGAGAACCATCCCAATTTCCAGGGTCACTCCCTTTTTCCGCTCTCCAGTTATCCGGAAAGCGGGGTATACGGAGAAGCGATCGGCAAGCTCTCCCACAAAATCAAGGAAACCGATCGCCCGGCCTACTACTACTGCAACCGGGATTTTAAAGTGATGTATCGGGAGGAGGATGATCGTTGGGAGATGTACGATGTGAACATCGATCCGCAGGAGATGACCAATATTGTTGATACCTCGCCGTCGGCGGAGGAAATGAAGGCGAAACTGAAGCCGAGAATCAATCGGGAAAAACAAAAATCATAAGGAGTGTGGTATGCCGAAAGTTAAACTCGAACCCAAGAGAATTGAGCAGCTGAAGCAGAAGATTGCCAAGTCCAAAGAGATCTTCGAGCAGGCCTTCGATCGTTTTGACGTTAAGGACACTCGGCTTATCTGGAGCGGCGGTAAAGATTCGACCCTGACTCTGTGGATCTGCCGGCAGCTCTGTCAGGAAAAGGGACTGCCTCTTCCCAAAGCTTTCACCATCGATGAGGGGGACGCCTTCCAGGAGATCGATGAGATCCTGCACAAGTATTCTAAAGAGTGGAATGTGCAACTGGACTGGGGGCGTAACGAGGACGTGCTCAAGGCGGCCGGTCACAAGCTTGATGCGGAGGTCAAGGTCGCCGACCTAAACGAGAGAAACCAGGCGGAAATCAAGCGAATTGGCTTTGATCTGGAGGCCTTCCCCTTCGAGGCGGAGAGCTACGTAGGAAACCACCTGATGAAGACGGTTGTGTTCAATACCTACCTCGAGGACAATGCGGTGCGCGCGGTATTTCAAGGTCTTCGATGGGACGAGCAAAAAGCCCGAGCCAAGGATCCATACTTCGAGGACGTAGAGGCCGCGGAGTTAACACAGGCTCACACACGGTATAGACCGATCCTGCACTTCAGCGAAAGAGATATCTGGGACACGACCTTGTACTTTGATATTCCGTATTGTCCGTTGTACGAGAAAGGTTATCGTTCCCTGGGAGCGAAGACCACCAGCCTGAAGAACAGCGACCAACCGGCCTGGGAGCAGGATCTGGAGAATACGGAAGAGCGAGCCGGGCGCCGGCAGGACAAAGAGAAAACCATGGAGCGATTGCGGCAGCTGGGGTACATGTAGCGTTGAAGCTTGAGAATAAGGCGCTTTGATTTAATATCATCCCGGTTCTTCGTATTGAAATTCTCTATATGGAATGAAAAATAATTTGACATCATGCAGACTTGCTCCTATAATTCTGTGACCGGTCACACGATTATGGATTGACTGGATTACAAACATCTACAAGGGGGGTCGTTTATGAAACGATTTTTATTCTTAGTGGTTCTGCTCTTTTTCTCTTTAGCGCTGCTGTTCGCTGGCGGAGCACAGGAGGATGTAGAAGCTGAGGAAGGCGCGGTACAGGTGAAGATGTCTTCTTGGATGCCTTTGCAGGAGGTTAGCCGGGATATGATGAAGGAGATCGAAACAAGTTTCGAAGCCAAGAATCCCGACATCGACATCGTCTATATCGACATGCCCTTCGAGCAGAGAGTTCAGCAGACCTTGGTAGCTGTCTCTGGTGGAAACCCTTCGGATATTATCCACCTGACTGCCAAGGATCCCTTTCAGCTGGCGGCAATGGGTGCACTAACAGATCTAATGCCCTGGTTTAAAAGCCAGCTGAACGACATTCCGGCAGGTGCTCTTGGCACAGGAAAGCTGGGAGATCAACTGATATCTGTACCCTTGCAGCTTGGCACAATCGTAGTTCTTGGAATGAAAAAGAACCTGAGTGCTGTCGGTCTTCCGGAAGTGATCCCCGAAACGTGGCCTGAGTTTAAGGATGCGGTTAAGAAAATCAGCAATATCAGCGATAAGCACTATGGATTTGCCGCCCGAACTGCGAAGCATCCCAACTCGGCTTTCTGGTTCTTCCCAGTAATGTATGGGCACGGCGGCGGATTCGAGGATGACGAGGGCAACATCGTGTTCAACTCCTCGGGAACTGTCGCAGCTCTCGATTGGTTCCGGGAAATAGGAACGACCAAGCAAACTCCTATGGGCATGGCTATTCCTGAATCACGCAACTTGTTTGCTCAGGGAAACGTAGGTTTCATCTTCGACGGTCCCTGGATGAAACCGATTTTGAGGAACCAGAGTGGCAAGGGCGAGGCCATCGATGCTGAATACACCGCTTCTCCGTTCCCCAAGGGACCCGACGGTCGCCGCCGGGGGATCAACAACAACCACGTTCTGGTAGTCAGCAAGCAAAGTAAGGCGAAAGATCAAGCGGTGGCTTTCATCAAGTACTGGAGCCAGGATCCGGAGATTACCGATTACCATTACGATTGGATGGGAGCCATTCCGGCCTATAAGAGCCTTCAGAGGGGCGCTGCTTTTTCTGAATTACATGATTTAGCCAAGGCGGTTATGGCTGGTGCGGAGTATGCCGAGGGAGCGCCGTCGAAAAATCCCCAGTTCTCAGCTGCACTGGAGTTCGTTGCCGCTGGTCTCCAGGAAGCCCTTCTTGGAGGGAACGCAGACGCGATCGCAAAAACCGTGGATCGTGCTGTTCGCACGTTATACGGGCAATAAATCTCAGCACAGCAGGTCGGTCTTAAACCTGCTGAGTAAAAAAAACTCTAGAGGGAAGAGGGTGCGTCTATAATCCTCTTCCCGCATTTTAAGCAAAGGAGCGCCTAAATGAGCGGCCGCACGACTGGGATGACGATTGGCGACAGGGCGTTGCCCTACCTGCTGCTCATTCCGGCGCTGGTGGTAGGTGGCATCGTTCTCGTCTATCCGTTGGTAAACGGACTCCTGCTGAGCTTTACCGGCTATACGTTTATCCAGCCATTTTACAACTGGGTGGGAGTAAAGAACTTCGTTACCCTTTTCACCAACCCGATATACTGGGAAGTTTTCTTAAATACAATCACACTGACTTTTTCGGCTGTGGCACTTCAGCTTTGTATAGGGCTTTCACTGGCGCTTCTGCTCAATACAGAGATTCCCGGCCGAGGCGTATTCAGAAGCGGTATCTTTTTCATCTGGATTATGCCCGAGATTGTCACGGCTATGGTTTGGATGATCCTGCTCAACTCTGAGTTTGGCATGATCAACTTCATATTGAAGTATATTGGACTCATCAGAGAGAATGTGATCTGGCTTGGACGTCCGCTAGAGGCAAAACTGTCGATTATTATGGTGTACGCCTGGCGGGGCACACCATTTTTCATGGTGATGATCCTTGCCGCTCTGCAGACGATCCCTTCAACTATTATTGATGCCAGCAGAATCGACGGGGCAAGCAGCACGCAGCGCTTCTTCAAGATTGTGTTTCCCTACATCCGAGACATACTGATACTCTGCTGTCTGCTTTCGGTGGTCCGCCTCTTTCAGGACATTACTCAAATCGTGATACTTACCAACGGAGGTCCCATTTATTCCACAACCACCCTAGCGGTTCATGTTTATAAAGAAGCTTTTATTGGTTTGCAGATGGGTAGAGCTGCCTCCGTCGGAGTGACTTGGCTGATCTTTCTTTTCATCCTGGCGATTTTCTACATCCGGCTTGTGACAAAAGGGGAGTTTCGGAAATGAGCGGTCAAGAAAAGAGGCTCCGGACAGAAAGCGTTCAGCAACAGTGGCAAGGTTGGAATGCTTTCAAGATTTTCTTTCGCCGTCATCACTTCAGCCGATGGTTTTTTTTCTTGATGACGTTGGTTCTTGTGGCATTCATGCTTTTTCCCATTTTCTGGATGGTTCGGATTTCTCTAACTCCTGACTCCCTTTTGTTTATCCTGCCTCCAAAAAACATCATAAAAAACATCAATCTCGATGGATACCACGGCTTGTTCTCCAGGATCAAGATCACCCATTTCTATATAAACAGCATTGTCGTGGCTTCTGGAACCGTTATAACCTGCGTGTTTTGCGGCACCCTGGCCGCCTATTCCTTTTCCCGTTTCAAATACCGAGGCCGGAATGCCTTGATGGTCGTTACTCTTTCAGCTCAGATGTTTCCCTGGGCTTTGCTGATCATTTCCCTCTACATCTTGTATATCAAGACCAAGCTGCTGGACACTCGCATCGGCCTGATTTTGGCTCATACCACCTTTGCTCTCCCGCTTACTATTTGGATCATTAAAAGCTATTTCGACACCATCCCGCGGGAATTGGAAGAATCGGCCTATATCGACGGGTGCAGCCGTATGAGAACCCTGTTAAAAATCGTACTACCGCTGGCTATACCCGGCGTATTGGCAGCGGCGATATACGTATTTATTTTCTCATGGAACGATTTCATTTTCGGATTAACACTCACCACGCAGGACAGGACTAGAACCCTCGCTCCTGGACTCTCTATGACTTTCATCGGTGAATGGGAATATCACTGGGTGGACATGATGTCCTCTTCGATCTTGATTACAATCCCGGTGGTGATTTTATTTCTCTTTCTCCAGCGATACTTCATTGAGGGACTGACCGCTGGGGCGCTTAAGGATTAGCTGGAGCGGCTTGAAATAAAATGCCTCTGATTTTGATAGTAGGAGGTGAATACATACACGTTTTATTTTTTGAGGGGAACTGAAAAATGAATATCATTGTGGTGACGCTGGATACGCTTCGGGCTCAGAACATGAGCCTACATGGCTATTCCCGACTCACGACTCCACACCTGGACCGTTTGGCTCAGAATGGAGTCGTATTCAACGACTGTTACAGTCCGTGGATTCCCACGGATCCGGCCCATACCACTCTCTTCACAGGAAAGGATGTATTTACCCACCAGATCATCACGCAGCATGGGAAAGCGCAGTTGGATGAAGACATCCACACATTAGCTGAAATTCTGAAATCGAAAGGATACTTCACAGGGGCCGCGGATTTCCTCGAGCTTTGGTTTTCCCGAGGATTCGATTTATACGAGAAATATGTTTGGGATCCCGATCCTGAGACACCAATGTGCAAAGCAGAAGCGGTAAACGAGAAGGCGTTGTATTTGATCGATCGAGCAGTGAACCAGGACAAGCCCTTTTTCCTTTGGTTGCACTACTGGGATCCGCATTCACCGTATCTGCCTCCCGGTCCGTTTAACCGCATGTACTATACGGGAAACGAGAAGGATCCTGAGAATCACAGCATGGAGGACATGTGGCAGTTTGAGGCGTTCAATGAATACTTCGATGCCTGGCTGGACGGGGTAACGGATATCCGTTTCCCGTGTGCGCTGTACGACGGCGCCGTGAACTATATGGACAGCGCTTTGGTACAAATCTGGAACCGCTTGCAGGAGCTCAAGCTCCTGGAGGAAACATTGCTGGTTGTCCTTTCCGATCATGGTGAGGAGCTTGACGAGCACGAGCTTTGGTTCGATCATCACGGCCTATACGACACTATCCTGAAAGTACCCCTGATCTTCCACTGCCCGGGGAAGGTGCCACCGGGAAAGCGGGTGGATGGCACGGTGACTCTTCTCGATGTGGCACCTACCATCCTCGAGTTGATTGGACAGGGAGAGGTGATCGAGGAGGAAAAGATGGAAGGCCGCAGCCTGGTACCCTATTTGGACTCCTCCCTACCGTCCTTTCCACAGCCGTTGTTTCTGACCGAAAGCTGCTGGATGCGCAAGAAGGGAGTTCGAACCGGGGAATGGAAGCTCATCGTGGAATGGGGCGGTACGCCAAAGCACTTCAAGCGGCCCGATGTGGAGCTGTACGATCTGATTGCGGATCCAGGGGAGTTGCACAACCTGGCCGATGAAAAGCCCAAAATCGTGAAAGAGCTACGGGCTGAGTTGGATGGATGGATTGACCGCCGGAAACGGGAAACGGGCAGACCAGATCCCCACGACAACCAGGGTGTTTCCTTGTATTGGGTTAAGCTGCCCAAAGGAGCGGCACAGCCGGTGGTAGGCGGCCCCAAGGAGGAGGAAGAAGAAAAACTGGCCCGACGACTCCGAAATCTGGGCTACGAGTGAGCTATAGAGGCGCCGATGCAAAGCCGTCGGCTTTCTAGATACGACAGAAGGAGCAAATGATGAGTGATTCGACAGTTCAGAAGTTTTTCGAGTTTGCCAAAGAGAGATACGGCGAGCTAGATGTCAGCGTCGACAAAGTCCTGGAGACGCTTTCCGGGATTAGTCTTTCCATCCATTGCTGGCAGGCCGACGATGTGGGCGGATTTGAAACGGCGGATGCCGAGCTTTCAGGAGGGGGGATTCAAGTTACCGGCAGTTATCCCGGCAAAGCCAGGTCCCTGCCAGAGATCAGGGCGGACCTGGAGGAGGTGTACAGCCTGATTCCGGGCAATCACCGGTTGAACCTTCATGCCAGTTATGGGGACTTTGGTGGCAAGTTGGTCGATCGCGACCAGGTGGGACCCGAGCATTTCGCCAGTTGGTGCGACTGGTCCAAAGATCAGGAGGTGAAGCTCGATTTCAACTCCACCTTTTTTTCCCATCCGATGGCCGATGAAGGGTATACCTTGAGCAGTAAAAAGAAGAAGATACGGAACTTTTGGATCCGTCATGCCAAGCAATGTCGGTTGATCAGCGCCTACATGGGAGAACAGCAGGGCGATTCCTGTATCCACAATCTCTGGATCCCCGATGGCGCAAAGGATATCACGGTGGATCGTTACGGCTATCGGGGGCTTCTCAAGGATTCACTGGACGAGATTTACGAGGAGGAGCTGAACCCCAAGCTGATGAAAGACGCGGTGGAATGCAAGCTCTTCGGAATCGGCAGCGAAGCCTTTGTGGTGGGCTCCCATGAGTTTTATCTCGGCTACGCCCTGAGCCGGGGCAAGATGATCTGTCTCGATATGGGTCATTTTCACCCGACCGAGTCGGTAGCGGATAAGGTCTCGGCGTTATTTCATTTTGCCGATGAGCTGCTGTTTCATATTTCTCGACCGATGCGCTGGGACAGCGATCATGTGGTAATATTAAACGATGATGTACGAACCCTCTGTTCCGAAGTGGTGCGAAGCGAGAAGCTGTCCGCCTCCCACCTTGGTCTTGATTTTTTCGACGGCAGCTTGAACCGTATCGGTGCCATGAGCAGCGGAGCTCGGGCCACGCTCAAAGCTTTGCTGCTTGCCCTGCTGGAACCCACCGCTACGCTGAAAGGCTACGAAGAGAGTGGGGATTTCTTCGCCCGCATGGCTTTGCTCGAAGAGCTGAAGACAATGCCTTCCGGAGCCGTATGGGATTTTTACTGCCAGAGCCAGGGTGCTCCGCTTGATTCGGAGCTGATCGATCGGGTTCATCGCTACGAGAAACAGGTAACGGCCAAGCGCGGCTGATAGGAGGAGTCTTTTCGGCGTGACATCACGGGAGCGGGTACTGAGCGCCTTCGAGCGAAAGGGGTACGACAGGATCCCGATAAAACACGAAGGAACGCCCGAAGTCAACCAGATGGTTATGGACCACTTCGGTTTGCGCAACCGCGAGCAGTTGCTTCGTGTTGTGGGAGACGATTTTCGCTATGTGGAGGCGGCCTATAAAGGACCGCCCCTTCGTCGCTGGCCCGACGGCAGCTTCGAAGGCTGGTTCGGCTCCCACTTCAAATGGGTCGACTTCGGTCATGGACGTTATCTTGAGTCGGCTGTCTTTCCTTACGCTGAGGTGAAGTCCGTCGAAGAGCTTGACCGCTCCCGATTCACCCGAGCGGAATGGTTCGATGTCTCGGGTATCAAAGAACAGTGTGAGGCTCTTGATGGGCAGTATGCCGTCTGTTTTGGATCGGCCGGTGATCTGTCTTTCATAAACGGCATCGGGCGCTATCGGGGACAGGAACAGGTGTTGATGGACATCATCGATGAGAATCCGGTGTATTTGGAGCTGGTTCGAGCCCGCTTTGAGTTCTACTACAGGCTTCATAAAAACGTCCTGGAAGCGGCGGAAGGATTGATCGACTTCGACCATGTGGGCGAAGATCTCGGAGATCAGTTCGGCCCGATGATCAGCCCGGAGCTGTTCGAAAAACTCCTGGCTCCCCTGTATAAAAAGCATTTTGACATGGTGCACAGCTACGGCGCTCGAACCATGATGCACATGTGCGGCTGCGTGGAGGCCTTCCTGCCGCGACTGATCGAGCTCGGCCTGGATGTGTACGATGTCGTGCAGCCCACCATACCGTCCATGGATATCGCCGTGCTCAAGGAACGTTTTGGCGAACGTCTGTGCTTCTGCGGCTCTGTCTGTGTTCAGACCACCATGGCCCATGGAAGTCCCGAGGAGGTGCGGCAGGAGGTACAGCGGCGCCTGGAGCTGTTCCCGGAGGGGGGACTGTTTCTGGGCCCTACCCACGCGATCCAGCCGGGTTCTCCCCTCGAGAACATCCTGATGCTTTACAGAAGCGCCGGCAGCCTGATGGAGGAAATCGGCCCCGCCGTCCTGGAAGTAGAGATGCGGGAGGAGGAAAAAGAAGTCAACCTCTTCAAGTTGTTTGGGTGAAGCTGATATGACGGTACGCGATCGTTTCCTTGAAACTCTCGACTTCAACACCGACGTGTGCCCGCCAAAGTGGGAGTGGGGATACATGGGCGAGACCCTGGAACGATGGTACGCCCAGGGACTCCCCTGTAAGGCCTATCCTGCTGTTCCAGGCGCACTCAGCACGCCGACTGCCTCCTTGTACCTGACAGCCTGGGGCTCTGTTGGGAAGGACCAGCTTCCCAAAGGCATTACCGTAAGCGGAGGGGGGTTCTACACACCCACGCAGGGGTTTCCCGTGGATCAGGATGTCAAGCGGGAGTTGGAACTGGATGAAGCTCAGCAGCTGGTCGATGTGAACCTTCTCTTCGATCCGGTCTTCGAAGTACAAATCATAGAAGAGAGCGAGCGCCACCTGATCTACAGGGATTTGGACGGGATCAAGCGAAAATTCCTCAAAGATCAAGGAGTCATTCCCACCGCCCTGGAGCCTCTGGTCTGCAATTGGGAAAGCTGGCTGAGCTTGAAAAAAGAACGTCTGAACCCGAAGGAAATCAGCGGACGATTTCCACCGAGCTGGGACAGACTCAAGGAGCAATACCGAAATCGCACAGCGCCCCTGGCCCTGGGCGGTTATCCCTACGGTTTTTTCGGTACCCCGGCACACTTAATGGGATACGAACATTTGTTTTACGCCTACCTGGATCAACCTGAGCTGGTGCACGATATGCAACGGACCTTTACAGAGCTTTGGATTCACGTGTACGAGGAAGTGCTGTCCGAGATCGATGTGGACCTGTTCGTTTTTTGGGAAGATGTTTCGGCCGGAACCGGCTCGATGATCTCGCCTTCTCTGATCCGCGAGTTCATGGTGCCCTACTACAAGCGCGTTACGGCTTTTCTGAAAGAACGAGGCGTACGCATCATCTTTGTCGATACCGATGGAGACTGCACCGAGCTGATTCCCCTCTTTCTGGAAGGAGGCGTTACCGGTGTTTATCCGCTGGAAACGGGCACCGGCATGGATCTGGTGTCAATCCGGAGGGATTTCCCAAAACTGCATTTGATGGGCGGAGTGCCCAAAGAGCAAGTGGGTGGTGGCCCGCAGCGGATCGATCGAATCTTGAAACCGGTGGAAACGGTGTTGAAGACGGGCGGATACATTCCTTTTGGCGATCATGGTTTTACACCCGAGGTGCTTTGGACGGATTTCTGCTGCTATAGGAGAACCCTGAATACCCTGTGCGAGCGTAGAGGCAACGAATGAGTAAGCCGGTTCGCAATAAAAAGACAACCATTCGCGACGTAGCAGCCCGGGCTGGAGTGTCCTATCAGACTGTCTCACGGGTTCTAAACAACAGCACCCAGGTGAGCCAGGGAACTCGTGAACAGGTACTAAAAGCTATAGAGGAGTTGGAGTACAGCCCCGATCCGGTGGCCACCAGCCTGGCCACCAACCGCAGCTATACCCTGGGTATGATCACGGCGACCTTCACGGGTAACTCTATGGTCCGCGTGCTAGAGGGGGCGGATACCTACGCCCTGCGGAACGGCTATCAGATTGTGATCAGCGGGGAGGAGCACCGTTCGAGATCGGAGCCCATCTATGTTCCCTTTATCAAGCGTCAGCGGGTGGAAGGTGTATTGATCATTTACCACGGTTCCAAGAACGATCATCACCAGATACTTCGCGATATTCCCAAATCAATGCCTGTCGTTTCCACAGGATATGCCTTCAATCAAAAGAACATCCTCGCTGTCCGCGTCAATACCCGTAAAGGTGCCAAAAAGGCCATCAACCATCTTCTCGGCCTGGGACATCGTTCCATCGCCATGATTACCGGAGCCGCGGGTGCCTACGAAACGGTTGAACGCAATAAGGGTTATCGAAATGCGCTCAGGCAAGCGGGGATCCGCTATGATCCCTCACTGGTCGTGGAAGGAGACTGGTTTGTGGAAAGCGGCTATCAGGCAGCCTTGATTCTTTCAGCAACGGGGCGACGATTCAGCGCGGTGTTTGCCCACAGTGACCGGATGGCTATGGGCTGCATATCGGCCCTTGTTGAGAAGGGAATCCGTGTGCCGGAAGATACGGCAGTCGTGGGTTTCAACAATATCGAGGAGGCGGGCTATTTCAATCCGCCACTGACCACGGTGTACTACCCGGCCTACGAGCATGGGCGAATCTGTGCCAAGCTGCTCATCGCTCTCACCGAGGGAGAAAAATACCCGGAAAGGAAATTGAGTGATGAGGAGCTCAAGAGTCTGGAAACACACTTGATTATCCGCCGTTCCTGCGGCGCAGAACTCGAAGAAAGAGGAGGATAAGATGAAACGAATCGCGTTTTTACTGAAAGTCAAGAAGGATCGGATTGAGGAGTATAAGAAAAGGCATCAGGAAGTGTGGCCCGAGATGCTTCAAGCTTTGAGGGAGACGGGTTGGCACAACTACTCTCTTTTCTTGCGTGAGGACGGACTCCTGATCGGCTATCTGGAGACTGATGATTTTGAGAAAGCCGTTGCCGGCATGGCGGAACGGGAGGTGAATGCCCGGTGGCAGAACGAGATGGCTCCCTTTTTCGAAGCTCTTGATGGAAAGAAAGCCGATGAAGCCATGATGCCGCTGGAAGAGGTATTCCATTTGGATTGATCGGTTTGCTGCCGATCTAACCTTCTTGCTCAAACTGCCAAGTACGAAAGAACTTGAATGATTGAACTTGCTCGAATCCGCAAGGGTGATCAGCTCTCTGGATCGCTCGATCATGGCACGCTCTGTCTTGATGAGGAGTGAATCTGTATTGGTAGCACCCTGCTCGTCGATCCCATGCTCCTCCATGATTTCGAATTGTTTCCTCAGGCTCAGAAAAACTGCGCCCATCATCGAAGAGCCGATTTTTAGTCTGCCCACCCATATACGCTATTAGAAGTTCCCTGTTTGCGCTTCAGTCTTGAGGATGCACGGCGACTTTGAGCCCCTGACGCGACTCATGGAACTCGAAGGCCTCGTTTATCCGACGAAGAGGAAACACTTTGGATACATACCGGGCCGCCTTTACATCGCCCCTGGCGATCAGTTCCACCGCCTTCCGGTGATGGCCAGATCCACTCCCTCTCCATCGGTTTCACGCATAACCGTTTCCACGAGATCTTCGTGCTCGGTGGAAATGAAGCGGACATCCTCCCGGAACTGCCGGGCCATCTCCAGACGAGCAGCCGAACGCTGAGCGGCGAAGACTCGGGAGGCTTTTGCCGAAACCGAATTGAGCGAGCTTTAACCCGTTGATCGCGCAGGCAAGGGGCTCAGCAAGAGCCGCTTCGTTGAAAGGAAGCTCTACCGGAATCGCCGTGACCGGTCCGTACATAAGCACCCGGCAAAAGCAAATATTCTTGCACATGCCGATCCAGGAGCGCTTTACAAGACAGGATTCCTGATATACAAAGGAATGATCGCTCGGCATCTTTTAGTTTACGGAGCGGTGTTGTCAGGACCAAAATTCATAGGCATTTTAACCGGCAACCGTGTTTTCAGCAAAGTTTCGACAATTATATTTCAAAGAACTGTGCAAAGTTTGTTATTTATCATTGCAATCCAAATGATCGTGAAAAGCGTAAGAGCGTAGTTCTTCTAATTTCCTCGCTACAGCGAGGGCTGAAGCGACCATGGCTGATACTCATAAGAATCAGGATTCCCCTGAACGCTACATACTTCGCCGCAAGTGGTACCCCTACCGGGAGCACCGTGGCGGCGTGGGGGGCGGCGATTATGACTTCATGGCCGACGAACTGTTATACCGGCCTGGCCGCTTGGGCAGAGCCACCGTGAAACCCTCCTGTATCTGCGCCGGAGAGGAGAATCGTGCCCTTTCGATTACGTACATCGCAGGAGAGAACGGCCTGAAGCCAGGCGCTGAGGTCTCATTCCTCGCAAAAGGTACCGCGCCTCTCGGAGGCGCCTTCCAGGTCCAGGATTCGAATAAACCCTGTTTCGTCAGATTTTCCGCACCGAAGCATTGCACGATCGTACCCTTCGATGCCGGAGACTGGAGGTCCACCTTTCCTATCGGATTTCGTGTGGCCAATGGAGAATTGAAGCAAGGCGATGGGATTAAGCTGGAAGTAAGCTCGGAAAGTAATTTCAGCTGGACTCGAATAGCCGGTAGAAAAGAAATCAAGATATGCGTGAAACCCCAAGTTTTGGGTCCGGAATATCGCCTGCCCGAACCGCTTATAATCACTATAGAGCCGGGACCTGCTGAACGGATAGAGGCAATCATCCCAGGTTCCCGATTGCCGGGGCAGCAAATCGAAGCCGTGATCACCACCCGTGACACCTACGACAACCGTGTGCCTGCCAATGCTTCGGTGGAAATAGAGGGGAAGAAATCAGTAGATATATCGAGTGGTTTTTCAGCTGTTGCTATAGAGAGTCCTTCCAATCCACTGCGCATCTCCGCCACCCTGGAGCAGGTCGGTTTCTCAACGATCTCCAATCCTTGCATCGTCTCGACAGACCTACAGCTGTACTTCGGGGATCTGCATGCACATGACTTGCTCAGCGAAGCCGAAGGTTACCCAGAGGACGTTTATCTTTGGGCTCGGGAGGATCGACGTTTCGATTTCCTCGCCGTCTCTCCCCAAAGCCATGGATGGCACGACAACGAAACCTGGACCGTAACAAAGTACATGAACGAGCGCCACCACGAGCCGGGTCGGTTCGTTACTTTCCTTTCTTATGAATGGCAGCGTAGTGGATATGGAGATAAGATCATTCATTACCTTGGCGGTGACCAGCCATGCCTCTATGCCGATGATCCACGCTATAACACTCCAAGCAAACTCTATGAAGCTCTTCGATGTTCCGACGCCTTTGTTATAAGTCACCACCCAGCCTACCCGCTGGACTCTTGGGTACCCGGCACTGACTACGCCAGCGTGGAAACCGACGTGGAGCGGTTGATTGAATTGTGGTCGATGCATGGTATTTCAGAGGGCTACCGTTCCAGCGGGAAACACCTTAAGAACTTCGATCCTGCTAATACCGTGACGCAAGCTCTCCGGAGAGGCCTTCGGTTCGGATTCGTTGGCGGATCGGACACTCATAAGGGAAGGCCTGGCGGTTCGTTAGAAGGTCAGAACCCGCCGTATTGGGGGGGTATGGCAGCAGTGTGGGCGCAAACTCTCACCCGCCGCGATCTGTTCGAAGCGTTTGTGGCTCGAAGAACCTACGCCCTGACAGGAGCCAGGATCGTACTCAGGATGCTCGTAAATGGAGCCTGGATGGGATCGGAGATCCCGTTTAGTGAAGAAGTTACTATTAGAATTGACTGTTGGTCCCCCGGGAAGATCAAAAAAGTGGAACTATTAAGGAACACCAGGCTCCTGCGGGATTTCAAAAATCTCGATGAGGAGTGCCACATCGAATATGATGATCGTATCACCAAACCTACCTTCTACCACTGTCGAATTACATTAGAGGATGGTAATTTAGCGGTTGGCTCGCCTGTCTGGATAGGGTGAGGAGTTCAGCAAGATATAGCCACGTTACGTGGATCGGTAAATACTCAAATTCCCCCCGCCAGTTACCTTGTCACTACTCAGTCGGGGATCATCCAGAACGGACTGGATCGTGCCCGCTGGGTTTTGCGCTGCTCCACACGAACACAATAGTCTATTTCCCGTTCCAGAGGTTGTTTGTGTTCAGACTCCACATGTCAATTATGCACCTCTTCCCCCGCAAACGCGAACCCATTGGCATTTTGATTGGGCTCGGTCACGTTACAGGACGAACATTTCTTACCCATTTCGATCCATTCCTCATCGGTATCCGAACAGCCGTGCACCGCGGAAACCGCAGAAAACGTTTACACCTTCTATTCCCAAATCGGCCAGTAAAGGTCTTTCCTACCGAGACGGTAGCCCGAATAATAAGGGATAGCCAGTCCCTCCTTTTTCTGTTGTATATTCATACTTCTC
The DNA here is from genome assembly GCA_964390045.1 of uncultured Spirochaetaceae bacterium. Taxonomy (GTDB): domain Bacteria; phylum Spirochaetota; class Spirochaetia; order SZUA-6; family DRHE01; genus CAYMGP01. Next base: position 8,514 of record CAYMGP010000036.1, on the reverse strand, counting down.
CGATTGACGGCCTCCCTTTTCGAAAGCAACGTTGCGCGCGGTTTAACATGCGACAGCGTATTAATCGAGACGGGAAGCCGCTCAGGCTAGTACTTCGTTGATTTAGCTGTTTATAACGGAAAACTGGGGAAGGAACGGGCCGGTTTGCTGATGAGATTCCTGTCGTCTGAGTAGTCTGAGTAGGCGCCTACCTGCAAGTTCTACACGAGCAGGTTCAACTCGGATAGAGTTTGCTGGAGTCGATGATGCATTGCAGCGGAGATTGGCAGCAGAGGGGCACGGACTGCCCCACCGGACAGGCCGATAAGATCAAGGGCTGCTTTGAGCGCCGGAACACCTCCTTCTCGAGTGACCATATGATTTAGGGCCATGATATCCAGTTGCAGTTTCTGTGCTCGATCCAGGTTGCCCTCGTGAAAGGCAGCATATATATCGAGACAGATTTTCGGTGCAATATTTGCGAGAGCTGCAATTGCTCCCACCGCTCCAATGGACATAGCCGGCAATAAAAAACTTGCCGACCCCGCTAAGACCTGGAAGTCACTATCGGTATTCCTTCTTATATCCGCCATTTTGATTAGGTTGCCGCTGGAATCCTTGATTCCAATTACATTGGGATGTTCCGAAATCATCCTAACGGTCTCTGCACTTAGGTCAATTCCAGAGCAAGCGGGCATATTGTATAGAATAATTGGTATTTTCGCTTCCTCGGCAACGGATTGGAAGTGATGTACCAACGTTTGCTCGTCCAGTCTGTTTTTGTAATAATGCGGGTTTATTACAAGGGCTGCATCAGCTCCCAGTTCTGCGGCTTTGTTCGTAGTGCGAATTGTTTCTGAGGTTGTCTCGCAACCGCTGCCGGCGATGAGAAATTTATCAGCTGGAATGAACTGTCTACCTGCTTCAATTATTTTGTATTTTTCATGTTCGCTCAATAGAACAAATTCACCGTTTGAGCCAAGAACGACGTAACCGGCAAGGGCAAATCGATTCCAGTGGGTTATATTAGCTTTCAGTGCTTTAACCGAGATTTCATCATCTTCATGAAAAGGCGTGGGGATAGGTGGAAATATACCGTCTAATTTCATCTCATCCTCTTTCAGTTAAATACGTATTTCAGTATGAGTATTTTGTATTCGGAGCTTTAATTAATCAATCAGCACCGTGCATTTTTTATCAACCATCATCGGAGAACCACGAATTGTCCCGTTTTCGTGATAGCCTCCCTAGTTATTGGTTGCCACACTGCTATGCCGCTATGGCGGGTTCCCGGTATCATATGCACATTTCGTTGTTGCCGTAATTTGCACCTGCTCCAGAGGTCAGCGATTCCGATATTCCTCCAGAGCTGCCAGCGCTTGGTCATATATTTCGCGGGAGATCGTGTTGCCGATCAATATGGAAAAACCCCGATCTACGATATTCCGCCATTTCTCAATCGTATCATCAGGAACCGAGTGAATGATCAGGCCGTTCTTCTGCATGATGTCGAAGGCCTGCTTCTCCACCTGCAGAGTTTCAAGGTACAGCTCCGCCAGGATTGCTTTGGTACTGGCAATAAGCTGCGGGTGAAGATCTTCCGGTATTCTGTTCCAGGCTCTATTGTTTATGATCAGCCCTCCGGTTAGGGGAGACCAGTAGAAGCTATTCATGTGGGGAGCCAGACCGAACCACTGCATGCTTGCCGCCACCAGAGGTGCTGCGGCAAAGGCCTCAACCATACCACTCTGCATGGCTGCGAACACATCATTCGCTTTGAGCGGTACGATCTGAAATCCCATCGCTTTCATGGCCTGATCAACACTGGTGTGGCCCTCCAGACTGAACAGCCTGAGGGAGCGCATCTCCTCCGGTGTTGTGGCCTCTGTTTTGGCAAAAAAACGCAGCCACCCGGACTTACTTAAGGCCAGCAGTGTGAATCCCTTTTTCTCCAAGAGCTTTGCCAGCTCCGGTCGCAGTTCAACGAACAGATGGTCCAGTTCCTCGTCGTTGTGGGCGACAAAGGGCAGTTGGTACACATAGAAATCCGGATGGATGTAGGCTAACCCTTTGCCGGTGACCAGAGCCGCCTGGATCTGATTGATGCGCATCTTGCGGATCGTGTCTGTCTCATCCCCCGCGACGCCACCCGGGTAGATCTTCAAGCGCACCCGACCGTTGGAGATTTTTCGCCACTCCGCCGCGACCCTGATCAGGGCTTTGTGCCACGGAGAACCCTCCGGAACCAGGGTGGCAACTTTGATTGTCTGTGCAGCGGAATGAATAAGGGGTAGCAGAAGCAGGAGGACTATCGCGACAATGTACACCAATCGTCTGTTCGTCTTCATCGTTTCTATACCTTTCGGATCATAATTCACAGATTTCAACCGTCTGTCAAGGATTGGAGGGTGCGGCCGGGTCTACCCAGGGGAGGCGTCCAGCAGCGCCTGGCCGAACGGATGGGGCACGGCCCAGTAGCCCCGCAGTATCCCGAACAGATCTCCGGGAAGCAGCCGGTAGTGCACTGAGTCCGGCGGCGGATCCAGGGCAGCGACGAATATAGGTCCAGGTTGCGGGCGGGAGGAACCCGGCTTGCGAACGCACAGGCCACCACGCAGTCTTTGTGGTAGGGACTGACGGCGAGAGCTTCCCGGAAGCAGCGGTCGATGCCGGACGCACAACCTACGGAGGAGCGGAAGAAATGCCTCGATCGCCTCGAAAGGTGCTTAATCCGGGGGCTTACCTGCCCAGCTTAGATTATAGGTTTTTCACTATCACTTTTTTTATTGCAAGCACATCTTGAAGCAGGACGCCACCGCAAGTTGATTCCAAGATCACATTGTGTGAAGTATCTCTCCAAGGTTGGCCTGACTGATGCGCAGTGATTTGAACGCCGGCCGCAGGAGTCGGTAGCGCGTTACGTGTTCCGGTATCGGCCGGTAGCGCTCCTGGATCCGATGGAGCTCGTCTATCCGATGAAAATCCCGCCACAAGCCGCAGCCTACCGCCCCAAGTGCCGCGGCTCCAAGAGATCCGGCGTTCTGGTCCACGTTGGTCTTCAGCACGTCCATTTCGTAGACGTCGGCAAAGATCTGCAGCCACAGAGGGCTCTTGCTTCCGCCGCCGACCATGACCATCTCCGCCGCATCCATGCCGCCGCGCCCCTTGAGCAGATCAATAACGGCACCAAGGTTAAGGGCGATGCCCTCGAGACAGGCCCGGATCAGGTCCTCTTGTCGGTGCCCCAAATCAAGGCCCGCGAAGGCCCCTCGGATGTGCGGGCTTTCTTCCTGAGAGGTCCCCCCGGCCAAGCTGGGATTAAACAATAGGTTCCGGGATCCTATCGGAGAGCAGGCAGCCGCCTGCATCATCAGATCGTACGGATCCCGTCCCTGCTCCTCTGCTTGAGCGATAAAATTTGCACAAAGGTTGTTCCGCACCCACTTCAGGGAGCTACCGGCGGCGAAGATGCTCACCGCCGAGGTGAACATCTCGGGGATCACGTGGGCGAAAACGAAAGGTCGTTGCTCTGGGTCGAGGATCGGCTCCTTCGAGCTGATCGCGATCCAGGCCGAGGAGCCGAGAGAGGTGTATAGGCGTCCCTCGGCAATGTTGCCGGCTCCAAGAGCCATACAGGAATTGTCCACTCCCCCGGAGACTACCTTCACATTTCGCGAAAGTCCGAGTTCCCTTGCCGCTTCGGGGCTTAGCTCTCCCACTACCTGGGTTGAGGGGACGAGATCCGGGAAGATCCGCCGCGGCAGCCCGCTATCCTCGATCAGATCGGCGTCGTATTCCCAGCCTTGCAGATCGTAGACTCCGCTGCCGGAGGCATACGAGTAATCCGTGCAGATATTGCCGGTTAAACGGTAGTTGATGTAGTCTTTTGTACCGATGATCTGTGCTACCCGCCGAAACATCTCCGGCTCATTGTTCCGATACCATAAAATTTTGAAGAGCGTATAGCAGGCCGGGGGAAAGCCGTTGCCCGTACACATATACCATGAGCGCTCGTCTCGGATACGAAAAAACTCTTTCACCTCGTCTTCGGAGCGGGTGTCCGACCAGATGGGGGTGGACTCCCGCAACAGCTTCCCGCGAGCATCTAGGGGAACCGCCCCAAGGCTATGTCCGGAGATCGAGATGCATTCGATGTTACCGGCCTCATCGCTTCTCCGAGACAAAAGCTTCTGCGTGCTCTGTACCACGGCTTTCCACCAATCTTTCGGCCGCTGTTCGTGCCAGCCACTCCTGGGATAGATTGTGTCGCAGGGTACAAAGCTACTCTCAAGACAGACACCATCGGCATCGAACAGCGAGGCCTTGTTCCCTCCCGTACCCAGGTCGCAGGCGAGGATTTTCTTGCTGCTCAATTGGCGCCAGCTTTCATCTGCCGTCGATCTCCCATATTCCTTTTTTCGCTTGCCTTGCCCTTAGAGCTCCACACAGTTCCCGAAGCGGTTTCGGAACTCTTGGATGATCTCTTCGCCTCTGCTCATGCCCAGCTGGTCGGCCCCGGCATGGATTAATTTCAGAGCGCGGTCCAGCGTAGAAACCCCGCCTGAGGCCTTGATCCGGACTCGTGGTCCAAGTATCGAACGCATATACTGAATTTCCTCGACCACGGCTCCACAAGGGTCTTCCCGCATCATTTCCAGATATTGGGTTCGCACGCCGGTAGTGGTTTTGACAAGGGTGGCTCCACCCTCCTCCGCCAGGCGGCATGCCCGCTCGAGTTCCTCCCGGTTAAGAACCCAGGTTTCTATAATGGCCTTAACCGGACGCTTCCCGGCCGCGGTTGCCACGGCCCGGATATCCTCCTGAACAAGGTCATCCTGGGCGGAACGAAGAGCCCCGACGTTGATCACCATGTCGATCTGGGTGGCTCCATCGCGCACGGAGAGCTCGGTCTCCAGCCGTTTAACTTCGCTATGGTGCGAGCCAAAGGGAAAACCGACGTTCGAACTAATCTCGATCCCGCTGCCGCCCAGTATCTCTGCAGCTTGGGCAACGTTTACTGGATTGAAACAGGCAACTCCAACTCCGGCTGCCAGAGCCCGCTTGCAGAAAGCCCGGATGTCGTCGCGGCTGGCGAACTGCTGGCAAATAGAGTACTCGATTCGTTGACGAAATTCAGCGAAGGTAATCGTCATACTTTTACTCCCCAGGGATCAGATGGTGATTCTCAGCCACGCTACCCTATCACTCGTTTCTCCAGGCTTGGAGAAGGAGCAACGAGGTTTTGTGGCTATGTCTATTTATGTCCGCGTTTCGGAGCCTCCGGGCGTTGCTTCTGAGACATAGCGCCTTTATCGGATTGAGGTCCTCGATACCCTATTTTCCTCGATATCTCCTCGGCGGCCTGTACGACTATGTCCCTGTAGCGGGGGATTTCCCTGTTGGGCAGCCTGACTGTTGGAACCGAAACGCTCACCGCGCCGCACACTGCAGAATTGTTGTCTCGCACAGGAGCGGCGACGCAGCGCACGCCGATCTCGTGCTCCTCGTTGTCGATCGCATACCCTTTTTCCCTAATGGACGAAAGCTCCCGGTCCAGGTCAGCCCTGCTTACGATCGTTTTGTCGGTATATCGAACCCGTTTTTCCTTTCTGAGAATATGGTCCAGTTGTTTCCGGGGAAGGTAGGCAAGAAGGGTTTTCCCAACACCGGTACAGTAGGCCGGTGCGCTGCGGCCAACCCGCGACATCATCGAAACGCGTAGGGTTCGCATCGACTCGACTTTCCCGAGGTACACCAGATCGTTCTCGTCCAGAGTCGCTAAATGCACGGTCTCACCGGTAACGCGCGCGATTTCCTTGACGACGGGTTCTGCTTCCCGCCATAACTCCAAGCGCTCAAGTACCGACATGCCAATCTCAAAGAGTTTGAGAGTCAAACCGTATTTCTCCGTCTGCGGGTCCTGATAAACAAAGCCCAGGTTAATAAGCGAGGCAAGAAACCTGTACACGGTGCTCTTGTCCATTGGAATACCCTCCAGACGGGTAGAAACGCGGTTAGTGAGCTCAGTGATCCCCAGGCTCCGCTCGTAGGAGAGGCATTCCAAGATCTTCATAGTCTTGAAAACAGCCTTGATGGGGGCAGGTCCTTTCATACGCTGTCCTTCCGTGAGTTGGGTTGCAAATCAATGATAGGATTTTACCACGAGGGGAAGCTGTGGTCCAGTAGTTTTTTAAAACACTGTTTCTATTTTTATTCACTGTGGCAGGGGCTCGTCAGACGTACGCCCCGGCAGGTAGTCTATGGGAAAAATGAAATCCTGTTTTATTATCTTGACAGATAAAGTATCTTGTCCTATACTGAAATTAAAAATGAAACAGTGTTTGAGTTTTAGGTTGTACTAGAGGCGAAGAAATGGAGGAGGGATCGAAACCACAGAGTTCCGCTCAGCGCTTCCGGAAACTCGTTTCGCAGAGAATAGTGGTGGGAACCTTTTCAAAATCCCAGGATCCGGCCTTCATCGAGATCATCGGCCACGCAGGATTCGATTTCGTCGTTCTCGACCTGGAACACGGTCCGAACACCGTATTATCCCTCCAGAACCTCATCAGAGCCGCCGAGGTAACAGGCCTGATTCCTATCGTCCGCGTCAAGGAAGATACCCTATCCCTCATTTCAGAGGTGCTGGACGCAGGCGCCGCCGGGATTCAGGTTCCTCAGGTCAGCACAAAGAGCGAAGCGGAGGAGGTGGTGCAGGCGGCGCGCTTTAATCCCCTGGGCATGAGGGGCGTGTGCCGATTCGTTCGTGCGGCTAACTACTCTTCGCTGGACCGATATGAGTATTTCGCCCGCGCGAATACCACGGTGGTTGTCATGCAGCTGGAAGGAGTAGGCGCCGTCGAGAATATTCAGGAAATACTGTCGGTGCCCGGCCTGGACATCGCGTTTATTGGACCTTACGACCTCTCACAGTCGCTTGGAGTTGCAGGACGGGTTGATGATCCGCGCGTGACCCAGATGATGAAGACCGTCGTGAACGAGTGTGTGAAGCGGAACGTGGTGGTGGGGACATTCGTCGACACGATCGAAGAAGCCAGGAAGTGGAGCTTGGCGGGCGTTAGGTACCTGTGTTATTCTGTAGACGTTGGTCTGTTCACCGAGAAATGTCACGAGACCATTCAAACATTGCGGGCTTCCGGGATTGAGGAGGAGAGATAATGAGGCTCAAGGGCAAAGTAGCGGTGATCACGGGAGGCACAATAGGCATCGGTGCAGCGATCGGCCGTGTTTTCGCCAACGAAGGAGCGCGCGTAGCCTTGATCGGCAGGGACGGTGTCCGGGGAGAGAAGACATGCCAATCCATCCGCAGTGAGGGCGGAGACTGCAGGTTTTACGTCGCGGACGTGTCCAAAGCGGATCAAGTCGGCGAGGTCGCTGCACAGATCCTAAAAGATTACCCCGAAGTCGATATCCTCGTAAACAATGCCGGAATCTGGAGACCAGGCCGGGTTACCGACTTGGATGAGGAAACCTGGGACAGTGTCCTTGATACGAACCTGAAAGGCATGTTTCTGGTATCCCGACATTTTCTGCCTGGCATGATGGAACGAAAATGGGGAGTAGTCATAAACGTAGCGTCGGTCGCGGGTTTGGTTGGCGCGGCGGACGCATCCTCTTATGCGGCTTCCAAGGGTGGGATCGTCAACCTATCCCGCAGCATGGCGTTGGATTATGCACCATTCAACGTGCGGGTCAATTGCCTGTGTCCAGGCATGACCGAAACAGCTCAAGGGCACGATGTAGTCGCCCATTACAAGCCTGACGGCGATCAGACCGAGGAAAAGCGTAACTGGCAGCCTCTCCGCCGGGTCTGCACACCCGATGACGTCGCAAAGGCGGCGCTCTACCTCGCTTCGGATGATGCCGAGTTTATGACCGGGTCTATGTTCGTGCTGGACGGTGGTCTGACGGCCCAGTAGCGGGGTATCTCTCAGGCGGAGAAAGGAGGTGTTTAGGCAGGAAAAAGAAAATTGGGCGCTAGTAGACATGTGGTTCTAGTAGTGTGTGTTACTGGAAAACGTAAAATTTTCGTGAAACCAAGGAGGAATCAGAAATGAAACGGGTTTTCTATCTAGTAACTATTCTGATCGTGCTGGGAATAGTCTTTTCCGTCGGTCTGTTCGCCGCTGGCGAGAAGGAAACCGCGAAGGGACCCACTACCCTTGTCGTCTGCATCAGAGGACTGGACAACCCCTATCACGCGAACTACGCGGTAGGAGCAAGGGAACTGGGAAAGAAGCTGGGATTGCCGGTCGATGTTCTGACCAGCGAGGCAAACAGCCAGAAGCAATTCGCGGACTTGAGGGCGGAAATAGCAAAGACAGGCGGCAACATGGTTGCGAGCGTCGACCCCAACGAGGCGCCCGATGTTGTCCCCATTGCCAAGATGCTCGAGGAAGCAGGCGTGTACTGGGTTAACTGGTGGAACAAGCCGCCCGATGTGAAGGTGACGGACTATCCTCACTGGGTTTCACACGTCGCCTTCGACGCCGTCGGCCAGGGCTATTACAATGCCAA
>CAYMGP010000035.1:0-39342 GCA_964390045.1 uncultured Spirochaetaceae bacterium | reverse complement strand
CGCCGGTCATGTCTTCGTAGGAAAAATCCGAGCCCATCACAGATTCTTTGAGAGCGGATCCCTGAAGATGAATGATCTCCTCCGCCTCGGGAAAGTAGAGATAGATCTCGTCCTCGAGACGCAGGATCTTCTGTCCTCTTTCTTCGGGATTCGTGAACTCGAGGAGCATCTTGTCCGACCCGGAGGCGTAGCTGACGAAGGTCTTGATCCGGGAACCAAAACGGTCGCTGATGGTCATCGAGCCTTCCACTCTCTCCGACCCGTGGATCTCGTTATCCTGCACAGCCTCGACGATCTGCTCGGCCGTGATGGCCGCCGCATTCAGGCCTCCGATCAGGCCGAGTGCAGCTATAAGAAGAATAAATCGTTTCATGATGGATTCACCTCCATGGTTTCTCTATATCGCCCGCAGCGCTTCCACAGGTTCGATCTTGGCCGCTCTCCGGGAGGGGATAAACGAGGCCAGCGAAGCGATGATCGTGGAATAGAAGAAGACAAATACCGTGGAACGGATGTTCAGCTGGGGGTAGACCACCGGATTGATTTCCAGATCAACGCCCTCCATGGACTGGGTCAGATCGATCCCCACTTTGGACAGAGGTATGGTGATGCCGATTCCGAGCAACACTCCGATAAAAGCGGCGATCGCACCGATATAGAAGGCTTCCAGAAAGAACAGACGGACTATCTCCTGCGGGGTCATGCCCATGGCCGCTACGGTGCCGATCTCCCGCATGCGCTCATAGATGACCATCATGGTGGTGTTGACGATGACCGTGGAAGCGAGAATAAAGAAGACCAGAGCGATCACGTCGTAGGCGGTTTGGGCCATCTGCATATAGCCGGCGGCGAAGCCGATCCTGTTCCAGGGCTGGGCGGAAAGATTGTCTCGATCCATGCCGGCGAGGATCCCCGTCGCCTTCTCGACAAACTCATCGATCCCTTTGGAATCGTTGAGCACAACCAGCACCTCGGTGACTTCATCGCTCATCTTGAGAAAACGGGCCGTCGTATCGATGGGCATGAGGAAGAAGCTCTCGTTGAATCCGGCTACCAGGAAGCGTACGATTCCGGTCACGGTGAAGGTCATGCCGGACATCCCCATGTACTTGTTCTTGGTGAGCAGGGTGAGCTTCTCGCCGACGTCCAGGTCCAGCTCCTCGGCCAGACCGGCGGACAGGACCATCTCCCTCTGCCCCATTTGGGGCAGGCGTCCCTGTTCGATAGCGTCCTGGATCTTCATCACAGTTTTTTCCCGCTCGAAATCCACTCCGAGACCCATGCCTCCGTAGGTACGGTCGTTGCGGTAGATGGCCGTGAAAAAGCGGGTACGGGGTACGACCGCCGCCACTTCCGGTACAGATTCCATCCTTCGCACCACTTCTTCATACTCGGTCACACTGAGGTGCAGCGGATTGAGCTCTTCGTTCTCGTCGTACTCCACGTGGCGGATACGGACGTGTCCGGATACATAGCGTACGACGTTGGATTCAAGATCACCCAGCATTCCGGCGATCAGCGAAAACATGAAGGTGATGAACATGGTGGCTATCATAATGGCCGTTCCGGAGAGCAGGCTGCGGCGTTTGTTTCGCCTGATATTTCTAAAGGCTATCCTACCTAATTTCATTAATTTCTCCTCAGATTATTCGTAACGGAGACATTCGGTGATCTGCATCTTCAAAGCCCGTGATGAGGGAATAAAGGAGAACACCATGGCTGCGAAGACCCCGAAAATGAACCCGCCCACGAAGGCCTGGGGGTGCCAGGCGCTGTGGAATATGCCGGTTACCCGGTAGCCGATATCCATCTCTCCCATGAGACCGGAAAAGTCGAGACCATAGTTGACCATGAACCAGTTGGCCACCAAACCGATGACAATACCGGCCAGGGTGCCGATCACACCGATCCCGCCGGCTTCGAAGAGAAAAGCCGTACGGATGGCACCGTCCTTCATGCCCATGGCCCGCATCATCCCGATCTCCCGGACCCGTTCGTATACCGCCATGAGCATGGTGTTGGAGATGCCCACCGCGGCAATGATGAAAACCAGGAAGAGGATGATGCTGCTGCCCGCGCTTTTCATCTGGGCGAACATCAGGAAATCGCGGGCCAGCTCCTTCCAACTCTCCACCGTGATTCCGGGGAAAGAGGACAGTCGGGATCGCAGGCTCTCTACCTTGACCTCGGGGTCCTGCCATTCGGGAAAGAACAGGGTGATCTCGGTAACCGCCCCCTCCATCTCCAGGGCCTCGTCGGCCAGGGACAGGGGAACGTAGGCCGTGCCCTTGTTGATCACCGGGTTGGGACTGTTCAATACACCAACCACGATCAGCTCGAGGGTCTGAAAGGCCCCATAGCGGGTGCGGGTGCGGATGGTGATCTCATCCCCCACCTCGACGCCGAGATCTTGGGCCAGCCACTCGCCCAAAACGACTCCGGACTCGCCGGTTTCCAGGTATCTGCCTTGAGCCAGGGTATCGGAGAGCCGATAGATCTTTTCGTCGGTCTGCGGATCGATGGCGATGACCTTGACGTACATCGAGCCCTCGCCGTAGAAGATCTCCCCGGCAAAAACCGTCCGACGTGTGGTGGTGACTCCGGCTCCTTCCAGGGCCTGTTCCACGGCCCGAGGATCTTCGAGAACGTGTTTGAGGGGCATGCTCTTGATATCCTCCAGGTATTCCGTTGTCATGATTTTTGCAGAACCGGCTTCGTACCGGATTATATTACGTTCCGACTCTCGCTCCACCCCCTGCAGCATACCGTCCATAAAGAGAAACAAGGCGATCCCAAAGGCCAGGGCGCAGGCTGTGATCAGGGTTCGCCGTTTGTAACGGGAAAGGTTTTTCCAGGCAAGGGTTAGCAGAAAGCTCATGACTCCCCCCTCATATCACTGGTTACCTCGCCGTCGTGCAGCCTCACAAGCCTGTGGGCGTAGTCCATCACCATCTGGTCGTGGGTGGAAAACACGAAGGTGGTTCCGTGTTTCTCGTTCAAGGCCATCATCAGGTCGAGAATTTCATGACCCGTATCGGAGTCCAGGTTGGCCGTGGGCTCGTCTGCCAGCACCATGTCCGGCTCCTTGATCAGGGCCCGGGCCACGGCTACCCGCTGCTGCTGTCCACCGGAAAGTTCTCCGGGCTTCCGGCTTTCCATCCCTTTGAGCCCCACCTCCTCCAAAAGAGCGTAGGTCCGTTCTTTGATTTCGGTACCGTTGATGCCGAGCAGGGACAGGGCGAAGGATACATTCTCGTAGGCGGTGAGCACGGGAATGAGATTGAAGGACTGAAACACGAAGCCCAGCCTCTGCCGGCGCAGCAGGGCCAGCTCTTTCTTGTTCTTGGAGGAGACCGCCTCACCCACGATATAGATCTCCCCGCTGGTGGCTTTGTCCAGACAGCCGATCAAGTTTAGCAGAGTCGTTTTGCCCGAGCCGGAGGGTCCGGCGATGGAGAGAAACTCCCCCTTCTCGATGCTTAAGGATACCCCCCGCAAAGCGTGGACTACACTCTGGCCGACTTTGTAGTCTTTGGTTACGTTTTCGACTTTGATCATATCTCTTCTCCTTTGCTCTCAGTGGTTGATTCATAGCTCTGCGCCGCCGTACCTGCATTAGCCGCCTTGGCGTCTCCAAGCTTGCCCTGGGCCAGATCATCCAGAACCGATCCCAGGGACATGGAGGCGAGGCCGCCGGAGGGCAGCAGCACGATGGTGCCCCGCTGCTTGATCCCTTCGTAAATCATGTTCATACCCCGCAGGTGCAGGGCCGTGGGATCGTTCTTGTAGCGTTTGGCCGCCTCTACGAACTTGTCTGAGATTTCGATCTCCGCCGTACCCAGGATGACCCGGGACTGGCGCTCCCGTTCGGCCTGGGCCCGCTTGCTCATGGCGTCCTCCAGCTCCTTGGGGATCACGATATCGGTGAACTCGATGGAGAGGATGGTGATGCCCCAGGGATTGGTCTTGCGGTCCAGGACCTTCTGGATCTCCTTGCCGATTTTCTCCCGTTCGGCCAGAAGGTCGGCAAGATCGTGGCGGCCGATGGCATCCCGCAACGCCGTCTGGGCGGACAGCACAACCGCTTCCAGGAAGTTTTCCACCTCAAGGATCGCCTTGGTGGCGTCCCAGATCATCCAGAAGGCCAGGGCGTCCACGTGGACCGGCACCGTGTCCATGGTGATCGTCTTCTCAGCGCTGAAGTCGGTGGCCCGGATACGGGTGTCCACGAAGCGGGTCACCCGGTCGATGACGGGAAAAATCAGGAAGATTCCCGGCCCCCGCAGCCTGTGGTACTTTCCAAGGCGCAGAATTACCACTTTCTCCCAGTGATGGGCCAGTTGAAATACCGGGGCGATGAGGTAACCGCCTGAGATCATCACCGTCAAAGGGAACATGATACTGCCGTAGCGGGCGAACATACCGATCCACAGGCCCACAAGAAGAACCAGAACCAGCGCCCAGGAAGGAAGCAGCATCAGCAGCACGGCACCGATGATCACCTCTACGGTGATGTAGGCCAGCTCGATCGGCGGCACGGTCAGGCCGACAGTCACCTGCCAGAAGACCCCGGCTCCCAGAAAGAGAGCCAGGATCAGCAGTGCCAAGGGGCTCAGCCGAAAATCCCGGGGCAATACCGATTTGGGAAGATTGCGGATTCTATCAAAGGCTTTGATTCGATACATGGCTTAACTCTCTCCTCTCTCCAGCTCGCTGAGATAGGAGCTGATATCGTTCAGGGAAAAGCCGTAGGAAACGGCGTGGCTGACAAAAGAACGGGTGATCTCTGCCAGGATCTTCTCCCGTTCCACTTCGGAAATCTCAACCTTGTGGTCGCTGATAAACGTACCGGTGCCCTGCTGGGTGTTGACGATCCCCCGGATCTCCAGCTCGCTGTAGGCCCGGGCTACAGTGTTGGGATTGACCTGCAGGTCTACAGCCAGGCTGCGTACCGTGGGAAGCTGATCTCCCGTGCTGATCCGGCCGTCGGCGATGGCCATCTCCACCTGCAGAATGATCTGCTTGTAGAACGGTACCCCGTTGGTAGCATCGAGGGAAAACTGCAGCGCCGGTTCCACAAGACCTCTCCTTGTACGACTTGTACTAATGATCTAATACAATATAAGTATAGTACAATAATACAAGTCTGGCAAGGGTTTTTTAAAGATTTTTCAGGCGTAGCTGCTTTAAATGTCCCGTTTCGAACCGGGCTTTGTCTTTGCTGCCTCTCTCCCCGCTTCCTTTCCTGCCGGCGCGAGCAGCAGCCTGGCTTCGGCCTCGGACTCGACCCGCTCCCTGCCCCAGAGCATGGGGTGATATCCGCCCGAGCTCCAGAGAGCCGTAAAATCCTTGTAGTGCCGGCTGGCCGGATGGCCAGACTGCCCGGGGGGATGAATCGCCTGCGCTTTTTCCCAATCGGAGAGATCGATAAGCTGACGCCAGCTGGCACTGTAGCTGCCTCCCCTGTCGGGAGGGATTTTCACCAAAGGCTTACCCTGCCAGACCGTATCCCCGCTGCCGCCATAGGGAACAGGTTTGGGATTGAAGATCAGGTGCAGCGGTTTTCTGCTGCCCAAGGGATGGTGGAACCGTGCCTTGTGTATGCTTCCATACTTCCACTTATTCTGATTTTTTCCGAGGCGACCAACGAGAAATACGATGGCGTCCTTCAGGGCCGCGGCCAGTACCTGCTCCCGGCTTCGTTTCCCACCCTCCGGTGTGTCCAGCCAGCGCCGATCTTCATTCTCAAGAATCTCGAGGGCCAGCAGGTGGCTGTACTCCCTGTACAGGGAAACCGAGCTGAACACGTGCAGCCCCACCCCGCAGTAATGATCGGTCAACTCGCCCAGCCAGGGCTCGAACAACCTTCGTTTGCAGAAGTACTCGGCAACGGCATAGAGCGCCGCGGCTGAGGAGGAGGCGGTCATTTCCCCGTCCCAGCCGGCGAACAGGGCGAGGGCCTGCTCTGCCCGGTTCCGAAGCGGGGCGAGCACTTCCTGCCCCAGGATCGCGGCTCCGAGTGAATCGAGGAGGGCGGCAAAACGCCGGGCCGGCTCTGAGTACAGGTCGACCTGCATACGGGCGAAATCCTCCAGCGAGAGCTTATCCCTACCCTCGATCAGGGCTGCGATCCGGGCGGCCCGGTTGCCGTTGCAGGTTCCCAATCCGATGTAGTGGGGGTACTCCCGGCCTCCGACCTGGTTGTTCGCCGTGACCAGGTATCCCCTCTGAGGATTGTACTCCCTGGGCATCTGCTCCCAGGGAATCCAGCCCTGCCATTCATACTCGTCGCTCCATCCGGGCGCCGGAACCAGTCCGCTGCCCGCTCCGCGCACAGGAATCTTACCCGTCAAGGTGTAGCCGATGTTGCCTTCCTTATCGGCGTACAGGGCGCTGGCAGGGGGCGTGTCCCAAACAGACATGGCGGCGCAGAACTCGGACCAGTTCCGGGCCCGATCCATGCGCAGCAGGGCTTCGAGGACATCAAATCCGTCGAACCCGGCCCAGCGCAGGGCGAAGCGGCCTTCCTCGAATTGAGAGCCGAGGCTGTGCAGCCCTCCGATCACCGGTCCGTGCCGCGTCACAACCACCTCGATCCTGCGCGGCTCCCGCTCGCCCCTGACCTTGATTTCTTCGACGATAATCTCTGCTTTCCGCCACTTGCCGCGATCCCTGTACTCGATAGAATTGTCCGGGTTGAAACGTTCGAGATAAAGATCCTGAACATCGGCAAATGAATTGGTGAAGCCGAAGGTGATATGCTCGTTGTGCCCCACGATCACACCGGGCACACCGGGAAAAGTGGCACCGGATGCCTGCAACTGCGGGCAGACCAGATGCACTTCGTGCCAGAGCGAAGGCACGTGCAGGCCGAGGTGGGGATCGTAGGCATACAGGGCGTTTCCCGTCCGGGACCGCTCGCCGCTCACCGCCCAGCTGTTGCTCATGCCTTGGAGAGCGCAGGCGGGAAACCATTTCTCAGCATGGCGAAAGGACTCGAGAACCCTTTCGGCCGCCTCGATCACGGTCTGCTCGGCCAGGATGACGGGATTGATCCGAGGGTAGCATCCGTGCAGTCCGGCGGCCCTCTCCGGACCCAGCTTGGCTATCAACGCGGCGTGCAGGAGCTCCGTGTCCCAATTCTCCGACAGCTGCCAGGCCTGCATCCTGACCCAGGCCAGGCTTTCGATCGGCTGCCAGGGCTCCGGTTTGAGGCCCAGCAGCGCGAATTCCAACGGCAGCTTGCTCCGGTTTGCTGCGATGAAGGCATTAACACCCCGCAGATACGCATCAAGCAGTGTGCGATTTTCCGGGGACATGCAGGCCAGGTCGTTCTCCGCGGCCCGCTTCAGCCCCACGGTGAGCACGAAACGATCCGCCTCGAAGGCTTGTTGCCCGAAGATCTCGCTCAGCCTGCCCGTGGCCAGCCTGCGGTTGAGCTCCATCTGCCAGAGCCTGTCCTGAGCCTGGACGTAGCCTTGCGCGAAGAAAAGGTCGTGAAGGTCGGCGGCATAGATGTGGGGTACGCCCCAGCGGTCGCGGATCACCTCGACGGTCTGTTTCAATCCGGCAATCTCCAGCCTGCCTTTGATCTTGGGCAGGGGACGGCGGAACCTGTAGAGAAGATAGAGACAGAAAAAAAGGAGTGCTGCGACCAGGATGTACAGAACAACCACGGCTTTCAGGAATCTCCAATCAACGGCCTGGAGATTATAGCGTTGCCTGTGGTCCTATAACAAGCCCATGCGGAAACCGAAGCTGAGGCGCGGAGCCAGGCCAGCCTCCACATCGGAGGAGATAAACCAGAGCTGGATCTCGCTGTAAAGCGAATAGCTTCCGAAGAAACGCCAGTCTCGAAGCTCGAAACGGGCAAACTCGAGCTGTGCCAACACCGCGGCCAGAACCAGACCGTCTCCAGTGAAGGCGATGCTGTCGCCGGACATAGTGAAATAAGAAAAGTCGGCGCCCAGGGCGAACGACATGGAAAAGAAATCCCACGAGGGCCCGAAAAAATAGCCGAACGGCACGGAGGCTATATTTGCCAGCAACTTGGCGCCTATTACCAGTCCGGAAAACCGTCCGGGAGGGGATATGCCCGTTTGAAACTGTAGCTTTACATTGTCGTCGAAAAAGGTCAGCCCCAAACCGACGTCGGCGTAGGTGGCGCCCATGGCATGGATGTCGAGATACAATCCCTGGATGAATTTCGGCACGCCGTAGCGGCTTTTGTCTCCCTCCCTGAGACTGATCTCTACGCTCTGCAGCCCTGTTTCATCATCGTCGGCCGTGCCCCGCAGCTGAATTTCCTCATTGAATCGCTCCCCTTCTCTGGGGCTGAGTAGAACGATCTTGGGCTCTTCGGTATCCACCTGAAGCTGCGTCCTGGTCACGGCGCTGGCTCCGTCGGCAAACGACGCTTTTACCAGCACCCCGAGGGAGCCGTTCTCCAGCTGCTGCGTCTCCACACGGAAGCGCCACGATTCTTTGCCGTCGGCCCGTTGAAATGTTTTGCCGTTGTCGAAGCTTACTTCGACTCTTTTCACGGCATGCTCAACGAGCTCGCGCTTGTGTGCTTTGAGCTCCTCACCGTCTTCAGAATCCACGGGATCGAGGAAGTACCCTGCCCGGCCTTCCAGCAGCGGCCGCCCGCTAATAAAATCTCCACCCGCCGCGCTGGTGATCTGTACCCACGAACCGCTACGCCTGTACAGTATCGTTTGTTCCTCTGAAACGAGCGCAAAGCTTTGCGACCGCGGCACCTGCACCTGCAGCGTATGCAGTCCCTGTTCTACTGATTCCGGTCCGAGATCCAGAGAGAAAAATCCGTTTTCATTGACCGGCGCCGAATCGAGCATCGTGCCGTCGAGCAGCACGAGCACGCTGGGCGTCGTTTCCTCGGACACGACGCGACCGCTGACAGAAAAGGTGCCTGCCAGCGTCTCGCCGGGGGTCGGGAACATCAGATCTACCCTTTCGACATCCGGGCTCTGCTGTATCAGGATGTTTCGGGAAACATAGCTCTCGTTGCCCGCTGCATCCAGCGCCGCCAGGTTGAGATTGTACCATCCGCCGGCAAGCTCTGCGATGTCCAGCTCTCTGTTGATGATTCCCTCTGTAGAGAGATCGTACTCCCGTATATCCCCGCCGAGCTCGGAAGCCGTGATTGCCAGCATCAACCTAGCCGTGAGAGACATGAGAGCTATATTGTCCGTGGATCGTCCGTCGAGATGCAGGCTCTCTGTGAAAACCTCTCCGTCGGAGGGTGTATCTACGATGATCTGCGGAGCTTGGTTGTCTGTGTTTATCGTCGAAGAAAAAAGTCCTTCGGTGCCTGTGTTGTCAACTGCTTTTATGAGTAGAGCATGAGTGCCGTCCGCCAACAGCCGGGTGTCCAGCCGGTAGCGCCACTGCTCCGCTCCCTCGGCGAGCTGAAAGCTGTGCCCATTGTCGAAGGATATAAAAACTGTATCGATACCGTTTGGATCTTCGCTCTCTCCTGAAAGCTCTATCACGCCGCGGACATGCTGGTCGATGCCCGGGCTGAGCAGGGTGGATTCGGGCTCCGAGGTCGAGACAAGGAAGGTCGAGGATACTACATCGCCGGCAAGTCCGCCGCTATCCTGGGCCCGTACCTCGATGACATGCTCATTGTCGCTGATGCTCTCGATGGAAAGGGGGACCGTGAAGTTGTTGCCGGGCGGCAGGTCCTGAAACTCGCCGCCGTCCAGGCTGTAGGAAATCCCGGCGACCTGATCGTCGTCAAAAACCATTCCGGATATGAAAAAATCGTTTTTGATCACCTCACCGTCCCCGGGAATCTGTATTTCGACTACCGGCTTGTCAGCCTCTCTGTTCACGGTAAGCGCCGGAACCAGGGTACCGACATTGCCCGCCGCGTCCACGGCGCGCAGCTCGAAGCTTTCCGGAAAGGACTCGAATCGAGACAGATTGATGTCAAAGTGAAAATCGCCGGATGCAGCAATCTTGTTGTACGTACTGCCGTCCTCGCTGTACTCCACCGCTGCGATTCTTCCCTCCTCCTCTACCTGTCCGACGAGAGTAATCAACCCATTGAGCTCATCCTCGGTCCCCGGAGCGACGAGGGTCAGCAGCGGCCGGGTGATGTCTTTGTACAGGGGTATACGCTCAATAGCTGTATTGCCCGCCTGATCGACGGCTCTTAACACGAACAGAAACGCCCCTTCAGCCACCGCTCCCAACGAAATTGTCGTTGAGAAGCTGGTTGCCGGCTCGGTTGCGCTCAACTCGAGCGCCGTAAAAGACTCATCTTCTCCGAGCGTGTATTCGAGGCTGCGAACGCCGCTGGCATCGCTCACCGTTCCCTCGAGCACCATGCTCTGTCCCAACCAAGATCCAACTACCGGCTGGGCGACCTGCATTGCGGGAGGCTCACCATCGGTAACGAAGCGCAGAGCCGCCGAGCTCACCGTGGTACTTCCGATCTCAGCCTTTACCTTCAAGGGCTCGCTCACCCCGGGCTTGACCGCATCGATACGCACCAGCGAGCCTTCTGCACTCACCCGGAGCAGGTCCGTTTCCGGCTCGATCGTGACCGAGCCAACCGAACCGGGGACGAAACCGATCAGAGGCTGTCCGCTGTCCAGCGCAACCCTGCCCTCCTCATCGATCCGGGCATCGACGAACATCACCTCGGCGGGCGCCTCCTCGATGCTTCCCAGAAAAACAAATCCTTTGTACTCTCCTGCCGCATCGACGCCGTCCGTGGCACGGATGTGGACATCGACTCTGCCGGGAGCGAAATCCTTGGGCAGGGGGATTTCGAAAGTCCTTCTGTCCGCCTCCGCCGCCTTACGCAGGCTCAATCCTTTGAAATCGCGGCCGCCCAGGCTGTACTCCGCCTTGATCGAGGTCCCGGCAAAGCGTATCTCGCCGCTGAGCGCTGCTTTTTGTTCGGCAGCGATGAGAAAACCGGGGGTAAAAGAGTGCGTGGCGTCGGCGATTTTCACCTCCGTCAAGGCGATAACAGGTTTTTCTCCTCGTACTGTGAACTGGAGTTCCGCCGCTTCGCCCGCCGTCCCGTGGATATCCACTGCGCGAGCCATCAGAGTATGGCGACCCGCCGGGATCTCGGAAAAGGGGACGCTGAAAGCACCCTCTGTAGAGACTGTCTTGGGATTTGATCCATCCAATGAGATTTCTATGCTCTGTACACCGTCGTCATCGAGAACGTGGCCGCTGGCCTCGAACGACGCGGGTTGAACACTGTCCTGCTTCGGTGCGGCGAAAAGAACCCGCGGCCTGTCCGATTCGGGATCCAGACGGACTTTGAGTTTCTCGTTGCTCCTTCCTCCTGTCAGATTTTCTAAAGAGAAGGCTATCTGCAGGTTTCCTGCCTTTCGTCCCGTCAAATCGAACTCCTGGGTCCAGAAAGGATTCCCAGGCACCAGCTCGATCTCCCCGCTCTCCCCGCCACCCAGATCGTAGGAAAGGGATTTCAGGCCGATTCTGTCGCGGGCCCTGCCCACTACCAGAATCCTGCCGTTCACGGTTTTATCCTGTTGCGGTGAGAGGATCTCGAGCTGCGGCTTCTCATTGTTTACAAACAGAGCGAAAGCCAGGTAGGCTGTTGATCCCGTCGTATCCTGGGCCCGAAACCAGAAAACTTGCGGACCGTCCACCAGCTCTTCCGTGTCTATCTTCAAATCAAAGCTGTATCGCTTCTCGGATTTATCGTAGGAGATCTTGAGAGGCTCGTAGGCACCGTCTCGCTGCCTGCTGTAAGCCAGAGAGCTCACGCCGTTGGCGTCGCGCAAGTAACCCTCGAGAACAACCGTCCCGGAAACCAGGGCGCTGTTCTGGTGAGAGACGACCTCGACCAGCGGTGCCCGCCTGTCGAGATGAAATGCGACCTCCTGAGGCTCCCCGGCGTTGCCGTTGACGTCCACCGCCCAGGCCCGGATCGTATGCCGTCCGTCGGCCATTCCCTCCAGATCGAGACGAAGGGACCAAAACTCCGCGCCCTCCGCGGTGCGGGTCTCGCCCTCATCGAGCTGGATCTCAACCCTTTGTACACCGTCGTCATCGATGCTCGCGCCAACTATATTGAGGCTGCCGCCCACCCTCATTTCAGGCGTCGGATTGGAAATACGCAGCACGGGCAGGTCGGATGCCGGATCCACGAATACGTTGTACGGACCCTGGTATTGGATGTTTCCCGCCGCATCGGTGCCGCGGATGATCAGGTTGTACTTCCCCTCCTCGTATTCGGATATATCGATGCTGTGGTCCCAGTTCTCCAAGCCGTTGACTGCTTCGTATTCTCCCGCCTCGGGATCGCCAAGTCCGAACGCCCAGAAAGCCGCTGCAATAAAAACAAGAGCTGCAATAGCGATCTGCTTCATCCTGCCTCCTATCTAATCTGCAAAGCCATCATGCAATCCGCCAACCGGTTGTTCTAGGGAAGCTCGGGAAGCATCCTCGAATACTCGATATCATCGGCCAGGTAGCCCAGCAGCGGATCGCCCGAGGCGTCGAAGCCCAGACTTACCCTGTTGAACTGGGGCAGGCCGCCGCGGGGCACACCCGTTACGGGAACGGTCATACATTCCCAGTTCCCCGTGATGTTGCCCGAGCCGTCCACTCCGTCGGTGACCGTGGGCAGACTGCCGAGGAAGTAAGCCAGTTTTATCGAATCCACCGTGCCGTTCTCCGAGTTGTTGTAATAGGCGATGTAGGGTATTCCCGAAGAATCGACCTGGATGTCGGTCCACAAGCCTACCGAGTGATAGGCATCGACCCGTGCGATGTCCGGGGTGCTGTCGTTGTAGCTGTCGAGGTAGATGTACTTGAGATCGGCGCTGGCCGAATCGTAGTAGGCGATATGGATGTGATCCGCGGTGTCCACGGCCAGGGATACGTGGGCCCCGTTGTACGTCGTGTCCATGCTCGTATGAATCGGAAAGCTTCCGCCGTACAGACCGGAGGCGTTGACGGGATCCTCATTGTAGGTGACCTTCAATCGATTGGCCATCTCGTCGTAGTAGGCTACGACCAGGTCCCCGCCCGAGGTCAACCCCATGTCGAAGTATTTGCTCGCCGAACCGGCCAGCGTGTTCCTTCCTGGAGCGGTTCCGTCGCCGTTGGCTTCGTTCTGATTGCTGTCCACGCCGGCGGCCAGATTGGTCAGCTCGGTGCCGTCGCAGTTGGTGCCTATCTGGAAGACGCGGATGATAAGATCCTCGATCGACGGTTCGTCGTCGTAGTAGCTCAGATATACCTGAGCTTTTGTGTCGTCGCCCACCGCGATCAAGCGCGGGTAGTGGAAGCGGTTGAGTTTGGTACCACTGTACGTGATGTTGTCCAGGGCGATGACATTGTTGCCGTCCCCGGCCGACTCCGGCCAGTTGTTGGGATAGATACGCCCCCCGTAGTTGTTGTAGAAGATGTTGAGGTGGCCGTGTCGGCTGTTGCCGAAGGCGTCGTGCACGGAAACCTGATAGTAGTTGTCCACGCCGTCGCGGGTCAAGGCGCTCATCCTGTGGTACCACCCCTCGCCCATAGTCGTAGCGTTTCTGCGGGCTTCCCCGCTGTTGTCCTCGCAGTAGGCGAACACGGGATTATCCCCGTTCATGATCATGGCGGGATAGTAGCCGTTGTCGTAGCCCGTTTCCGTGACCTCGAACAGACGCAGGTAGCGGTCGTCGGTCAGCAGATCGTTCTTGGAGTAGATGTCCGGTTCCTGATTGTAGCTCTGCGAGTTGTCGTTGACGTTGTTCAGGCTGGGAATCGGATCGGCGGCCGTTCCGGCTACAACTGTCAGGTACCCGGATCGATCGGTGTCCTTGCGCACCACCAGCACCTCCCAGGGTATGCCCGAGCTGTCCACCGTAAGGGAGGTTCCCTGCAGGGTGGTGCCGACCAATCCATCGGGATCGCTGGAAACGCGCACACCCCCGGTGATAGGCTGCAGGTTGTAGCCCGTCAAGGTAATCAGATCCGAGTTGTCTACCAGGTTCTGGCGGATCGAGTAGTTTCCGGAGGCGGCCCGGATGTTGCCGTCCTTGATTCCGCCCGTCTGGGTTGAAACCGCGGCGATGTAGGGCACCACGTCGTAGTACTTGGTGTCGCTTTTGGTTCGCACCGGCGCGGCGAAGTCCGTCACCTTGAACTCCACGCTTATGTTCTTGGCCGCCGAATTGGTCACCCCGCTCGTATCCCACGAGTATTCCCATTTTATCTGGTGCCCGACCGCTTCGGAAAGCTCCGGGTCGATGATGGTGAAATTGTCATCGCCGGAATCATCGAGATGGCCGCCGGACCAGGTGGCCACTGGGTGGTAATTGCCCGGACCATTGCCCGCGTCGAAATTCGTAATCTTGACCTGGATCGACTGGATCCGCTGGTTGTCGCTTGCCGTGCCGTGCAGCACGATCGTGCCGCTGACATCGGCGTCCGGAGGACCGTCGAACAGGCTGTCGTCGTATAGCTCAATGTGTCCCGTCGGGGCGTCACCGTCCACCAGGGCTTCGATGGTT
Source organism: uncultured Spirochaetaceae bacterium (assembly GCA_964390045.1). GTDB lineage: Bacteria > Spirochaetota > Spirochaetia > SZUA-6 > DRHE01 > CAYMGP01. The sequence continues at coordinate 24,826 of CAYMGP010000035.1, read as the reverse complement.
ACCGCCGGATCCACTGCATCCTCGTTCTCGATCGTGGCCAGGATCGTCGTTTCCACCACGATGCCGTCGCTGTCCGTGACCCTGCAGAGGAAATCCGTGGGTCCGTCATCGTACTCGGGCGAGGCGGTGATAAAGAACTGCCCGGAGGAAGACGTAAAGACCGTGTTGTTATAGCCGGCCGGATTGTGGATGATCTCGTAGCTGAGGCCGGGAGGATTGTTGTCGTCGGCGACGATCGCGATATACATCTTGTTGCGGGCTGTAAACGATCCCACGTATGGAAACCGCTCATCAACCTCAACGTCATTGCTCATGTCCACATCGCTGCCCACCGTCAGTGAGGTGATCGAGGGCTTGTGGTTCTTGATAAATCCGGGCTTCAGATAGTGATGTCCGTTGCCGGCGTTGTCGAAGACCACATAGTGGATGTCGATCGTGCCGTCGCTTATCTTGGTGGAGTCGAACTCCGCCCACCAGTTGTACGTCGATCCGCCGACCGTCAGGGACTCGTCGTGACCGTCGAGATCGCCGAAGCTGCCGTTGTCGTCTCCGAGCTCGTAGCGGTTGTCGATGAGGATCTTGAAGCTCGGATCCGTCGTGTACGGCGCATTTCCGCCGCCGTCGACACCGAAGTCATTGAGTACCCAGGCGCTTGTCGCTCCGGTCAGAGGATTGTAAACATTCGCGCCGCGGACGAAGTAGACGTGGATCTCCTCGATCCCGCTGACGCTGCCCGTATCTTCGGCCGTGCCCTGAACACGGGAAAATATGTCGGCGCCGTAGATGTCCATGCTGTCGCCCGGATAGGCGCCTGTTGGATATACGTTATCAACATTGAGGTTGATGTAGTTCAGTTTCTGGAAGTTGGCATTGTCCACTACCTTGAGGCGCAGGTAGAGAATGCCGCTCGAGGTCGCCGAGGTGTCGATGGGAATGTCGATGTGGTAGCCGTCGGGGATCACGCTGAACATCCCGCTGTAGCTCGGATCGTTGAGCACATCGTCGTAGTTTACCCCGCCGTCGTAGCTGATGTAGATATCGGCCACCGCGACGTCGTCCAGAACATCGGCTGTCAGGTTGAAGGTCTGTTTGACGTAGTCGCCCGAAGCGTGGCTGATGTTCTCGAAGCGGGGAATCGTGTCGTCGAAGTGGATCTTGATTTCCTGAGGATTGCCTTCCACCGTGTTGATGTCCACCGCGCGCACCCGCACCGTGATCCAGCCGTCATTGTTGCCGTCGGTCTGGTAGAGCTCGCCGGCCGTGTTCAGCTCCTGGGTCCAGGTGGTGATCCCGCTGATATCGTACCACTCGGTTTCCTTTTCGAACGGATCGTCGTAGTCCGCGTCTCCGTTCAGGCTGTATTGATTGGTGAACAGTCCGTCGTTGTCCAGATCGAGCTTCATCTGCACCTTCTGCACGGCATCGTCGTCGAAGGCCGTGCCGTTGACCAGCACCGAACCGCCTATGTTCTGCAGGTCGGCCGGAGAAACGATGTTGACCGTAGGCTTGTCCATGTCATTGTCGATGAACAGGTTGTAGTTGCCGAGCACTGTGACGTTGCCGGCCACGTCGGTGGACCGGGCCTGAATGTTCAGCTTCCAGACGCCGCTGGCCGGCGGGGTTTGGTCGGAGTGGGTGTCGTTGGCGTAGCTCACGCTGTCTATCGTGTACTCCCAGTTGTAGGTGCCGCTCATCTCGATCCAGGGATCAACCTTGCCGATCTTGAGCTCAACCTTGCTCACCTGGGTGTTGTCTGAAGAAACCCCCTTGAGTAAAACCTCTCCGTTCACCGTGGCGGAGTTGCCCGGGGTGAGGAAGCTCACGATCGGGTCTTCCGTGTCGATAATAACCTGCAGGTTGGTGTAGGCCGTTTTTCCCGAGCCGTCCTTGGCCAGCACCTTGATCGTTTGGTTCCCGTCCCACGAGCCGTCGCCGGGCACGGTTACCAGGTAGTCCCAGGAACCCAGGCCGTTGGCATCGTTGTAGCTGCTACCCCCGTCCGTGCTGACCTTCACCTCGGTCACACCCTGGGGATCGGAGGCCGTTCCCGTAATCAGGAAGTCGCCGCTGTGATAGCTGCCCTGATCCGGGGTATCAACCGCTACGGCCGGGGCGCCTGTATCGATGGTGAATCCCACCAGCGGGCTGGAACTCGACTTCGCGTACATATCCTGAGCCCGCACCTGTATGTCGTGCAGCCCTTCGCTAAGAGCGGGCAAATCGTACTGCCAGCGAACCGAGAGCGGATATCCCGTGTTCGGAATGATCTGGGTGGGAGACTCCCAGGCACCTCCGTCGATGCTGATCTCGATTGTGCTCGGATTCACCCCGTCATCGTCCTCCACGATGCCGATGGCATTGGCGCTGGCCCCGATGATGTTTTCGGCCGGGGAGGAGTTCTCATCCGGGTTGCTTATCACAAACTTGGGAAGGTCTTCCGCCTGGTCGATCTTGATTATCAGCTCCGATCCGGAGACAGGCGGAAGTTTCTGCAGGGCGGGCAGATCGGCGGGCTTCAGCAGAAGGCCCTCGTCCACGCCCTGGTCCATGCTGTACAGCTGTTCCACCGTAACGGTCTCTATATTGCTCGGATGATTGGTCTCGTACCAATCGTAGATGTCGTAGGAGTGGAAAACATAGCTGTTGGCGTTGTCCGATTTGTCTTTGGCCGTGACGATGACGTAGAAATCGCCGTTCTGGGGTGAGAGGGTCGTACTGTCGAAGGTCGCGCTCCAGCTGTTTGTGCCGGCCGCGGCGGCCACGATCTTGTTGGCCGGATCGGTGATATCCCTCAGCTCGACGGTGACCTCCTGGATCCCGAAGGCGTCGTAGGCGTCGCCCTTGATACTGAAAGTCCCGTTGAAGGCGTTGTTGGCCGGGTCGTAGTTGAAGGGAACGCTGACCAGCACGAGGGGCGGCTTGTTGTCGAAAAACAGAAGTAGGCGTTTTTCGATCACCTTTGCCGAGGAATCCTCTACCAAAATGACCAGCTCCTTTTCACCATCTGTAAAAGTCGTGGTGTCAATTGTGAAACTCCACGTGTTGTTCGGGTTGACCGTGGCCTCGGCGAAAGCCTCGCCGGCGATTGAAATTCGGATGCTCGCCACATCGATGTCGTCGGCATAGGTACCGGTCAGTGCAATTGTCCCGCCGACATACCCTCCATTGCCGTGGCTGGTTACGGCGAGGTCCGGAACCTCCAGATCGACCTTGTCGCCCAGGCCGATCTGAGTGAACGGATTCTTACAGTTAACGGCGGCCAGTAATACGCTTATAAGGAGTATCGTAATGGAGGCTCTCTTGGTCCAAGTCTTCATCTTCCCACGTCTCTCCCTTCGACGCGCTTGACCGCCCTTCCCTCTCGGTGTACGCGCTGAAATCGCCTCTCCTGCCTTCCTACAATGTTTTTTTCGGCAGGGATCGCGTTTCGTAGTTGACTTTTATCTATTTAATGTCGGGGGGCTGGGCTACTCATGTACATCAGGACGTTGATTCGCCCAAACCTTACAATGGATACCACAATGCGGGTGGTAATTCAGGTTTTTTTTAAATTTTTGCGTGACTGAGGTGACGTGAGAGCCGGGCGGCTTCAGCCGCCGGTGCTGCGGATCTGCAGAACCGAGGGAATGGTACGCAGGCTCTTCAGCACTCTGGAGAAATCCTCGCCGCTGTCCAGCTCCACCGTGAAGAAGCCCTGCAGGGTTTCCGGGATGTTCTCCTCGAGCTTGCCTTCGATCAGGTGGCCGTGGAACTTTTTGATCGCCCCCTCGACCTCGGAGAAGAGGTTGGTCGTGGTGCGGGCCGTGACCTCGAAGCGACGGGTGGCTTTTGGGCTGACCGTCTCCCATTCCACTTCTAAATGCCGCTGATCGAAGTCTTTTATGTATTTTAGGTTCGGGCAATTTGCCTTGTGCACGATGATGCCCCGCCCGCGGGAGATGTAGCCCACGATTTGATCGCCCGCAGCGGGCTGGCAGCAGCCGGCCAGGCGGATCATCATGTTCCGCTCCTCGCCGATGCGTATGCCCACCTTGGTGGCATCCCGCACCCGCCTCTCCGATTCCATGCGCCCCCGCCAGCGACGGCCTGTCCGGGGCTCCAGGTGGGCCCTCCTGCCCGCTTCTGCTTTGTCCGCTTCGCCGCCCGCCCTCTTCTTGGCCACGATATTTCTATCGATGATCAGGTTGGGCTCGTTCTGCACCAGCCAGTGGCGGATCTTGGAGCGGGCCCGGGAGGTCTTGACCATGCGCAGCCAGTTCAGGTGGGGATGGGCCGAAGGGGCTGTGAGGATTTCGATGACCTGTGTGTTTTTCAGCTCTTCGTTTAGCCTGGTAAGATTGCCGTCCGCCTTGGCGCCCTTGCAGTGATTGCCTATCTCTGTATGGATGTGGTAGGCGAAATCCAGGGGGGTCGCACCCCGTGGCAGCTCGATGATGTCCCCCTGAGGCGTGAACACGTAGAGCGAGTCCTTGAGAAGCTCCCGCTTGATCTCCTCGAGGAAATCGGGCGAGGTGACGCTCGAGGAGTCCCAGCTTTTCAGCATATTGATGATCGTCAGCTGCTCCGGCTTGAAGCCCTCCCCCACGTGCTCCCGTTTGTACAGCCAGTGGGCCGCAATGCCTTCCTCGGCCGTACGGTGCATCTGGCGGGTGCGTATCTGTATTTCCAGCATCTTGCCGCCGGGACCCATCACCGTGGTGTGCAGGCTCTGGTAGAGGTTGGACTTAGGCATGGCTATATAGTCTTTGAAACGCCCCTCGATCGGCTTCCAAAGACTGTGCAGGATGCCGAGAAGCTCGTAGCACTGGCCCGGGGTTTCGCAGAGGATGCGCATTCCGGCCAGGTCGTAGATCTCGTCGATGATCTTGCCCTTCTTCTTCATCTTCCTGTACATGGAGTAGTAGTGCTTGACCCGGCTCTCCATGTCGATCTTGATCTTGGCCCGACCGGCCGCTTCGCCGATGCTCTGCTCCATGGAGCTCAGGAAATCGTTGAGGTCCTCCTCTTTCTCCTCCACGAAATGGGTGATCTGCTCGTAGACCCGCGGATGGAGCACCGTTAGGGCCAGATCCTCCAGCTCGCTCTTGATCCTCGACATTCCTAGTCTACCGGCCAGGGGAGCATATATCTCCAGGCACTCGTCGGCGATGCGCTTCTGACTCTTGGGATCGAGATACCCCAAAGTGCGCATGTTGTGCAGCTTGTCTGCCAGCTTGATCATGATGACCCGGATGTCCTTGACCATGGCGAAGAGCATCTTGCGAATCGTAGCGGCGGCCTGGGTCGTTTTGCTGCGGCCTCGGATCACGGAAATCTTGGTCACTCCCTGAACCAGAGCCTCAACCTCTTTTCCATATTCGCGGCGCAGCTCACGGGCCGACAGCCCCGTATCTTCCAGCGCATCGTGCAGCAGAGCGGCGATCACTGTCTGGTAGTCGAGGTGGGCGTCGACCAGGATATCGGCCACGCTCAAGGGATGAATGAAAAAGGGCTCGCCGCTGGCCCGCTTCTGGCTGTGATGCAGTCCCTTGCCCCAGCGCAGGGCCGAAGCGATCTTTTTGCGCTCCGGCTCCGGATAGCGGTCGAGCTTGCTCGAAAAATCGCGGATCAGGCTGCCTACATTGTCCATGCTCTTAGCCATGCCTCATCGCCACGCCCGGATCACCCGCCGGCGTCCGGATAGGTCCGCTGAAACGGCTACATCGCTGAATCCCTGATCCGTGAGTGCGGTTCCCAGGGCTTCCATCTGTTTTGGGTCGGCTTCCAGAAGCAGGTGCCCCGGGGAGCGGAGCTTGGCAGGCGCCTGGCGGATCAGACGGGTCAGCAGATCCATGCCGTCGGGACCGCCGCGCAGGGCGGCTTCCGGTTCAGGCCAACCCACCTTCTTCAGGTTGTCTACCTCGCCGTCCGTCAGATAGGGGGGATTGGCCGTGATCAGGTCGTAGCGGCCCGGAACCCTGGAAAGAAGATCGGAGCGATAGAGGCGTATCGGCTTCCGGGAACCGACCGCGAGCAAACATTTGGCATTGAAGGCTGCCACCTCCAGGGCTTCCCCATCATTGTCCGAAGCCGAGACCTCGAGATCCGGCCGACTGTGTTTCACGGCCACGGCCACACAACCGCTTCCCGTACAGGCGTCGTGTACTCTCTTGAGCCCGGGCTCTGCCTCCAAAATGCGAAGGGCCTCTTCCACCAGCAGCTCCGTATCGGGCCTGGGAACCAGCACCCGCTCATCCACGTAGAAGACGAGGCTGAAGAACTCCTTCCGGCGGCGAATGTAGGAGACGGGCAGTCCCGAGCAGCGCATATCGAGAAAATCTTTGTAGCGCTGCCACCCTTGCTCGCTGACCGGATCGGGCAGCGAGGCCAGCAGGCTCTCCTTACTCGTTCCGAGGGCTTCGGAAAGCAGAACCGTGGCATCGAGAAGCGGAGTTTCCACTTCGGCGTAGAAGAGAAGGCTCTTTCCTTGCTGCAGAGCACGGGCAACGGTCATATGGCCAGCTTTTTGAGGTACTCCTCGCGGGCGCTGAGCTTGAGAGCCTGTAAGATCTCCTCCAGGTCTCCGAGCAAGGCCTCCTCGAGGCGGTAGAGGGTCAGATTGACACGATGATCCGTGATTCGATTCTGGGGAAAGTTATACGTTCGGATCCGCTGCGAACGGTCTCCCGAACCCACCTGCATCCTTCGGGAGGCCGCCCGCTCGGCGTGCTTCTTCTCTTCCTCCTGCTCGAAAAGACGGGCCCGCAGAACCCGCAGGGCCTTGGCCTTGTTTTTATGCTGCGATTTTTCGTCCTGACAGGTAACCACCAATCCCGAGGGTATATGGGTAATCCGTACAGCCGAGTCCGTGGTATTGACGCTCTGCCCGCCCGGGCCCGAAGACCGGTAGACATCGATCCGCAGGGTTTCGGGCCGGATCTCGACCTCGGTAGCCTCCGCTTCGGGCAGCACCGCCACGGTCACCGCCGAGGTGTGAATACGCCCCCCCGCCTCGGTTACGGGAACCCGCTGCACCCTGTGTACGCCGCTTTCGTAGCGCAGGCTCTCGTACACGTTCTTTCCCGATATAGAAAAAATGATTTCCTTGAAGCCCCCGATCTCGGTTTGATGAGAGGACAGCACCTCAATGTTCCAGCGTCGGGATTCCGCGTACTTCGAATACATGCGAAAAAGGTCGGCGGCGAAAAGGGCCGCTTCTTCCCCCCCCGTGCCGGCCCGGATTTCCATGATGATGTTCTTCAGGTCCATCGGATCCCTGGGAATGAGCAGCACCTTCAGCTGCCCGAGAGACATCTGCTCTCTCTGCCTCAGTTCCTCGAGCTCCTCGCGGGCCAGGTCGACGATCTCGCCCTCCGCCCCCTCCTCGATCATCTGCTCGGCGTCCGTTATCTCGGATTCCAGCCGCTTGTAACGGGTGTATTCGGCGGCGATATCATCCAGGTTGGCCAGCTCCTGCATCAGCTCCTTGTAGCGGGCCTGATCCTTGATCACCGCCGGGTCTGAAACCAGGCCCTGGAGCTCCTGGTGTCGTTCCATCATCTTTTCAAGCTTGGCGAACATGGTATTCTCTCATTCTGCTGCTAAAGGTACCAAAAAAGAGGTGCCCTTTCAATCAGCGCCGGTCTTTGCGGATCTGTGCACAAGGCACGGGATTGCGCGGTCACATTGGTGTAGCGCGCCCCCACAATCGGATTGTGCCCTCAGGCAGCCTCAGGCAGGGCTGCGCCTCGTCCTGGTGAAGAAAAATCCGAACAGGCTGCCGCAGATACCTCCGATGATATGGGCGAATTGGGAGATGTTGTCCTGTGAAAAGGCGTCGATGAACTCCCGTACCAGGAACAAAACCACGATCAGGACAAATGTTAGAGGGATCTCCCCCGAGCGGATGTTGGTAAACGAGCTCAGCAGGATGAGCATGAACACGATCCCGCTGGCTCCCATCAGCCCCGTCGAGAAAAAGAGCACATTCAGGACTCCCGTAATCAGGGACGTCACCAGAACCATGAGCAGGATGGGGCCCGAGCGGTACTTCTCCTCGAGAACCGGTCCGATGAGCAGGATGAAACTGAAGTTGCTCATCAGGTGAATCCAATTCCTGTGTCCCAGAACGTGGGAAAACAGACGGAAGAAGCCGACAAGGGTCGGCTCGAAGGATGGGTAGGATACGAAAAACCTTTCCGTGAAGCCGCCCGCAACTTGGTTGATGACCAACACCGCGGTAGCCAGCAGCGTCAAGGTTAGAATCACGGGCGCGTTGTAGCGAATATGCATGCGCCTACGGTACGGATCGCCCGAAGAATTGTCAAGCGCTCGTGTCGTCTAAGATCGAGCGAATCTTGCGTGCCAGAGCTTCGCTGGTGAACGGTTTCCTGATCGCCGAGTAGCGCTCGGGAAGCTCCGCCCCGCTGGCCGCCGAGATGAGCAGCACGTGTATATCGGGCTGTATCTCTTTAATTTTCTCTGCCAGATCGCCGTCCTCGGTCTCGGCGATTCCCACGGATGTCATCAGGAGATCTACCTTGCCCTCGAGCGTTTTGCACAGGGCCAGGGCATCGGCGGCGCTTTCGGCGGCAATCACCCTGTATCCGTAACGCTCGAGCACCGTCTTCGTGTAGCGAAGCAATTGGGCTTCCGCCTCTACGAGAAGGATCCTCTCGTTTCCCAGCAGCTTCTCTCCAGAAATCCTGGCTGTCGCACCCCGGATCAACTCCTCTTCAACGACCAGAGGAAAATACACGCTGAAACTGCTGCCCCCGCCGGGCTTGCTGCGAGCGAAAATGTAGCCGTCGTTCTGCTTAACGATCCCGTAGACCGTGGACAGGCCGAGGCCCGTGCCCTTTCCCGACTCCTTGGTCGTAAAAAAAGGCTCGAAGATATGTTCCAGAATTTCCTGAGGAATTCCTGTCCCCGTATCCGTTACAGAGCAGAGTGCGTACCGTCCCGTCTTGACCATATACAACTCGCCCTTGCCTGCACTGTCTATATCCACCTGACGGGTTTCCAGGACAAGCTCTCCCCCTTCGGGCATCGCGTCCCTCGCATTGGCGGCAAGGTTGAGAAGCACCTGCTCTACTTGAATCGGATCGGCGAAAATATTCAAGGGACCGGGAGCGGCGCGTAGATCGAGCACCACGGTTGGCCCCACGAGCTTGGTCACCATATCCAGCATTTCCTGCATGAGCCTGTTGAGATCGATCACCTTGGGTTGAACCACCTGGCGGCGGCCGAAAGCGAGGAGCTGGCGGGTCAGAGCCGCCGCCCGTACCGAGGTATTCTTTATCAGTTCGATATCCCGGCGCACCGAATCGCCCACGACGGGCCCGTCGAGCAGCAGCTCGCAGTAGCCGTTGATCACCATGAGCAAGTTGTTGAAATCGTGGGCGATGCCCCCCGCCAACTGGCCTACCGCTTCCATCTTCTGTGCCTGAAAAAGCTGCTGTTCCAGTCTCTTGCGCTCGGTGATGTCATTCCCGATGCTCAAAATCTCGACCACCCGGCCGCCGGTGTCGTAGATCGGCTTGTTGGACCAGGAAACCCAAATAGATCGGCCGTCCTTGGTGGTGTTCTCGTTCTCGTTGTATAGGAACTCATCCGGCCTATTCGTGATCCCTTCGACCATGGCCACCAGGTCCCGCCCCGAGGACTCTCTTTCGGGAACGATCGTACCGATGATAGACTTGCCGACCAGATCCTCGGCACTGTAGCCTAGAAGCTGCTGTCCGTAATCGTTGATGAACGAAATCACGCCGCTACAATCCCAGCGCAGAATGATGCTGTTGGCGTTTTCCACTAAGTCCCTGTACGTCTCTTCGCTGCGCTCCAGACGGCTCTGCGTCTCTCGGATGGTGGTAGTATCACGGAAGCTCCAGACCCGGCCAACGATCTTTCCCGATATGATCAGGGGGGAGGAGAAGCGCTCGAAGGTCCGGCCGTCCTTGAAGCGCACCTCGTCTGTTACTGAATCCTCCCTGCCGTACAGCTGCTCGGTCATCTCGATATAGGCTTCGGGATCGACGAGATGATTCATGACGTATTCGCGGATCCGTAGATCGTCCTTGTCCTGTATCAGCTGCTCGGGAATGCACCACATCTCGGCAAATCTCTCGTTGGAGAGGATGAGCCGCCCATTGTTGTCGACCACGAGGATCCCGTCGGCCGTAGCTTCGAGGGAGGCCTGAAGTATCTGCTCGAGCTCGCGAACGGCGGGCGTGCCCGGGTTCTTTCGAGGGGATTCATCGTTGCTCTGCGAGCTGTTCTCGAAGTTGATATCGTTCATTGGCGGTTTTTTGCGGCACAACCCTGCAAAAAAGTGGTTATTTCCGCGGATTTCTTCTCCGCTGTTTCCCGGCTTGTGGCTTCCAAGCGCAGGCGGATCAGCGGTTCCGTGTTGCTGGGACGAACATTGAACCAGTGGTCGGCAAACTCGACGCTCACGCCGTCGAGCTTTTCGATCCTGCCTCCGAGGGAGGCGAAGTGGCTCTCCATCTCCTGCAAAACCCTTTCTTTGTCTGCGATCTCCACGTTGATCTCCTCCGACTGAAAGTAACGCCGCCGCAGCGGCGCGAGGAGCTCGGAAAGGGGCTTGCCGCGTTCGTTGAGCAGCTTGAGCAGCACGACCAGCGCGTAAGCCGCCGATTCCGTGTAATAGCTGTCCGTCACCTTGAAATACACATGACCCGAGGTCTCGGCTCCAAACAGAGCCCCCCCGGCGACCATGGCGTCGTAGAGATGGGTATAGCCCACGCGGGAAACGATCGCTTTGCCCCCCAATTCCTCGATACGCTCGGGAAGCGCCCGGGAGGAGATCAAGTCGTACACGATAGCGGCCCCGGGCTCGCCTGCCAGGATCTGCTCGGCGATCAGCGCCGCTATGTAGTAGTTGGCCACACTTTCACCGTGCTCATCGAGAAAGACCACCCTGTCGCCGTCTCCATCTAGCAGAGCGCCCAGATCGGATCCGTACTCGTGCACCTTGGCCGCCGCATGCACTCTGCTCTCCGCTTTGAGGGGATTCGGGTCCCTGTTGAGAAAAGAGCCGTCGGGCTGCTCGTTGAGTATATGGCAGCGAATCCCCAATCTCTCGCTGAGGCTGCGAAAGACCCTGCCGGCGGAACCGCTGCCCACATCGATGACGACATCCCCGTGCACCGTCCGGCCTTCCAGAGGTCCGGTAACGAAATCTAGATATTCTTCGAGGCGGTCGGCCTCTTCGATGGAACCCCCCCTAAGGGGCGGCTCGTCACTCATTCCGGCAACGAGCTTCTCGATCTGCTCGAGTCCCTTGCCGAAGCTGATCGAGCCTCCCCGGCTGTCGAAGAGCTTGAAACCGTGGTATTCGGGAGGATTGTGGGAGGCTGTAACCATGACCGCACCGCCGTACCCTTCTCTAATCTGGTAGAAGTGCAGCTGCGGGGTGGTCACCAGTCCGATGCCCAGAACCTTTTTCCCCTCGGCCACCAGACCGTGCCCGACGGACTGGTACAGCTCCTCGGAGTAGGTGCGGGCATCGTAGCCGATCATGAAGGTATCTTGCTTCAGGAAACGGGAGAAAGCCCTGCCAACCTTGTAGGCCAGGGCTGTATCTATACCTTTGCCGTAAATGCCCCGGATATCGTACGTCTTGAATATTCCCGCCATCTGTCAATCCTTTTTCGTAGCCTCATTACCCATTATATAGGCTTCGCCCCGGATTTCACAGCTTCGTACTGTCTTTCCGGTACACCAGGATATTCTGGTGTATCAGCGAGGGAATGTACTCGTACTGGTAGCCGTAGATGTGCAGGGATTTGCTCACGTCGTACCAGACGAGGTTGGCCTTGGCGGTCAGCCCGAGCTCTGAGAGCACGGACCCCAGCTCGGCGCTGAGAAAATGATAGCGGCCGCCCTGGTACATCTCGCCTATGAAAACAACAACATACCCCCGGTCTTTGAGAAGGGGCAATGCCGCTTCGAAAATTACTTTCATCTCGGCGAGCCACTGCTCCTTCGAGCCGTAGGTGGTATCGTTGAAGGTGCCGAGCTTGGAGCGGCGCCGTTTGTGCTGCTGTTCTCCCACCCTCTTGAACTCACCCCTGCTCCGTTTCGCCTTGTCCATGCTCCAAAAGGGGACATCTGTAAGGATGAGGTCGCAGAGCCAGTTCTTCGCGGCGAGTCGATCGAGCTCGACCCGACTGTCGCCGCAGATCGTTCTCTGCTCCTCGATTTTTTCCAGAGAGCATACCTGCCTGTAGATATCGATCCACTCCGGATTGATCTCGATGCCCAGGGCCTGCCTGCCGCGCAGCGAGGCTCCGAGCAGGGTTCCTCCCACCCCGGCGAAGGGATCCAGAACCCACTGCCCGCGTTTGCTGAAAACCTCTATCAGATCTCCGCACAGGTCGGGAGGTTTCTGGCCCCCGTGACGGCTGCGCAGGCTGTGCTGCAGGTTGGGAGGATAGGGCTTGTTGATGACACTCTTGCTCCAGTAGACCCACTCTTTTCCCGTAAGATCGTTGAGGCGGTTGCGCGGCGAGTAAAACCCCCGGCTTTCCCCCGTCTCCGTAAACAGCTCGATCTTCTGCTGCGAGCGTTTTCCGCCGCCGCCCCCCCCGTTTCTGCAGTAAAAAATCCTTTCCGTCACGGTTCGCTTACGGGAGCTGCCCGCCCCATTGCCGAACACGGGGTACTCCTTCTCAAATACTTCCAACCTTCCCTTCTCCCTGAAGATCCCGGCGATCGCCTCGGCGTCGATAACCCCCTCGCTGTTGTAGCTCAGGAAGATGTGCTCGGCCCGGGCCGCCTCGATTAGCTCCGAGAGAGCCTGGAACGCCTCGCTTTTTCTGGAAAAGCGGCTCTTCAGGTTGTCCCTTTGAAACTTCTTCGTCTTTCCGTACAGCCTGGGCTTTTCCCAGCGCATGATATTCTCCAGGACGTGATAGCAGTCCACATACTGGCGCGTGTTATAGGGGGGATCGAGATAAAGGACATCGGCCTCCAGGTCGCGGACCAGGAGATTGGCGTCCGTATTGTAGACCTCGTTGCCGCCGTTCGCGTCGATGTCCAGCGCAGGCAGCAGCAGCCTGAGGGGCTTGTCGACATTGCTGTCGCGCAGGTGCCTTTCGGAACTGTTCAGATCCTCCCTGTCGATATGCTTCAGGAAGGCGTCATACTGGCCAACCGTGTTGGCCACCTTGTCCACGGCGAGCAGCAGGCCGGCGAGCAGCACATACCGCTCCTGCTCGCTGCAGCGTCCGGCTTCATAGACACGGTCGATGGCTTGGCGAACCGCGTCGATCTTGGCCGCGTTGTCGCGGCTGAAATAGGTACCGCCGTAGCTGTGGAAAACGTAGCCCTCGATCGGAGGGCTGGCGTTGAGCTCAGGCGTCAGATCGCCCAGCCTCTCGAGATCGACGTTGTCGCCTCGGGAGGTGAGAAAAGCCCTGTTCACCACGTAGTTGGAGTACAGGAGGTCATTGGCGATGACTCTGCAGTCGCGGTTGTTGAAACATTTGCCCACGATTCCGGTGCCTGCAAAAAGGTCGGCGAATACCTCGAAGCGTCCGGCCCGCGAGAGGATCGTCTCTTTGAGAAAATCTAGAAGCCGGAATTTGGAGCCGAGATATTTGCGGTTCTGGGGTAGAACGGGAAACATCAGCGGCAGTTCGGCCTGTATCGCGGGGCGCTGGCGTGAAATGACATCCTCTCCCGATCGTGCAGGTTGCTTCAATCATATACGGATATCCGCAACCTCGCAATGGCCTTAAAAGCAAAGCTGTCGACAGGTCCGTTGTTATTAGTGTGGAAGAGCTGCAGCCCACCATAGCCGTCTTATCAGCCTGGCAGGGAAAGCCCCTGAACTACGCCACGCTGGGCAGGGAGCTCTGTATTTCCGCATCCGCGGCGAAAAAAAGGGTCTCCAGCCTGGCCGAAGCGGAAATCATCAGGCTTCTCGATCCTCTTCCCAGTGAACGGCGGCACACCTGCAAATCACCCAAGTTGTACTTCGTCCCGGCTACCGATTCGCCGCAGCCGCCGGGACGCCCGCCGGAGCTTGCTGTGTGCGCTATGCGCGCTGTACGCGCTGCGCGCGCTGCACTGCCCTTTCAGGCCCGTATGATCGCCGCGATCTGCAGAATGGAAAGGGATCTGCGTCCGGACAGCAGATTCTTCTATCATGGAGGATACGGCAAGAGGCACGTGGAGCTGATCGTAGAGGCCGGAGCGAAACGTATCGGTTTCATCTTTGTTCCGCAGAGCCCGAACTCAAGACGCTGTTGGAGCCACCTCAAGCGCGCCCAGGCGCAGGATATCATCCAGGCGGGATTCGTGCTCTACCCCGGGAGGCGGATCTTCTTTGCCTCATCGCGTTTGACCATTGTGCCCGCCGCAGAGTTCCTCGCCCACTATGACCGCTGGAACGACGCCTGCCAGCGATCCCGCAGCACCTGTCTGCAGCGCTTGGCCAGGCGCTACAACACGGCCCAAGCATTGACTCCCGCCCCCGGTAGGGGGCGCACACGGCGGTGATTGTTGACAGGAAAAGGCCCTCCGGCTAAGCTTCAGGGCAAAATCGAATCGGGGAAGGAAACCGAAATTGCATGTATGAAATCGCAGTGATCCCGGGAGACGCAACCGGTCCGGAGGTGATTCAGGAGGGTCTCAAGGTACTGGAGGCGGTCAGCGAACACTTTAACGTTCGCTTCCGCTTCACCAGATTCGACTACGGGGGGCAGCACTATCTGGATACGGGGGAAGTACTTCCCGACGATGCCGTCGACACGCTGCGGAGATTCGACGCCATCTATCTGGGGGCCATCGGACATCCCGATGTCAAACCGGGGATACTGGAGAAGGGAATCCTGCTGTACCTGCGCTTCGCCCTGGACCAGTATATAAACCTGCGTCCCGTGAAGCTGTACAAAAACGTGGAGACTCCACTGGCCGGAAAAACGGCGGAGGACATCGACTTCGTCGTGGTGAGGGAAAACACGGAAGGCCTGTACGCCGGAATCGGGGGGTTCCTGAAAAAGGGCACCGCCGAGGAGGTCGCCGTTCAGCAGATGATCAACACACGCAAAGGTGTGGAACGCTGTATTCGCTACGCCTTCGAGTACACCCGGAAACGAGACAGGATGAAGAAGCTCACCCTCTGTGCCAAAACCAATGTGCTGACCTACGCCCACGACCTGTGGATGCGCACCTTCAACGAGGTCAGTGGTGAATACCCGGACATCGAGGCCGACTACGCCCATGTAGACGCCATCACCATGTGGATGGTGAAAAATCCCGAGTGGTTCGACGTGATTGTGACCACAAACATGTTCGGAGACATTATAACTGACCTCGGGGCCATGATTCAGGGCGGCATGGGCGTGGCCGCGGGCGCCAATATCAATCCCGAAGGTGTTTCCATGTTCGAGCCTATAGGCGGTTCCGCCCCAAAGTATGCGGGCCAGGGTGTCATCAACCCGATTGCCGCCATCCTGGCGACCCATATGATGCTCCAGGTCCTCGGTGAAAACGAGGCGGCGGAGGCCGTGGAGCGCTCGGTAGTGAAAACAATCGCTAAGATGAAGAGCATGAACGCCGGCAAGATGGGCTACAGCACCTCGGAAATCGGTGACATGGTGGTGCAGGGCCTCGGCTGAACCGCCGCCTGCACCCTGCAGGGCTGCAGGGAGACAACCGGAGGAAAGGTTGGCCAAACACGCGCAGAGTCCGCTGTACGCAGGGGTGATCGGAGCCCGGCGCTGCGACCGCAATGTCGCCGCACTGGCCTACGAATTGGGCCGCCTGATCGCCGAGCAGGGATGGACCCTGGTCTGCGGCGGTCTGGGCGGGGTGATGGAACAGGCCTGCAGAGGAGCCAGATCGCAGGGGGGAACGACCCTGGGGATTCTGCCCGGAAACTCGCGGCAAGGAGCCAACCCCTACCTGAGCTGCTCGGTGGTCACGGGAATGGGAGAGGCCCGCAACGTGCTGGTCGTCAAGAGCAGCCGGGTACTGGTCGCCGTTTCCGGTTCCTACGGCACCCTTTCCGAGATCGCCCTGGCCGCAGCCGCCGGTATCCCCGTGGTGGGACTGCATTCCTGGCGCTTGGATCCGGACCGTAATCGCGGTCAGGCCCTGTTCACCAGGGAGGTACAGAGCCCGGCGGAAGCGATCCAGGCGGTCAAAGACCTCCTGCCCGATCTTCCTTGATCGTATCAATTTAACCCAAAATTAGGGCTATTATGACACATAGTGTAATATTGACCCATTCCCAAATTTGCCCTGTTTGAAACAAATCTCTCTGTTTCGTTTTAATTGTTTATTATATATATAATTAAAAAGATCATTGGATTTCTCTCAGATTTGGCACGAAATATGCATTTATATTAATGTACGTAAGAAACACAGGAGGTGCGAGATGAAAGGACTTATCAGATACACGAGACCGAACGAGCTGTTTGACTTCGACAATCTGCTCGACGATTTCTTTACCGATACACCGGTCTGGAAAAGCAGAACTCCGGCCGTGGATGTTCGGGAGAACGAGGACGGCTACCTGATGGAAGCCGAGCTGCCCGGGCTTACAGAAGAGGACATCGACCTGAAAGTGGAGGACAACATTCTGACTCTCTCCTCCAAGAAAGAGGAGAAAAAGGAAGAGCAGGGCAACGGATACCTGATTCGCGAACGACGGACCAAAGAGTTCGCCAGGACTTTCGTCCTGCCCAAAGATGCCGATCGCGAGAAAATCAACGCTGAGTTCAACAACGGGATGCTCGTAGTAACCATTCCCAAGAAGCCCGAAGCCAAACCACGCACAATCGACGTGAAGAAGGCCTAAGGTTTCTCAGTCAAACAGAACAACGGCTGTTCCGGAAAAGTTTACCTTCCGGAACGGCCTTTTTTATTTCCAGACAGACGCTGCTTCCACTGCTCCGAGTGCTTCGATCGATCAGGCAGCTCAGGCCGCTCCCGTTGCGCGTGTCGCGCGCAGGGCGTCGAGCAGGGCCTCCAGCTCTTCGCGGCAGTCCATGCAGATCTCCAGATGATGCTGCACCTGAGGCATGAGCGCCGCCGCATCTTCGCCGCGCAGCAGCATGTCGGCGAACTGGTCGAGCAGACGATACGCTTCTCCGCAGGCGATCTCTGTGTCTTCCGTGGCCTCTATCATTTGGATCATGCCCTTGAGCCGTTCGATTTCGTCAACGGCCCGCCCGGCTCGCGCCAAAAACAGGGACCGTAAAAATTTTCCTACTTTCGCAAAGAAGCTCATCTGTACTCGCTCTCCCCTATTTGATGAAGCGGCCCGCTCATTTCTTACCTTCCGCTCATGCTTTCCAGGATGTCCTGCGGGCTCATTCCCTCCTGCGCCAGGCGGCGCTTCAGGCGCAGCCGGCCGTCGTGCAGCAGTTTGTAAAGAGCATTTCTGTTGGTATCCAGGCGGCGGGCAACCTCTTCTATGGGCATCCCGGCGAAGGCAATGGCCGTAATGGCGGTACGCTGCTTCTCGGTCAGCTCCTCGGACATGAGGCGTTTCATCCAGGAAACCAGATCGGATCGCTGAGCGGCGGATTCCGGGCCGGTCTCGCTGTCGGCCATCATCGACTCCCCGCCCTCTTCGTCCACCAGTTTGTCCAAAGAAACATCCCGCCAGCGTTTGCGCCTGAGCTCGGTCAGGGCAACCCGCACGGCGATCTTATGGGCCCAGGTTGTGAAACGGCTTCGCCCCTCGAAGCTGTCGAGGTTTCCCAGGATGCGGAGCAGCGCTTCCTGGCAGAAATCCTCAGTCAGAGCCTCGAAGTCCCCGCCCGTCCTTCTCCGCCAACCCCGCAGAGCATAGCCGAGCCCGCGCACCAGTATCGCCCGCAGGTCGGCAAGGGCCTGCTCCCGAACCGGGCCGGAGCTCTTCAGCTCTCTCAACCAGTCTTCGTTGCGCCGTTGCACCATCTGTTATTGATAGTAATCTGTAACTATCCATGCTGCAACAGGCATCAGGAGATCTGAGGCGGTTGGTCGATGTTGGTCGATTGAAGATTACTAAAAAAGTAAGATTAATAAATCAAGCTGCGTCCCACTATCAGATAGGAGGCAGCTATTATGAAACGATTGCTCATGATTGCAGGCGTGCTCACCCTGGCTGCATTTATAGGCTGTTCCCAACAGAACAGCAGCGGCACGCAGGATGAGAATTCTGATATAAAAACCGACTCCAGGGGAGTCAAGTATCTGGTGGATCCCGATAAGATCCTCGGCGGCGGGCCTCCCAAGGACGGGATCCCTTCGCTAGACAATCCCAAATTTGTGCCGCTCTCCGAGGCGGATTCCTGGATCGAGGACAACGAGCTGGTTCTGGCCATCGTCCACAAGGGCGTGAAACGGGTATATCCCTTTCAGATCCTCGTCTGGCACGAGATCGTCAATGACACGATCGCCGGAGATCCGATTCTGGTCACCTACTGTCCGCTCTGCGGCTCGGGGATCGCCTACCAGCGGCGCATCGACGGTCAGGCTGTGGAGTTCGGAACCACGGGGAAGCTGTACAACTCGAACCTGGTAATGTACGACCGCCGAACGGACACCTGGTGGTCGCAGATAGACGGAAAAGCCATCGTGGGCGAGCTGACGGGCAGAGAGCTCACCGCGGTTTCCATCGACACGGTGACCTGGGGTCAGTGGAAAAATCTACATCCCGACTCCGAGGTGCTGAGCCGGGATACGGGCTTCTCCCGGCCCTACGGCAGGGACCCCTACGGCAGCTACTACGTGGATTCCCGGATGATGTTTCCCGTTGAAAACTCGGACCAACGGGTTCATCCCAAGACCGTGATTTTCGGCATCGAGGTAAACGGGGTTTACAAGGCGTACAAGGAGGAGGATCTGCTGGAACAGGGCACGATCGAGGACACGGTGGCCGGTACAAAGATCCGCATCACCCGGGATGAGGCGGGCATCGTCACCGTCACGGACCTGAGCTCGCAGCGGGAAATCGTCAAAGAGCGGGATTTCTGGTTCGCCTGGTACGCCTTCCACCCCGATACCCTGCTGTATCCCGATTGAAACAAAAAGTTGCACCCCAAAGTCTCCCCGGCTCGGAGAACCGGCGGGCCGGGGGATTGGGGGGCTGAGGGCCAATCAATCTGGAAAATCTTCCGGGTAGAGCACGACCCGCAGGTAATCTTCGGACCTGAGCAGTTGTCCGGCCAGCAGTTGCAGGCCGGCGGCTGTAATGCTTTCAAGTCTCGTGTCAAAATCCAACAGGACGCGAGGCTCGAGATCGTTTAGGTACGCCATCTGCAGGATACCCCGCCAGTAGTCGTTTTCCCTCAGGTTCTGCTCGTGATCCCGCCGCAGGATCTCCCTGACCTTTTCCACGTTTTTTTCCTTCGGTCCCTGCTCCCGCAGCTGTCGAACCTGATCGAACACCAGGGCCGTCAGAGTCTCCACCTGTTCGGGAGCACAGCCGAAACCGATGTAGAAGAAATACTCCTCGTCGGGATAGCGGCTCAGCTCGGCATCCACCCCCACGTCGTAGGAGCCGCCCGCCTCCTCGCGAACATTCTCCCGCAAGGCTATGTCGAGCACCTGTTTGAGAGCTTCGAGCTGCAACCTTCGCTGCAGTGACCACTGCGCGGCACCGCTGAACACGATCTGTACCCGGCTTTGCGGCTCGAGTCCCTTCCTCACCTCTTTTTCCACGATCCCGGCAGGCGGATCGATTTCCAGATCCTGCCAGGATTCGACTCTTCCCGCCGCCGGCAGAGATCCCAGGTATCTGACGAGCAAAGGCTCGATCTGCTGCGGCTCGAAATTACCCACAAACACAAAGGTGAAATCCCCAGCTTCGGCGAAGCGCTCCCGGTACACTCCGAGTGAGAGCTCCAGGTCCATTTCCTCGAGCACCTCCTGGGTCCAGGGCCGGGAACGAAAATGTTCTTGGGAAAGGGCCAGACGTACCGTATCCCAGAATACGGCCGTAGGTGAGGATTCCCTGTTCGCGACCTGGGCTTTGAGCCGTTCCTTGTAGGCCAGGAAGGCTTCCCTGTCCAGGCGGGGCTCCGTGAAGTACAGGTAAATCAGCTGCAGGAGCGTCTCCAGATCCTGAGGCCGGGTGCTGCCCCGCATTCCCTCGTACAGCTCCCCGATCCAGGGATCCACGGCAACGTTCTTACCTGCCAGTTTCTTCTGCAGGGAGATGGCGTCAAATCCGTCGAGCCCGCCTTCGGCAACGATCGCAGAGGCGGTGACAGCGGCCACGTAGGCCTCATCGGGAACGAGGGAATGACCGCCGGGGCTGAAGGCCCCGAAGAGGATTTCCTCCTCTTTGAAATCCGTGGCTTTGAGCACGAGGCGGACTCCGTTTGACAGAAGCAGCTCATGGACTCCTAATTCGGCTATGGTCGTTCTCTCCTCGACCTCCGGCGCCTCGAGCCGGGCTGTGAAGAGAGGCTGCTGCACCGTTTTGTCTTCGTAGGGAGAAAGCGTTTCCGAGGACAGGCCGGCAAACAGAGCCTGCAGCTCCGCCTCTTCGGGCACGCCGGGGATCTCGCTCTCCGGGGCGTTGACCAGCACCACCCGATTGTCGGCGCGCAGCAGCTCCTCTGCCTTGGCATTGACCTCCTCCAAGCTAATTTGGGGAACGTAGCGCTGGAACAGCCTGTATTCGAACTCGATGGCGGGAATGGGCTCCCCCTCGAGGAAGTTGTCTCTAAAAGCATCGGCCAGGATTTCGGACTCGATGTTCTCCCGGTCCAGGTATGCCTGCTCGATCCAGGCCAGGAAACGCTCTTTCATGCGCTCCAGCTCCGAATCGGTAAAGCCGTAGCGCTTTACCCGCTCCGACTCTGAGAGGAGCACATGCAGGGATTCCAGTATCTTTTCCTCCCGCACCATGGCCGCCAGCACGTAGGCCTCCTGGCTGCGGATGAATCTGCGGCTCAAAGAGCCCGCCGCCACGAAGGGAGCAGCGGCTTGCTTGGCCAGCTCTTGAAAGCGCTCGTTCAACATCCCGTTGTACATAGATTCTACGATGTCACGTCGATAATCGGCGATCGTCTCGATGGGCTCGGGATCGGTTTTCACGTACAGGCTTACCCGGGTCGAGGTGGCTTCGGGGTCCGTTGCCGGAGCGTACAGGGTGCCCTCATGCGGCGGCACAGGGTAGAGCTTGCGTTCCCGCACTTTCTCAGGAGCCTCGATCCTGCCGAAGTACCTGCGAACGAGATCCTCCATCCACTCGGCATCGAAATCTCCCACCGCGATCACGGCCATCAGATCGGGCCGGTACCAGTCCCTGTAGAAACGGCGCAGGGTCTCCACGCCTGCCGACTCGATGATCTCCACCTTGCCGATCGGCCGCCTCTCGGCGTAGCGGGAATCCTTGAACAGGATGGGAAACTGCTTGTCCCTCATGCGGGCCTCCGCTCCCCTGCCTAGACGCCATTCCTCGATGATGATCGGCCTCTCCTTCTCCACCTCCTCGGGCTCGAAGCTGATCAGATGCGCCCAATCCTCGAGGATCTGGACCGCCGTTTCCATCACTTCGGGATCGTCCGTGGGAACCTGCAGCATATACACGGTTTCATCGTAGCTCGTGTAGGCGTTGACCTCCGGACCGAAGGACATGCCTATGGATTCGAGATAGTCGACGATCTCCTGCTTTTCGAAGTGCTCCGTCCCGTTGAATGCCATGTGCTCCACGAAGTGGGCCAGACCGAGCTGGTCCTCGTCCTCGAGAATACTGCCCGCGTCGACGACCAGACGAAGCTCGGCTCGGTTTTCAGGCTTGCCGTTGGGCCGCACATAGTACTGCAGGCCGTTGGCCAGCCTGCCCCCGCGCACCTCGGGATCCACAGGGATAGCGGCTGCAGGTGAAAGCTCGACGCTCCGCTCAGCCTCCTGCTCAGCCTCCTGCTCGAATGAAGGTTGAGATTGCCGTGATTCTGTTTCAGCCGCTGCCTGCCCCGCACAACCGGCCAGCAGCGCGATCGCGGCAGTCAGCAAGATGAACAGGCTTGCCGCGAAAAACCCGTTCCTACGCATATTTTTCATGAGCATGTCCGCCTCCTTACCTGAAAATAAACTGAATTCGGAGATCAGAATCAAGAAAAATATGACTGCCTGCGGCTCGAGCCTGCAGCTCGAGCCTGCGGCGAACGAACCTTGACGAAAGCCGGGAATGAATACTACCTTGGTTTCTATGGACGAAGCAGAAATACTTCGACAAGAGCTGGAGCACTACAAAGACGAGAAAGAAAGGGTTCGCAAGATCCTCGGCCAGATAGGAGGAAAAACCTCAAAGCGCCAGGATCGCCTGATAAACATCATCTTTCTAGTCGTCGTGCTGAGCCTGTTTATGTTCGATATCGTGAGAGAGGTCTTCAGCGTAGTCGTGTCGACCCTGCCCCGTTTTCTCTCTATGGAGTTGGCCCTGCTGCTCGTCTCCCTCAAAATCATCTGGATGATCCACCGGCAGAGCAAGGTCGACCATTTCCAGTTCTGGGTTCTCAACTCGATCGAGTTCCAGATAAATTTGATGACCAAAAGGCTCAGGGAGCTGGAAGAGAAAATTTCTTCAAAAAAGGATTGATCGTCCTCGTCGGGCGGCTTTTTCAGCCCTTGATACCAAGCTCCGCTTTTAAGGTCGTCAGCAGTGTCTTATGATCGATCGGCTTCTGAAAGATCCCGGCCAGACCGAGCTCCTTCGCATCGATGTTGTAGCGCACCGCATCTCCGACGGAGCTCAGCAGGAATATCGGGGCCGCAAAGCCCGCGTCCTTGAGCTGAGTAGAGACCTTGCTGCCCGCGTCCACGGTTTCCATCATCAGGTCCAGGAGGATGGCATCCGGCTTGATCTTGCGAGCCGTTTTCAATCCTTCCTCCCCCGTGGAAGCCTCACCCACGACAAATCCTGCGGACTCCAGGACGATACGCGTAGCCGCGCGGATGTCCGGATCGTCGTCGATTATGAGGATCGTTTTTCCGGTTTCACCTGCCATGTTTTTCCCTCTCCACTGATCGATAAGTAGTTTTATAAACTCCAGAGCCTCGCTCTCGTTCCGGTGGGCCCCCTCTGTGAGGCCTTCGGCGAACTCGAAGGAGTAGCCCCTGACCGCCACCAGCAAGGCTTCGGGCCTGCACCCGTAGGTGTCCTCGCAGATGGCGAGCACCGATTCCGGCCCAATCGTGTGGGTCGTAAACTCGATCGCCAGCAAGGGCTCCAGCCGCTTCACCTCAAAGGGTTCGGGCCCTGTGGCCGCTGCATCTACGAATACTACCGCATCGGCCTCGGCCAGGTCGGCCGCATGCTCGATGACCAGCTGATAGTCCGCTTCGACCGCAACCGCCGGCAAATCGAGCCGCTCTATCGCATCGACTATCGCCGGACCCAGGCCGTCATCCTGCCTTCCCGGATTTCCGTAGCCCAGGATCAAGATCCGCAGCGCACCGTTCGGCGCACCGTTCGGCGCACCGCTCGGCGCACCGCTGTTATCCTTCAACTGCCAACGCCTCGATTGCCGCGCCCGACAGGCCTTTGACTCGCCATCGGCACGCCATCCGGCCAATCGCCAGCCCCTGCCTATTCCTTTATACGCTCGTGGATCAAATCGCCGTCGTGTCCTTCCAATCGCACGATCAACGGCATCTGTCCCACGGCGTGGGTCGCGCAACTCAGACAGGGATCGTAGGCCCTGATGGCCACCTCCACATGGTTGAGCAGCCCTTCTGTGATCTTCTGACCCTCGAGCTCGTTTCTGGCCACCCACTCCACCGCCTGGTTCATCGGCTCGTTGTTGTTCGTCGTAGAGACGATCAGGTTGGCCATGGTGACCTGATCGGTGTCATTGATCCTGTAGTGATGGAACAACGTCCCCCGGGGCGCCTCGAGAATGGCAATGCCCTCGTCCCGGTGCTTACCCTCGGTGACCAGGTCCGTGCCCTGAAGATCCTTGTCGTCCAGCAGCTCCTTGATCTTTTCCGCGCAGTACAACACCTCGATCAGCCGCGCCCAGTGATAGGCCAACGTGGAGTTGTTGGGCTTGCCGCCGGTCAGACTCATGAGCTCCTGGCGTTCCTTTTCCGCAAGCGGGGTGTCAATGAAATCGCAGTTGTTGATCCGGGCCAGCGGTCCGACGCGGTACCAGCCCTTCTCCATGCCCAGGCTCGTTATAAAGGGGAACTTCATGTAGCTCCAGGGCCGGACCTCCTCGCGGATGTACTCGAGATAGTCCTTGGGCTGAACCTGATCGAAGATGATCTTCCCGTCGGCGCTCTTGGCTCTCAATACCCCGTCGTAGATGTCGAGACAGCCGTCGGCCCGCACCAGGCTGAGATGGTTGGAGTCGAAGGCTGCGAAATTAACCAGGTATTCGAGGTTTTCATGCAGTATCTTCTTGAACAGCTCGAGGCCGTCGATCGACCACTGGACCATCTGGTCTGCGTCTTTCTTCAGAAAATCCCGCTCTTCAATCGTGAGGTTTTTGTTGATCCCGCCCGGAATCGCGCCGGTGCCGTGGATCTTCTTGCCCGCTGTGGCCTTGATTACCTCCTGGCCGTACTTGCGCATCAGGATGGCCATCCTGGCCAGGTCCGGGTGCTTCTCTGCCACTCCGATCACATTGCGGATCGCCGGATCGGCATCGAATCCGAACAGGAAGTCAGGAGAGCAGAGGTGGAAGAAGTGCAGGGCGTGGGACTGAAAGGTCTGCCCGAAGTGCATCAGGCGCCGCATCTTCTCCGCCGTGACGGGGATCTTGTCGGCCCCGACGATCACATCCGTGGCCTTGGCGGCGCACAGATGATGGCTGACCGGACAGATACCGCAGAGCCGCTGGATCAGCACCGGCATTTCCCAGTAGAA
>CAYMGP010000034.1:23775-40217 GCA_964390045.1 uncultured Spirochaetaceae bacterium | reverse complement strand
TGCAGGTTCCAGGCGATGATCGACAGGTAGGGCATGGCCTTCTTCTTGGCTTCCTCGCCCCAGGAGGGATCAAAGACGGCGCCCCGACTGGCGGCGTACTTCATCAGAGCCTCGGAGTTTTCCATGACGTCGTCCCAGAGCTTGCCGAAGGTGTCGATGACCTCCTGCGGAGCATCCTTGGGAATCCAGATGCCGAAGTAGTTCGGACCAGGTACGAAATCGGGAACCCACTTGGTGATCGGCGGAATCGATCCGTACTTTTCCAGCTCGAGGGGTTTGTCGTCCAGCACCGCCAGGGCACGCAGTTTGCCGCCGGCCAGCATATCCGCCTGCTCGACGGCCAGCTGGGGTACGGCAACGCACTCACCTGCAACGGTGGCGATGACAGCAGGATTGCCGCCGTCGTAGGTGACGTGCTTGTATTTGATACCCGTGTATTTCTCGATGGCGATCATGGAGTTGTGACCCGCGGAAAGCTGGCCCGCCGTAGCCACGGGGATCTGACCGGGGTTATCCTTGAAGGCCTGCAGCAGCTCGCCGAAGTCCTGATACGGTTCATCGGCGTTGACGGACATCACCGAGACATTGGCTACCGTCAGAAACAGGACCCAGTCGTCGAGAGTGGAGTCGATCAAACCGCGCACCTTGTAAGCCCCAAGGTCGGCGGCGGCGCCGGCCGTCCAGGTGTAGCCGTCGTGGGGAGCATCCAAAGCGCCCTTGGTTCCCACCGAGCCGGAAGCGCCGGGTTGGTTGACAACCACGATCTTCTGGCCGAGGCCGTCCTCCAGCTCACCGGCCACGACGCGCGTCATCTGGTCGGTAGATCCGCCGGCTCCCCAGGGTACGATGATCTGGATCGGTTTCGAGGGCTTCCACATTCCCGTCGCTTCCTCCTGTCCGGTGGCGATAAGCAGCGCGGCAGCGAAGAAGAGCACCAGAGCCCAAAGAATTTTTTTAGGCATGGTTTGCCTCCTTTAAGATTTTTTTATTCACCTATAGTATAGTGGCTTCAATTTATAGTAGTCAAATTTAAAGCGGATTTTTACTGTCTTTCTCTTCACTACAACTTAAAGACTGCCGAAGGTGCTTTTCAAAGTCGTAATTCTCCCGACGCAGTACTGCACCGCCTCATGGAACCACTTCTCTCCTTTTTCAGCGGATGCCCTGCTGGGATGGCCCCAGACACCGGTGGGGCTGATCCGCTTCATGCCCAGGTGGGTCAGGTCCGGCCGGCCCCACGAAGGCACGAAATCTTGCGGCTTCCTCTTGCCCACGCGCTCCGGAGCCAGGTGCAGCATCATGGAGGTTTCCACTTCCCCGGCGTGGAGATTCTGGCCGATATCCCCGAGGCCTGCATAAAAATCGATCAGCATAACCCGGGGAGAGCGGCCTTCCATATTCCACTGCCGCGCCGCCGGGTTGAGGATGAAATTGCCGCCGTGGGCGTTGACCAGCGCCAGGAAGCGCACGCCCCAGCGCCCAACAGATTCAGCGATATCCCAGATGACACTCTTCAGCGTGTCGGGTTTCAGGGTTACGGTGCCTGCGAAGCCAAGATGCTCGAGGGAGGTAGAGTAGGGCAGGGGGTGCAGCAGCACGGCCTCCAACCTCTCGGCTACCGCCCTGCTGATGCGGGCGGCGAAGAAGAAATCCGTTTCCAGGGGCAGGTGGGAAGAGTGCTGCTCGAAGCTGCCGATCCCGAGGACCGCGGTATCGTGGGCTCGGGCCTCTAATTCCAGTGCGGTATTGCTCGGACCGATCATGGTTTCCTCCTTGGTTAATCCTTTAATTTCTCGAGGTCGATCCAGCGGCGTTCGCTCCAGGAGCGTACTCCGGCCTCGGCCAGCTGTACCCCTTTGGCTCCCTCGAGCAGGGTCCAGGGGAAAGGCTCGTCGGCCACAACGTGTTTCAAGAACAGTTCCCACTGGACTTTGAAGGCGTTGTCGTACTCCCGGTTGTCGGGCATCTTCTGCCAGTGCTCGAAGAAGTTCAGGGGACCCGGAAGATCCGGATTCCAGACAGGTTTGGGAGTCGAAGCGGAGGGCTGGATCCAGCAATCCCTCAAGCCCGCTACCGCGCTGCCCCTGGTGCCCTCCACCTGAAATACGACCAGGTCGTCCCGGCGTACCCTGACCACCCAGGAAGAGTTGAAGTGGCAGATCAGATCGCCGGCACAGAGAAAGGTGGCGTAGGCCGCATCCTCGGCGGTGCAGGGGTATTCCCTGCCCTGCTCGTCGATCCGGCGGTCGATGTGGGTAGCCGCTGTGCAGGAGACCGCCTTGACCGGAGCGAAGAGATTGTCGATGACGTAGCGCCAGTGACAGAACATGTCGAGGATGATCCCGCCGCCGTCCTCCTTTCTATAATTCCACGAGGGGCGCTGCGCCTCCTGGTCGAATCCATCGAAAACCCAATAGCCGAATTCGCAGCGTACAGAAAGCAGCTTGCCGAAGAAGCCGTTGTCCTTCAGGTACTTCAGCTTCTGCAGCCCCGGCAGCCAGAGCTTGTCCTGGACCACACCGTTTTTCACCCCCGCCTTGACGGCTGCCCTGTACATCTCGAGGGCCGCCTCGGTACTCACGGCGGGAGGCTTTTCGCTGTAGATGTGTTTGCCCGCTGCGATGGCCTTGAGCACGGCCGCCCCGCGCAGGTCGGTACGCTGAGCGTCGAAATATATCTGGTTAGAGCTGTCGGCCAGGCATGAATCGAGATTTGTGGAGTAGCGGCTCAACCCGTGCCTGTCTGCCAGTGCCTTGAGCTTGTTCTCGTTGCGGCCTACGAGAACGGGATCCGGCACGATACGATCGCCGTTGGACAGGAGCACGCCGCCTTGTGCGCGAATCGCCAGGATCGAGCGGATGAGGTGTTGATTGGTACCCATCCTGCCGGTCACTCCATTCATGATCACACCGATTTTATGCTCTTTCATATTTCGTTCTCCTTGTACAGGTTCAGGAAGCCCGGCGGTAAGCCTCGACGATCTCTTGGAGCCAGCTGTCCTGGTTTTGAGTCCAACGTTTCGTAGAAAATATTTCCACCTCATTGAAACCCGTGAATCCGGCCTCCTCCACCCAGCCGCGTATTCGGCGGATGGGGATGCAACCCTCTCCCATCAAGCCACGGTCGTAGAGAAGATCTTCCGTCGGGGTTTTCCAGTCGCAGATGTGGAAAGCCAGCAGCGTTGCGGAGCGGCCGCAGCGCCGGATCTGCTCCTCGAGCTCGGGGTCCCACCAGAGATGGTAGACATCGACAACGACGCCCACCCAGGGTGAGGCAAAAGCCTCTGCCAGGTCGTTGGCCTGCCTGAGGGTAACGATCGCCGAGCGGCTGTCCGCATACATCGGGTGAAGCGGTTCTATAGCCAGCTTCACTCCGCATTTTTCTGCATGGGGCAACAGCGCCTCGATGGCGTCGCGAATCTGGGTTCTCGATTCCTCGAGAGCCTGCTGCGGAACGGCGCCGCAGACCAGGACCACGTGGGGCGCCTCGAGAGCTGCGGCTTCGTCGATGATGCGCAGATTTTCGCTGATCGCCTCGCGCCGCTTCTTCTCTTCAACAGCGGGAAAAAATCCTCCTCTGACCAGAGAAACCACCGTCATGCCAGAGTCCCGGATCAGCTTTCCCGCCCAGCGAGGATCCTTTCCTGCCAGGGCATCTCGCCAGACGGAGACGCCGCGGACGCCGGCGGCAGCGTAGTGAGTGACTGCGTCTTCGAGAGACCAAGGTCGGGTAGTGATTGTGTGGATACAGAGCCGCTTCAGATCCGAAAGTGGTTTGGCAGCCATGTCTTTCTCCTCGTTTATATCGCAATCTTCGCTTCGCAACTGAAAGGAAGATTGCGATGTCCTCAACCAGTGCGAAAGTCTTGTTAAAAAAAACAAGATTTTCGCACTGTCATCGTAATAGAAAACTCCAGAACGTATAGTAAGGGGCACCCTCGGCGAGCTTTTTTATATACAGAGCGAGCTCCCGAGCATGGTAGTCCCCCCACATTGTCGCCTCCCCGCAGGGGATTTTCGACCCTTCAGGGATGTGGTCCCAACCGTTGGGGCGGTGGTACACCGAGTGCAGTATCAATCCCTCATGCTTCTGATCTCTGCAGAGGTAGGGTTCGGAAAACAATGTGTCGGCCACCGAAAGTCCCGCTTGGAAGTATCGCCTGCCTTCTTTTCGGCCTGTGTTCTCCAAAAAGCGGCCGAGCCGCAGCAATCCCTGGGCTGCGATAGCCGCGGCGGAGCTGTCCACCGGCTCATGCTCATTGAACGGATCGGCGGCGCGTTCCCTCCAGCCCGGCATCTCGGAGAGGCCGGGGGCGCCTGTATCCCAGTAGGGTATCCCGTCGGCGGGGCTCTGCTCGATGTAGAAATCACAGAGAGCCCGGGCCGTGTGGGTGAACCGTTCGATGAAGGCCTTTTTGCCTTTCAGGTCGGCTGCCTTTAGGCCTGAAAACGCCTCCTCGGGGAGGCTTTCCAGGAATTCGAGTTGTTCCGGATAGCCGGCTACGGCCCAGGCCTGCCCGCGGGTCCAGGTGGTGAAGGGCGAGTAACCCTGCTGGGTGCTGGGGCAGCGGAACACACCGTTTTTCGTATTAAAGATGGCCTCGTGTACCGTCCGGCCTCGCAGATCGTAGATATCCCTCGCCTCACCGTAGTACACATTATAGCGGGCCGTAGCCTCGGCATGTTGAAGCAGCCGCCCGAGCAGGGATATCCTGCTGTCCTGTTCCCCCATGAGCACATGGCCGAGCTTGTGGGCGGCACCGAGGACCCGCAGAGAACGTATCGTATCCACGAACAACGAGTGGGGTCCGTTGAAGGAATAGATGTATCCCAGGTCACCGGGGAGCTCGGTCCAGCGGGCCGCCTGCACAGCCCCGGATACCTTCAGGGCCAGCTCGCAGAAGTGTTCCGCCCAGGAATCTCTCGGGATCTTTTCCTCTCGGTATAGGCGCAGAAGGTTGCCGTAGGTGCTGATATTGTTGAAGCCGTGATCGTGCACGCCGATATGACTGACATGGCTGGCCATGGTGGCAACGGTTCCCTTGACTCCGATCTCGAGAAAGCGATCGTCTTCCGTTGCGTCGTACTGCAGCAGTGCCGATCCGAATTGAAAACCCTGGGTCCACTCAGTCCAGCCACGGCTCGTATAGCGGCCTTTTACCGTGAATACGGGGGTTCCTGCTTCCGGTTGCCAGCTGTGCTCGATGGCCAGGATCTTGTTTCCCGACAGTTCGAAAAGATCGTCGATTTTTTTCAGAAGGCTTTCAGGGCTCAGAGAAGTGTTTACCGCAAGCATAGATACGCTCCTTGCAAGAGAACGCCTGAGTTTTCTAATTATCTTGTTGTTTTCAAAGGAAAATGTCAAAGCCTTCAAACCTGCCCTTGAGATGGTCTCGAGGATAAACTATTCTTAGCTTTATGAGTGAAACAGCACCCGTTGTATTGGTGAGCGGAGCCAGTCGGGGCCTGGGGCGGGGCGTGGCCGTCCGTCTTGCCGGGGAAGGTTATTCGGTGGCTGTGAACTATGCCGGCAATGCCGAAGCAGCTCGCCAGACAGTAGAGCTGTGTGTCGCCGCTCGTTTGTATAAGGCACAGCGCTTTTTACAGGTGCAGGGGGATATCGGCAGCACGGAGCAGCGCCTGGCCCTGGTAGACACCGTCCTGAGCGAGCTGGGACGCATCGACGGGCTTGTCAACAATGCCGGCATAGCCCCCAAAGTACGGGCCGATATCATCGAGGCCAGCGAGCAGTCCTTCGAGCAGCTGATGCGTACCAATCTTCAGGGACCGTATTTCTTGACCCAGCGCGTGGTGAATTACTGGTTGACGGACAGGCCTCGAGCCCTGCTTCCCCTGGGATTTAAAATCGTTTTTGTGACTTCGATATCGGCGAACACAGCGTCAATCAACCGCGG
The DNA here is from genome assembly GCA_964390045.1 of uncultured Spirochaetaceae bacterium. Classification (GTDB taxonomy): domain Bacteria; phylum Spirochaetota; class Spirochaetia; order SZUA-6; family DRHE01; genus CAYMGP01. The sequence continues at coordinate 34,303 of CAYMGP010000034.1, read as the reverse complement.
TGACTACTGTATTTCCAAAGCGGGCCTTTCCATGGCGGCACAACTTTGGGCGGTACGCTTGGCGGCAGAAGGAATCCAGGTAGTCGAGCTTCGGCCCGGGATTATGGCGACCGATATGACAGCGGCTGTTAAGGACAAGTATGATTCCTTGATTGCCGAAGGACTTGTTCCGGAGCGGCGCTGGGGAACGCCCGAGGATGTTGGGGCGGCGGTGGCTGCAGTCATGAGGGGCGATCTTCCCTTCACAACAGGAGCCGTCGTCGAAATCGACGGAGGCCTGCACCTGCGCACGCTGTAACGGATTCGGCGGGCGACTGCAAGTTTTATTGAAAACTTGATAGCGGCACAAAAACCTGGTATCGTAGCTCCACCCAGGTGGCGGGGAGCGTGAAGTGAGGGGACAGGCCAAAGTTATTGTCAATCCCATTGCGGGCAAGGGAATGGGCCGGCGAAGGTTGCCGGAGCTCGAGCGGCTGCTGAAAGACAACCGCATCGACTACGAACTTGAGTGCACAGAAGCGCCGCTGCACGCCGCCGAAATTGCCGAACGGTCCGTAGAGGAAGGGTACGGGGTGGTTGTTGCTGTCGGAGGGGACGGAACGAGCAACGAGGTACTCAATGGATTGATGAGTGCAAAAGAAAAGGGGGCAGATATACCAGCGATGGGTATATTGAGCGTCGGTCGCGGCAACGATTTCGCTTTCGGAGCGGGGATTCCCACTACGCTTGCCGAAGGATGCGCCGTGCTTGCCGTTGGGAACCGGCGTGAAATGGATGTCGGCAAGGTGGTTGGAGGCGATTATCCTGACGGCCGCTACTTCGGCAATGGGATCGGAATAGGTTTCGATACCATCGTCGGCATCGAGGCGGCAAAGATGGAATGGGCCCATGGCTTCCTCGCCTATGTGCTTGGCGCCTTGAAGACTTTGTTTCTGTACTACGACGCGCCGCTGACCTCGATTGATTTCGGAGAGACCCCGCTGGAGCAGAAATCTATACAGATCTCCGTAATGAACGGACGGAGAATGGGAGGGGCGTTCTACATGGCGCCGGAGGCGGGCAATGATGACGGGTTGTTCGATCTCTGCATCACCGGGAATCCCAAACGGATAGAAATCCTCGGCATCATGGCTCAGTACATGAAGGGGACTCAAGCCACCAATCCCCATGTGTTTGTCGGGCGGGCCGATTCGATTACCGTAAAGGCCCTCGAAGGTTTTTTGGTGGTTCATACAGACGGGGAAATCATCTGTACCGAGGGGAAATCGATCGCGGCCCAATGCCTGCCGCGGCAAGTGCAGATGATCTGCAGCTCGGAGCGCCGATGACAGGTGAAATAAGAAAGAGAGTACATTTTTTTGATGTAGACCACACAATTATCCGCGGTTCCTCGGGCCCGATCTTTTTACTCGAGGGAATAAAACGGGGCATTTTTTCGCCGCTCAGTTTAGCCCTTTTCCCTTGGTTCTTCGTTCGGTTTTATCTCGGCACCCTGAGTTCGGAATCCGGAAAGTGGGATTTTTCGCTCCTCGCGGGGAAGACCCGCGACAGCCTCGAGGAGGTTGCTCGAGAAAATCTCCGCAGGCTGCGTGCCATCATCTATCCTGAGGCTCGTCTGCTTATAGAACGGATCAAGGAAAACGGCAAGACTCTGGTTCTGGCCACCACATCTCTTGAAATAATCGTCAGGCCGTTGGCCGAGTATCTCGGCATCGATGAGGTGATTGCCACGGAGCTCGAGTTCGACGGCCGGCTCTGTACGGGCCGTTTCATAGACGGCCCGCTGCTCAAGGAAAGAAAACGGGAGAAGGTATTCGAATTCCTTCAGGCCAGATCCGTGGACTGGCGGGACTGTGCGTTCTATTCCGACAGCATCTATGACCTCTCCCTGTTGGAGGCTGTAGCCGAGCCTGTGGTCGTGAATCCCGACCACCTCCTGCGCCGGGTAGCCAGGAAAAAAGGCTGGCCCGTATTGAAGTTTCGCTGATGCACTGCACCCTTCTTAAAAAAAGAGTCTTGTTGAGATTTTCTCCTCAAAGGAGTTATTATACTTCATGCTTTCCTCCGTTGCGGAATTAAAGCTGTTTTACCATCTCAGTGAGAAGATAATACGAGCAGAGATCACGACCTTCTCCGGTTTGATGGACTACCTCGCCAAGCTCAAATTGAACATCAAAACGGATGAGGTCATCGAAAAGTGTTTCACTCTGCTCAAGGATATCCGCTGGGGCTTTTTGCGGGAGCTTACAAAGACCGAGTACCCGAAACTCTGGAAAGAGCTGGTGATCGCTCACGAACAGATGGTGAGCGCCGGAGACCTGAAGCGCAACATCTCTATCGCCAATATTTATATTGCGATGCTCGATATCCACGGCTACACCCGTTTCTGTCAGGAGAGCAAGAGCAATCTTTCCCGGCTTCGCAAGCTCGACGATTTTCTTCACGACGGGATTCGAAAAATAGCTCGCTCCAACAGCGCCCTGGCAAACCGGGAGAGGGGTGACGAGATCGTTGTGGTGGCTTCTTCGGCCACGGACTGCATGAAAACAACATTAGAGATAATCAGTGCCTTCTCCAAACATGCAGTTGTCAAAGATGACAAAGTTGGAAGAACGCGCAGCGATTACAGCATCGTCTTGCCCGATTTCAAAGTAACCGCAGGGATCGCCGGTGGAAATCTGACGACGCCGTTGGTTATTACGGAGAGCGGTCTGCTTTCCGGGTTTCTTCTCAACACAGCGGCCAGACTGCAGACACTGGCCAACGAGCTTTCGCCGAAAGATTCAAAAATCATCACAACGCAGAGCGTGCACTCGAGTTTTCTCAAAGAGAACAAGGTCGTACGCAGCGATCTTTACACAAAGAAAGTGCTCTGCTTCTTCGATGTGGGAACGGTGAGCTTCAAAGGCACCAAGGTCAACTGCTGTGAGATCATTTTCGACAGGAAGGAACATTACAGAATGAAGTACAACGGCACCCTGGCAAGACTTTTTGAATCCCTTCGCCAGGAGCTGTGGAAGGGAAGAGTCTTCCAGGATCTAATCGCCACTGTGCTTGATGTCTGCAAGGCTATGCCGCCTTTCGCGGTAGATTTAGTGCTCCCTGAAGGAAAAAAGAAAATCTCTAATAGCAGTGTAGCCCGGTTGGCCGAGCTAGCCCTACATCACTACAACGGGGAAGACTACCTCACCGCGGTATCCCTGCTGGGCGAGATTGCAGAGCAGGCGGAGAAGGTGAGCGAGTTCGACAGGTTGGTGGTTCGCTATATCAAAGAGATCCATCAGCGCTTTGCAGTGATTATCCAGTCTTTGAAAACGCGGCTGGAGAAGGAAATCCTAGATAAAATTGATGTGGTTTTCACGAATCCTCAATATAAAGCGGCATACCAGAAGGCCCTGACGAATGTTGGCACTTTGGAAAAGCTTAAGAGTCTTGCCATGAAGAGCAATGCTCTCAGGAATCGAAAGAACACCTGGTATTCCTTAATAGAGGAAAACAAAGAAAAACTGCACCTGGAATTCTACTCGGGCAAGCGTTAGGGCGTAGTACCGATCAACCAAGCACGAAATCCCTGAACTCTACGACGCTGTCGAAAACCCTGATGCAGTGCGCGAGCATGTATGAGCGGATCGTGGGAATGCGATGAGCCCAGCCGGCCCCGGCCACCGGCACACCCGTTGCCTGGGACATGAGGACACCCGGCTTCAAATCATCAAGGATCAAGGCCTGTTCGGCGGCCAGGCCGAAGCGTTTCAGGATTTGCTCCACGGGCCAGGGACTGGGTTTACGCCTGCTCTCCTCAACGTCCCAGCCGAACACCAGATCGGGCGCGAAACCGTCACCCACTGACGCCGCTTTGTAGGTTTGAAGGATCACGTCCACCTCCGAGTGGGAAACGACGGTGACAATGCCTCCTCTCTGCCGGAACGCTTGCAGGGCTTCGAGAAAGCCCGGGAAAAACTCGGGCACTGCGGCGGTATTGAACTTCCTCCAAATCCTGTATTCCGCTTGCATCTCTTCGGCGCTGAGCTCCAGCTCTTCGGCAAGATAGCCCATAATGCCGGGATGGAAGTTCTTGAGAAACCAGCCCTGCAAACTGATGGGTTTCAGATCAGGCCGCAGCACGCTCATCGACTTCAGATGCGCGGGGTAGTGGATCGTGGCGGTGCTGTTGACCGCCGTATCGTCGTGATCCAGAATCAAACACTTGAAACGCAAGCTCATGACACCCCGATTTCAGCGGTTTCTTTGCAGCCAATAGTTCCTGAAGGCTTTCAATCGGGGAAGGGATTCCCGGTCTTTGGCACGGCCCGAAGCTTCTTTGCTGGCGATGATGTCGTCGATATGGCACACGGGGAATCCCTCCACGTCGATGTGCCTGCTGAAGGCGTCTTCGAATCGTTCGATCCCGTCAGGAGCAAACACCAGATCCAGATCAAAGGGTCCGTTTTTCAGTTGCACGAAATCCTTGCCCCGAATGATCTCAGCCGCCTGTTCACTGTTCAGTTTGAATCCGATCTCGCGAAGAGCCTCTACCAAAGCCCTGCCGTTTTCCGGATCTTTGTCTACGAAAATATCCGCATCCTGCGTCGTATCCGGAAAACCCAGCAGGATGGCTCCCGACTTGCCGATGAAGAGGTATCGGACTGCGTATCTATGCAAGGCATCTCGGATCTCTTCGGCTTGGCGATATTCAAAAATTGGCATAACCGAGCCACTCCGGAAGGTACTCATTGCACCAGCGTCTGTATTCTTCGTTCGAATCGAAAGATCTATATTCTACGTCGTCCAGAACCGGCTTGTAGGTGTGAATAAAGGCGTATCTCCAGCGCAATGACAACGGCCGGCGAGCAGCCGCTTCGAACTCGGCGAGCCAATCACTCGGGATCTCACGAATCAGGGGATCGGTAGCCACAGATTGATCATAGGTGGAATTATTGCATTTGTCTATTGCGAGGAATACACGCCGATGATTTCATCGACTCGCTGAAGCAACCGGTTCTCGCTTTGCAGCCGACGGTCCGATCTGGTAGAATCACAGGTGAAAGGAAGAGGGAAGTGAATATAGAGGTTCAAGGGGTACGAAAGCAGTACGGAGCTGTTCAAGCTGTTGATGGGATTACTTTCAGCGCCTGCCCCGGGAAGATATTCGGTTTGCTTGGACCCAATGGGGCGGGGAAAACGACCACCATTCGCATGATTATGAACATCATCGCACCGGATGAGGGGAGGATTTTCTTCGACGGCGAGCCGATACGCCCGGAGGATAAAAACAGAATAGGTTATCTTCCGGAGGAACGAGGCCTCTACAAGAAAATGGTGGTCAACGACCTGCTTCTGTACTTCGCCTCCTTAAAAGGTAAAACGCGCTCAGAAGTGCAGAAGGCCATCGACGGCTGGCTCGATCGTTTCCAGCTGCGCCAATGGAAAAAGAGGAAAGTAGAGGAGCTTTCCAAGGGAATGAGTCAGAAGCTCCAGTTCATCGTTTCGGTGCTGCACGATCCGGAAGTGCTTTTTCTCGATGAGCCCTTTGTCGGACTCGATCCTGTCAGCACCGAATCCCTACGGGAAGCAGTTTTGGAGATGGGCAGAAGGAGGAAAACGATTCTTCTGTCGACCCATATCATGGAACAGGCTGAGCGCATGTGTCGAGAAATTCTCATTATCGATCACGGTCGGGAGGTGCTTGCCGGGGCTGTTGAGGACATCAAGTCCCGTTTCGGCAAGAACAGTGTGATTATTGAGTTCGACGGCGATGTGGATATCATCAGAAACAGCGAGCATATCTCTGCCGTTATCACCTATCCGCGTTGGATCGAGGCCGAGCTCGTCGAGGGAAGCTCTCCCGATGCGCTGCTCGAATCCCTGGCCGGGAAAGTCTCCATCAAGAGATTCGAGGTGATGGCGCCTTCGCTGCACAAGATCTTCGTTGACCGGCTGGGGAACAAGGGGGAGGCACAATGAGCAAGATAAGGATGATCGTAGCCCACGAGTTCCGCATGACGGCGGCAAACAAAGCTTTCATCATTCTCACCGTGCTGGGCCCTTTCTTGATTATCGCTATGACCATCGTACCGGCCGTGATTTCCCAGCGCGCCGAACACACGGGCATCGAGCTCGTTGCCAAGGGGATTCCCGAGCCGATTTACAATCAGATCGTATCGCCCCTGATGCAGGCGGGGGTAAAGCTGGAGCCCGCCGAGCTCAGTCAGGAGATGCTGGATCGGCAGCTGCTCGACGGCGAGCTGTACGGCTACCTCGTGTTCCCCGATGACCTCGAGCAAACGAGGAGCCTCGAGCTGGTAACCAGGGAGTTTCCCGATTTCAAAGTTGTAGAGCTTCTGAAAGGAGTAATCGGTCAGGCTGTTACCGAGGCGCGCCTAAAACAGGCAGGATTGGATTCAGATACGATTTCGGGGCTTATGAAAGCCGTGGACATCGAGACCAAGCAGATTACGAGGCGCGGGCGGCGTTTCCAACAGGATACCTTCTCTTTCATCATGGTCGGAATCGCCTTCACTTTGATGCTTTATATGACCATCCTTCTCTACGGACAGTCGATCGGCCGATCCGTGGTCCAGGAGAAAATCTCCAAGACGGTGGAAATCGTTCTCTCCTCGGTGAGCGAGAAGGACCTGCTGTTCGGAAAAATTCTTGGGCAGGCCGCGGCCAGTCTCTTGCAGTACGCCGTGTGGATTGGAATGGCGCTCGTCGGGGTCCGCCTGCTGGGTCCCCGTCTGGGATTGAGCGAGCTGCCGCAGCTGAGCGTCGACGTGTTGATCTTCCTGGTACTTTTTTTCCTGCTGGGCTTTTCTATATACGCCTCCATGTATGCCGCCCTGGGGGCGGCCGCCGAGGACGAGCAGAATCTGGCGCAGCTGAGCTGGCCGTTGATCGTTGTGCTGGTCTTCCCCATGGTCATGTCGGGAGCTCTGATCACAAACCCGAGCTCGACCTTTAGTGTGGTTCTCTCCCTGTTCCCGCTTACAGCTCCCACTGTGATGTTCATAAGGATTCTGGTCAGTGATCCGGCAGGTTGGCATATACTGCTTTCCGTCGTCCTGCAGGCAGCAACGGTGGTGGCATTGATCTTTCTCTCGGCAAAGATATTTCGTATAGGTATCTTGATGACGGGAAAACGCTTCAAGCTGGCCGAGGTGCTGCGCTGGCTGCGAAGCTAAGGCAAGGCCTGTAAAACCACGGCGAAGCTGTGTCCCAGGGCCAGCACCATGTCGAGGGGAAGCTGGAACTCGATCGTGGAGTCGAACAGCAGAGTAACTCTAGGCGGGAACTCCTCATCCTGCCCCCAAAGCACGCAGGCCAGGGGAATGCAGGCAAGGGGTACGAAGGCGAAGGAAGCATCGCCGTACCCGAGCGCTCGACCGCCGAGCATCTGACAGCGACGTCGAAATCCTTCAACATCCGCCCCGTAACGTTTTTCCAGAGCTTCGGCAGGCAGTCGATGGGGGCCTGTGAAGAAATTGGCACCTCCGGGCAGCTCCTTCTCCGAAACCCACTTCCCTGAAGGATCGATGTGCATGGAGCGCAGAAGATACATCAAAAGGAGCAGCTCGAATTCCGGATCCCGAAATAACTGATCTGTTTCAAGTCCCTGGATTCGTTCTGCAGAAACATCGACAAAATAGTCGCGGCCGAGGAAGGGCAGGCGATAGCGGCCTCCATTGCCGGATACGCCGATGCGCTCCTCTATTTGCTCGGGATTCGCCGACCGCAGATCCTTCCAGAGCTTGTTTCGTCCCTCCTCCCATTGGAGCTCTTCCATATCTCATTTTAGAACCGCCATCGATTCTGGTCAAAGGGGATTTTGCAGCTCAGAAAGCCCGAATTTTGCATTGCTTTTTTTCTTCAGGTAAAGGACAATACGTGTCAGTAAATGAGTAATATGAATGGTCCTAAGGAACGACTGGGGGAAGCGCTCGTGCGTATCGGGGCTATGACCGAGGAGCAGGTACGCAAGGTCTTGATCTTCCAACGGCAGAACTCGGGGCTCGACAAGTTGTTCGGTGAGATAGCGATCGAGCTTCAATTTGTAGACCAACAGACCATAGAAGAGACGCTGCAGACAGGAGCGGGTGATTAGTCTTCGGCATCCGGCCCGATATTGGTCTTCCGAAAGGGCTCGAGGCAGCAAATCAAAGCAACACCTGTAAAACTGTATCGATTCTGGTGAGCTCGGCCTGCAGCGCAGCTGCTGCTGCCTGTCGAAGGGGAGCGCATTCGGTCTGTATCTCCTGCAAGCAATTATAGACGGCATCCACGGCCGGACCCACCGATAGATCGTCGTTCATGTTTTTCTCGAACTCATGCCGCATCTTCGAGATCCGCTCGAAAGGATCCTGATCGTTCCCGCCGCCGTCTCCGTTTCTTAGGAGCTTATTTACAAGCGCGCGTATCGAGTTCACATACTCCGCCGTTCTGTGGAGCTCGTTTTCCGTAAGATTCAGCTTTTTTCGATAATGGGTATGAAGCAGAAACAAGCGCAAGTGGCGGGCTTGGTATCCCCTGTCGATTATATCTTCGGGATAGAGGATATTGCCCAGGCTTTTTGACATAGGCTTGCCGTCAACGATGAGATGCTCTCCGTGCAGGTAGTAGTTGGCATACTCCGTTCCCGAAACGGATTCGATCACAGCGATGTTGTAATCGTGGTGGCGATATATATTGTCGATCCCGCCGCAGTTGATGTCGACCTGGTATCCCAGGTTCTCTGTGACCATGGCCGGGTCCTGTATATTCCAGGACGGCCTTCCCCTGCCGATTTTCGTATCCCAGTAACTGAGATCATTCTTCTTGTACCCATGCCAGAGAATGAAATCACCCCGGTTCCAGCGCCGGCCGCGGTAGGTATCCTTTTTAAAGCGGACTTTGGTCTTGGGCCATTGTTTCATATCGAGGCCGTACAACCTGCCGAAGCCTTCGAATTTCAAAGGATCGAAAAAAACGTTGCCGTCGTGCCAGTAGGCGATCCCCTTATCGAGCAAGTCCTGTATCAGCCGAACCGCCTGGGGTACGCTTGTAGAGGCACTGGGGATCTTAGTTGGAAGTTTGATTTTCAGAAGATCCGTTTCCGAGTGAAAATGCTCGGCCACATCCGCGGCGATTTCCTCCGGTCTGGTCCCGCGCTGCACAGCTTCCTGGAGCATCTTATCCTCGATATCTGTGAAATTGATAATCCGCCTGACATCGTAACCCAGGTATTCGAGGTATCGGACCAGGATGTCCTCGTAGAGAAAGGTGCGGTAGTTTCCGATATGAGGCCTGCGGTAGGTTGAGGGCCCGCAGGTGAAGATTTTCACCTCGCCCGGTTTCCTCGGACGGAACTCCTCTTTTGCGCCTGTCATTGTATTGTATAAACTCAGCATCGCTTCCTACCTCTTATCAGGTAAAATAACGACATCCTTGCCTTCCGTCAAAGAGAAAAACCTTGCCCAACGCCTTTGTTTTGCATATAGTAGAATCAATATACAATTTGCAGGAGGTTCTCCGATGGCTAATCTGAAAACGACGTACCTGGGCTTGGAGCTGGGCAATCCATTTATCGCCGGAGCTTCGGGCTACACCGCCAATCTGGATCGAATCAAACAGCTCGAGGAGGCCGGCGCGGCCGCTATTGTAGCGGCGTCCCTTTTCGAGGAACAGATTCAATACGAGCGTTTTCGATTGGAGGAGAATCTCCATCAGTTTGATAATTTATACGCCGAGATGACGGAATTCTTTCCCCAAGTCAAACATGCCGGTCCCAAGGAACACCTGATGTGGGTGAAGAAGGCCAAGGACAGCGTGAAGATCCCTGTGATTGCCAGCCTGAATGCGGTGAAAAGAGAAATTTGGAGCGAATGGGCGCAGCAGCTCGAAGAGACGGGTGCAGACGCCCTCGAGTTGAACTTCTACGGCACTCCGAGCGACTTCGAACGCAGCTCGGAAGATGTGGAGAAAGAGCAGGTCGACATCCTCGCCGAGGTGAAGAATAAGGTTGAAATTCCTGTTAGTGTCAAGCTCAGCCCTTTTTACTCGAATCCTCTCCATTTTATTAAAAAGCTCGATGACGTCGGGGTCGAGGGTTTCGTGCTCTTCAATCGCCTGTTCCAGCCGAATATCGATGTGGAGCAGGTGAAAAATCTATACAAGCACATCTTGAGCTCCGAGGCGGAGCATGAGGTACCGCTGCGCTACACAGGGCTGCTGGCCGGGAGGATCGAGGGAGATGTGTGTGCCAACAGCGGGATCCTGAACGCCGAAGCGGCGGTAAAGCTGATTCTGGCCGGAGCCGCCTGCGTTCAAGTCGTCAGCACCCTGTACAAGAACAAGATCGGTTATCTATCCACCATGGTGAAGGATCTCGAGTCCTGGATGGATAACAGGGGATTTAAAGATCTTGCCGCTTTTCGCGGGAAAATGAGCGCAGAAAACAATCCGGATCCCGGCTTCTACAGACGGGCGCAGTATGTGAAGCATCTGCTCAAGGCCGATTACGCCGGCTGATTTTCGCCCCTTGCCGGGCGCCCCT
>CAYMGP010000034.1:0-23675 GCA_964390045.1 uncultured Spirochaetaceae bacterium | reverse complement strand
CGCCCCTTGCCGGGCGCCCCTGGCCGCGGTCTTCTTTATGCCAGCGATAGGAGGTCTTGCAGCTGTTTGAAGGCCTCTTCTCTTTGATTCACTTCGATTTTTGTTTCTTTGATCGCCTTGCGCATCACGTTATGCCACTGTTTTTCGGGCAAGTCCTGTTTCATCTCTGAAAACATAGTCAGGATATCTGCATTGTCTTTCAAGTTATAGATCTTCTTATTGTCGTGATAGAAGAGGGAATAAAGTCGTTTGATGTAATCCCCAACGCTTCCTTGTGAGCGGCCTTCCACGCGTTTCTGTATCATCTCTTCTTTTTTTCGGGAACGCTTGAACTCTCTGTCGATCCTATCGATATCAGTGCTTTTCATCACGCCCCTCCTCTGACATGTTCAACTATAGTGATTTGAGCTGTCTGTATCAACCTCATCTGCTCCCTGTCAGCTTTAATCGTCGATGTACGGCACGGCGGTACTGCCCTCCGCCAGTCCGCCAGGAGTTATTAAACAATTGACAACGGCATGTACCGGTGTTAGGCTTTTATAATTCAATATCGTGAAAAATTAGGTGAAGAAAAAAAAACTAAGGGGGAAACGGATGGCGGATACTGTTCCGAAATGGATGCAGGAGTTCGTTGAAAACAATCCTGAGCTGATGGTTCAGCTGGCGAAAGATGCAGCCGGGGAATTCCAGCCTACCACGTGGCAGCAGCTGTACGAGGAAGTCAAAGCCTTTGCCGCAGGTCTGCTCAGCCTGGGCGTGAAAAGGGAAGATCATATCGGATTCATCTCAGACAACATGAAGCAATGGCTCTGGGCTGATCTGGCGATCCTTTCGATCGGCGCGGCTGATGTACCCCGGGGCTCGGATTCTACGGCCCCCGAGATCCAGTATATCCTCGATCACGCGGAATGCTCGATGTGCCTCGTGGAAAATCTGGCCCAGCTGGAAAAAGTACTCTCGATCAAAAAGAGTCTGAAAAAGCTGAAAACTCTCATCGTTTTGGATCCTGATTTTATCAAAGTCGATAAAGTCGCCGTGGACAAGATGGCGAGAGACAACGGGGTGAAGATATACAAATTCATCGAGGTGCAGGAGCTGGGCCGCGAGCATTTGAAGGGCAAACCAGGCTGTATCGAAGCGGAGATCGCCAAGGGAGGCCCTGAAGATCTGGCCACTTTGATCTATACCTCCGGTACCACAGGCGAGCCCAAGGGAGTGATGCTGACCCACGGCAACTACATGCACCAGATACCGACACCGCTGGAACGCATAGATATTGAAAAGGGAGATATTTTCTTGTCGGTGCTGCCCGTCTGGCACTCCTACGAACGGGCGATCGAGTATGTAGCGATTTTTGCCGGCTGTACGTTGGCCTATTCCAAGCTGGTGGCGCAGATCATGGTGGAGGACATGGGCAAGGTCAAGCCGCAGATCTTTCCATCGGTTCCTCGGATCTGGGAAGCTGTGAAACGGGGAATCATCCGTAACATAGAATCCGGCAGCTCCGTGAAAAAAGCCCTGGCTTACTTTTTCTTGAGTGTGGGAACAGCCCATTCCAAGTTGAAAGTGCGCTTCCGAGGTCTCAGGCCCCGTTTCAAGAAGAGTAGTCGCTTTCTCGACGCCCTGATCAGCTTCCTGCCCCTGCTGCTGTTGAGCCCCTTGAATGTTCTGGGTCAAGTGCTCGTGTTCAAGAAGATCAAGCACCGTCTCGGCGGGCGCTTCAAGTTCGGGGTTTCAGGTGCCGGCGCCTTGCCTCCCCACGTGGATGCTTTCTTTGCAGCGGCGGGAATCCTCCTGCTCGAGGGCTACGGCCTGACCGAGACCTCTCCGATCGTATCCGTTCGAGAGAGCAGCCATCCCGTTCCGGGCACCATCGGACCGCCGCTCCCGGAGATCGAAGTCAAGGTGTTGGACGAGAAGGGAAAGGAGCTCGCTCCCGGCGAGAAAGGTGTGCTGTACATTCGCGGACCCAATGTGATGAAGGGTTACTATAAAAAGCCGGAGCTAACCGTTCAGACAATCTCAAAAGACGGCTGGCTGAACACGGGAGACCTGGCCATGCTGACCCACGACGGAGAAATCAAGATCATGGGACGGGCCAAGGAAACCGTGGTGCTGCTTGGCGGTGAGAATGTGGAGCCGGGACCGATCGAGGATACGATTACCGAATCCGACTACGTGGATCAGGTCATGGTGGTGGGGCAGGATCAGAGGTTTCTGGCTGCACTCGTGGTTCCAAGCTTCGATATGCTGAGTGAGTTCGCCAAGGAGAACGGAATTCCCCTTGAACAGCCGCAGGACCTTCTCGACAATGAGAATATTTATAAGCTGATCATGACCGAGATCGATTGCAGGGTTGAACCAAAGAGAGGTTTCAAACTGTTCGAACGGATCAACCGCGTTAGACTTCTCTCTAAGCCCTTCGAGACGGGAAAGGAGATGACGCATACCCTGAAGCTGAAGCGTGATGTCATCTATGAAGAGTACGATCGGGAAATCAAGGAATTATTCAAAGAACAACGCTGATTGAGGAGCACAGGTGAAGGTACTGATAGTAGAAGATGAGCTGACCAGTAGAGAGCTGCTGAAAGTAATTCTTGAGCCCTACGGCGAAATCGACACGGTAGCCGATGGGATCGAGGCGATCAAAGCATTCAATTTGTCACTGAAAGATTCGCCTTACGATTTGATTTGTCTGGACATCATGCTTCCCAAGATGGACGGACAGCAGGTGCTGAAAGGAATTCGTAAGATTGAAGCGGAGCGGGGCACCCTCGGCCCTGACGCCGTCAAGATTCTTATGATCTCTGCACTTGGGGACTTCGAGAGTGTCACAGAAGCCTTCTCCTCGCAGTGCACAAGCTATATTACGAAACCGATCGATGCCGATAAGATCATCGCGGAGTTGAAGAAGCTCGAACTGTTGTAGTATCTGCGGAGCAATCTATATGGTTATTGTTGCCGCTTTTGCTATGTTCGTTTTAGGATATCTCTCCGGTTCTGTGAACTACGCCATAGTAGTGACCCGGCTCCTCACAGGCAAAGACATCCGCACTATGGGCAACAAGAATCCCGGCACGGCGAACGTAGGTCGCAGCGTGGGCAAGCAGTGGGCAGCCGTCGTTTTTGTCCTGGACGTTTTCAAGGCTGTGGGGCCGATGCTGCTCACCCGCCTGTTGCTTTACTGCGAAGCCGGTCATCTGCAGGTTTTCGCAGCGGCGGCAGTGGGCCTTGCCGCCATCTTGGGGCACTGCAAACCTGTTTTTTTCTCTTTCCGAGGCGGGGGCGGAATCGCTACCTCGGTGGGGGTTTACTCTTTGTTTGTTCCTGTCGAATTGTTGCTTTCCATGATACTGGGTTTCGCGATCGTTATGCTCTTCATCCGCCGGGTTCGTTTTCGCGTCGGCCGTTGGATACCTATTGTTTTTGTAACTTTGACACCGTTTCTGACCCTCGCCCTCAACTATCTGGTGGATGTACCGCTCGGTGACAGAATCAATTTAGGGGGACATCCCTGGTACGTACTGGCCGTCGTGTTTGCCATCTCCCTGTTCATCCTGGCCATGAATTTTTCCTTCATGGGAGAGAGGCTCAATGAAATCAAGAAACCCGGCTGAGCCTCGTATCTCTCGAAAAAGAGGTGAGAAAACCAAGAATTATCTCTGCAGATTTTTGGTGGCCGTCCTTAGCCCTTAGACGCACGAGCGAACGATACGAGTTGTAGATTTGGCCGCGGATCTTGTTTGCCGCTTCGAGATCGCTGAAGGGAGTGCCGTGAAACAGGTCCTCCGTGAACCGCTTTACCTCCGCCTGGTCGTATTCGGGGAACAGGGAGGAGAGCAGGAAGAGGGAGGGACCGATATCCATAACGCTGTGCTGTTTGACAAGAAGGATTGTTTCCGTGATATGCAGAGCCAGCCTGTAGGTTTGACGCAGCGCCAGTGCATGTTTCTTTTTGTCGGGACTGTGCTTGTCGATTATCTGACGGGCCTTGAGATAATTATAGCAGACAGTCATTACGTGCAGGCTGGGAACGCAGTGCAGATGCGGATCGAAGAGATAGATCAGGAGAAAGTGAGGATTGAACAGGTCCGTGCGGCGGGTGGTGGTAGTGGATTGACATTTCCTGTACACCTTTCCCGCTGTGTAGTAGAGAAGACAGATATCCTGGAATGTCTGCTCGATGTCCGCGATCGCCTCTTCTCCAAAGGCACTGTACAGGTACTGGATTGTCTTCAACCAGACAGTCATGTATCCCAGGTAGCACCTGGCCAGCTTGGGTACGAAGGGCAGCAGAGAGTCGTAGGGGTGATGTAACACGGCCACGGGTCGAATGCCGGGCATCAGTTTTGTTTGGAACTGGGGGTAGAAGAACTGTCCCAGAGCCGCCTTGAGAAGCTCTATGCCTCTTGGGAAAAGAGACCCGTGTCCCAGGATGAGGAATACGCTCTTCGCTAATCCGAGCCCCGTAACTCCCTTGTCTGAACGCATCGTTTCATCGCTCCTGCGCCTCAGGCCTGCTCCTTGAGCGTGCCCAGAAATGCAAGTGTTTTTTCGGCTCCGGAGGAGAAAGCGCCGGCCGCGGAGCGGAAGGGAAAGCCAATCACGACACTCAGACCGCTGTACAGCGTGTCGTGCAAAAAGTTGGTCAGCAGCTTGACGTAGGCACTGCGGACGATTTGTCCGTCGTTGTGGCGGAAGAGCAATCCGGACAATCCGAAAACCTTCACAATATTGGCAATCTGTTTGCTCACGATCGGGTGCAGGGTTTTGAGCAGCTTCAGGTATCGCTTCTTGTACTCAGCATCTCCCTCGATGAGATTCCGTATCTGCCGGTTCCGGTCTCGTGCCGCGGCTCCTTTTCTGTCGGTTTTCGTGGGCACCAGAGATCGAATAAGCCCGGTAACAGTTTCAGACTGAAACAGTTTGTATAGGGCGAAGTAAAACAGAAGCAGCCCACCCTGGTTTTGAATGAGCAGCTCTCTTCCTCCCAACTTGTTTATCTCCACGAGCAGCGCGGAGGTCTCTCTGTCCAGTGCTTTATCGGGCACCACCGCCGTGGCGGCATTGAAGGGACTTCGTTTGTCTTCGAGATTTTGCAGCTTCTCTTCCAACAGGTCGATGGTCCGCACGATCCGATCACAGAGCTCATCCGCAGCCACGGTCAGAATGAAGCTGCGCAGCCCGCGTCTCTGCTCTGGAGTAAAAACATCCATGGTTGAGCTTGCTTCGATCTGTCTGTACAGGATCTGTCGTAGATACTCACCCACCTCCTCGAGGTAGCTCTCGACATCTCCTATTCTCTTGTGGCGGGCGATGAAAAATTTTATCAGCTCGAAGGAACGATTGGAGATGTTAGCTGCCGCCAGAGCGGCCACTCTTTCTTCGTAAATGAACTTCAGCGTATCGAGAAGGAAGCGCAAGATGTTGAGATCCGCCGTGGGGCTTCCCCGCAGTAAATTCAGCGCCGGATCCTCTGGAATGGCGGCCAGGGCGGGTAGGTGTGACCTCAGTTTGTCATCGATGCGCAGCTCTCCGGCGACGTTCTTGTTGTAGTTACCGACCACATCCAAGGGATCGAATCCTTCACGGCTGTCGGTCGTGAATCGATTGTGCCAGATGTGTATTGTCAGTTCTTGAAAGAGGTCGAAGCTCTGCTTGATGTAGGCTCCGGCTGCCGCATGAGCTGTAGGTTCCGGATTGGTGACGAGCAGTACCATTCCCATGAAAGGCAGAAACACGAGGTTGTTGTCGAAATCGCTTCCCGCCGGGAGGTCGAACACAAGTAGATCGTAACTGCTGTTCAGCTCGGCTATGAGATCCTGATAGAGTTTTTTAAGTAGAGCACTGCGCTCGACCGCCTTGAGTTTCGGATTGGGAAAGATCAGGTCCAGGTTTTTAAGCACGGGTGTGGAGAAATCCGCGATAGCGGTTTTGGTGAGATCGAGCTGCTCTTCCGCGAGCGCTGCTTCGGACTCCGCCAGATCCAGCAGGAAGGCCACGTTTGAGAGGGGGTCAAGATCTATGAGAGCGGTGCTCAAGCCATTTTTGGCGCAGTAGATAGAGAGGTTCACCGCGGTGATCGTCTTGCCCACCCCGCCTTTACCGGAGGTTACCGCCAGGGATTTACGCTTCACGGCCCGCACGTCCGCGCTTCCCCCTTTGCGGAACAGATGCTTCACCGCATCCTTCAGCTCGCTGGAGGGTACGAATGCCCCCCGTTTGAAGATCTTGCTCATGGTATTGTCGGCATTATCGTACGTATTATCACTTTTCTCAAGTTGACATTCATTCTCATGGATAGGTTTTCCGAAAATAAAACTGCAGAAAAGAAAGTGAGTTCCAAAATGCCTGAGAGTCACAGAATCCTGATCGTCGATGATGAACCGCGTATGTGCGAGAGCCTGGGGAAATTGCTCAGCGAACGGGATTTTCAGGTGGAGTGCGCCAGCACGGGCAAGCAGTGCCTGCAAGCTTGCACAGAAAAGACCTTCGATCTCGTGCTTCTTGATATCATGCTTCCCGACACCAATGGCCTGAAGATCCTGGAGTATTTGAGGAACAACCACCCCGATATGCTGATTATCATGTTTACAGGTTTTGCATCGATCGAATCGGCGGTAGCCGCCTTGAAAATCGGGGCCTTCGACTACATCCGCAAGCCCGTTGAGTATGAACAGCTCATCAAGCGGGTGGAGAACGCCCTGAACCAAAAACGATTGGCCAGGGAAAAACAGGCGATTCACTGGGAATTGGAGCAGTCCCAGCTGAAATACAAGTATCTTGTTGAAAACTCACCCGACATTATCTATACGCTCGATGAAAAAGGACGTTTCTCTTTCGTCAATGATGCTTTCGAGCGCCTGCTGGGTTTCAGCCGTGAAGAGATCATAGGCAAGCACTATACAGAGATCGTCTTTCCCCAGGATCTGCCTAAATCCCAATTCGTGGTTAACGAGCGCAGGACGGGCAAGCGGGCTTCTTCAGGGGTCGAGCTGCGTCTGAACCTTCACGGAGCAGAGGGCAGACGCAACGGATCGAAAAAAAAGCACCAGTTTCCAGTAGAAATCAAAGCACAGGGAATCTACGACAAAGAACCGGAAAACAGCGAGAAAACATTCCTCGGCACGTATGGGGTGGCCCGTGATATACGGGATCGAAAGATGCTGGAAGAACACCTTCAGCAGGAAGAGAAAATGGAGGCTGTCGGAAGATTGGCCGGAGGCATCGCTCATGATTTCAACAACTTCCTCGCTGCCGTGGTAGGAAATATCGCGCTTGCCAGGATGCATACCCGTCCCGATGAGGAGGTGTCGAGGCGATTGGGGGAGATGGAAAGAGCCGCCCTCCGTGCCCGGGATCTTACCCAGCAGCTCATTACTTTTGCCCGAGGGGGAGTTCCCGTCAAACGGCCGGGTACCCTTCCCGATCTGATACAGGACTCTGCCAATTTTGTTCTGCGGGGATCGAACGTGCGCTGTAAGTTCCACTTCCCCAAAGATCTCTGGCGGGCTGAGTTCGACCAGGGCCAGATCATGCAGGTAATTCAGAATCTGATCATCAATGCCGATCAGGCCATGCCCGACGGGGGCATCGTGAATGTCAAGGCCGAGAATGTAACTGTCACCTCTGCCTACAGGCTCCCTCTGAAGCCGGGGAGGTATGTACGCGTCGTTATCGAAGATCAAGGATGCGGAATCCCCAAGGAGCATATCACGAAGGTATTCGATCCCTTTTTCACGACGAAAGACAAGGGTACGGGATTCGGACTCTCCACGGCGTATTCCATCCTGAAAAACCACGCCAGCTATCTAAGTGTGGAATCCGAGATCGACAGGGGTACCCGTTTCTATTTCTTTTTGCCCGCCACTGACAAGAAGGCGGCAATAGGGAAAAAGGGAGACGGATCATTGTATTCGGGCAAGGGAAACATCCTAGTTATGGATGATGACAACAACCTGAGGGAAGTGTACGCTCGCCTTCTCGCCTATTTGGGCTACACGCCTACTGTCGTAGCCGACGGCCAAGCGGCACTTGCCTGTTATGAACAGGCTCGGACCTCAGGCTCGCCCTTTGCCGCCGTGATCATGGATCTTACAGTTCCGGGAGCCATGGGAGGGAAAGAGGCGATACACAAGCTTCTGGAGATGGATCCCGGGGTGGTGGCCATCATCTCCAGCGGGTACTCGAACGATCCTGTTATGGCAAACTACAAGAAGCTCGGTTTCAAGGATGTGATCGGAAAGCCGTTTACCGCCCAAAAGCTCAGCGAGGTGCTCTGGAAGGCCCTGAAGAGCACGGGCTGAGCTTGCCCTCATCTGTCTTTTATCTTTGTACGCCCTCTCCTATAATGAAGCGGGAATCTCGAGCGAGCGGTTCAAAAACTGTGGTGTTGCGAAGCCTGCGGGCGAAAGTTCTCTTCTACGCTCTCCTGCCTCTGCTGGTGGTACTTTTCGTACTGTTGTTCATGGGACTGCAGGTATATGAGCGGGTCCCCAGACAGGTAGCTCAGGCAAGGGAAACCGAGCTGGCCTCTGTAGTGGCGAACCAGGTCGCCGAGGCGCTGCAGCAGCAGAGCCGGGTCTTGAGCGCTTTGGCCGTTTCACTTTTTTCCCCCGCTGCGAGTTCAGCTGAGGTTCCTGTTGCTTCTCAGCCGCCCGCTTCCGAGATATACGACGGCGGTATCGTTGTCTATGGCCTGCCAGGCACGATTCTGGCCTCCTTCCCGCCCGAGTCGGCGCGTGCCCTGTCTTCAACACCTCTCGCCGGTGAGCTGGCCGGGATGGCAGGTACCCTCGAGCCTCTGTTCAGTGATGTATTCCGGGATCCTCTGAGCGCGGAAAACATGATCATGATAGCCGTACCTGTGTTGGATGAAGGCAATCGATTACAGGCAGTGGCTGCTTCCTTCGCTACATTGAACCGTTCCAGCCTGCTCGAAACATTCGCCTCCCTGATGGAGTTTAAAACCGGCCGCAGCGGCTACGCTTACCTCCTCGATGGGCGTGGAAAGTTTATCTACCATCGCAATCGCTCTCTCTGGGGCACGGCCTTGGCTGAAAACATGCCGATGATGCGGGTTACGCACGGGTTGAAGGGCGCGGTATTGACCAGGGATCTGACGGGGGAAAGGGTGATAGCAGGTTATGCTCCCGTGCCTGGGACACGTTGGGGTTTGGTTACCAGGCAGCGTTGGGACGTGATCGTTAGGCCCGTGCACAGGTACAATCTCCTGCTTTCTTTGTTTCTCTTAGCCGGTGCAGCCGCCTCGGCGCTTTTGGTTTTCATTTCCATCGGCAAAGTGCTGAGGCCTGTTCGGGAGCTTTCCGAGGGGGCACGGCGAATCGCCGCCGGTGATTTCCGTCATACGATTGCCGCTTCAACGGGAGATGAAATCGAAGAGCTGGCCAGGCAGTTCAATACCATGGCTCGGTCCCTGAAGGATCTATACGCAGGCCTCGAAGAGAAGGTGGACAGTCGCACCAGGGAGGTATTGGAGCAGCAGCGAAGGCTGGCCGTGGTGGAGGAACGGAGCAGGGTGGCTCGGGATCTCCACGATTCGGTCAGCCAGTCTCTGTACAGCGTAACGCTTTTTGCAGAAGCAGCCCGCAGGCAGCTGGCCGCCGGAAATGGCGAGCCCACTGCGGAGAGTCTCCGGCAGCTCGGTCGGGCGGCCGGGCAGGCCCTCAAAGAGATGCGCCTGATGGTATTTCAGCTTCGTCCCTCCGAGCTGCATCGACAGGGACTGATTGGAGCTTTGAGGCAGCGCCTAAACGCGGTAGAGAAGAGAGCCGGAATCGAGGCTACGATGGAAGCTCCGGAGCAGTTCGAGCTTCCCGAAGCCCTCGAGGTGGATCTTTTCAGTATTGCTCAGGAAGCCTTAAACAATGCTTTGAAGCACTCAGGCGCGGGCAGCGTGGAGGTATCTGTACGCTCGGGCGGCGGTGTGCTCGAGCTGACGGTTCGCGATGATGGAGCCGGATTCGAAAGCGGGGAGGCCGGCTCCGCAGGAGGGATGGGGCTCTTGGGCATGCGGGAAAGGGCGGAGAAGCTCGGCGCGAAGTTGACACTGATCTCCTCTCCCGGCAAAGGTACAGAAGTCAAGGTAGAGGTTGAGATGAGGTGAGGGGATGAGCGAACCAACAATTCGGGTTTTGATAGTCGATGATCACGCGGTGGTGCGGAGGGGATTGCGGGCTCTCATAGAAACCGAGGAGGGAATGGAAGTGATCGGGGAAGCGGCGGACGGCAGAGAAGCTGTGGAAAAAGAGGCTGCACTCGATCCGGATGTGATCCTCCTCGACCTGCTCATGCCCGAAATGGACGGAGTCCAGGCCATTGAAGAGATCAGGAGGCGGGATCCCGAGGCCAGGATCCTGGTTCTGACCAGCTTCTCCGAGGAACGCAAAGTTCTGGCCGCCATTGAAGCGGGCGCCCTTGGTTATCTGTTGAAGGATGCCGGCCCGGAGGAGCTGCTGCGTGCCATTCGCGAGGTGCAGCGGGGCCAGTCGGCGCTCAATCCAGCCGTGGCGCGTAAACTGATCGGCAGGATAAGAGATCCGGAACCTGCCGGTCGCGTCGAGGAGCTTACCGAGAGGGAGGTCGAGGTGCTGCGCCTTGTCGCCAAAGGGCTTGCCAATAGGGAGATCGGCAAACAGCTGTTTATCAGTGAGCCCACCGTACGAACCCACGTCAGCAACATTCTTATGAAACTGGATCTTCCGAACCGGACGCAGGCGGCGCTTTTCGCACTACGGGAGGGTTTGGCTTCGCCGGAGGAGCCGCAGTAGAGGCTTTCTACAACATTCGGATGAGCTGCAGCAGCGTAATGAAGTATCGCGCTGTCGGCGCAAATCAAGCCTTTTGTCTGATTGAAAATCCTTCTTTTCTCCGATGTTTCCAATGCTTTCCAGCGCTATGTTGTACGTAGAAGTTGACTATCAGGAGGTACAAAAATGAAAAGCGATTTTTCCAAAGGTTTACTGGTGATCGGTGTGCTGGCGCTGTCTATGGTATTTGTGATGAGCAGTGCTGCCGGCGGCGGCAGGGAAAACATCACAGGCTCGGGAAGGATTGTATCTGAGGATTTTGATTTTCGAGGCTTCACCAAATTGGACGTCAGCCATGCCTTTCGTGTGGATGTCATCCAAGCGGAGAGTTATTCCGTCACCGTGAAGATCGACGATAACCTGCAGCGGCATCTGCGGGTGGAAAAGCGCGGAGACATGTTATTCATCGGCCTGAAGCCGCATTTGGGTTTGAACCTGCGCGGCATCACCATGGAGGCGGTAGTGCGGATGCCCGAATTGAGCGGGGTAGAGGCCAGCGGAGCCAGCGATGTGAGGATAAGCGGGTTTTCCAGGCAGCGGGACTTACGGATCGAATGTTCCGGTGCCAGTTCACTGGAGGGGGAGATAAGCGCCGCCGATGTCCGCCTGAAGCTGTCAGGGGCCAGCAATGTATGGTTGCACGGCGAAGCGGATACGATAGATATCGAGGCCTCCGGAGCCAGCGATGCGGACCTCGAGGATTTCCCCGTCACGGATGCGGTTGTACAGCTCAGCGGAGCCAGCGAGGCTTATTTAGTGCTCGATGGCACACTGGATATCGATGCCAGTGGAGCTTCCCGATTGCTGTACGAGGGAAACCCCACCATAAGCGGGGTCGAGCTCTCCGGCGCATCCTCGATCAAGCGCAGGTAGCAACATAGAGACAAATACTTTTTTTTCGTATAATTACATCCATGCCGACAAATGCGGGACCCGAATACAAGCGAGCCGAGGATGCGTTCCGGACGGCCAAAACGATCGACGAGAAAATCGCGCGCCTCGAGGACATGATGGCCGTGCTGCCCAAACACAAGGGCACCGATCACCTCTATGCCGACCTAAAGCGGCGTATGTCCAAGCTGCAGAAGCAGCAGGAGAGCGCGGCAAGGAAAACCGGCGGAGGCCCGACCCTCGGCTTCACCAAGGAAGGAGCGGCCCAGGTTATTCTGGTGGGTCCGCCCAACGGCGGAAAGTCCTCTATTCTGAAGGCAACGACCAACGCGAATCCCGAGATCGGGGTCTACCCCTTCACTACACATTCCATGCAGCCCGGTATGGTGAGCTACGAAGACATCCAGATCCAGGTGGTGGACGCTCCACCGGTGACCTCCGATTTCATGCCCACCCACATGCTCAGCCTCGTGCGGGGAGCGGATGCCGTTCTGCTGGTCGCCGACCTGGCAAACGATGCGATGATCGAGGATCTGGAAGCGATCTTCGAGACCTTTGCGCTGCGGCACGTTCGGTTTGTAGGAGAGAAGAACGAGGATAACAGGGACCTCCTGCTCTGCAGGGTGCTGGCAAACAAGAAAGATGCTCCGGGAGCGGAGACCAGGCTGGAACTGCTGCGGGACCTGATCGGCGAGCAGTTCGAGGTCGTGCCTTTCTCCTGCCGCAATCCCGACCCGGTCTCTGCGCTGGCCGACATGATCTTTCAGTGGCTGGAAATCGTCAGGGTATACACCAAAGCACCCGGGAAGAAACCGGACCTCAAGCGGCCCTACACGGTGTTCGCCGGACGCACGGTGGGGGACATCTGCGCTCTGGTCCACAAGGATTTCATCCAGAAGCTGCGCTTTGCCAGGATGTGGCGGGGCAAGGGAAGTCCCATTACCGTTTCCAAACAAGAGATCGTTCATGACGGCGACGTCCTGGAGCTTCATATCTGATATGTCCCATTCGAAGAGAATGAACAACGAAATACTGTCCCGGGTGCTCGCCGTCCAGGTTTTCGTTTTTGTATGCCTGCCCGGATTTTCCGCTGGTATTGGAGAGACCTCTCCTCAGCAGAGGATCAGCAAAAGCGTTCCGGCCAGGGAATCGGTAGAGATCACGTTGGTCAGCGCCGATTGCCTGCTCGAATCGGGCGGGCCCGGCGAAGTCCAGATTGAGGTGCTGCACGACTACGGGGAAGGACGCTACGAAGCGGAAATCGGGGAGTGGGACGGGAAACTACTGCTCCGAGAAAGATTCCTCGGCTCTTCGCACCGGGGCTCGGCCACCTGGCACGTGACTGTACCTGAGAAAACCCGCGTTTTTTTCTCCTCGGCGTCCGGGACTCTCGAGTCTCAGGGAGACCTTCGGCAGATCGAAGCCCGCTCCGCATCAGGCAGGATTCTTGTTCGAGAGCTCGAGGGGGAGATCGATCTCAGCACGGCCAGCGGAGATGTCGGGATCAGGGATATTCGCGGGCGCGTTTCGATGAGCACGGCCAGTGGTTCGGTGGAGGCACGAGATACCCGGGGCCGAATCTCTGTGCGCACCGTCTCTGGAGATATCGAGCTGCGGGATGTTCAAGCCGAGGTCGAGGCTTTCACGGCCAGCGGTAAGATCGACGTCGAGGAGCTGAAAATCGAAAGGGAGAGCACCTTCAGTGCCGCCTCTGGAGACATCGAAGTTGTGCTGGCCGCCCGACCGGAGCGCGATCTATCCCTGTCCTCGGCTGCAGGCCGTGTGCTGCTCGACTATAATGACAATCCCGTAGAGGGAATCTTTGAGTTTTCCGCTCTCGAGAAGACCGGGTGCATCGTCTCGCCCTTTGCCTTTGACAGCGAGGAGACCTTCCTGCACAGCGGGCAGAGGTACGTACGCAGGATATTCACCCGCGGAAACGGCAATCCCGTGATCACCTTGGCCACCGCCTCGGGCCGAGCGGAGCTCAAAGAGTAGGCCGCCCCCAAACGGGAGCCGACTGAGCGGTTTCCAAAGCAATACTGGGAGCAAACAACTCTGCGTTCTTCCTGCACACCTACAGCGTAAGAATTCTCAAAAACTGGTAGCAACAACATGAGGATTTCTTGTTTCATTGGTGTATATTACCAAAAAGACAACTTATGACAGGAATAGCGTGCCTGTCAGAAGGAGGTCGACATGAAAAAGACGCTGATCATTGTACTTGTGCTGACCTTCGTGCCCCTGTTTCTCTTCGCTGATCTCGGTCTCGGTGCATCTGCATTCTTCAACTCCCCGGTGCTCGTCGGTACCAAGCCGGATGTATCCGAGCTGCGGGAGGGCGGCTTTACCTTCGGCGGTGATCTTCGCTTCAAGTTCCTGAAGATCCTCCAGCTCGAGACACTGGGATTGGTCACTGTCGGAGACGCTCCCTCGATCGATCTGTATGCGGACGCCGGACTGGCCTTCGATCTGGCTTTCCTGAGCCTGTCCGCAGGTGTCGGTCCGACGGTGTTTTTTCTGCTGGACAAAGATGCACCCGATCCGACCATGCTGGGCTTCAATGCCAAAGCCAATGTGGACATCAAGCTAGGCAGAATTTCTTTCGGCTTGAGCTACATCATGGGCCTGATCGTGGAAAACGGAATCAAGTGGGACAAGAGCACCGGCATGTTGGGAGCGAACATCCTGTTCTGGTTGTAGTGCAGCAATTGTAAAAGTACAACGTTCAGGAAGTAACCCCGGGGCTTTTTACCGTGCGGCTGTTGGGCGGCGGCCTAGCGTAGGGGTTGTTCGATTCCGTGATTGAGACGCCGGACCATGTAGGAGACGAAGCAGGTGTCGCCGCGGCCCGCCGCCGATCGGCACTGCCTGTGATGACCTCTGATTCGAGAGAATCCGCCTTGAGAAAGGTAATATAAGGTAGATGACAGCGGTTCAATCATTTCCGGGGGGATCTCGCCCCTGAACAGGCCGGCCAGGTTGAAGATCTTTGTTTGCTGATCCGGGATCTCCGTTATCTCGAAGGCGTCTGCCTGGGAAAGCAGGACCACATTGCGCCGGTCCACATCCTCAGTCTCGACGGTGTTTTCAATCGACGTGGTATACGTGCTCCCGAGTGCTTGGCTGCGAACGAGGAAAAATAGGCGCCTCCGCCGATGAAGCGCGAAACCGTACCCCGATCGTTGAGGACGTCGTGGGAAACGTGTCCGATCGTGACGATATCGTAGTTTTTCTGCGTAGGGTTCCTCCTCCTCGAGCTTTTCAGGCGCGATCAAATTGACATATACGTTTGTTACCAATATATTTGCTATTGTAAACGTTTGCAATGAGTAGAAGCGACTCGATGAACACGAAGAAGGCAAAAACGGATCGCACAGAGGTGACGATCAAGGATATCGCCAAGCAGGCCAATGTGTCCTACGCAACGGTGTCCCGTGCCTTGAACAACAAGCGCGGTGTCCGGGAATCGACGCGCAGCAGAGTTCTCGACCTGGCTGTGGAGCTGGCCTACACGCCGAATGCCATCGCTCGGGGGCTGGTCAAGAAGCAGACGCACACTCTGGGATTGATCATTCCCGATATAACCAACCCCTTTTATCCGGAAGTCGCCCGGGGCATAGAGGATGGAGCAGCGGAGCAGGGATTCAGCCTTTTTCTCTGCAATACGAACTGGGAGAGCAGACGGGAAAAGCAGTACCTCAAGCTCCTCGCCGAAAAGAGGGTCGATGGCATCATTCTGGCTCCCGTAGACAGTCAGGCCCAGGCAGAAAGCAGGGGGTTTTCCGGAAAGATTCCCCTGGTCTATGTCAGTAATGCTCCTCGATCAACGGAACACAGCTTCGTGGTAATCGACAATGTTCTGGGAGGATTCCTGGCCACCGAGCATCTTATCGAGCTCGGCTACAGGACAATCGGTTTTGTGGGCTCCAGCGATGATTCCCTGGCAATCGAGAAAAGAATGCTGGGATACCGCCAGGCTATGGGGAAGCACGACCTGCCCGTGCAGGAAAAGTACATACAGATCGGGGATTTCAACCAGGAGACGGGCTACAGAATCGTACGCCGGCTGATTGCCGAAGGGAGCTATCCGCGGGCGATTTTTGCAGAGAACGATCTGCTCGCTTTGGGAATAATCCGAGGAATCAAGGCGAGCGGTTTGTCGGTGCCTCGAGATATAGCCGTGGTGGGATTCGACGACATTCCCTTGGCCAGTTTCCCCGAGGTCCAGTTGACCACGATTCTGCAGCCCAAGTACGAAATGGGGTTGAAGGCCGTCAAGATCCTTCTGGAGCAGATAAAGACTCCGGATCGGGCCCACAAAGCGCAGCAGCTGTATCTCAAGCCCCGGCTGGTGGTACGGCAGAGCAGCGTGCCATAATTGTCATGGTAGTAATGCAAACGTTTACAATATGTTTTAGGAGGTTTCAATTAGTGATAAGATGAAAGCGGTACGGCTGTACGCCGACTGGGATCTCAAGCCCGAGTTCAAGCTGGGGGCCAAGGACAGCGACGGGAAACAGACCTACCTGGGCAGCAAGGTCTGGCGCAATCCCCAGCTGAAAATCGAAGATGTGCCTGTGCTCAAACCGGGACCCGGTGAGGTGCTCATCGAGGTCAAGGCCTGCGGCATCTGTGGAAGCGATGTGCACATGGCCCAGGCGGACGACAATGGTTATATCTGGTATCCGGGTTTGACCGGATTTCCGTCGCATCAGGGAGGACACCGATCCTCCTGTGACCGGTAGGGACGCCAGAGTGCCCGGGGTGATGGGAAAAGCGGCCCGGTTGTCGTACGAACAGAACAGACCGGTAGCTGTATCGGAAATAGAGTAAGGAGAAAATGGACATGCTCTGGAAGAAAGCAAAATCTATTATTGACAAGATCAAAGCATACCTGGATCAGGTGGATGTGTGTCGCGATCGCTTCCGCCTCTGTATTGAGAAGCTGCTGGTCAATCCGGACGATGCTGAGAATCAGGCGATCGTGGAGGAGGTGCATCGATCCGAGTCGAAAGCGGACGATTTGCGCAGGAATATCGAGCTGCAGCTCTACGAGCGGGCGCTGATTCCCGAATCCCGCGGAGACGTACTGGGTCTGCTCGAGACCATCGACGTAATCCCCGGCATGTTCCAATCCCTCTGCTACCAGTTTCTCTTGGAAAGGATCGTATTCCCCGAGCAGTTCAGAGATCGCTACCTGCACCTGGTGGATGTCAACATCAAGGCCTACAATCTGGTCCGCCAGGCCGTGTTTGGGCTATTTTACAACAAGGACGTCAAGGATCTGACGGACCTGGTAGATGCGGTGGAGAGCGACTCCGATCATATCGAGCGGGATCTGATCCGGGATATCTTCAATAGCAAGTTGGACAAGGCCGACAAGATACTGTTGAAGGAGATCGTCATCAACACCGGCGACATCTCGGATCGGGCGGAGACGGTCAAGGACAGGCTGGTTTTAGCCATCCTGAAGCGGAAGATCTGATCGATGTACCGCCTTCTCAGCGGGGTCTTCTTGGGCTGGTCCCTTGGCGCCAATAATTCCGCCAATAACTTCGGAACCGCGGTTTTTTCGAAAAAGATACGGTATCGCACGGCTGTCATACTCTGCGCGGTTTTCGTGATTATCGGGGCTCTGTTGGAGGGGCGCGCGGGGATGCACACCCTGGGCGGCCTGGTGGAACAGACTGCGGACAGCGCCTTTGCAGCCACCCTGGCTGCGGCCCTGACCGCTACACTCATGAGTGTCCTGAAACTGCCGATCTCCACCTCCCAGGCCATGGTCGGGGCGATAATCGGCATCGGCATCCTGAGGGGTGAGGTCAATTTCAGCGGATTGACAAAGGTCGTCACGGCCTGGGCTGCAACACCGGTGGGGACGATCGTGGCTACCCTGATACTCTATCCATTAGTTGGTGCCCTGCTGCGGGTGCTGCGGCTCAACATCTTCACGCGGGATCTGATCCTGAAGTGGGGCCTGATAATCGCCGGCTGCTACGGCTCCTATGCCCTGGGGGCCAACAACGTGGCCAACGTGACCGGGTTGTACACCCAGACCGGACAACTTACGGTGTTTCAGGCCACTTTATTGGGAGGTGGAAGCATCGCCCTAGGCGCACTGACTTACAGCAGAAATGTGATGATCACCGTTGGCAAGAACCTGGTTAGCCTCGATCCTTTTAGTGCCTTTATCGCGGTTTTTTCCATGGCCCTGGTCGTCCACGGTTTCGCGATCATCGGCGTGCCGGTCTCCACCTCCCAGGGGATTGTCGGCTCGGTGCTCGGCATAGGGATCGTCAAAGGGGTGCAGACCATAAAGATCCGCACCCTCTTGATGATCCTCTTCGGCTGGGTCGGAACGCCGTCGATCGCACTGGTCTTTTCCTACCTGATCTTCCGCTTTCTATTCCTGTAATCTTCGCGATCTGTACCAGTTGACCGGGTTTGATGCGGAACTACGATCTCCTCCGATATCGATATCTCCGCCCTATCAGATCCTCCACTTCCTGTACGGAGGCACGAAACGGTCCATCCGTCTCCATCTTCAGACTGGTTATCGCCGCTGCGACCTACAAGCCTTTCGGGATAGAATCCCGCCTCGTAGTAGTCCCGGCCGTCGAAAACCAGATAGCATGGGGTATGCTCGAACGATCTCAAATCGCCCTCAAAAGAATCATCTACCCGCACGTGGATCTGCAGACATTTTTGAAGATAACGGCAGATCTCGACCTGGGCTTTGTCGAGATTCGAAACGACCTTCCTGACAGAGAGGTGTGCGGCGATCTTGACCCGGAATTCTTCAAGATGCCTCCATGCCGGGTTACCTGGAGCCGCTCGGATTCAGGCAGTCTTCCCTACGCTCATTTCTCGCCGGAAGTTCAGAATCTGCCGCGGAGGAAGTTCGTGGAAGCTGTATCCCGGTGCGTCGACTTACTGCTTGATTCTTGTAGCATTTGACTTTAGCAGCCGTCGTTGTTTACACTGGGGCGGTACAGACAGGTGTCTCTGGGAAAGGGCGCCTAATCATCGTTTTGAGGAGAAAATCATTGGCAAAAATCGGCATCATCATCTGTAATAGAGAGAGAACCTGTATCGGCGGGAAATGCTTCATGGCCGTCCAGGAAAGGGCCGGAGTATTCAGGAAGTATCCGAAGGATGAGCCGCTGGAGGTTGTAGGATATCTGCCCTGCGGTGGGTGCCCCGGTGAACGACTCGAGCGCGCGCCCGCGGAAATGAAAAAATACGGAGCCGAGGAAATCGTCCTGGCTTCCTGTTTCTTGGCCGGGTATCCTCCCTGTCCGTACTTGGAGGATTTCATAGGCTATATCGAGAACTATGTAGGTCTGCCTGTGGTTGTGGGCAGTCATCCCATGCCTACAAACTACATAAAGGCTCACAGGCGGGCCGGAGACTGGACCGCGAAACACCAACAATATCTGCAGCCCCTCGTGGATGACGAGACTGCCAGCGACCGTTACGATTCTACCCGTCCGGATTTCCTGTCATATCTACGATAATACGATAAACAGGAAATGAAGAAGAATTCTGTTCCCCGGGCAGCGGCGCTCCACGATCTTTGGGCTTCGGCAGAGCATCCCTGACCGTGATCATACCCGTGCTTTCGACCATGGGGATTCAGGTGTGTTCCGTGCCCACTGCCGTGCTCTCAACGCACACGGGTGGTTTCACCGATTACCACTTTGTCGATCTGACAGAGCACATGGAAGGCTTCATCAAGCATTGGGATTCTCTCGGCATCGGTTTCGACGCCGTGTACAGCGAATTTCTAGGCTCACCGCGCCAGGTAGAAATCGTGAAGAGGTTCATCGAAACCTTCAGCGGCGAGCAGCAGTTCGTGGTCGTGGATCCTATCAAGGGAAACGAGGGCAAGACCTACGGTCCGATCGGTCCGGAGATGGTCGTACAGATCCGCCGGCGGTACCGGATCCCGTAAAGGCTTCGGCCGTGGTTGCCTTCGACAGGGAGGACGGACGCTTCTGGAAGCTGAACTGCAGCGACGTTCCGGCCTACTACCCCGGCACGGGCGACGCTTTCGCCAGTGTAAGGGCCCCGGTCGTATCGAGCAGCTACGAGATCATGGAGTGATCCTCCCCAGGCTCGAAAAGGAGACGATATTGGGTGTTCCGAAAATCGAGGCGTTCACATTCGATGTTTTCGGCACGGTTGTGGATTGGCGCAGCAGCGTCGTCAGAGATCTCAGAAAGCTGTCCGAATCCCACGGTTTCACTGTCGATACCCAACAGTTCGCTCTCGAATGGAGAGCGGGGTATCTACCGGCTATGGATCGAGTCCGAACGGGCGAGCTGCCCTGGACCAAGATCGATGAACTTCACAGGATGATTCTCGAAACGCTACTGGAAAAGTATTCGCTTGGCGGTCTGGGGGAAAATGAGAAAGAGGATCTTAACCATGTTTGGCACAGGCTCGATCCGTGGCCGGATGCCGTGGAAGGTCTGACGAGATTGAAGAGACGCTACATTATCGCTACTCTGTCCAACGGGAACCTCTCGCTGCTTACACACATGGCTAAATATGCGGGTCTTCCATGGGACTGCATCCTTTCGGCCGAGTTGGCGCTGCGCTATAAACCGGATTGCAAGGTATACCTCAAGGCGGCCGAGCTGCTCAGCCTTCCGCCTCACAAGGTCATGATGGTTGCCTCGCACGTCGAAGACCTGGCTGCCGCGCGTTCAGTGGGCTTTCGCAGCGCCTTCGTGCCAAGGCCTCTGGAATACGGCAAACGCGAGGAGAAGGATTTTCCTACTGATCCGGATGCGGACATTGTTGCGGAAGACTTCCTCGATCTTGCCGATCGTTTGCTTGATTGAGTAAGGGGGAATCAAAGATGAACGGAGCCGAAGGCCACGATCCGGTTGCGGCGATCGCCGAGTCCGAGGCGACGGGGGAAACCGCTGCTATTTTTGCCGATATCCGCAAGACCATGGAGATTCCGCTGATTACCTCGATATGGCGGACCCTGGCGGGCGTCGAAGGCGGATTGCCAGCCGCCTGGGAGGCGGCCAAGCCGCTTTTCGAGACAGGTCAACCGGTGGCCTCGCTCTTGAAGCTGCGTGAGCGAGCGGAGCGAGCGGATCGAGCGGAGCGAGTGCTGCTGCCCGTGCCGGAGCCGCCGGCCGCGGGTCAACTTGCCTGCTCCGGCGTGTCCAAGGCAGACCTGACGGGAATCAGGGCTTTGGTTGCCGCCTATAACCGCTCCAACGGTATGAACCTGATGGCGCTCACGGCTCTGGTTGTGTCTCCCGCCGGCACCCCGGCGGATTATCCTACGCCTTCCTCGCCTCCGCCCTGGCCTGAACTGCCCCGACTCCAGGCCCCAGCCGAAATTCCGCACGATACCCGGACCCTCTTGCAGCAGATCAACCGTTTCGGCGCTGATGCCGGAGAACCGGGGCTGGCAACACTGTGGCGGCATCTGGCGCGGTGGCCCGGACTGCTCGCCGTGCTCTATTCTGCTTTGGCACCGCTTGAACGCGATGGAACGATCAGACGATCGGCGCGGCAGATAGTTGATATCGCGCAGGCTGAGGGCGCGCGAATCGCGCACCTGCGTCCCGGCAACGTATCGCTGCCCGAGGCAGCACGCACCATGATCGTGAATTACGTCGGCGTTCCCGGGCTGGTAGCGCGCATGGTAAGCATCGGCCACGGGCCTGGCACGCTGGCTCGAAGAAGGCGACGAGGGCGCTTGAGCGAGTTCTGCGCTCTACCTTGTTTCATGTTGGGGGAGTCTGCTCAGCCCGAGCTTTTGCCCGTCGTGACGCGCAATCCCGACCAACGCTTTCTGAATATCAGGATCCAATGAGCTGCCCGGGTAGCTGTGGATCAGCTCATTGGCCCGGGCTCGAGCCCGCTGCTCGATGCTCGCCTTTCCCCCCTGCAGCCAGTCATCCACATTCCTTCGATCGATGACTTGAGAGGGTAGATAATGCTCGGTTTGGAACCATTTCAATGTGTGCTCGTGGGCGAGAAGATGTTTTTCCGCAAGCAGGGTTCGCAATAAATCCCGAGCGATCGGTTCGTCTCTCTGGCTGATCCCCTGCAGAAACCTGTAGGTCATGCCGCAGATCTCATTATCGATTATTAACTTCTCGATGCTCTGTGTGGACTCGAAGTTCAGCATGCCGGCACCGGAGATCATGTTGATTCCTTTGCTGCCGGCGAGCAGGCTGCCCATGCCCGATTCCAAACCGGATTGGGCATCGATGAGCTTGGCGTCGCTCATACCCATGTAGGCATGGGTGGGTAGATTCAAATACTTGCCGATTTCCGCGCAACCCAGGTCGATGAGCATGGTATCGATCGAGCCCATCGGGGTGGTGCCGTGCCGCATGTCGAAGGCCGAGGGGGAGCCTCCCCAGATAACAGGGGCTCCCTCCTGTACGATTTGCGTGATCACCACACCGGCCAGGGTTTCCGCCGTATGCTGCACGATGGCCCCGAGCAGAGTGATCGGCGCCGTTGCCCCGGTGAGCGGCATCGACACAAACTCGGAAGGGACGGCGGCCCGGGCCGCGTCAATCAAGCTCTGAGAGGTCAGGTCGCTCCATTTCAGCGGCGGGGAAGGGCAGGCATCGAATACGGCCAGAGGCTTTTGCTTCAATGACTCTGCGCTCCCGCGGACTGCGATCAACATGTCCTTCATAATCTCGAAGGACTGCTTGGCAAAGGTTCCGGTGACAACAGGTTTTTTTGAGTACAGAAGGGCCAGGTACAGCCGGTAGCGATCCGCCATACCCTGGGGCACATCGGAGCAGATGATAGCGGTGCTCTGAGCGTGGATGTGTTCCAGCTGATCGACCACCTTGCTGAAGGCGACGAAGTCCGCCGTGCAGGCGGCGCGGACTTGTTTGGTATCCGGATCGAGAATGTTCAAAGCGGCGGATCCGGGATCGAAACATACAGCGTTTCCTCCCAATTCCACGGCTTTCACGCCCTCAGTATCGAAGAGAGAAATGGAGGCCGGCGCGGATTTCAGCGCTCTGTCTATCAGGTCGGAGGAGAGGAAAACGAGGCGGCGCCCGGCATCAATCTTGGCTCCGGCATCATGAAGTAAGTTCAGAGCCTCTTGATTCTCCAGGTAAAAACCAAGCTCTTGGAGAATGTCCCTCGCCTCTCCGATTACCTTTTCTATGGTTTCCGAGCCCAGGATCCTGAGCTCCGGCCTGACAGCTGACTCCATACTCCGCGGTTCCTTTCTCGCTTGCCAACGGTCCGTCCTCTGTACCGCTGGCAAATTGGTGGATGTCCGAGTATAATCCGCGATCCTGACCGTGGGAAGGAAAGAAATCTCAGCGCTGTTGGGCCGTCAATCGCAGCGACGGCGTCTTCGGGCCGCCCCGCCCCCGCTTCCACCCAGGATAATCATCATGCCGATCAGAAAGCCGAAGTTGTACCAGCCCCCGTTGTTGTGCACTTCGTACATGTGCACTTTGTCCGAGAACAGAGAGATGATAAAGGTGATCGGAGCGATGATCCCCTGCCACAATCCCAGCCAGAATCCGGCGATTTCGCCCTCCTGATCGGCAGTATCGGCCATACTGTTAGGTCCGGGGGCACACCCGCCGAGAGTGAGCAGTAGCAGAACGACGCCGCAAAAAACCAGAGCTCGCTTCATGGAAACCTCCTGCGCTTCAATGTCGGTCAGAGCCATACTATATTCATTTCTCTGAAACATTGGAATAGAACGCGCTTCGCCGATTTGCCATTCAGAAAAACCGGCATCGTGGTTTCGCTCTAGCTCGTCTTAATGATGATATCGGAGATGATGTTTGCCGCCTCGTCACAGTTATCCGCCGAGCGATTAAGATGGCGGTAGATCTCACGCATCTTCAGCATGTAGCCGGCTGTGTGTTTCGGGTTTTCGAATAAGTCCGCCAGCGCCTTGAGGTAGATGTGATGGATCTGGTTCTC
>CAYMGP010000033.1:0-40902 GCA_964390045.1 uncultured Spirochaetaceae bacterium | reverse complement strand
GGAACAATATGCTCGAGGTGGCCTTTCTGGCCTCCCACCTGCTGTGGATGACCACCTTTGACGACCTCGAGATCCTCTACGACCTGATCACTACCAATGCCGCCCGCGCCCTCTCCATTGCCGAGTTCGGGCTAAAAGAGGGAAACAGGGCGAACCTGGTGGTTCTGAATGCCCAGAGCATTGCCGAGGCATTGAGGGATCACGATCCTCCCCTCCATGTGATCAAGGAGGGCAAGGAGGTCACGCTGAAAGATTAGGGAGGAATCTGCTGCGTTTGATCACTACGGGTATTCACATCACATGCCCGATCGTCAATCGTCGAGAGGGATGATAACAGGATGGCCCCGGTGCATATGAATGGCAACCGGCACCTCGTATACCTCTTTAATTATATGCTCCGTTATCCCTGACCTATCCACGGTTGCAAAGATGGCGCCGTTTTTCAAAAAGATGAATTTGTCTGCGTATCTGAGTGCGATGTTGAGATCGTGCATCGACATCACGGCGCACATCCGGTGTGCATTTATTATATTTCGCAGGAGCTGCAGGATGGCCAGCTGGTTTTTCAAATCCAGTGAGCTGGTAGGCTCGTCCAACAGCATCACTGTGGGTTCCTGCACTACGGCGCGGGCAATACAGACCTTCTGGTACTCACCGCCGCTCATCTCGTCAATGCGGCGCAGAGACAAATGTTCCAGATCGAGCCGTTTCAAGGCGGCCTGGGTATGTTTGATGTCTTGCTCGGAGACCTTCCATTGAATATGTGGTTTTCTCCCCAGGAGCACAGCGTCAAAGGCGGTAAGCCGCCCCGGTTCACTCCACTGGGCGATATAGGCTACCTGTCTGGCGACCTCCCGTTGAGAGCAGTGGGCAAGGTCCTGATCGTCTACAAGAACGGTACCTGTTTTTGGCTTCAGTATCCGGTTGATGCAGCGCAGGAGAGTGGTCTTGCCCGCGCCGTTGGGGCCCAAGACGGCAATGATCTCTTGTTTGTCCACCTGAAAAGAGATATCCCTCAAAACCGGTGTGCTGTTGTATCGAAAGGAGACATCTGCGACCTGCAGGATCATCTTCTGTATCCTTTGACGAGGAGATATACAAATACGGGGGCTCCGGTAAAGGCTGTCAGAATGGCAACGGGCAGCACGTTTGGAGCCAGCATGATCCGGGCAATCGTATCCGCAGCCAGCAGCAGCAAGCCGCCGCTGATCAGGCTGCCGGGGATCAGGAAACGGTGGTCATCGCCTATGAGCCGTCGAACCATGTGGGGACAGACCAACCCCACGAAGCCGATAATCCCTACGAAAGAGATGATCGTGGCCGTGACCAGGGAAGCGATGACCATGCCGACAATCCGAACCCGGTCGACGGCAACCCCGAGTCCTTTTGCCGTCTCATCTCCTGCGTCTATGGCGTTGTAATTCCAACGGTTGAAAACGAAATAGATAAATGAGCCTACCGTGACTGCCGAAATAATGAGAAGCTCCCGCCAGCTTGCCCTGGCCACGTCTCCGAAGGTCCAGAACACCATCGCTGCGAGCTGCACATCGTCGGCGAAGTACTGCAGGAACATCGTCCCGGCACTGAAAAGCGCACCCAGGGCGATGCCCGTCAGGACCATCACTTCCGGGGAGGCTTTCTTGATCTTGGCGATGATGAGGATCACCGCGGTCGCCACCAAGCAGAAAAGAAAAGCCGAGCCTGTGGTCAGATAGGGTTGCGTGATGGAGACCGCGTCAGCGCCTGTGCTGTGCATAGCGCCTGTACCCAGAATCATGACGGAAAAGGCGGCTCCGAAAGCGGCCGCACCTGAGATCCCGAGGGTGAAGGGGGAACCCAACGGATTTCGCAGGATGGACTGCATGGCAACACCGGATACGGCCAGGCCGGCCCCGGCGACGATCGCTGCGAGAGACTGAGGAAAACGGATGTTCCAGATAATGATTTCCCATCGCCTCGAGCCGCCGGCGAACAAGGTGCGGACGACTTCCTTCAAGGGAATATGTACCGCACCCACCGATATGGAGACCAATAAGAGAACAAAGAGCAGAACGAGGCCGGCTACGCTGATTGCGATTTTCCTGCCGATATAGCGGGTATACTCTTCCGGAATGTAGCCGTCATCTAGGTGCATGGGGTGAGCCTACTCTATGGGGATTCTTTTGAACACCAGGTCTTGAAAGGCGTCGTTCATTTCTCTGAAGACGGCTTTTCCCACCAAAAAAGTGTAGATTTCATCCGCCTTTTCGGACGGCAGCACGTCGGCGAATCGCTCGGGATACAGTATCTTCCCTACGAAGTATGCATCTGCAATGATGGAACCGAAGTTCCGGGTGTACCAATTGTACGGTAGCACGCCGTACACATCCCCGTTTTTCACGGCACTGAGGGCGCCGTAGGCCGGATCGTGTTCGAGCTCGTACAGGGCGTTTACCTGGGGATCGGATTGCAGGGTAGCCAGATCGACAAAAATCACATCAGGATCCCAGGCCACGATCTTCTCTTTTGCCACATCTGCGTGCTGAAGCTCCTGAAGGCTTTTCTCCGGGTCGTAGGCTACATGGTGAGCGTTTACGAACAGGAAGGGCGGATAGGCCGGCTCGGTGGACTGAAAACCGTGAGGACCCTTGAAGGCGATTCCCCCGATATAACAGGATCGCTTCGTCTCCTCTTTGATATCTGCCGTTCTGCTCTCCAGATCCGCTATGGAATTTTCCAGGAAGGAAATCACTTCCTCGCCCCTGGGTTCCTTTGCCATCACGGCGGCCATTGTCCGGATGGTTTTGTACAGATCCTGCTTGTAGCCGAAAAGATCCCCGTAGCTCAAGGCGACGACCGGGATGCCTGTCTTGTTTTCCAACTCGAGGGGATTCGTTCCCATATCGGGAAAGGTTTTGAAGATCACCTCAGGCTGGGGTTCGAGGGCAACGATGAGCTCGGGATTATCACGCCCCCTGAACTCTCCAAAAAGGGGAAGCTGTTTGAACTGCGGATTGGCCAGGGCGTAGGGCCGGGCGTCGAATTGCGGCCGCCTTCCCTCCATGTCATCCACGGCAATCACTTTGTCCTGGCACTGCAGATAGCTTAGCAGCCGCAGAGATCCCGGACCGGAACAGAGTACATAGCGCGGGTTTTTGGGGACAGTAACCGCGCGGCCCAACGAGTCGGTTACAGTGATCAGATCCTCTGCATTGGCTTTTGCTTCGATTCCTGCGGCTTCGTTAGCTCCCCCGGGGAAGGTAGATGTAAGAGGGAGAACAAGAAGAAGCGAAATCAACAGAATCAATATCATCACTCCTTTGATTTATTAAATCGATCTGCAATCT
The DNA here is from genome assembly GCA_964390045.1 of uncultured Spirochaetaceae bacterium. GTDB lineage: Bacteria > Spirochaetota > Spirochaetia > SZUA-6 > DRHE01 > CAYMGP01. The sequence continues at coordinate 37,576 of CAYMGP010000033.1, read as the reverse complement.
TGTGGTGTTACGAAATTAATAAATGTAACACCACATTAAACAATGAAAGCGAATGAGTCAATAGCTGCTACCGCCGAAGATTGCTCCAAGAGACAAAAGACAATTGCTTTCCTCTGGTCGGCAAGATCCCCGAGTTTGCGGTCATATTATGGCGAGAACCGAAAATCTTGCTTTTTAACTTGAAGCTTCGCCGTGGTTAAAATAAGATTTTTGGCTGAAAGAAGATATTGCGATATAATTCAACGAAAGAGAGGCAAATATCATGGATTTGAAAAACAAGGATTATTCCCGCTACAAGCTCGTACAGGAGATGATGCAGACACCCGATATCATCCGCCGCTTCGATCCGAAGGCCGCTGAAAACTTCGCTCCCGTGGTGAAAAAGACAGGGCGCCTGTTTCTAACCGGGGAGGGCTCGAGCCGGATTTTTCCGGCAAAAAGAGCCATCTACGATGCGTTGAAAAAAGCGCAATCCCTGTCGATCTCCACCGACGGTGCCACCCAGGCTATGGAGTATGACCTGTCAGCCTACACCGTATTCGGTGCTTCCAATTCGGGGAAAACCAAGGAAGTGGTGCGGCTGTTTCAGAAGCTAAAAAGTTCCGGTCACCAGGCTTTGTTTGCCCTGACCGCCTACGAAGATTCGCCGCTGGATCGTCTGGCCGCGGAAGCTCATATCCTGATCAGCGGCAAAGAGGACGCCGTGGCCGCCACCAAGACGGTGGTGGAACAGGCCCTGTTCTACGACAGCCTTCTGCGGGCGCTGAGGGGCGAGGGGATGGAGGGTCTGAGCGCTTTGGCCGGCAAGGTCGAGGAAGCTCTGACCGTGCAGATCGAGCCCCAGCTGGTGGACAGGGCCAAGAACGCCTCGACCATCTACTTCGCCGGCCGTAACACCGGCGTGGCCGAGGAGCTTACCCTCAAGACCAACGAGATCACTCGCAAGAAGTCCGATTACCTGGAGGGTACCTACGCTGTTCACGGCATCGAGGAGGTCATGGATGCTCAGGAGCTGGTTGTAATCGTGGAACCCTTTGCCTCCGAAGAGGAAAAGTTTCGCGAGTGTTTGCTTGACGGAGTCGGTTTGGCGGTGATCGCCATTTCCACTCGGAAAACGAGTTTCCCGACAGTTATCATTCCTGAAGCCGGGGCTTACCAGAGCTACGTGGAAATCGCCGCCGGCTGGAACCTCTTGGTAGAGATCGGCATAAGCCTGGGCATCGATTTGGACAAACCGCAGAGGGCCCGCAAAGTCGGTAACATCTACCAGGGGAATTGATGTAATAACGGTGCTGGATCCGGATGTTGTATAGAAGGTGGTAGAACGATGAGCGAAATCAAGATCGGCGAGCTGAAGGATTTTTCTGGAAGTTTCGTACCTGCGGAGTACGGACAGGACTGTCGGGACGAAGACCTGCAGCTCTTTCAACAGGGTGCGAGGAAAAACTACAAGCCTTTGAGCTCGGAGGAGATCGAGGTTCTGGTGAAAAACAACAACACCGCCGAAGACTGGGACCGCATCCTGGTTACGGAGAACTTCGATCCCGGGTTGGTCCGAAACTGCGAGTTCTGGGGTCTGGTTCGGATCGGAGATCTGTCGCCGGCTCTGCTCGAGTTCCACGAACTCAGGCTTCCGGTCGGGCTTTCCAACAGCACGATCATAAGCTGTGACATCGGTGACAACGTAGTGATGCGCAATGTCCACTATATCACCCACTACATCGTCGGCAGCCGGGTCATCCTGTTCAACATCGACGAGATGATCACGGTGAACCATGCCAAGTTCGGCAGCGGAATCGTGAAAGACGGTGAGCCGGAATCCATACGGATTTGGCTGGAAGTGGGAAATGAGAACGGCGGCAGGAAGATCCTGCCCTTCAATGGCATGCTGCCCGCCGACGCCTATATCTGGTCCCGCTACCGGGAGCTGCCGGAGCTTATGGAGGCTTTTCAGGAGCTGACCGACAGGATGGCTGACAAACGTCGCGGTCATTACGGAATCGTTGGAGATCGCTCGGTGATCAAGAACAGCCGGATCATCAAGGATACCCTCATCGGAAGCGATTGCTACATCAAGGGCGCCAACAAACTCAAGAACCTGACCATCAATTCCAACAGCGAGGAGCCTAGCCAGATCGGCGAGGGCGTGGAGATGGTCAATGGAATCGTGGGCTACGGGAACAGGATCTTCTACGGCGTCAAAGCGGTACGTTTCTTTACGGGACGAAACGTGCAGCTGAAGTATGGAGCCCGACTGATCAACTCCTACCTGGGCAGCAATTCCACGGTTTCCTGCTGCGAGATCTTGAACAACCTGATCTTTCCCTTTCACGAGCAGCACCACAACAACTCCTTCCTGACCGCCTCCACCCTGATGGGTCAATCCAACATCGCCGCCGCGGCCACCATCGGTTCCAATCACAACTCCCGGGCTTCCGACGGCGAGTTGCTGGCCGGCCGGGGGTTCTGGCCGGGTTTGGCGTCGAGCTTCAAGCACTCCTCTCGTTTCGCCTCCTATGCCCTGGTAGCCAAGGGAAGCTATCCCTGCGAGCTGAACATCACTCTGCCTTTCGCCCTGGTGAGCATGACCGAAGACCAGAAAACGATTCAGGTGATGCCGGGGTACTGGTTCGAACACAACATGTACGCCGCGGTGCGCAATGCCCACAAATACCGGGCCAGGGATAAAAGGGTGGTCAAGGAACAGAACATCGAATACGATTTTCTGGCTCCCGATACCGCCGAGGAGATGATTCAGGGCATGGAAGTGCTTCGTTCCGCTATAGAGGAGCAGATCGGCAGACCGCTTAGCCCTGCGGATCTCCAGAGCTACGAGAGTATCGATGCTTCCGTCGATCTGTGGCTGGAAGGACTGGCCTATGGGCGAAAGGCGAAGATCCTTCATCCTCTTCGCGGCTACCTCTGGTATTGTAAGATGTTGCGCTTCTACGGAGCCAGAGAGCTGATTACCGTAATGCAGCAGTCTTTGAGCCGAGAGGGAGGCGGAAGAGGAGGGTCCGAAAACGTTGTACAGGAAATCAAATCACGATCTGAAAATCCCCACCGAAGCTGGGAGAACATCGGGGGCCAGCTCATCCCGGAGTCGCTGCTTGCCGAGCTGATCCGCGGCGTTAGTGAAAGGCGGATAGGCTCCTGGGGCGAGCTCCATCAGGCCTACGACGCCGCCTGGGAGGAATACCCCAAACAGAAAACCGCTCACGCCCTGTTCTGTTTCCTGCACAGCTACGAGTACAGCGCCGAAGAGCTGACCCCTGAACTGGTTCGCCGGATCCTGGAAGAAGCGGTTGAAGTCGCCAAGGAATTGCTACAACGGGCCTATGCATCGAGAAAGAAGGACTTCGACAATCCCTATCGCCAGGCCACCTTCCGCAACCCGGCGGAAATGGAAGCGGTCTGTGGCAAGCTGGAGGAAATATCCTTTCTCAAAGATTATACGGCCGAGATTGACAGATTCTGCAGGGAAGCAGAGGATTGCCTGTCCGCGATTTCTTGAACTCCCCGTGGCAGCGACCCAGACTGGACTGCTTGTAGCCGCCTCAGGGAGTTTCGGGCATTCCGTGGCTCGTGAGATGATCGTTGCCCGGGCCGGAACAGCTGATGGGATCCGGTTTCGTTTGTCTTTTACTACTGAAATATTTATATTTTACTATATAAAAAAAGTTAGATTATAGTTTTTCAATGACATTTTGGAGGAAAACATGGCCAAGATAGTGATCGTCGGCGGCGTTGCCGGCGGAGCCACTACTGCGGCTCGTCTGCGCCGCCTGGACGAGAAAGCGGAGATCGTGCTGATCGAGCGCGGAGAGTACATCTCCTACGCCAACTGCGGTCTTCCCTACTATATCGGAGGGGTCATTGCCGAGCGGGATCGGCTTTTCGTGCAAACCCCGGAGAGGTTCTCTACCCGCTTCAACATCGACGTGCGGGTGGGCAACGTTGTGCTGCGCATCATGCGAGAGCAGAAGCAGGTGGAGGTGAAGGACCTGGCCAGCGGCAAGGTCTACCAGGAATCCTACGACAAGCTGGTTCTCTCCCCCGGTGCGGAGCCGGTAAAGCCCCCTCTGCCGGGGATCAACGAGGAAGGGATTTTCACCCTGCGCAATGTGAGCGACACGGATCGGATCAAGGAATACATGGACAGCCACGAGGTCCGGCGGGCCCTGATCGTAGGCGCGGGCTTTATCGGCCTGGAGATGGCGGAAAACCTGCACCGCCGCGGTATCTTCGTCACTATCGTGGAGATGGCCGAGCAGGTCATGACGCCCCTGGACTTCGAGATGGCCGCAGAAGTGCACCAGCACCTCAAGACCAGGCAGGTGGAGTTCTACCTGAAGGAAGCGGTGGCTTCCTTCAGGCGTGAAAACGGCAGGCTGACCGCTGCCCTGGCGAGTGGAAAAAAGCTGGAAGCGGACCTGGTGATCCTCTCCATAGGCGTGCGGCCGGACAGCCGGCTCGCCCGGGAAGCAGGCCTGGAGCTGGGAGAACGGGGCGGCATAGTAGTCGATTCCCACCTGCAGACCTCCGATCCGGATATCTACGCCCTTGGAGACGCGGTGGTCCTGGAAAATCCGATCATCAAGAAGCCTATGCTCACCTACCTGGCCGGCCCGGCCAACAAGCAGGGACGGATTCTGGCGGACAACCTGGCAGGGGGGAACGGCAAGACCTACGCCGGCGCCATCGGCACGGCCATCGCCAAGGTCTTCGACCTGACGGTGGCTTCCACCGGGGTTTCGGAAAAGACCTTGAGCAGCTACAATATTCCCTACCTTTCCTCGATTACTCATTCCTCTTCCCACGCAGGCTATTACCCGGATGCCTTTCCGATGAGCCTCAAAATCGTCTTCTCGCCCGAGGAAGGAAGGCTCTACGGCGCCCAGATCGTCGGCTATAAGGGAGTGGACAAGCGGATCGACCTGCTAGCGGCGGTGATCCGAAAAGAGGGCAGCATCTACGACCTGACCGAGATAGAGCAGGCCTACGCGCCTCCCTATTCCTCGGCCAAGGATCCTGTGAATATCGCCGGCTTTGTGGCTGAAAATATCCTGGCCGGAAAGGTCAGGGTAGTGCACTGGGACGCCCTCAGCCGTGAGGAGCTCGATTCCTACCAACTACTGGACGTGCGCGAGCCCGATGAGTACGCCCTGGACCATATCGAGGGCGCCTTGAACATTCCCTTGGATGAGCTGAGAAGCCGCCTGGAGGAGCTTCCCCGGGACCAAAAAATCGTGGTCTACTGTGCGGTGGGCCAGCGGGCCTATACGGCCGTGCGCATCCTGGTCCAGAACGGATTCAACGAAGTCTATAACCTCTCCGGTGGACTGAAAACCTACCAGTTCGTCACCCAGCGGCAGAGCAACGAGGACATCTTCGAGCACGATTTCATAGGCAAGGACGGAAACATCTATCAGGTCGATCCGGAGCAGAAGGCCGCTTCGGCGCAGAGCGAACGCAGAACCGTAGCCGTGGACGCCTGCGGTCTGCAGTGCCCCGGTCCCATCATGCGCCTTAAAAAGGAGCTGGAGCAACTCCTCCCCGGGGAGCGGGTGGCCGTGACCGCCACCGATCCGGGCTTCGCTGCGGACGTGGAGGCTTGGAGCCGAATGACAGGGAACACCCTGCTGGAACTCGACCGAAGCAATGGCCGGATCAAGGCTCTGCTGGAGCGAAGCGGCTCCCCGGTCAGGCCGGCTGCGGGCGCTGTCTCCAACGCAGCCACCCTGGTGGTGTTCAGCGATGATTTCGACCGCGCCCTGGCATCCCTGGTGATCGCCAACGGCGCAGCGTCGGCGGGCAAGGAAGTCTCCATGTTCTTTACTTTTTGGGGCCTGAACCTGCTTAAAAAGGCACAAAGGGTTCGAGTTCGCAAGGACTTCATGGGAAAGATGTTCGGTCTGATGCTTCCAAAGAACAGCCGCGCCCTGAAACTATCCAAGCTAAACATGCTGGGAATGGGGGCGAAGATGATGCGCGGCCGCATGAAAGCCCTCAACATCGATTCCCTGGAAGAGATGCTGAAGAATGCCCGGGAGAACGGAGTGGAGCTGATCGCCTGCCAGATGTCCATGGACGTGATGGGAGTCAAGAAAGAAGAGTTGATCGAGGGCATCAAAATCGGCGGCGTGGCCACTTATCTGGGCAATGCAGAACAGGCGGGTGTGAACCTGTTCGTCTGAAGCTACGCAGGGGGGCGTCGCAACGGCGCACCGCCCCGTGCGCAGCCAGATCCATATTCGCACACCCGCACCTATTGGGAGCCTTGGGTTTGATGCGCACCTATACCTATCAATCAAGGAAAGTGAAAACGATGACTGAATTATATAATGAAACGTGAAGGATGCTATTCCAGATTAAATTGGGACTACACGTAGTACAACATCAGTGAAGAATCTCCGGGACCACACATCCAAAGTACGATGGTCTCTGACAAATGGCGAGACTTCTTTGCGGGCTTTCTCGACATCCAGTTTGTTCACTGCATCTTGCAGGAGACTCCGAAGATTCTCTTCGGACAGCGGTTTTTCTTCAATGTAGTCGCCAGATTGCCGCATACGTGCCTCCAAATGAGATAGTCTGAACTCCGGGTGATTGCTTACGTACCATACAAGATCGTACCAATCGCGGCCCTTCACACGCGATTTCCAATGACGACACAAGATAGCATGTAATTTTCCTGCGAAGAGATCCGGCAAGCTGAAGATACGAACGGAGAAAGGGATCGGCTGCAGGACATAGCGTGTCTCTGTTTCAAATCCCCCCGGCGGATCGGTATCAACCTCCAGCTTGATCTTCAGGTTTTTCAATGGATGGAAATCTCGTAATAGATCTTCCGATGCTTCGATGACGATCAGTTGCTTGTAAGTATTGGTTTTCAGGAAAGCAGATTCGATTGGGGTTTGATGGGACTTTTGTCGTTGCTCGAACTCTACCTGAAATCCGAAACTGCTGAGTTCGCGCTGTAAGGATCCCGCGTAAACCCCGAGAGAGAAACGATCGTCAGACTTCAATAGCGAGAAGTCCAGATCTTCAGAGTAGCGGTCAATGCCGTAAACCACCCGCAGGGCAGTACCTCCATAGAAAGCAGAGTGTTCGAAGAACTTGCTTCGCCAAAGTCCGAGGAGTGCTATCTCCTGTATAATCTCGCGGAGTGCGTTTGTGTAGTCGTCGCGGGTGAGGAGATCATAGCGGTCCAACATAGAGCGTATTGCATCATGCATAGGATGAATTCCTCAGTCGGAGTATGATTAGTACTAGTTTATCGATTTGGGCTGAGTCATACCTGTTACCGATTGATTGCACCCGGGATATCTCAAGTCTTGCAAGAGCTTCAGGATCGATCCGAAGATCGTCAGTCAGGTAAGAACTGTAGTCAGAGATATTGACGCCGTGGAATCTCTTGTCGGTCCACACCTTGTCGATCAAGGCCTTTTCGGGTGTGGCTATGAGAAAGGATGCCTTTCCTGACTGTTCTATAACGGCGCCGACAGTGTACCGATTGTCGGTCACCATACGATAGGAGAATATACCAAAAGGAGTACTAAAACCACGGGACCTTCTCGTGGTAACCGACGTAACCACTTCTACCCGTTCCGGAATAAGTCCGTGATAGCTCAAAGCATAGTCGAGGCTGATATATGAGGGTCCGTATATCAAATTCCCTAAATATTCCCGGCTTATCGGTTCTTTGCGGAAATCTTCACCGAAGCAATAAAGCCCCTTCTTGATCCGGATAACAGCACCGCTAGCAAGCAGCTTCGTGAGTTTATCCCGTGGCTTGCGATAGCCAGACAATGCAACGGTTAGCGCTTGGTAGTCGAAGACATCTTGCTCAATCGTACGACGAATCTTGACAATCTCGTCTATCATGATTATCCCCAATTACTTGCACGTATGTCCACGTTTTGTGGACATAATATACACTAATTTGAGCCAATGTCAATTGCCTACGTGTCCGGAAAGAGGAAATACTACAGAGATTTGAACGAAACAAAGGACGGTAGATTACCTATAATCCTTTGAGCTAAACTCACGCCATTTTCGCCAAAGCACCCCGGCCTTGTTCTGGTGAAGGTCGGATGATCTCCTCCGGGGTTGGATCCAAACTTCGTGTAATCTCCTATCTGTCTCCTTCATCTCCGCACCGGTGGACTATTGCGTCCTTCGCTGGTTATCGGCTGCTTCAGAGAGACTCCTCTTGATTCGAGACTGGGTTGAATTGATCCGCCAGCGCTATTTTTATTTGATTTCTGGCGTGCAGGCCGTGGATGCATGCTGTAGGTGTCTTGATCGCCCCATAGCTATCAAATCTGTGGCCTCACCGGCTTTACTCCAATTACAAAAATTGCTATCAGTTTTTCTTCTAATCTTGCCGGGCGAGAATCTTGCGAATCCCGTCGCGAAACTCCTCGATTTCCCTCTCCCCTTCGAGAACGCCTATCTCCACCTCCATGTCCCGACACTCACCGGGTTCGATCCAGGGCAGCCGCTTTTCCTTCTTCAATGTAGCCCGCCCGACAGTCTTCGTGTTCACCGGTTCGATCCCCACAACGTAGTCTCCTTCATCGAGCATCTTCCACTCGTTGAGGAAGGGAAGGCTGACCGTGCGGAAGCGCAGGTACAGTCCCAACCCGCCTTGCAGGCGGGGATTGATCAGGGCAGCCCGTGCGTAGCCCTCCGCATCTGGGATCATCCTGTGCAGGAAATCCTGTCCCTGAAAGCCCGCTCGGGGCGGAGAAAATCGCCGGACCTGCCCTAGGTGCCGCTGCGCGTTGCGGTCGTAGGGCTCGATCTCTACCGAGCTCAACTCGAGCTCGCTGGACTCGTCAAGCAGGGGAAAACCGCAGTTGATGTGGTAGAGTACAGTGAGGGGGGAGCTGCGGAAGCCGAAGTTCTCCACCCGGTCCCGGATCCTCAAGTGCTTCGCCCCCAGGGCTGTGGTAATGCTGCGCTCCAGGCGGAGCTTGTCGCCGAACAGCGCGCACTCTTCCACGGTACCGCTGATCTCGATGCGATACTCCTCCCCCTCCCAGCGGGAGTTGTCCCGGACCACCGCGGCGGCCAATCCCGCATAGCGCCCGTGCAGGCCCAGCTCCTGATCGCCGTCCCTCTCCGGATCGCCGAAGTAGGTCAGTCCGCAGGTTGTCATCAGGCCGCCGAAAAAGGTGTTCAGCCACTCGAGTCCAGCGGGGTTGTGGAAGGCGGGGTGGGTGACGCCTCCCGGCGCGAGATACACAAGGTTGGTACCCAGGAAGGTGCAGTTCGCAATGTCCAGCCCCCTTCCGGGCAGCACAGTAAACACCAGGCCGCCTCCGGTGTTGACCTCGATCGCCTCTACCCCTTTAGCCCTACCTGCGATGTACTCGTAGTGCCGGGTCCCACCGATCTGCTGCAGATTCCCGGTCCTGCGCTCCAGCTCGCGCTTGGAAAAGGATTGTCCCAGGATGTTCATGTAGATCCCTCCGCCCGCCTGCATCACGCCAACAGAACCGCTTTGAGGATCGGCGCTTCTCCCCTGTCGCTGGCCAGGAACACCTCCCTGAGCTCGTCAAAGGAAAAGGTCCGGTTCACCAGCAGGGATGCATCGAAGCGCCCGCTTTTCAGCACCCGAATCGTGTCGGGAAAATTCTGAGCCGGCTCCGCGAAGGTCGGGATCAGGGAGATCTTGCCGAAGACGAGCTTGTTGACGTCGATTGGAACGGTGTTCCTTCCGCCCAGGTCGATTCCGATGAACGACACGGTGCCGCCGAAGCGCACCATGTCCAGACTCTGCGGCAGGGTGTTGGGAGATGAGGTCACCAGTACGCTGTCCGCCCCCTCGGGAAACACCTTCTTTACCGCCTCCGCCGCATCGACGTCCAGGGCTTCCACCACCGCATCGGCACCCAGCTTTTCCCCTGCTTCGAGGCGGGCCCGGCCTCGGGTGCGCTTTCGTGACGAGCCGACCAGCAGCACCTTCCCCGCGCCCCTCATCTTGGCCAGGTACACGCACATCAGGCCGATAGGTCCCGGACCGGTCACCACGACACTCCCGCCCAGCGGGATGCGGCCGTTCAGCACGGTGTTCCAGGCCACAGCCATCGGCTCGACCAGACTGGCGTGGGCCCACTCGATCCCGTCGAAGGGTTCCAGAAGATGGTAGTTTACCGTCATCATCTCCGCCATTCCCGGCTGACCGCCCAGATCGAACATGTTGCGGCAGAGGTAGGGCTTTCCTGATTTGCAGTGTTCGCAGATACCGCATTGGGCCACGTCCTCCACGATCACCCGGTTTCCCGGCTCATACGGTATGTTTTCGCTCCCGACCTCCACGACTTCGGCGGCGATCTCGTGCCCCAGGGGCTGGTAGTCGCCTTGCCAATCCCGGGCGAAGTGGAGGTCCGTGCCGCACAACCCGCAGGCTTTCACCCGGACCAGCACCTCGTCCGGGCCGGGTTCGCGGGGCTCAATGTCACGGATCTGGAAGTCGAAGGGTGAACGGGCAAAAGCAGCTTTCATAGTTTACACTCTCCTTGGGGTTCAATCTCATCCGGTCGGCAAAGGGTAGGTCTCCGCCCGCAAACTTCCCGACTCCAACGCTACGGTCATTTGGCCCGGAACAGGGAGCCGCGGTAGTGGGCCGTGATCGGATCCTGCCAGTGCCGACGCACCGCATCGAGATCGGAGAAGACCTTGTCGAAGGCCTCGGCGTATCGCTGTACCACCTCCATCCCGTTGGGCGGATGGTAGCCTACTACGGCGGTGTAGCGGCGGCAGAGTTCCTGAGCGTTGGGATAGTCCTCGGCGCGGTACTCCATCCGCTGCCCCTCCTCCGTGTATTTCCACGGGTATCCGCTTCCCGAGAAGCCCAATTTGGTCTGGAACAGATCCTGGGCCGGAACGGGCATGGTCTGCCACTGTCCAAGCTGCACCCCCTCCATGAACAGGGCCTTCTCCATACCGATGCGGAACTGCTCGGGCTCCAGATCCCTCACTCCGGCCTCTTCGGGGTGGAACTCCACGATGAACATCCAGTATACGCATTTGCATTCCTCCGGAACGTGCGGAGGATGGACGCCCGGTATCCCTTCCAGTTGCTCCGTGAGGTAGCGGCAGTGGCGAATGCGGATTTCGTTGTACTCGTCCAGGCGTTCAAGCTGAGCCCGGGCCAGGGCTGCGGGCAGCTCCTGGGTTCTATACATGTAGCCAAGGATCGAGGCGTTGTAGACCCTAAGCTGGGTTTCGTCGTCGATCTCGTCTCCGAACATGCGAAGCATCCCTGCACGCATGTGCAGGTTCTCCTCATCCGTTACAAGAAGGCCCCCTTCACCGCAGGCCAGGTTCTTGGAGCTGTTGAGACTGAAAGCGGACAGCGCCCCGAACTGCCCGACCTTCCTGCCCCGGTACTCGGCGCCGTGGGCCTGGCAGGCGTCCTCTATGATGAACAGGTCATGCTTCTTCGCCACCGCCATGATCCGGTCCATTTCCGCGGGCAGCCCGTGGAGGTGGACAGGGATGATCGCCCGGGTGCGCTCGCTGATCTTCTCCTCGATCAAAGCCGGATCGATCGTATAGGTGCTGCGGTCGATGTCCACGAACACCGGCACCGCACCTGCGTGGAGGATGCAGGAGGCGGAGGCCAGAAAAGTGTAAGCCGGAACGATCACCTCGTCCCCCGGGCCAATGTTGAGGGCGGCCAGGGCCATATGCAGGGCCGCTGTGCCGCTCGATGTAGCCAGGCAGTGTTTACGGCCGATGTAGCGGGCCCACTCATCCTCCAGAGCCAGGGCCTCCGGTGCCTCGCCGCCGCAGAGGTACTCCCCCATTATTACCCGCAGCACCGCCTTGCGGTCCCGCTCATCCAGAACAGGCCAGGGCCTGATCGTCTTCGCATCGATTACGGGTTTTCCCCCGTCAATCGCCAGTTTGCCTGCCAATATTCTCTCCTCCTGATTCGCTTTTCTTTGCAGTCCGTGTGTTTCAGCTCCCGGTGCACCGACAACACTCAAAGCGGGAAAGCCTCGCACAACGGAGGCCATAAGACCGTCTCCCGGACAACCGGATGATCCGGCAGTTGATAGACCCCCGCCGCAATCTGCCCCGATTCCAGATGCAGGATGCAGCGCGATTTCGTTTACGGATCGAAATCATCCAAACCCGCCGCACTGGTGAAAGCGGTTATGTCCCGACCGGGGATGATGCAGGAAACCCTGGTCCCATGCTGTCTCGACACATCGCAGAGACACTAGGGAAGCCGATACGGTCCAGTTTTGATTATCGATTATATAGCGAAATAGGGCGAAGCTTCCACCATCTGAATGAAATCCGCGTCGCTCCGGCTGAATATAGCAGTCCGATGTGTCCCTCGCGTTGATTCAGGCAATTCATTGACAACCACTGGGAGGTAGGATATGCTGCGTTTATGGGATAGCAAGTGGAGTGTGAAAGGGGGTGATGAAAAACTACGCTATTACAAGACCCACATAGCAAGAGGGCATACCAAAAAATTGGAGGAGGAAAAGGAAATGAAAAGATGGTTCGTAATCGCTTTGCTGATCTTGGTGTGCGCTTTCCTGTATGCCGGGGGAAAGCAAGAAGCGCCAAAAACAGGAAAGAGCAGGTTTGAAGGCCAGACAATCGTTGTTAAATTATCACCAGATATAGCGATGTCAGGACTGAAAGGAGTAACCGAACGGTTCGAAGTCGAATACGGTGTAGATGTTGATTACAACGAGATCGGTTGGGATGTATGGTTCCCGCAACAAGCCCAGATCCTTGCAACCGACGAGCCGCTCGATGTGATGGGCAATGGGAAAAATGCTTGGATCGAATTCCCGGACAAGCTCACACCGCTGACTGATCTTTTCCCCGATATATTCGACAAGATGGTACCTGAACTGGTGGAGTATTCGACTCTCAGGGGAGAGGTCATGGGAGTGCCTTTCCTTCCCAGCTACCAGATCATGTTCTACAACAAATCCATATTCGAGGATGCAGGTGCCGACATTCCGGAGACGTGGGATGAGTTTCTGGTAACACTCAAGAAAGTGAACGACTTCAACGGCAACTACAATTACGTTGCAGACTGGACCACTGAAAACTTTTTCCTGAACTTCGTCCTCACAATGCAGTCGTCAGGTGTGGAAGAATATAACTGGGTAAACGGTGAACTGGTGTTCAATTTTGATGATCCCAGAACGGTCGAAACAGTCAAGTTCATGAAATCATTGCTGGATCAGGATCTGATCGATCCGGGCGTACTGGTTCAGCTGCAGCAGGAAGTCTCTTCATTGTTCGACCAAGGTGATATTGCTATGATGGCGATGTGGGAGATGTATGCGGGTTTCCTGACTGATGAGCAATTTGAAAATACCGGGTATTTTGCCTTCCCCGGACGGGAGAAGGGAATGACCGGAACACTCGATGGTCACGAATACCTGCTTATTCCAAAATCTGCAGAGAATCCGGAATTGGCGGCTGAATACATAAAGTACGTTGCAACGTACGAGAACACCAAAACACGATCAATAGTAGATAAATGTATCCCTGTATATTCCGAACAATTCAACGATCCGGAAATTATTGATGCCCTTCCGTTCTTGTCTGTGATCGACCTGGTAAAGAAAAATCTGGCGGATCAGTTCCCGCCCATTACAACCACTTACGAGCTGCGGCTCGAAGCTGCCACACAGGTACATCCCGCTCTTCTCGGTGAAGTACCTATAGAAGAAGCCCTGGCCAGATTACAGGCGTTTGCACAGGCTCAAGAATCGGTACCGCAATAGGATTCCCAGACAAAGGAATACTACCAAGAATTGTTGGCATCTTTGTAAAGGGGGTATTCCCATGGGAATACCCCCGTTTGTTCTTTCTGTGAGGAGATAACAAAACCAGCAAACAGCGTAGAGTAGAACATAACATCCCGATGTTTTGATCGTTACAAAATTTTATTTTGGAGTCTTGTAAAAGTGAAGGAAGGCATTAAACGATTGTTTGATTTTGAGCGAAGCGATGCCAAACTCGCTGCTGTCCTTATACTTCCCACAATAATCCTCGTTATCGGCGTGGTCGCCTATCCCCTCATCTATTCTTTTATTATGAGTTTCGGGGATGTGGAGTTTGCCAATATCAAGGATTACAATTTCGTTGGATTTAATCAATACGTAAAGACATTCACCGATCCGGAGTTCATTAATGCGGCTCAGGTATCTGCCAAGTTCATTTTTTCAACAGTGTTCGTTAAATTGGTGCTGGGCACCTTAATAGCGGTTATGTTGAAAGAGCGGTTTATTGGCAGAAGCATAACCAGGGCATTGATAATCGTTCCATGGGCCACACCATTTGTGGTGGTAGGCCTGATGTGGAAATGGATGCTTCATTCTAAAGTCGGTATCATCAACTTTTTATTGGCTCGACTTGGAATCATCCAGGAATACATACCGTTTTTATCGAGCAAGATCTTTGCAATGCCTTTTGTGGTAGTCGCAGATGTCTGGCAGGGAACACCATTTTTTGCGATCATCATTCTTGCCGGGTTGCAGACAATACCGGAGGATCTTTATGAAGCTGCCTATATGGACGGTGCCAGCGGGGTAAGAGCGTTCTTTTCCATAACACTTCCAATGGTGAAGTATCCGTTGTTTATCTCTACGATACTTGGAACCATCCTTGCTATAAACTCCTTCGACCTGTTCTTCGTGCTTACCAAAGGCGGGCCTGGAAATATTACTACAAATGCAACATTGTTCGCCTGGAACAATGCCTTCAAGTTCTATCACCTATCCTATGCCTCAGCCATATCGTACGTGATCCTCTTGTTCGCGATGACCGTAACAATAGGATATGTCACTCTGATGAGGAGGAATGAGATAGCGTAACATGAAGAGGAAACTATATAGCCGAAAAACAATCAACAAAATAATCCTATACTTCTGCCTGACCATCACGATGGCGTTCTTCTTGTTCCCGTTTTATTGGATCGTTATGACAAGCATCCAGCCTAGAGGACAACTGTACGCACCAATACCTAATTTCATCCCGAAAGATGTAAATATTGACAATTACATCGATATCCTGGGCGTTGGAAAAGTCAATATTGCCATGGCACTAAGAAACAGCTTGATCGTAGCGGTGTCTGTGACAGTCGTCTGTATTCTTTTTGGGATCTTTGCCGCCTACGCTTTCGCCAGACTGAAGTTCAAGGGTTCCAATACGATATTCGTAGCTCTTATTTTCGCACAGATGCTACCGCCTGTTGCGGTTCTCATTCCTTTCTACCTGATCTTCAAGCAGGTGGGTCTTACGAATACACTCCAGGGTTTGGTCATCATGCAGACATCCTGGCTGCTGCCGATCGTTACCTGGATATTGTACAGCTATTTTAAAACGATTCCCAAGGACCTCGAAGATTCCGCGCGTATAGACGGAGCATCGAAGGTCGGTGCACTGTTGAAAATAATTGTGCCTATTTCCCTGCCGGGATTGGTTTCTTCAGGAGTTATCTGCTTTGTTTTTTCCATGGGGGAGTTCATGGGTGCCATGGCTATCGTAAATGTTAACAGGCTTCACACACTGCCATTGGCACTGGCACAATTTTTCACAAAGTATTCAATTGAGTATGGGAAGATAACCGCCTCGTCTGTACTGACAGTACTATTTCCGATATCCTTTGTTTTGATATTCCAGCGTTATATCGTCAAGGGTCTGACCGCCGGAGCTGTAAAAGAGTAACACTCTTCACAAACGCCGCGATCCGCTTGCTTTCCAACCACCTATCGGTTGCTTTTCCACGTGTCGATAAATCTGTGAGTGTTTTTCCAGGCGTTCTCCGGATTATCCCGCACGTTATCGACCGGCGAGAGGATGAATCCTCCTCCCTTGCCCAGGATATCCAAGGCTTCCGAGACCGCTCGCTCGGTCTCCTCCCCGTCCGCGGTTTCAACGCTCATCGGTCCGCTGACCCCGCCCCACAGCGCTCTGCCGGCTGCGCGGAACTTACTCTTCACCAGCTCCAGATCCGTACCCTTGCCCTCCTTGGGATCAAGACCGATCAACACATCCACGCCGCTGCCTATGATATCATCCAGAAGCGGAACAAAAGCGCTGGTGATGATGTAGCCGTATTTTCGGCCGGCCTGATGCACAAGTTCCGCCTCCCTGCGTAGGGTCGGCGCGACAATCTCCCGATACACCTCCGGTGTCCAGAACTCGGTGGTCTCATACCAACCCCGGCGTATGATCAGATCCGCCCGGGTCACATCCAAATAGATTTCGATCTGTTTGAGATTCCACTCGTGAATAACGCGAAGGTACTCCCGGATCAGCTCGGGTTTCGTCAAACTGAGGATCATGATGTTCTCGAATCCGGAAAGCCAGGCCATGGCATCACAGCCCATGACTCCGGGATCCACCTGAACTCCCGGACGAACCGATCCCTTCCACCCCCCGACCTGAAGCAAACCGTGCCGCCTGGCCAGCTTATCAGCCTCAGCCGCCTCCTCTCGCAGAATCCCGATATCTTCATCCTTGATCGGCCCGAACAGATACGGCAGTTTCTCCAGGTCCTCTTCCGGCTTGACAAGGACCTCCTCAGCCCGACCCACCAGCCAGTCTTTGAGCAAGGGAAAATCATCTTCCGTGGGCCATCCCTCCCGCTGGTTGATGCGGCCGGTGAGAGGGCCCGCCGGGGTGTCCAACCGCCGGCAAAAAGTCGTACCGCCGTTGTCCTGCTCCACCCATTCGTGAACCTGTACCCGGGGATCGAGACCCCCGTACAGATGGAGAGTGTGGTTCAGGTGACCGACATGGACAAAGGCGTCGAGGCCCAGATCGAGCTGCTTCTCCACAAACTCGGCATCGCTCGCGCAGCGTTCGAAGAGGATAAAGAAAAGCATGAAGGAACAGGGGGTATAATCTGGAATACCGCCTGCAAGAGCCGTCAACATCCGCTCTCGGGAATTCATAAAACCCCTACCAACTGAAGCTGCCGGGTTGACAACTTAGTTAACTGGACTTACTATCTAGGGATTATCCGTCACCTCTGGGCATTTGTCAAGGAAAAAAGAGGGAAGGGACTCGAGGATCGCGATCATGCTTACCAAGCAGTCCCAGATGCATGTAAAAGAGAACAACCTTCGGCTGGTCCTGGCCACGGTTATCAGGCACGAGCCACTTTCCCGAGCCGATATCGTCAGGCACACCCATATCTCGAAGCCCACTATTTCCAGTTTGATCGATGATCTTCTCAGCCGCGGCATCATCAGTGAGATCGGGGAAGGTCAGTCCAGCGGCGGACGCAAACCGATTCTGCTGCGATTCAACAGCGATCTTCGCTACTACCTGGCCTTCGAGATGGGACGTACCGGGTATCGGGTCGCTATTTCCGACTTGAAGGGCAGGTTCATGGAACACCGGGAGGGGATATTCCAAAATGACAGGAGCATAGCCGCTCGGCTGACCGTTCTGAAGGACACCGTCTTCGCTGCGATGCAGGAAATCCAAATCGCCGAGAAGGACCTGCTGAAAGTCATCTGTATTGCTCCCGGAGTCTACGGGGAGAAGGGAAAAGCCCTCAAATGGACTCCCAGCTACCACGATGCGACGGGTCAGGACCTGAACGCATTGTTTAAACGTGCATTCAAGCGGGATGTCGAAATGCACCATTCGACCAAGCTTTCCCTCCTGGGCGAAAAGATCGCCGGCAAAGCCAAAGGATACGACAGCGTCGTGTATATCGATTTCGCCTACGGTTTGGGATGTGCGATCATGATCGACGGGAAGATCTATTTTGGCAGCCAGGCCTCCGCCGGGGAAATCGGCTATTTTTATTCCTCCCTGGATGAGTTCAGGATCTCCACGGTAAAGCCGTACCAACTCGGGTGTCTGGAGAACAGGATTTCCGGCAAAGCCCTGCAGGATAGGGCGTCGGAAATCCTTAGCAGGGGAGGCGACGGCAAATTTGCCGAATTGTTTGACGGTGAACCGGGAGGCCTCAGCGGTAAGATCGTTTTCGATGCATTCCAAATGGGGGATCATGAGGCGAACAGGATCCTCACGGAGGCCTTCGCATACTTCAACATGGCCCTGTGCAACATCATCAACCTGCTGGCCCCGGAGGTGGTGATCCTGGGGGGCGGGTTCTCCCGGGCCGGGGAGGTGCTCACCGATCTGATCTTGCGGGAGGTTCAGGACCACGTTCTGGTGATGCCCCGGGTGGAGGTTTCCGAACTGAAAAACCGAGCCAGTTTGATCGGCGGGATTCAGTACCTGATCGATCGTACGGACCTACTCGCGGAATTGTAGCCCCGCGGCGTGGAAGGAAAAAGCAGGTGGAAGGAATCAAGGATATCCGGCACGAGGAGATCGAGCGAAGAAAGGAGCGTGTCCGCCGGGTGTGGCGGTATCAGCGGGTGGACCACATACCCCTTAACTTTTTCCTCGATGATTTCAGCACTTACAGCCTGAGGGAACAGTGTCAGAGCGGAGAAGTTCAGTTCGAGGTGAATGTACGTTCCATCAACCGGCTTCTGCGGCTGCTGCCTGACGACTATATCCCCGCAGCCCGGGTATGGCCCGGGTACATCACCATCGCCACGATGTTCGGCCTTCAGGCTCACTGGAGCGAAGATCCGAACCAGCCGCCGGGTGTAGCGAAACATCCCATCCGGGATATGGAACAGGTGTACGACCTGAAGCCGCCGGATCGGAGCAGCGGCCTCATGTCTTTCAATCTTCGTTGGCTCAAGTTCTTTGCCGAGCACCTGCCGGCGGATGTCTCGTTGACCGGGATCGACCTGGGCGGTCCCATCAATACGGCCAAGGATCTGCTTGAAACGAATCTGCTGTACACGGCGTTCTACGACAGCCCTGAGGCCTACCATCACTTGCTCGCCCTTGCGGCTGAGGTCCAGATCCGCTGTTACGAGGATATCGTGGCGGCGGTGGGGGATATCAACCGCCTGACCTGCATCGATTTCGGACCTGCATGGGCCCCCGAAGGGCACAAAGGCTTTGTCTCGGATGACGTGTGCGCCTCCTACTCGCCGGAGGTTTTTCAAACCTTCAGCCGTCCCTACAACAACAAGATCCTTCAGCGTTGGCCCGGCGGAAGAATCCACAACTGTGGCCCCCATCCCTCCATCGATCTGTACCTGGATCACCAACCGCCGCTCAACGGTCTGAATTGCTCTTTCCGCTACACCCGGGCTGAGCTGCCGCAGATCAAACGAGCCTTCAGGGGCCGGGGGATCGTGGAGTTCATGTTCGACAATGGAGAGAAACTGGAAGAAATTGTCGGCGGATATGAAGAGATCGCCGACGGCCTGAGTCCTGACGTCGTGGGTATCCCGATCGTTTGGCTGACCGACGGTTGGAAGGACCAGGAGATCCGGGAGCTGTATTACGGTCTTTTGGATATCGCTGAGCGCTATGCCCGTGAGATCCGCTTCCGGGTTGAGCCCTGATATAAAAACCGGAGGAGTGGAGATGGAAACGGCACTTACCAAACTAGTGGAATTGAGTACAGAGCAAAAGGAATGCAGAGGGGTTTTCTATACGGCCCCTGAGATATACGGACAGGTGGAGCTGTGGCGTGACACGTTCAGGCGATTCGGACGCCAACGGGAAAAGTTGGCAGGATTTCTCACCGGGTTCACTAAGCAATCCCGGGTTTCGGTTCTTTGTACGGGCGCAGGGACTTCGGAGTATGTCGGCTACTGCCTCGAGGCCTTGCTGCGCAGCAAGTGGGGTGTACCCGTCAATGTGGTCTCTACCCCCAAGATCGTCACCACGCCCCGAGACTTCTTTGTCGAAGGGTATACCACCCTGTTGCTTTCATTTGCCCGTTCGGGAAACAGTCCTGAAAGTATCGGCGCAGTGAAGATCGCCGACGTGCTCTACAAGGGTGTTCAGCACGTAGCAATTACCTGTAACCACCAAGGGGCTCTGTTTCAGAGTATTTCCGGTCATCGCAATGGCATGGCCGTCGATCTCGCTGAGAGGACCAACGATCGCGGTCTGGCGATGACCGGGTCATTCACAAACATGGTTGTTGCAGGGCAGATGTTGGGTCACCTGTTCGCGTTTACAGAGTACGAGAAGGGATTCGATAATCTGGTCCAGGCCGGCAGAACGATGCTGGAGAAGGCACCGGACATTGCTGAACAGATCACGGGTATGGGATTCGAACGGGCGGTATTCCTCGGCGACGGCGGCAACATAGGAACCGCTGTAGAATCGCACCTCAAGCTACAGGAGCTGACCGCCGGCCAGATCATGTGTACATGGGATACCTTCGTGGGTTTGCGCCACGGCCCAGAGGCGGTGATCGATCCAAGTACTCTGGTCGTTGCTTATCTTGCGGCGGACGGATACGCACAGCAATACGAGGTGGACCTGCTGAAGGAAATCCGGGAGAAGAAAATCGGCAAGGCGGTGCTGGTTGTTGCCCATACGGTTCCGGAGGAAATCAGGGGAATATGCGACTACACGATCGAGTACGGACCGCAAGCACAAGCCGTTCCGGATGAGCTGGTTCCACCTGTGTATGTCATTGTCGGTCAGCTGTTGGGACTGTTCGCATCTCTGCGGCTGGGCTTGAGGCCGGACAATCCAAGTGAGTCCGGGATTATCCATCGGGTTGTAAAAGGGATCAGGATCTACGATCCACAGGTTTTCAACCGAACCGGTCGCCGCACAGTAATCGCGGAACGCTAAAGACTATGGATATCAGCGCACAGCTCATTCAGTCCCTAAAAGCGGATCCCGCTCCGGAACCGACTGTCACGGTCATCGGCGATCTGGGATACGACTACATCTACACCTCGCCGCCGTTGGAGGGAGGAAAAGAGATCATTATTACAGAAGCCAGCCGTACCATCGCCGGTGCGGCCGGTTACCTGGCCTGCGGGCTCGCCCGCTTAGGTGCTCGGGTCTATTTGCTCACGGAACTGGGCAACGACACCGACGGATTGCAGCTGCTTGCGGAGATCTCCGAGCGGGGTGTGGAAACGGAAGGGATCCGCGTGCTGGAGAACACGAGGAGTTACTACACCCTGATCTTTGCCGACCGGGAAGAGTCGACCCCTCGGCAGGTGGCTACCTATCTGGGACCGCTGGACAGGCTTTCGATCCGGAATTTCGATTATCGGAGATTCATCACCGCCTCGCAGCTGGTCTACTCTTGCAACTACTTTCAGCTTCTGACGGTACGAGGGGAGATTGCCGAGGTCTTCTCCTACGCCCGGAATGCGGATAAACGCACAGTTTACGACGCCAACGCCGGTGATGGATGGGAGGAAGCGGGGAATCTGGATCTGCTGCGGGATTGTATCTATCCCCATACCAACGTCGTCTTCCTCAACGAGAGGGAGGCACAGTTTCTTACGGGCGAGAAGAATACGCTCCAATCGGTGATGAAAGCGAGTCCGAGTTCGGAAATCGTCGTCGTCAAGAGAGGATCCGCCGGGGTCGTGCTCCGAGAGGGGGAGCGGGTGTACCATTGCCCGGCCTTTCCCCTTTCAGACTCCGTAAAGGACACCGTGGGAGCGGGTGATTCGTTTCAGGCTGCTTTTCTCTATTTCCATCTCAAGGGTTTTCCCATTCTTGATTGCACGATTTTGGGCGCGGCGAACGCGGCCTCCACGGTACAACATCCGGGAGGGGTCATAGGGCAGCTGGATCGGGCCGGACTGGCGGACATGCTGGGGCGCTACACAATAGGAATCCAAGAAGACAGCCGCGTTGAAATATCCATGAATGATCGATGATCTGGAAATCGAGGAGCTATCCTTACAGCTTCCCTACAGCCCGCAGGGGATATGAGGTGATGGTACATGACGTGTTAAGATGAGCAAAAATACCGGGATGGTGCCGGCCTATCAGTCTGCGGGAGAGTCTTTACGAGCTGGGCGTCCCCATAGAATCCTCATTTCCACTGCCTCGTGTTGGAAGGCGGATTTTATGAGAGCAGTAGTTTCGTGCATATCCCCTTCGGAAATCTCCCCAGGATGTCGTGCAGTTCCTGCTCCGCAGAATCTGCACGACAAAGACAACCAGTCGAGGTCTGATTCACCCGCCGACTGTTCGCGCCCCATCTACGCGGACCTTGGTGCCGCTCAAATAGGGATTATTAACTAGTTCAAGGACAACCGAGGCAACCTCGTCGACCGAACCGAGTCTCTTGACGGGGATACCGTCGGCCATATGTTGTTTTCCGGATTCTCCAAAAAGTGCATCCGCCATCGGTGTATCTATAGAGCCAGGCAATATCGTATTGACTCTGATATTTGGTGCGAGCTCCACTGCCATCATTTGACTCCACAGCATTAATGCAGTCTTACTTAGCGAATACGCCATTCCCCCGGACCATCCATGCGTGGATTCTCCAACAGTCGAAGCAATATTGACGATTACTCCTTCAATCATCCATTTTGAACGTAGAATTTCTTGGGTGAGGAAGAAAGGCGCTGATAGATTCACAGCAAAAGTCCGTTCGAATGTTTCCATATCCGTGGCCATGAAAGCAGCTGCTCGGGCATAGCCTGCAGCATGAATGAGAATGTGTATTTCCGGTACATCTTCGCGCAGCCCACCAACAAACTCTCTAAAGCCCTCTGAACCTTGGGATACCATATCTGCAAAGTCGACACTCCTCCGTATCGGAGTATCGTTCCCGCCTTTCAATATAGAGGCTACTTGGTCGACTTGTTCCCGATCGTATCCCACAAGGGCGGTTTTGATCCCGATATCGTGGAATCGCATGGCTATCCCCTCGGCCATATTTCCTGATCCCACTCCGGTGACCAGCGCCCATTTATCTTTGTACATCATGTTCTGCCTCATTTGTTCTTGATTGAATCTGAATTGCTTATAAGTATTTTCTCACACACTTTCTGAATCGTTCCACTCTCATATCGATTTCATCGTTGTCACTCAAAATACTAATTCCGAATCCGGATCCCAATCCTGCGTCTGAAACCCCGACACTTATATTTATTGCTCTACTCAAGATCGAGTCGGTCTGCGGCAGCATCCCTTTTTCGTAGTTCACTTTTCCACCGTTGTTTGTGTAGTGCGGACAGGAAAAGGGACACCCGATCGAATCAACAACCTTCTTTCCCAAAACATGTTCCATGTTATTGTAAACGTGCCAACCGGAATCTGCGATAACTCCGCAGCCAAGCTCATTCCCCACCTTACGCGCGGTATCCGCATCTGGAAGAAACACGGTAAGGAGAGTACCGATCTCTCCTTGCGGATCAGGCAACGTTCTGAAGGTCAGACCATCGATATCCTTTATCCCTTCCTTAAATTGTCTTTTCTTTGATTTGAGTTCTTTTATTAGGGCATCCACTTTTTTCAGCTGAGCCAATAAAACGGCTGCGGTGAGCTCAGTCATTTTGAAATTCAATCCCAAAAGGGCTCGTGATCCTTGTTCCGCTCCGTCACGCAAAGGCAGGTGTCCCTGATCATGGATCGCAAAAGCGCGTCTGTAAAGATCCTCTTTTTTCATCACAACCGCTCCTCCGTCACCAGCTGTGATGGTCTTATAGAAATTGAAACTGAACGTCCCAATATCTCCGTAAGCACCTACTGATTTTCCTTTGTAGGTGGCACCGAAAGATTGAGCGCAGTCTTCAACAAGCTGCAGGTTGTGCTCCCGTGCCAAGTTACAGATCTCGTATAAATGACCAGGATTGCCGAGCATGTGGACCAGCATAATCGCCTTGGTTCTCTTGGTAATTTTTTTCTCGACGTCCTGAGGATCGAGCGTAAGGGATTCGTCGATCTCGGCTAGTACAGGAATAGCTCGAGAATAGACAACCGAACCAATCGATGCGATAAACGTATATCCAGGTACAATGACTTCGTCACCCGGTCCGATCCCCAACGCTGCCAAGGCTACGAATAAGGCCGCCGTTCCGGAGTTCACAGCCACAACATGCTCAATTCCTACATATTGAGCCAGTTCCTGTTCCAGCTGAAGTACTTTTGCCTTGAAGTTGGCAGCGGAGGCGTCTGCGTAGCGGTACAACCATCCCGCCTCGATTACCTCCAAAAGATTCTTTTTCTCTTCCTCACCGATCAAATATGAGCCAGGCCCAGCCATTATCTACCTCCTCAATCGTAGTTTCGACATGAGCGGACATCTAAAGCGATGTCCAACCAAAATAGTCCCGATCTCATTCAATCGGCCTTTTAGCATTTTATTATGCAACTATTCGGCCTCCAGAGGGGAGTGAAGACCGATAACGAGTTTCTTCACATTTATGCTGCCCCTTGCTACATAGTCAAAGTAAAGATAGATAATATCGTTTTCGGATCTGGAGCCCACTTCCTGGTGATCCAGTAGCTAATGTACCTTCTCTCCACTGGCTATGGCAACACCGGGGGCCGGAGGGCTGGATCAGCTGAATTGTCAAGCCATAGTCTATATGTTACAAGTAACAGATATGATTGAAGTCTGGAACATGAGGGAGTTGCTTGCGGAGATCATGCGTCAGCGGGTTGACATGAATCCGTACGAAACCGGCGAGTTTCGCGGTCCTTTCCCCAGTGGAGCGCCGGGAACCTTCATTGAAGTGTTTGCCAATAAGTCGACCGAGATCACATTTTTCACCTATTTGGAGGACGGCTCTCGGCGATTCATCTTCCACTGGGACGGCAGAAGCGTGGAGCAACTGCTCGGTCCGGTGCTGCGGAACTGCTCCACCCCCTTCCTCGGAGAGAATGAACTCCTGGTTTTGAGCGGGCAGGTTAATGTGCAGAGTGCGATTTCGAAGTTGTTTGACACCTATCCGTTGAGACTCATCGTGCTGAAACGAGGAAGCCGTGGCTGCACTGTGTACTCACCGGAGTACGGAGAGGAGATCCCGGCCTGCAGAATCGAGGAGGTGAATCCCGCCAGCGCTGGAGCTTGTTACGATGCCGGCTTTCTCTGTGGATCACTGGATGGGGGCAGTATTGTTGACTCGACGCGCATGGCTGCTGAGGCGGGAGAATTGAATACCCAGGTCTTCGGTGCAATGGAGGGAAAGATCACCAAAGAGTCGATCACAGCGGTGCCGAGGGACGGAATGCCGTTATGAACGTATACGAGTTTTTCACCGGCCTCGTCGATTTTAAGAACAAAGGCAATCCCAAAGGTATCTATTCGATCTGCAGTGCACATCCCCAAGTAGTAGAGGCGGCCATGGCTCAGGCTCAGGCCGACAATCTGCCGCTTCTTGTAGAGTCCACCGTCAACCAGGTCAATCAGTTCGGGGGGTACACGGGCATGAAGCCCGCCGATTTCCGCAGCTTTGTATTTGCAGTGGCTGACCAATACGGCTTTCCCCGTGAGAGAATCATCCTGGGTGGGGACCACCTGGGTCCCTACGCGTGGCGGGACCAGCCCGCAGAACGAGCCATGAGGGCGGCCTGCGACTTGGTAGAGGCCTGCGTGCAAGCCGGATACACGAAAATCCACCTCGATGCCAGCATGCCCCTGGGCGGGGATCCGGTTGATTCCTCCGGAGCCCTCGCTCCCGAGTTGATCGCCCACAGAGAAGCCCGAATGGCTGCGGTGTCCGAGCAGATCTTATCCACTTTCGCTGCAGATGCGGTACAGGCCTCGCCACCGGTCTACGTGATCGGAACCGATGTTCCACCTCCCGGAGGAATCGAAGGGGACGAAGAAAACGTGTCCCTGACCGGTGTGGATGAGTTGAAACTGACAATTGCTTCTTGCGAGGAGGCTTTCAGCGCCGCTGGTTTGGAGCGTGCGTGGGAGCGCGTGGTCGCCGTGGTGGTTCAACCGGGAATGGAGTTCGGAGATCATGTGGTGTTCGAATACGATCGTTCGCGAGCCGGGGAATTGATCGCGGCGGCCGGCAACTATGCCGAGTTGTTGCTGGAGGGACACTCCACCGATTATCAGCGCCCCGAGCTACTGCGCCAGCTCGTGGAGGATGGGGTGGCTATTCTAAAGGTAGGGCCGGCCCTGACCTTCGCCCTGCGTGAGTGTCTGTTCGCGCTGGAAAACATCGAGAAGGAGTTGTACGGCTGGTCCTACAAAGCCCACCTCTCCCAATTGGGCAAGTTCCTGGACCAGGCCATGCGGGATAATCCGGTACACTGGCGGGACTACTACAGCGGCTCGCCTCAGGACGTGTACCTAGCCTTGAAGTTCAGCCTTTCGGATCGAAGCCGCTACTACTGGCAGGTACCCATGGTCCAGGAGGCGGTCTCGATTCTCGTCCAGAACCTGAAGCGGGTTGAAATTCCGCTCACCCTGATAAGCCAGTACCTGCCCCTGCACCATGCGGAGATCCGGCGGGGATCCCTTTCTGCGGATCCGGAGGAACTGATTCAGGCCAGCATCCGTATAATCCTGGAGGACTATTCCCTAGCGATATGCTGAATGACCATCGTTTTTCAATACTCCTTTTGGAATTCTTTGATGAACAGGTACATTCAGCATTTATGGATTATTTCAATGTCCTCTTCCAGGCGGATAATGCGCTCATAGAGTAGTTCAACTTCCGATGTGATGTCCGAACCGTCTTTCTAAAAGCCGACATCTCGGAACCAGCCGGATGTGAAGAATAAAACACCAATCTTTGGTTTTAGTAACTTTATCTCTTGCTCCGTTACAGTGGCTGTTTTACCATCCTCCTACTAAATGCTGCAGATTTATCGGCAGTTTGGTGAGAGTATCCACACGACGATCACACTTGCCAAGTGTTTTTTCAATCACGATGTAGTCCAGTCCGGGAATGATCACATCATCCCACATATTGCCCACTCCCCGAATCGCTACATCGAGCATAGTTACGATCCGTTTCCCCAGAGGTTCCTCGGAGTTCAGAGTGATGGCTCCGAAAAACTCCTGGCATTCGGTATAACCCGCGTTATGGGTGCCAGTATAGGGCTTCTGGCGAACCAGGTTGATTTTCTTCCCGATCCGTTTGCCAACCTCTTCTTCTTTCGATTTGAAGTAATCGACTAGTGCTTGTTCCTGGTGCTTGGCCGGCAGCTGCTGCTCTGCCACACGAACGTAGGCCTCGTATCCAGTGCGATAAGCCTCTTGTAAAAAGTCGAACCAGTATCGCAGTTCCTCGCTGGCTCTATCGGGAGAATCGACACAGACTACGGATGCCCGTTCACAAGCTGTCAGTCCGTCTCGCTTGGGTGCTACACCGACATGAACGACATCCCCCTCCGCAATCGGCCGATTCAAAGCCTTGCCGATGAGGGTTCTGTTGGCCTCCCCGGCGTTTACTATTATATCGAAACCGAACTCTTCCGCCCCCAACTCCTGCGCGATAGAGTACCCCCATTGGGAAACCTGAGTCTCAAGTATACCCGGTCTAAGCACCGAAAGCATGCCTTTGAGCATCACATCACAAATTAAACCGGCTTGCTTGATCAGGGCCATTTCACGTTCTGACTTCTCGTATTTTATTCGGTAATAAATCTCTTGAGCATCAACGATCATCTCGCGGTTACCCATGTATCCCACCAGGAACTCGTATATGCTCAGTGGTAAAACTTCGCGAGGTGTGAGTAGGCCAATGCTCTTTGGCTTCCCGCCGGCTGCCGCTTCGATCACATCTTCTACTCGCTCCGCTTCGATGGGATATTCCTCATCGGCTAATTTTAGCATTTCGACTTTGTGAACCGTTGCACCGGAACGGGGTGCCAGCTGCTCTGCTACATAGCCCCCCTCCAATCCCGCCAGGATGTGGAAGCCGTTTGTACCGATCACGCCAGCCACTGGTTCTACGGAAATATTAGTGTTTCCTCCCAGGTAGGGCACATCACCGTTGTAGTGCTCATCGGAGTAGACGATGGCTGCTTCTAAACCCGCTTTTTCCAGCGCCTTGATTACCTTCTGTTGTCGATGAAGAAACTCCTGTTTTTCTACTCGAAGTGTTTTATCGATCACCGGTGCGTCGGAGAGAACCTTGGAGATTTTACGGGAATCTTTCAGCCATCCATCGATGTTCATCTTTTCATCCTACTCCGACCTACAGCTCTTCGGCTCTTCCGGGAGGGACAGTGCGTTTATACTTTTCAAGATCTATTTCTAATACCTCTTCTATATTCTCGAACACCTTGTGAAAAGCTTTAACGTAGTGCTCCATGAGTTGCATTTTCTGCGGGATCAATGGGAACTTTTCTGTTCCTACGATGATTGAATTACTTTTCGTAGATGTGATCTGTGAAACACGGCCCGGTCCTCCCTTAGTGCAATGCGTATACGACATCCTCTACCTTCAGTGATTTCTGCACCGAAAGCATACTGTTATGATACCCATTTATAGTATCAATTCTAGTCTGGCAACCGATTGGATATTTTATACGTCAAAGTATACGCCTTACGCGAACTATGCCTAATTCGTTCGCCGGCGGTTTTTCGGCAAACGCACGAGGCAGGTGAGGTTAACTTTGGCGAAAACAAGGATAGCCACTCTTATCAGAAGAAAGTATATTCATTGTAGATACAATAGGAGTAATGAGCTATGAAACTCAAAGTTCAGAAATGGGGCAATAGCTTGGCACTGCGGATTCCAAAGGCACTCGCTATTGAAGCAAATGTTGCATCCGGGTCCACTGTGGAGATGTCCCTTTCAGATGGTGAGTTGAAAATTAAGCCAGTTGGAGATCAAGACTATTCGTTAGACGAATTGTTGTCGGGAATCACAGCTGAGAACATTCATGATGAAGTTTCAACGGGTATTCCACAGGGGAAAGAGTCCTGGTGATGAGCAAAAAGTACTTTCCTGATCGTGGTGATGCTGTCTGGCTGAATTTCAGTCCAAAAGCAGGTCACGAGCAATCAGGTAGAAGACCAGCGGTTGTTGTTTCACCAAAATCCTACAATGAAAAAGTTGGACTTGGTCTGTTTTGTCCCATCATATCACAAATTAAAGATTATCCGTTTGAAGTTGCAATTCCTGCTGGTATGAGTATCGCTGGGGTAGTGCTCTCTGACCAAATAAAGAGTCTTGATTGGAGAGTTCGTGATGCCCAGTTCATTTGCAGATTGTCAGAATCAACAATGAGTGAAGTCCTAAAAAAGCTGGGCACTCTCCTGAAAGACTAACGATACATATACAGGTTGCCAAACTTCACGCGGTTTTCGTATAAAACAGCTCGCGATATTGCCTAGGGGCGGGGGGGTAGGTTTGCAGATATGGATCTGGCTACGCACGGTGGCGCCCAATGGCGCACCGCCTCTGTCGATTTTCAGCAGGCGGCGCAAGAAGTAACAACGCTTAGTCGAAAATAGGTACTATAAAAATACTTGGAAAATGTATTAATTTCTTACTCGATACAGATACGTATCAGGAGATGCTGAATACGAGAGCCGTTTATGCTGCAGATTACACAAGACATCGCCCTGGAAGATTCAGAGATTCGTTTCGATTTCATTCGGGCAAGCGGCCCCGGAGGGCAAAAGGTGAACAAAACCTCCAGCGCGGTTCAGCTGCGCTTCGACGCCGCTCGATCGCCGAGCCTGCCCGAGTATGCGCGGCGGCGTTTGCTTAAAATCGCCGGTCGACGCGTATCGGCTCAAGGTGTCCTGATCATCGAAGCCAAACGCTTTCGCTCGCAGGATCAAAACCGGCAGGATGCCCTGGATCGCCTGCAGGCCTTGGTCCGTCGGGCCGCAGAGAAACCAAGACGTCGCCTGCCCACTGCTCCGAGCAGCGTGGCCCGAGAGCGCAGGATAACCGAGAAGAAGAAACGATCCCGTATCAAGCAGCAGCGCAGCCGTCCCGAAGATTCCGAGGACGGCTGATGTTCCACGGTTGGGAATGATTTTCTATGCAGCACGCCAATTTTAATCTCCGCGAAGAGCCTGTGCTATGCTTAACTGTCCTTTGGACGTCTGAAATCGCCCCGTAGTAATTGCCGGTGTGGAGCAGACCTGTCGGTTGTATTCCTGTAAAGAGGACCTTCACCTATTTCTTCTGCTGTGCTACAGGTGACTAGAAGAAAAAAGTCGTACCATATGTAAAGGGAAGCCCGGGGAATGAAAAGCGATCGCTACAAACCGAGGAAACTGGCCGTGGCCGAGAGAAGGGCAATGGTTCGGGTGCGCAAGGTGAAAACCGGAGATCTGGCGACCATCGGCGTGTGCCCGGCCTGCTGGAACCTCAAGGAGCGCCGGCGGGGTCTTCTCATCCAGCTGAAGAAGATGGATCTAGAGGTTGTGCACAAGGACGATCTGCTGGAGGGGGTGTATCGACCGGGCCGCAAGCATGCCCCCGGCTGCCGCCATGCCCACCTGAATCCCGATCCCTGGAAGCGCTTCGAATCCCAGATTAAGAAGCACAGGCAGTAGGGAGCCCGCCACTCCTCCTCCCGGCTGGGAACCGATCTTATTGTTTCCGGAAGCTCGGATCAGAAGCGATAGTACACATTGGCGGACGGAGCATAGCCCATAACCGGCTGGGAGCCTTCGAAATACACAGAAAAGCTCAGATCGATCAAGAGCCCCAAGCGACTCGAGAGGGGTATATCAACACCAATTCCACTCGTGGCGTATGGGACCAACTTGAATCGATACTCGCTCTGGTCCGGGCTGACCAAAAACGCAGCCGGTCCGCCGGCCAGATGAATGAGAAAACCCAGGCGAGAGGGAGTCGTACGTAGATTGATCCGGGCTGCCAGGGGCACGAGAAGAATACGGAAACGGTTCGCAGTTGACTCCGCGGTAAAGCTGCACACACCCGTTGACACGGCCAGTATTACCTGGGTCTGGTCACCGATAAAGCGGTAGCCCATGCTCAACCCCGTATTCAGCCCGACCCGTGCATAGTCGCTCGTTTTACCGACCAGTACGAAGGGAGCGATCCCGCCGACGATTTCATATCGTTTACTGATATCATCCAAATACGGTGGTGATGTCCTTTGAGGAGCACTATCGATGATTTCCGCCGGTGTAGGGACGGTTTCATCAGCACTTGATTTCGAACCGGGTGTCGCGACTTCATCGACAAAGACGAGACGATCCTCTATCTCGGCAAGAAAGTTTGTGATGACATCAGCTATACTCCATTCGACAAGTAGAGTCTGTTTCCTTTTCCTCAGGGCGGTAGCAATCAGTTGGCCGCGGCTCACATCGTACAGGTAGAATGTCATCTGGATTGTGTTTGCGATCCTGTCGTAGATACAGGCAACGACAAAATTCGCTGCGGCTGTCTCCCCCCGGCTAACCAGCGCTTCACCAACCCGGCTGTCGTTGCCTGCGGATATGTCGCTCATCAAACCGTCGGGAATGGTCGATTCTGTTACGACCGCAAGTCTTGCGCGTTGGAGCTCGAACTTGATGTAGCCGTTCATGATCACTTGGATACCGGGGTCTGATCCGGAGTAAGTCGGAATCGAAATCACCAGAAACTTCGTCGGTTGAGGTTCTTCGATTTGTGAGAACAGTCGTACTCCATGCAAAATGAGCAAGATCAGTATACAAATCGCCGTCTTTCTGTTCATCTGGCTACCAGAATTTTCCTGACTTCAGTAATTCCCGGTCCCACTATTTTAATATAATACAGTCCCGGTGCAACGATCCGGGTTCCCCGGTTCCGGCCGTCCCAGGTAACGCTGTGCTCTCCCGCGGACTGTAGCTCCCGAGCCAGGACCGCCACGATATCTCCCTTCATATCCGAGACCAGTATGGTCACGATACCCGCTTCGGAAAGGGAGTATACAAGGGTTGTTTCCCCGCCAAGGCGGGGTTTCAGTACATTGTTGAGGATCGTGGTTCCCCCACGCTGGACCTTTTTATCCTGGACGGACAGCGACCACATCGCCACGGTCCTCGGATCTTTCGGGTTGACGATCCGCAGACAGTACAGGGGGTCACCCAGGCCGTCGATTACCTCGAAACCGAACTCAACGTTCCCCTGTGACAGGTCGCCTTGGGCGAGCAGGAAATCGTTCAAAGGGGGAGCTGAAGCAAACGGTCCCTGCGTGGTCGCGCCGGAGTTGGCCGTGGATACCAGGCCCGGAACGGCGGCCGGCAGCCAGAGACCATTTGTCTTGACCGCAAGATCTACATTCGAGTCGTAGAATATCTGCAGCGGTCCACCCGAGGAGTCGTAGGCTTGAAGAGTAATATCCCGGAATTCGAGGTTTTCCGTTCCGTTGAATTTTCTGGCCACCCGAACCGTATCCCCGTTGTTAGCCCATGCAGGTTCCACGGCTCCGAGTAGCAGATCGGAGACTCGATGGGGGGTGGTCGAGGCGGCCAGGCCTTCGCGGTCAAGGATGGCCGAAAGCGGGGGCGGGGGTGCAGGGGATACCGATACCGTATTGGCGGGGGGAACGATATCCGCCGCGGTCAATGCGTTGCTAAGGGAGAGAAAAACACTGTCGCTGTACAACCCGCTTCGATTGAGCGGAATTACCGCAACGATCGAATTCCCTCCGCCGGAGTATGACATGTCTCCCAGCGAGACGACCGCAGCATTTCCGGATACAGGCTCGGAGAATTTCACATACACGGTCTTCTCGCCGACCACGGCCAGGGTATGCATCAGCACAGGCGGCGCGCCGTCAGCAGCCTGGAAATTGCTGATGAGGCTGTTGCCTACACCCAACGTGTCTTCGATGCCCCCCGCCTGAATCGTCAACAGAGGCCTGGAACCCGAGTCCAGCACACCGTCAACCAGGTTGATCCAGATCCCTGCATCCGCCGGGGTTCCGTCATCGGCTACAGTTGATATTGTTCCTTGAGATACGTAATATTTGCTCCCGATTATTGTTGCTTCGTTCACCGCCCGATCGAAGGTCAGGATCAATCTGTTGATATATCCGTCGCTGTCTGTGTCTGCCGTGATCAGACTCGTCAGCGTGAGCGGAGTAACAGTACCGAAGGTGCCGCTGATGGCCGGGCTGGCCGCAGTGGCCGAGCCGTTGGTGCTATCGGTGATGGTGGACCCATCGGTGGTGATGGTGTCCCCCACCGCCACGGTGGGATCACCGGTGGTATCGCTCAAGGTGATCACCAGCGTGTCGGCGGCACTCCACGCAGCCGAAGTGATGCCGGAGGCTCCATCGACCCAGCTGTGGGAGGCGCTCAAAGAGAGCACCGTGTCGATATTCCCTGCGTTGAGCGCCGGCTGGTTGGTGGCTTCACTGAAGGTGAGGGTCACCGTGTCATCGTTGTCGATGCCCGTTATGATATTGGTCTCATCACTGGCCACAGCAGAGAGGATCGCCGGGCCGGCTGCATCGGTGGAGGCGAAGTTGGCGATCAGGGCGTTGGGGTTACCCGGTAGGTCTTCGATGCCTCCAGCGGCTATGGTCAGCTGAGGTACCTCATCGGTGGCCAGAGCCCCATCGGTGAGGTTCACCCAGATCACCGCATCGGCGGCGGTGCCGTCATCCACCACGGTGGTGACCGTACCGATGTCGGTGGAGAAGTTTCCGGCCGCGATGGTGGACTCATCCACCGCCTCATCAAAGGTGGCCACCAGCCGGTCGATGGACCCATCCCCATCCGTATCGGCGGTGCTGAGGGTGGAAAGAGAGGGAGGGGTCACATCATTATTGATGTAATTTATTGCTCCTGTTGTCTCAGCGGCGGACATGGCATTGGAGGCTATATCATATATAGAGACAGCGTTCGCCGTAATGGTTATCGTTTCAACACCTGTGGCCGGACCTCCAACATTGTTCAGTTCCGCATAAACGACGGAGTATCCTGTTGTAGCCGATAAAGCTGTCGTCAACCCAGAATCTTCGTAAAAACCGGCAATGGTAGCAGAGGTTACGGCTCCTGTATTTTGCTGGAAGTTGACGGTAAAATCAGAAGGATCGATGGCACTGTTCCGGGAAGAATTTCCCCAGACTTTTTCGGAGAATGCAAGTGTAGCGTAGCTGTTGTCTGGCGCCATGGTACCGGAGTTTATCTGTGGAACGGTTGTGTCGTAGTTCACAGTGACAGATGCACCGGTCAAGCTGCCTGCGTTTATATTGACAGCAGTTGCTTGAATGGAATAGGCACCGTCGCTTAGATCACCCGCTCCTGGAGGGGGGCCGGCGGGTGTCCATGTCACCTGATTGCTGCTGGTAGCGGCTGGGTGAGTCGTAGGCAGATTCGCAACGGCTAACTGCCAACCCGCCCCGTTCCAGTACCTTCCATCGGATCTTCGATAGGTAAACGTTGTCGAATTGGAATTCAGACCGGACCCGCTTTCATGATCGCCCGCTCGACCCTGAGGAGCGGGGGAAGAGTTCGTGTAACTGTTGTTTCCGGGAGTTGTCACGGATGCCACTTCGGGGACATCAGAGAAGAGGTAGGAGACAGAATTATTAGTGGTATTACCTGCCCGGTCGGTTATTCTCGTGCCGAACGTATAGGTCAATCCGTTGGTGAGACCGGTAAGGTTCGGAGGAGGGGTCGGAAGGGTCGGAAGGGACACATTCTTGACCCAGTTGACGACGGTGTCGTCAGCTGTTGCCGGGTGTGTGGTGGGAAGTTGCGTCGGAGCACCCCCCCACCCTGAGCCCGTCCAATAATTCCCGTCACTGCTCTGAATCGAAAAAGTAGCGCTGTTCGCTTCAAAACCACAACCACCTGCTGCATCACCGATCTGACCCGCAACAGTCGGAAGAGAGCTGAAAGGATCCGTTGCGGGTATCGCCACTGTGACAACCCCTGGAGCGAGTGTATCTTTCTGAAAGATAAGAGGGATTGATGTCTCGCTCGCATTGGAAAGATCATCCTCGGCTCGAAAGTAAATATCACTCTCTCCTTCGGGAAGAGCGTCAAAGTCTGCATTACGAATATAGACCGCTGCCGCTACGATTGGATCCGGGCCGCCTGTCAGGTCGATCGCTGCGTTCCCATCTGAGGTTAGTCCGGTCCAAGGCCCGGCAACACCGATTTTGTACTCGATGAACTGTAGGTCGGTATTATCGCTGAAATCCACATCCATAGGTGCAGAGGCGTTGTCCCGTGCAGGTCCGACCTCGTTGATGTTTATCGTTATTTCAGGGAATTCGGGAATAACCATGAAAGTAACCGGCGAACCGCTGTAAAGGCCATTGCCCAGATTATCGTCCACACTGACACGAACGATCATGTCCTCTCCGGTGAGTGCGGGAAGGCCGCCGCTGTTAACCCAGGTCGACGTCGAATCATCACTCGTCCCGGTGTGCGTGGTTGGAAGGGGTGCTGCCGCTCCCTGCCAACCTGCTCCATTCCAGTATTGGGTGTCCTGTCTCTGGAGGGTAAACGTGGCAGTGTTCGTTCCGACGCCGCTGACCGCGTCCCGTAGGGATCCTGCGATCGAGCTTAGTGCCGGAATGGTGGCGGAGTTCGGGATCTCGACTGTGGCCGTGTTCGGCGGTTGCGTGTCCTTAAAGAAGGATAAATAGGCGGCACTCTCCGTGATTTGGGACATGTCATCTTCGGCTCGAAAGTAGATGCGGTTCTCCCCCTCGCTCATGATGGTTGTGAAATCGGTGTCGGTGATGTACACGAGCGCGGTGAGAACATCGTCACCGCCGCCTGCCAGGTTGAAGGCATTCGTGCCGTTGCTGGTAAGGTCCGTCCATGTACCGGATGTGCCGATCTTGTACTGAATAGACTGCAGATCCGTGTCGTCGAAAAAGTCAACATCCAGCCCGGTATTGGCGTTTGCAGGACCTTTGGAGTACTCTTGAAATACGATCGTTGGACCGGCCGCAGGGGGAGCCTGGGTGCTCTCGTACACCAGAATATTATCAACGTAAACATCGCCTTTCTTATCTCCGCTGTAGAACCATATCTTGCGCACATATCCGGCGACTGAATTGTTGAAGGGCAGGTTCGTGGCGGTCTGTTCGCTGCCGCTCAATTTGTCGGTTACCTTTATGTCAAATGTCCTGTCGACCTGGTCCGCTATGACCTGAACGCGGTACCATTTATTGGTGGCCCAGGCGAAAGCATTGGAATCACCATCGTCCCTGAGTATGTATTCTGTTTGTGCTCCCGGGAGATGGAACGCGGAAGCGTCGTTGCCGAAGTTCAAGCTTCGATAGATTCCTGCATTTCCGCCGTAATCATCTCCTACGTCCTCGAAGTCGTTGAAGTGTACCATGAGGGCAATCCGGAGGTTGGGTTGTGTACCGTCCAGGTCTCCGTAGCCGTCTGCGTATACAATCACGCCGGCGGGACCATTTAGAGGATTATCTGCTGTCAGGATGTCATACTCCATGACCACAAACCGATCCGAGGATGGGTTGAAATTCAGGCCGAGGAGCAGCGGCTTTTCACCAATGCCGTCAACCGGCTTCAAATGGTATTTCTTGGTCGTGTTGCCCCCGACGCTGGCCGCTTCGATTTCGTTGAAATCTACCGTCGCACCCCCGGGATTGTAGAGCTGGTTGTCCCAGTCGGGGTTGGCCGATCCGGAAGGCACGAACTTGTCCGGCGCGTCACCGGCATTCTCATCCTCGAAATCTTCAGAGAACATCACGTCGATCTGGGCAGTGGCCCAACCAGCGGTCAGGAAGAGCAAGAGGGCAAGCACGAGTACTCGGACCCCGAAACTCGGGACGGGACCCGTGCCGATCCGCATGAGCCGACGCGATCTCACCGCTGTTCCCCTAAATCGATCACGACGGTTGCACTGAACATGTCGATCGGATTCAAACCGCCCATCAGATCCACGTTGTAGTTGAGGTTGAATCCGCACCGGCCAACATCAATAGCGCTGCCGACCGATATTCGGGGATTGTCGGATTTGAGGTGAAGGCCGGTGTGGAAAGCCAGGAAGCGGGTTACGGTCAACTCGAGACCACCGGCCAGATCGAACTGGGCAGCCGGAAACGCGGTGCTGTCGAAGCTGATTGGTAGGTTTGCGTCTACGGCCAGCAGCAAGGCACGGGCCGGTGAATAGGCGATTCCTGCGGAGATGATCGTGGGTACGGGGTACTCCGCGGGATATACGGTGGGCGCGATATTCTTTAGCGCCACTCCGAAAGCCCCGTTCTTACTTTTTACAGGTGAAAAGGTTGGCAGTCGAAAGCGGACGAGCACGCCGACATCTAGTGGCAGTGCAAAGGCGGATTGATCGGCGGCGATCGCTTCCGATACATACCGGATGATGCCCTTTACGTTTGCTCCCACCGAAAGGCTGAATGTGTCTGCCATGTCGATGAGTTTCATCGAGCCGTTAGCGGTGATCAGCATCTCGGAAAAGTATCCTCTAGATATCCGTTCTCCCGAGCCGTCGTATGCCGTGAACGGGCTGTAGAAAAGCTTTGCTCCCGCTCCGAAACCAAGGTTACGCTTGCTCGTTACGAAGGTGATCGTTTCGACCGCACTGTCGGCAATCCAATTGTGATGGTGAAAGGCAAGCTCAGCGTGGGAGAGCTCGCTGCTTCCAGCCGGATTTGCTTCAAGGAGCCCGGAATCGTCGGCCACGGCGGTGAAGGCCGTTCCCATGCCCTCGTATTTTCCGCCCGAGGGAATGAGCAGGGAGGGAAACATGACCATACCGGAATTGCTATCACCGAAGAAGTCGAAGAACTCACTCCAGGAAGCGAAGAGATCGTTGAACTCTGAGTAGGCCGGTAGCGCCAACAGAAACAGCAG
>CAYMGP010000032.1:35988-40991 GCA_964390045.1 uncultured Spirochaetaceae bacterium | reverse complement strand
GTCGGTGACAGACGGGATGAGGACATTACCAGCCTCATCAAAGCTGCGGATGAAGCAGCGAAACCCACCAACGATTTGGGTGAGGAAGAAAGTGAAATGCGTGAGACGAAGGCGCGGGTGGATTTGCTTCGGTTTGAGAAGAAGCACGGTTATAAGAGTGGAGTTCGCTCCAGAGGCGCAAGATGAACCTCGACAACGAAATCAGGAAGCTGATAAAAGACGCAAAGGATGTACCGGAGGATAAAAAGAGAGCCTTGCTCAGGCAGATGGGACACACCGGGGTGCACAGTGGAGACTGCCGGGAAGACTTAGGAAGTCATACTGCCGAGAGCGACATTCGGAAAGGAACCTTCCACAGCGGAGAACCCTCTGGTGTGGGCAAATGGGGAGGATGAGAGAAAATGGGACAAAAGGAAAACATAGATGCACTGAAGCAAGCAGGTGTGTTAGGAAAACGTATCGATCTCGAGAACGGGAAACCTCGGATTCGGAAAGTCGTGAAGCCGAACCCCAACGCACTTAGGGACCAGTCTCTGGCTCTCGACAAGAAGAAGTACATCGAGGAGCGAGAGAGGATTCGAGAAGTCATCGGCTAATGGAGCACCTCTCAGATCGACATTTGGAAGCAGTTCATCTCCTCGGCGTAGGATTCCGAAAGAAGGAAGTCGCTGAGATGCTTGGCGTCAGTGAACAAAGCATCTACAACTGGCTCAACGATGGGCTTTTCCAGAACGAGTTGGAGAGGTTTCGTGAGGAACGCAGAAAAGCCTTTGTAAATATGGGAATCCCGGTTCCTGTCGGCTCTGGTTGAGAGAGAGCCAGTGTTTGTATGTGAGCCTCTTTCGCTGCCTTCTTTGGTTGTCGCCGAGGATCTGCCGTTGGGGCTCACTTTTCTTTGGGGAGAGGTCGCGGTATGAAAAATCTACATGAAAAACACCTCAGGGCAATAGAAATGCTGGTGCAGGGGTCAACGCCGGATGAAATCGCGAAAGACCTCGGTGTAGTTCCGACTACCATCTCGGGGTGGATGATTGATAAGGTCTTTCTCCGTGGCTGGAAGAAGAGACGAATTGAGTTTGCTGAGGAGGCGGTAAAGTTCGCTGATCTCTCAGAGCGAGTTCCTTCAGTTGTTGCCGCGATACTCAACAGCCAATCAGAGCAGAGTCGCCTTAGAGCTTCGGAGGTGTACATGCGCGGGCTAGAGTTGGAGAAGGCTCGTGAAGAAAAGGAAGGAGTGTTGAGGACTCCTGCGGAGGACTTGGAAGAGGAAGAGCGGGGAGATTTGATTAGGAAAGGAATCCTGATAGGAATAGGAGATTGGACCTACATCCAAAAAACAAGAGAGATGGGCTATGAAGATGGAATAAAATATTGGGATGAACTTACCGCACAAGAGCTCTACCACGCAATTGACAGTAAGATTACGCTTTCTCTTCGATGCGGAAAGGACAGCATTTGGGTAGGTGGCAAGGAATTTACCATTATTGATCCGAAGGAACAATTGGAGAGGATGGAGAAAGGGGCAAAGGAGTTATTGGAGAGGGTGAAGGCTCACCTCTCAGCTTCGAAAGAGGAAATTATGGAAGAGGTGGAAGCGGAGAGAGTGAACCCAGAGCCAGGAACGGATAGGGAGGTTAAAAATGGAGGAGATGGGAAAGGCGAAGGGGATTACCTGAGTAAGTAAAAGGCGAAAATTAGTAGCCAAACTCCAAATTCCAGTTACCAATTCCAAAGCAAGAGAGCGAGCGGTTCATGTAATAGCAATTGAGGAGATGGGGGAAGTGGGTTGAAAGGGAAGGGAATCGGGGGGTCCGCGGAAGGGTTCGGCTCGGAGAAGGTTTTTGGTAAAACACCAAGAATCTTGTCCGAGCGGCTAGAGTCCGCTGATAGTTCCATCGAGCCTCTCCGACTTCGTTGAAGCTTCAGAGGGGCCTTCCTTTGCAACCAATTTCCCGAAAGGGCATTTGGCCTCCTATGGCTCCAGGGAGAGTCGTTGGCTGTTCTCTGGAGCCTCTTCTGTTAATAGTTGAGGTGAAATATATCGAAGAGTGATCAGCTATGTCATTATCGATTCGACCGAAACATATTTTCTCGGCCATAGATTTAGACATATCTCTTTGACAAGTTTATCATCTGATACGATCTTGGTGGATTTGGAATTCTTGAGGTACATGAAGTGTGCAATATCAAAAACATCGTTCCGTCGTGGTTCCCGATTATATACAACTCTGTTCTCGAAGAAATAGGTCGTAACATCGAAGTAGTAGTCCAAAGTATTGTTATACGAACGAAATACTGTAAGGGCGGTGTTCGATATGTCGCCAAGTTGTAGTTCGTTAGCGATATGATATGCAAGTTGAAATATTGTGAATCTTTTATGCTCACGGTGGAATAATTCAACTACCTGTGGGGGAAAGGTTACCTCCGGGAATAGCTTATTATTAATCAGCTCGTATATTTTTCTTGCCTCCTTTGCGTCGACAAACTCCATAAATGCATCTCTCCCTACCCTAAATTCTTCAATTTGCTTTGAACAAAGATGATAATCTAAGGCACGCAGGTCAGACAAACTGAGGGTTTCTTTGTCAGAGATAAGCTCGGTTTCAACATCCTCCAATCTTGACGACGTGGCAACAGCTTCACAAGCTTTCTTGACTGCGGCGGGATAACCACTAGCCCAATCCACGAAATTAAAGGCTTTGTAGAGCAAATCCAGAGGAAAATCCCAATCGATTGGTATGCTTGATTCAAGTACATTTGTGATGACTGCTTTCCTCAGCAAGTACTCCTCTTCAGATAGGCCAGAAAGCAATTCAAACATCGCCAGCGAAGACGTGTAGCATCGTCTTGCAAAACTTCTGTCGGATAGCCGTCTGTGTAGTTGCCTTAATGCGTTTGTTTCTAAATAGTACATATCAGTGCGAATCTGAAAATCGAAAACCTACTATAGAAAATCCAGAGATAATTATCGTGTACCCGTAACAGTAATGCAAATGCATGAAGGTAACGTGAACTTCGCCGATTACAATTTGTCATTAAGATGCGCTACCAATTCCGGCGAGCTCTAATATTTGCAGAGAATTTAATTCCAAACTTGCCTCAGGTAAATGATGAGCAGAGAGGTTCGGCGATCCCTTAGAATCCACCGGGTTTTACAAGGGAAATCACGCGGCGTTGCCCAAACATAGTTCCACATTCCCGATTGGTTATACGAAAGATATGCCGATGATCTTGGAGGATTTCCTCAGCGTTCGACAACCTCATTTTCTCTGTTGATAGACCGTAGCCGTTTGGAAGCAATAGAACGCAATTAGTTTTTGTGGGAAATCTTTTTAATTTCCGAAAAGTTTGTCTGATTCCCCATTATTTGATCCATCCAAAGAACCTTATAATTTTTGTAACCAACTTTCAAACAGGAGGGAGAGAGATGAGTGACATTCAAGAGGCAGTCGCAAAGGCGAAGGAATTGCAGGAGCAGAAAAGGAAGCCGAAGAAGTGGAGCGAAGAAGCGAAGCAAGCTCACAGCGAAAGGATGACGAAGTACTTCAGGGAGAATCCTGAGAAGCGAGCCGAGCTGTCGGAGAAGATTCGTGCTGGTTGGACAAAGGAACGGAGAAAGGAATTCTCAAAGAGAATGAAGAGGGTGCTCGCCGACAAAGAGGTTCGGCAGAGGATTTCCGAAGGGCTCAAGAAGCACTGGGATTCGTACAGACGATGGAAGGAGGAGAACAGTAAGAGCTAATGAACGACTTGATCAGGATTAGCGAGATTCCAGGATACCACAAGATTCTGGAAGAGTTAGAGAGCCGTGCCTTCGGCGACGTGAAAGATTGGGATGAGTTCGAACTGCGGTTCCTGAGAGGAGTTGGACTCAAGCATACGACCTACATCAATTGGAAATCGGGAGTGAGGCAGTTCTTTGATTCCTACTTGGAGATGAAAGTCTCACCTTTCCGGGTAACCATCGAGATGATTGAGAAGTTCTACGACGAGACCTCTCGGACTATATCCCCTCAGACCGCTTCGGTGAGAATCACGCAGTTGAAGAGTTTCTACAAGAGGTTCTGCGAGAGGTTCCCAATGTGTCACAATCCTTTCCGAGACCTAAATGAGAAGTTACAGAGGAAGTTCAAGGACCCGATTAGGGAGAAGGTCGAAGTAAGGTACCTACGGAGGGAAGAATTGGAAAGGCTCTTCGAGTTCCTGGAAGCTTTGGGAGATATCCGTAGCTTCTACATGTTGGTGCTGACGAAATTCCTCTTCTTCACTGGCCTTCGGATTTCAGAGGCACTCCAATTACAAGGGAAGCTGTTGGAACAGTTCGACGACTATGGAGAGAAGAGGTGGCGCTGTTGGTTCATCGGTAAAGCCAGAGAGAACTATTCGTCTCAGTTGGTTCCAGATCAGTGTGTTGAACTAATCAGAGAGCTGTGGAACAGGCACTTCGGCAGGATTTGGGGGCCGGAAGAATATCTGTGGTTCTCGATTCCATCTGTCTATCCAACTAAGAGCCATCGGACCTCCTCTCGGATGGCTTCCTCAGATGCCTGGAGATTGTACGTCGACCTCTCTGAGATGGTGAACTATAGTAATCTGTTTCCCTTCCAAGTGAGGTTCCATCCGCATTATTTCAG
Organism: uncultured Spirochaetaceae bacterium; assembly: GCA_964390045.1. Lineage (GTDB taxonomy): Bacteria > Spirochaetota > Spirochaetia > SZUA-6 > DRHE01 > CAYMGP01. The sequence goes on along the minus strand of CAYMGP010000032.1, from coordinate 36,357 downwards.
GCATAACCTTGCTGTATATTTGAGTGAAGAACTAAAGCGAACTCCCCGCGAGGTCCAGTTGATTCTTCGACATCGAGATATAGGGACAACCACTGGGATGTATTATCACGACAAGCCGATCAAGCCGGAAGTGTTTGTGTTTTAACCAAGTAGGATGGCACTTCAATATATCCTGGAATAGAATCGTGATTCCATCTCGTTTATTTGCAATTCTTGATTGCCCCACGTATACTTAAATAGAGAGTAAGGAGATACAGATGGAACAAGAGAAGCTGAGTCTACCTTCGTCGTCAATTTCCGAATTGATTAAAATAGTAATCGGATACACAAACACCTCGGGCGAAACTACGCTGGATTCAATTTCCAAGC
>CAYMGP010000032.1:0-35978 GCA_964390045.1 uncultured Spirochaetaceae bacterium | reverse complement strand
GGTATGAATAGAACCATGCTGAGCAGGAACAACCCTTTCCTCAAGGAGATTGGCGTAATCGAAGGGAAAAATAAGAAAAAAGTTTCTGGGATTGGAGCTAAACTAGGCCGAGCCTTTGAGCATCATCAGGACAACGATGTTAGAACGTTTCTCCGCGAAATAATCTCTCAAAATTCCATCCTTTCAAATCTGATTACGACTCTGAGAATCAAAAAAGGTATGTCAGTTGACGATTTTATCAATCACATAATGTACGTATCAGGAGAGAAAGATACAAAGGAGAATCGTACCGGTAGCAGAACGATAATAGAACTTCTAACCATGTCCGGTTTAGTAACCGAGGATGGCGGAAATCTTCAAGTTGCCAAGGGATCGGCGCTGGACGAAGCGTCATCAAAGATAATCGAAGAAAAGCTGATTGAAGCCAAGATTGAGAAACCGGCAGAGAAAGCTGCTCCGGGCCTTAAAGGGGATAAAGACAAGAAACTACCGTTGCCTGCCGTCACTATCAACATTCAACTACAGCTTCCTGAATCTGACAACCCGGATGTTTACAAGAACCTATTTACTGCACTGAGAAAACATCTAATCAATGGAGAGTAGCGATCATTCCTCGTTAGACGGCTGGCTCCAGAGAGCTAGACTAGCGACGGAAGAAGCTCATGAAATACTCTCAAAATTCGAACAGACCCGCTCGCGTATAGTTCACCTCGACGACCTGCTTCGAAAGCTCAAGACGTTGCCTGTGGACATCCTTAGCTATTTTCAGGAGTCGGTAGAGTGTTTGGAGTATGATCTGCGACGTGCAGCGATTGTTATGGCTTGGGCGGGGTACTTTCATGTGTTTTCCGAGAATCTCTACACGACTCATGAGAGCGACATTCGCAAGATGCGTCCTAAATGGAAATTCTCGGATTTCGATGAGTTGAAGGAATCACGTTCAGAGTCTGCGATCATAGATGTTGCGAAGGAAGTAAAGTACATCAAGAAGGCGTTCCATCGAATACTTCAGGGACATTTATCAACACGAAATCAGTGTGCACATCCAAGTACCTACAGACCGACTAGGAACTATGCCATTGGTTATGTAGATGAAGTGATAAACAACACCTTGATCTTGCTATAGTGTTTAAGTACCGGCCTCGAGTTCCACATCGAATTTGGCAACATCCAACGACTTGATTCGATTCTTCTCGATCTTGACACTTGCCCGGGGAACAACTTGTTTCGGTGTTACTATGGTCATTCCGCTCAGTGAGTAGGTTGGCAACATCGATGTCCCTTTCCGACGAGATTTTCCTCACTATATTATCGCCACACTCTGGTTTTTCATTCACGATTAAATTATTGAAATAATCGGCATAATTCGCCATACTAAGGTATACTGGTTGGAATCGTTAGGTAGAGAAAGTGCCAATCTACGAATACCGCTGCGACGACTGCACGAGCTCGAGCTGCTCGGCCTGCCGTCGTTGAAGCGAAAGAAAGATCCCTGCGTTATGATCGAAAAACTGGGAAGACGGTTCAGCGAGACCCTGGCCAGCTTCTTTTACGCCACGGGATTTCTTTACAACCTGTTAAAGGAATCCGCTCTCTTTGCCCGCCGCAGGCAGGTCGGCTTCAAAGTCCTGGTAATGCAGATCCTGTTTACAGCTGTCGAGGCCATGGGGATTATTACTCTGATCTCCCTGGGCCTTGGCGCCCTAATCGTGGTCCAAGGCATATCCATTCTGCCCCGCTTCGGCCAGGGAAAACTGATCTACACGATCCTAACCATCGTGATCACTCGTGAATTGGGTCCCCTGCTGACGGCTTTCGTGATCATCGCCCGCTCCGGAACAGCCATCGCCACCGAACTGGGAAATATGGTCATTTCCCACGAAATCGAAGCCTACGTTTCTGTTGGCATCAACCCGATCTCCTACCTGGCTGTTCCTCGCTTTCTCGGAGTCACGGTCTCGATGATTTTGTTGACAACGTACTTCAATTTTTTCGGCCTGTTCGGATCGTTTGTCGTTACCCAGTTCATCAACCCGATTCAACTGCAGGACTACTTCCAGAACCTGCTCAGTGTGATGACAGCGGTGGACATCCTGTCCTCGCTGGTAAAAGCTATGGTGTTTGGAATTTGCATCTCCTTTGTGGCCATCTACCAGGGATTCAAAGTCCAGGTCTCATCCACCGAAATCCCCCAGGTGGCTATCAAAGCGGTGGGTCAGGGTTTTGTTCTCTGCATTCTGGCCGATGCGATCATCACTCTTATCTACTATGCCTGAGGTTTAATGGAATCGGTTATCGAATTACAGAAGGTCACGGTCAACAGCCAGGAGCATATCAGCCTCGATGAGGTGAGTGTGGCTTTCCCAAAGAACGTGAGTACCGTGATCATGGGCGCGTCGGGCAGCGGCAAGAGCATGCTCCTCAAGGTAGCTGCTGCGATCATTCCCCCGGACAGCGGCAGGATACTTCTGAACGGCAGAAATCTGCAGCGTTTGCCGCCGAAGCAGCTTCTCCGCTTCCGCCGCAGCAGCGGCTTCATGTTTCAGGACGCCGCTCTTTGGGCGAATAAATCGGTTTTCGAGAACCTTGCTCTGCCGATTCGCTTCCACTATCCAAAGAGCAAAACAGATGATATTGAACAACGAATTCGCGAGCTGCTGGAGCCCATGGATCTACTCGATTCCCTCGACCTCAGACCCGCCAGCCTCTCTACAGGCGAGCAGAAGATCGTATCCTTTCTCAGAGCGATCATATTGGAACCGAAGATTCTCTTTCTGGATGAGCCGACCCCGTCGATCGATTATCGCATGCTGGATAAAATGATGGGCGTAATCAAGGAGCTGAAAGACAAGGGCTGTACGATCATTGCGGTGACGCACGATGCCCATTTGACTTCGATGATCGCCAACCGTCTCGTGGTGCTCAAGGACGGCAAGGTACTCGAGGCCGCTCCCCTTTCCGCTGTGCGCAAGAGCAAGAACAGAGAAGTGATCGAGGTCCTCTCCCAGGTATTGAGTGAAGCGGCCACCTATGATACCGATATACTCGATCTATTAGAGGAATAAGCGAAAGACCTATGTACTGGCAAAAAGAGTTTGAAACCATGGGTAGAGAGGAGCTCGCCCAACTGCAGCTGAATCTTCTCAACGAATCTCTTAGGCGGGCAAAGAAATCTCCTTTCTACGGGAAGCGGTTCGAGCGCAGCCGGCTTGACAGTCTGGCCGAATTGAACGAGATCGAAAAGCTGCCCTTCACCACAAAGGAAGATCTTAGGAGTGCCTTTCCCTACGGCTTTCTCACAGTCCCACTGGAGCAGACGATTCGTCTGCACTCCTCATCTGGAACAACGGGAAATCCCACCGTTGTTTTTCATACAGCCGGGGATATCGACGATTGGAGCAACTTAATAGCCCGCTGCATGTACTCCAGCGGTGTTCGGAAACACGACGTTTTCCAAAACATGATGGGCTACGGTCTTTTCACGGGTGGATTGGGATTTCACTACGGCGCGGAGAAGCTGGGTGTGCTGGCCATCCCTATCGGTCCCGGCAACAGCAAACGGCAAATCTGGTTTCTTCAGAATCTCAAAACCACGGTGATCCACATCCTTCCCAGCTACGCTCTACGTCTGTTCAGTTTCTTCGACGAGCTGGCAATCGATCCCAAGAAGGATCTATCCCTGCGTATCGCCTTCATCGGAGCCGAACCGCACAGCGAAGAGATCCGGCGCAAAATCGAGAATCTATACGGGATCAAGGCCTACAACTCCTACGGGCTCTCCGAGATGTGCGGCCCCGGAGTCGCCTTCGAGTGTGAAAAACAAACCGGTCTTCACATTTGGGAAGACTACTTCTATCCGGAGATCATAGACCCCGACTCCGGAGAGGTCCTTCCCGAAGGCGAAGAGGGAGAGCTGGTGCTGACTACCCTGAGACGACAGGCTATGCCCCTGATCCGCTACCGCACCCGGGATTTGACGAGACTGCTTCCAGGGCTATGCCCGTGCGGGAGGACGCACCGGCGCATCGATCGCATCACGGGCCGCAGCGACGATATGCTGATAATCAACGGGGTGAATATCTTCCCCATACAGATAGAGAAAACCCTGATGGCTGTTCCCGAGATTGGACACAATTACACTATTGAGGTCCGTAAAAAGAACTTCATGGACAAGCTGCAGATCAAAGTGGAAATCTCAGAAGGTGTGTTTCACGGCACCCTGGCCGAGCTGGATAAACTTCAGGACAAAATCGTGTCGGAGCTGCGCACCGAGCTCGGTGTTACGCCCAGCGTGAGACTCGTAGAGCCGTCCAGCCTGCCTGTCTCCGAGGGCAAGGCCCAGAGAGTATACGATTTTCGAAACGAAGATTAGAGGGAGAAAACATATGGGTGTACAGTTGGCTGTTTTTCTGGAAAACAAGCCGGGAAAACTAGAGGCCATTACCAAGATACTCGCCGGGTCGGGTTTGAACATACGGGGGATCTCCATGGCCAGTGAGGGGGAGTTCGGCGTGCTTAAAATCCTGGTCAACAATCCCCGCAAAGCCCGTAAGATGCTGAAGGCTCATCAATTTACAGTCTCTGAGAGAAATGTAGTTGTGGCTATCATTGATGATCGTCCCGGCGCCCTGCACGATTTGCTGCTTATCCTCTCCTCCCAGAGCATCAACATCGAGGACTGCTATGGAATTGTTTTGGAGGAAGGCGGGAAGGCGGCGATCGTCCTGGATGTCGAACAGTTTCCAGAGGCTGTAAAAGTACTGAGAGAAAACAAGATCAGAGTGCTGTCGGATAAAGAATTGTACGCGCTTTGAGAGTTTAATCGCTCTCTACAAACTGCGCTTGTCGACGACCCGTCGGGCTTTACCCCCGCTCGCCCTGAGCAGCGATCGGGGTTCTACCAGGGTGACTTTCGCCTCCACGCCCAGCACAACCTCGATCCTTCCGGCGATCGTGTCTCTTAGCCGTTCGAGATTCTTCAACTCGTCGAAGGCGGGGAAACTCTCCACTATCTCGACCTGAACTTCTATTGTATCCTTGCCGTCCTGGCGGTCTAAGATGATCCGGTAGTGCGGAGCCGTCCCCTCGGCCTCCAGCAGGATCTCCTCTATCTGGGAGGGAAATATCTTCTCACCTTTTATGAAAATCAAATCGTCGGTTCGGCCCGTCACCCTCCGCATCCTGCGAAAGGTCCGGCCGCAGGGGCAGGGTTCCTCGACGAGGCGGCTTATGTCACCGGTGCGGTAGCGTATCAGGGGGAATCCTTCTTTGGTGATGGTCGTGAAAACCAGCTCCCCCTCCTCCCCTAAAGCCAGAGGCGTGAGGTTCTTTGGGTCGATGATCTCGACTACGAAATGGTCCTCGTTTATGTGCAGGCCGTTTTTTTGCTCGCACTCTCCAGCTACACCGGGACCGATCACCTCGGTCAGCCCGTAGTTGTCGAGAGCATTGATTTGCAGCCCCGATTCGAGCTGCGTGCGAAGATTCTCGCTCCAGGGCTCGGCTCCGAACAGACCCACCTTTAGGTTCAGGCTCCCGGCGTGAATCCCCAGACCTTTCAGTTTTGATAAGATGTTTACCGCGTAACTCGGCGCGCAGATCAGAACCGTCGTCTTGAAGTCCTTCATGATCATGATCTGCTTCTCCGCCGACGATGTCGAGGAAGGAATGACAGAGGCCCCGATCTTTTCAGCTCCCTGATGAAAACCGAAACCGCCTGTGAAAAGATTGAAAGGAAAGGCGATCTGAACCACATCGTGATTGCTGATCTCAGCGGCCGCCAGGAGACGCGCGGTGCAGTCCGTCCAGTGGCGCAGATCGTTTTTCGTGTAGCCGACGATGATGGGCTTCCCTGTCGTACCCGATGTAGAGTGGATGCGTACGATGTCCCGCAGGGGCACGGCAAACATATCGTATGGATAGCTTTTTCTCAGGTCCTCTTTTGTGGTAAAAGGCAGGCGGGCAAGATCCCGAATGCTCTTGATGCTCTCGATGTCAACGCCGTTTTCATCGAAGCTTTTCATATAAAAAGATACGTAACGATAGACCCGATTCAGGGTCGACTGCAGCCGTTCGACTTGAAGCTGCTCCAGTTCTTCTCGGGATAATGTTTCGAATTCCTGATCGAAAATCATTGTTAACTCAACTCCTCGATCCTCTTGTAGTCCTTGCCCAGATAGGCTCTCTGAACGTCGTGATTGTTGAGAAGATCCTGAGAGCTTCCTGAGGCGACGATCTGTCCGGTTTCCAGCACATAACCCCTGTCGGCGATTTCCAGAGAGGCTCGCGCGTTCTGCTCGACAAGCAATACAGTTTTCCCGAACTCCGGCAGCCTGGATATGGTGGCGAAGATCTTCTCCGAAATGATCGGTGCGAGTCCCATGGAGGGTTCATCCATCATGATCAGCTTGGGATCGGCCATCAAGGCTCTGCCGATTGCCACCATCTGCTGCTCGCCCCCCGACAGGGTACCGGCCAGCTGAACCTGCCGCTGCTCGAGCACGGGAAAGAGCGAATAGATTTCCTCGAGCCTTTTTTTTACCTCTTGACGCCTGCCCTTTTTCGCGGCTCGATAGGCGCCGAGAACCAGGTTGTCTTTTATCGAGAGGGTGGCGAAAAGCTGCCTGCCCTCCGGAACAAGGACGCATCCCATGCCCACGATCTCTTCGATCCCCACCTCGTTCAGCGGCTGATCGGCGAACTGCACTTCTCCGGCTCTCACCTTGATGATGCCCGAAACTGTCTTGAGCAGCGTGGTCTTGCCCGCTCCGTTCGCCCCGATAATGATAACGATCTCCCCGGGCGAAACATGGAGGGAAATCCCTTTGAGCACTCTCAGCTTGCCGTACCCGGCCTCGAGATTACGAATCTTCAGCATGTTCTCCACCCAGATAGATACGGATGACCTCGGGGTTTTTCTGGATCTCCTGAGGCGTTCCCTCCGCGACTTTCTTTCCGTAATTCAGCACAACGATCTCGTCGCAGATATCCATGACCAAAGACATATCATGTTCAACGAGGAGCACCGTGATACCCCAACCCCTTATCTCCAGTATAAGATCGGCCATCTTCTTTGTCTCGTAGATGTTGAGCCCGGCGGCCGGTTCGTCGAGCAGAAGCAGCAAAGGTTCGGCTGCCAGAGCCCTGGCGATCTCCAGCAGCCTCTGTTTGCCGAAAGGCAGGTTCAAAGCCAGCTCTTCACAGCTGTCCGACAATCCGAGGGCTGTCAAAAGCTCGAGGGACTTACTGCGCACTTCCCGTTCCTCTTTCCAGGTCCAGGGCAGGTTCAATATCCCGGCAACAAAGCCGGCCCTAGTGCGGGAATGGCGACCAACCATGACGTTTTCCAGAACCGTCATGCGGGGAAAGAGTTTTGTCGTCTGGAAAGTCCGACAGATACCCAGCTCTGCAATCCTGTGCGGCTGCAGGCCTGTAATCTCCCTTCCGTTTTTCAGGATCCTGCCGGAATCAACAGGAAGCATCCCGGAAATGAGGTTGAACAGGGTCGTCTTGCCCGCTCCATTGGGACCGATAATCCCTTTTATCAACCTTTGCCGCACGCCGAAGGTCACCTTGTTGACAGCTTTCAGACCGCCGAACGAACGATTCAGATTGTCAACTTCCAGGAGCACTCGATCCATGGGCTTGTTACCTTGACCTTCGTGCCTTGAACGTGCTCGTCAAACGCGCGCCGACGGCTTTGAGATTCCGCAGTCCGGGAGCTCGGAGCAGGCCGTCGGGAAAGAAGAGCATGATGATCAAGAGGATGGCCGCGAAGAAGGCGTCGTCGTAGCTGCCGAAATAGCCGCGCAGGGAGAGGAAGTTCAGCAGTGTGCTCATGAACAGGGCACCCCAGAAATTGTCCATTCCACCAACGGCCACCAGAGCTACATAGCGTACCGATTTCATACTCGTAGCTTCGGAGGGGCCGATGCTGCCGTTGTAATGCGTCAGGAATATTCCGCCGATTGCGGCAAACACGGCGCTTAGTACAAACGTTGCCAGCTTGTAGCGGGTGGTATTTACGCCCACCGCGCCTGCAGCTTCTTCACTGCCGTGAATCGAGCGCAGCGCCCTGCCGACCCTCGAATCTATCAGATTTAAAACGAGAAGCAGGGCAATGATGACCAGAACCCAGGCGATGTAGTAGTTGGGAATACGTCTGGGAAGATCGCCGCTGACCTGAAGCCCGAATATGGGAAAGGTGGGAACACTTGTAATTCCGTCCGCTTCGCCGAGGAAACCTGTTCCCAAAACGATCCGGTAGATGATCAGCCCGAAACCTAACGTAGCCATGGCCAGATAGTGCCCGCGCAGTCTGATGACGGGGATCCCGATGACCAGGGCGATGGCCACCGTAATGACTAGAGCCGCTGCAAAAGCCACCCACGGGGAAAAGGAGAGCAGGGTGTTGCCGTACAGGTCCTGACGCTCGACCACCATCCCCAGCCGTTTCAAGAATTGTACAACCCCGGAAGCGGCGTAGGGCATCAGGTCCCGGGTTGTCAGGACCGCTGACGTGTAGCCCCCGATAGCGAAAAATCCTGCCTGTCCAAGGGAGATCTGGCCGGCGTAGCCCATGAGCAGACAAAGTCCGAGCACAACAATGCAGTAGTAAGCCGCCATGGTCAGCTGGGTGAGGTAATAGTTCGCGCCCGCGGCGGCGATGACGAGCTGCAGACCTATCACTGCGAGCAGCAATCCCAACAAGGGCAGATACCTGCGCAAACGGGGATGCATTAAAATTCCTTGAGCGCTCCGGCCTCTCGATCCCCGAACAGGCCGCTGGGACGGAAGAAGAGGATAACGAGCAGCACCGCGATGGACACGGCGTCGATGTAGGCCAAAGGCAGAAAGGCAATGCTGAACGACTCGAGTAAGCCGAGAATCAAACCCGCGGCAACCGCGGCCATGCTGTTTCCCAGACCGCCTAAGATCGCTACGGTGAAGCCCTTGATGGCCAGGGGAGCCCCCATGTCGTACTGGGTCTGGGTCAAGGGAGAGATCGCACAGCCGGCCAGAGCGCCTATCGCCGCACTGAGCATAAAAGAAAAAGTGACCATACGGCTTGCCTTGATGCCGCACAGGCGAGCCGAGGTCCTGTTATCCGAGCAGGCACGCATCGCTCGACCAACAAGGGTGAGCTTGAAGAACAGGCTCAGGGCAATCACGATGACCGCGCTGATACCCAGCACCCAGAGAACCTGCGGAGAAATATGGGCGCCCAATATCCTGAGGGAAGAAACTTCGGATCCCGTGAAATGATGTAATGCTCGAACCTTCTCATCCCAGATGTGGAGCATCGATTCTCGTATTAGAATCGACAACCCGATCGTAATGATGACCAACCTCAGTACGGAAGGCCGGGACAGCCACCTGATAAAAAAGAAGTCGATCAGGGCTCCCACGGCCATGGTCACGAGCACGGCGATTCCGATCGCCAGCGGCAGAGGAAGAAAGGATGACAGGCTGACGCCTATCATCCCTCCCAGAATTAGAAACTCTCCCTGGGCAAAATTGATGATGCCGGTAGTGCTGTAGATGATATTGAACCCTATGGCGATGATCGCATAGATGCTTCCCGATGTAATACCGGCCAGGAAGTACTGAAAGATCTGTTGGAAGTCCACGGGCCAGCCGATAGCCGAAGCTACAGTCCGAACTACTGCTCTAGAAGTACGAACTTGCCGTCCTTAACTGTAAGCATCTCGAAGGAATCGAGACCCAAACCGTTGTGATCACTGGCCGACAGGTTGAACACTCCCGCCGTACCCACTACGCCTTGCAGGTTCTCGATAGCCGCCCGCACCTCGTCTTTATCCACGCTCCCCGCCTTCTCGATCGCCGCTTTGAGAATTATAAAGGCGTCGTAGGCGTGTCCACCGAACGTGCTGGCATCCTCGCCGAAACGGGACTCGTAGCCGCTCTTGTACGCGGAAAGAAGGTCTTTCTGGGGATGATCAGCTGGAAGCACATCGGCGACGAGCAGTCTGCCGCAGGGAAATATGATCCCCTCGGCGGCTTCGCCGGCAGCCTCCACGTATTTGATATTCCCGAAGCCGTGGCTCTGAAACAGGGGGACTTCCATACCGAGCTGCTTCATGTTCTTGGCAACGATCGACTGGGCCGGGACGATCGACCAGTTGACAACAGCCTCCACGCCCCTGGCCTTCAGCTTTGTCAAAACCCCCGTCAGATCGGTAGCGGTTCTGTCGTATACCTCGGCGATGAGGATATCGATCCCATGCTCCGGGGCGTATTTTTCCAGCTGTGCCTTACCGCCGTTTCCGAAACCCGTATTGCCCACTACCACGCCGATCTTGGAGATGCCCATGGCCTGCATGGTCTCGAATATTCTTACCGCTGCATAGCTGTCCTTCTGGGGTGTCTTGAAAACGTAAGAGGCAACAGGATCTACGATCGTTTCAGCCGCAGCGCAGGACAGGAGAATCGTCTGACCGGCCTGGCAGATGTCCTTGATGCTCATCGACTCGCCGCTGGTCGAGGGACCGATGATGGCCAGGACCTGCTCCTCCTCGATAAGCTGCTTGGCGAAAGAAATCGCTTTCTCGGCGCTGGCCTGTGAGTCCTTGATCACCAGCTCCACCTCATGTCCGTCGATTCCCCCCTCGTTATTTGTCTGCTCGAGGAGCATCTGCAGCGTTTTCGCTTCCGGGGCGCCGAGCCAGGAAGCCCCGCCCGTTACCGCCAATATCGCCCCGACTTTTATCGGGGCCTTCCCGGCCGCCTCCTCCTGGGTTCCCGCGGCAAAGAGAGGCAAGCCTCCGAGTACCAGCAATATGATGAGGAATGCAAGTTTCAAAGTTTTCAGTTTCATTACAATACCGCTCCTTTTTTAAAATCATGATCTGAATGTATTAATATACTGAAGCGTTTCTGTCAATAGATACACTATATTTTTTAGCTTCAATTAGGGAATCGGATTTTTATGAATACGGCCTGGCAGTCGCTACAATTTGCTGATTACATCCGAGGAGAGAACGGAGATCTTGTTCTTCTCGAGGATCGCCGCGGCGCGCTGCGGCTGATCGATTCGGAAAACAACGATTGCATTATCTGTTTTTTTCTCGACGAAGGCGTACATGTACTCGATGTTTATGTCATTCTCGTCGAAAACCTGTAGGACTTGCTGCAGGCCTCCGGGCTTGTCCAACACTTCCACCGCGATGACATCGGTCTTCTGGGCGACGAAGTTGTTTGCTTTGAGAATCTCGAAACACTTTTCGGCGTCATTGACAATTAGACGCAGGACTCCAAAATCCGTGGTATCGGCCAGAGAAAGAGCACGAATATTTATCTTTTCGTCGGCGAGCAGACGGGTTACCTCTGCGAGCCTGCCCTTCTTGTTTTCCAGAAAAATAGATACCTGTTTCAGCGTCATCGCTTCCTCCTTACCTCTCCAGTTCAAAGCTGCCGCTTGTCCAAAACCCTCTTGGCTTTGCCCTCGCTTCTGGGAATGCTCTTCGGTTCTACCAACTTTACACCAGCGCGTATGCCCAACGATGCATACAGGCCCGCGCTGATCTCCTCCTCGAAACGCTCGAGATTCTTTATTTCATCGGAGAAAAGCTTTTCATTCATTTCGACGAGAACCTCGAGACTGTCCAGTTGCTCCTGCCTCTCGATAACGAGCTGGTAGTGGGGCTCGACACCCTCCACGCGCAGCAATACCTCTTCGATCTGAGAAGGAAATACATTCACTCCACGAATGATGAGCATATCATCGGTCCGCCCCAACAGCCTGTTCATCCGCACCGAGGTGCGTCCGCAGCGACAGGGCTTGTGGTTCAGATAGGTAATATCCCGGGTCCTGTACCGCAGCACAGGAGTCCCCTCTTTCGTCAAAGTGGTTATGACCAGCTCGCCCTTCTGCCCGTCTGGTAACACTTCCTCGCTCTCCGGATCGATGATCTCGGGGTAGAAAAGATCTTCGCAGATGTGCAGCCCGTCTTGACACTCACACTCGGAGGCTACTCCGGGTCCTATGATCTCCGTGAGCCCATAGATATCGAGAGCCTTGAGACGAAGCTTTTCCTCTATCTCTTTTCGCATCCCCTCGCTCCACGGCTCGGCTCCGAACAACCCCACCCGCAGAGAAGTGTTTTTGAAATCTAGCCCCTGCTCCTGCGCCGCCTCGGCCAGGTAGAGAGAATAGGATGGAGTGCAGGTCAGAACCGTAGATTTGAAATCCTGCAAAATGGCCAGCTGTCGAGCAGTGTTCCCTCCGGAGACAGGAATCACATTGGCGCCAATCAGGCGTGCACCGTAATGCACTCCCAGGCCTCCGGTGAACAAACCATAGCCGTAGGCGTTGTGCACGATGTCGCTGCGAGAGGTATCACCCATGGCCAGGGTACGCGCCATAGACTCAGACCAGATGGCAAGGTCTCTGCGCGTGTAGGCGTCCACCACAGGCTTTCCCGTTGTTCCGGAAGAAGTATGAACCTCAACGATATCGGCCAGCTCGACGGCGAGAAGCTTGAAGGGGTATACCTCCCGCATGTCGTCCTTTGTCAGAAAGGGAAGTTTTTGGATATCGGACACGCCGTTGATGTCCTGGGGCTTCACCCCTCGTTCATCCATTCGTCGTCTGTAGAAGGGAACCCGTCGATATACACGGTCCACCAGCTCGCAGAGCCGTTCACTTTGGATCTTTGTGAGCTTTTCCCGCTCCATCGCCTCGTAGTGGGAATTCCAAATCATACGCGTTCCTCCCCGACTCTTCGCTCTCGACCCGCGTTGGTTTTCTCCTGAGCTATTTCGGCTTGATCAAGTAGTATGGTAAGGATATCCTGAATATTGTCAATAATATTGAACTTGACATTGGTGTGGCGGCTCAGCTAGACTGCAATAAACATGAAATTCCGGATACGGTTCGCTCATCAAATCGTCGGAGTCTTTGTTCTTCTGGCGATCGTCGCCGTCGCCGCCACCCTCATCCTGCTCGGCATCAATCAGCGCTGGTTTGCCAAGAATTACTACTACTGGAGCACCTTTAAATCAGCCAACGGCCTGAGCGTGGGAATGCCTATCCGGCTCAAGGGATTTGAGATCGGCAAGCTCAGCGCAATGTCCCTCACCAAAGACAACATGGTGGAAATTGAGTTTTACATAATCGACACCTACTACGACAAGGTACTGCCCAATTCGGTACTCGAGCTTTCCTCCAATCCTCTGGGACTTGGCGGCGGTATGTTTTTTCATCCCGGAAAGGGACCGGCGGAGCCCCTGCCCGAGTTCTCCTACATACCTTCCATGGATCTGGAGGTGGGCCGTAACCTGGTAGAAAAAGGTCTCGTGGACCGCCCGTCAGGAGAAGATCCTGTCGGGGCCGTTATAGCGAGCCTGGGACCCATCCTGGAACAAGTCGATGCTACATTGGTTGGTATTCAGGAAATGGTTGGATCTTTGAACAGCTCGTTGAAAGGTGAAGGCAGCGGACCGCTGACCGCCGTTCTAAACGACCTGGAGACAACCACGGAGAAGATCAATGGAGTCTTGGATGACCTGGAGAAGGTCGCTGCCAACATCGAAGAGCTCTCCGAAGGGATGAAGGATCCCACCGGACTGGCAAAAAAATTGCTCGACCCCAAAGGATCTGTGGCGACAATCCTTGATGACGACAATCGCCTGTACAACGAGATTGCCCAGTCTGTAGAAGAGCTCGGTCTGATCATCTCCGAGCTCAGCGAGTTCATCAGTTTTGTCAATTCGACCCAACCGCAGATATCGGGGATTTTGGAGAAGGGAAAAGACACTTTGGACCAGGGAAAGGATGTTCTCGAAGCCGTCAAAAACAACCCCCTGCTTCGCGGCGGCATTCCCGCGCAGCTCGAACAACCCACAACGTTCCAAAGCTTTCGAGATGAGGATTTCTAATGCGTAAGCTCCTCTGTGCCGGACTGCTCGGCCTGTACCTGATCTCCTGCTCCACTTCTCCCAAAGAGGCGGACGAGGTAACGAATAAAAAGAATCGTGCCGCCGAATATACAAAGTCGGGCAACTCGTACTTCAATGAAGGCAAGTACGTCCAAGCTCTGCAATTTTTCAAGCTGGCTTTGAATGACAACATCTCCGTCGACAACGAAGCGGGAATCACTCAATCGTACAACTCAATAGGAAAGCTGTACATCGCCGCAGGGGATTTGGACCGGGCTGAAAGCAATTTCCGTAAAGCCCTGGATCTGGCCGACAAACTGGATAATCCCGAGCTGATCGCCCAGAGCGCGAACAATCTCGGGGAAGTTTATCTTGCTCGCAACGACCTGGACAGCGCCGATGCCCTGCTGCAGCAAGCGCTGCAGTCCGTTGTCGAAAAGAATCAAAGCAAGGATCTGGCGATCATCTATCACAATATCGGCTCGATATACAAGAAGAGAGACAGGCTGGACGAGGCTTATGAGCACTATCAGCGCGCCTTGAAGATCAATACGGAATTGAAATGCTACGAAGAGGCGGCCAGCAACTACTATATGATCGCCTCGATTTACTCAAAGCGCGGCAGCTACGGCGAGGCTCTGCAATTCATTCAGCAAGCCCTGGAGTACGACAAACGCGTGGAAAACTCTTTGGGCATCGCGAAGGACCTCTTCGCCAAAGCTCTTATTGCAGAGAAAGCGGGAAGCGACGAACAGGCCTTCGAGTGCTATGAAAAATCCTTCCAGGTTTACTACGCTATGGCTCTCTATCGAGATGCGGCAGAGGTCCTCCCTCCCCTCGTACGTCTCGCCGAACGTCTCGGCAGAGTCGAGGAAGCGGATCGGTATCGGCAGATGCAGAAGAGCTTCGAGGAACAGTAGCATTTGAGCCGGCGAATCCTCCAGGATCTGATGACAGACCTCGGGCGTTTGCTCAAGACACTGGGGGTCTTTTTGGCAGTAGTAGCCGCTATCGCTGGATTCGGCGTTGTGCTGGCTGTGCCGCTGTGGTATTTTTCCACTCACTTTAAAAAAGGCTATACTATCTTCGTACTTGCCCTGGTCGGAGTTGTATTGCTGTTCTTCCTGGTTCGCAGGCTGGCGCTGGCCGGCCGAGCCGCGGGCGGTTTTTACCTGTTCGTTGGGAAATCTTTACTGCCGATACTAAAAAAAACGGCCCTGGTTCTGATTACCCTGGCAGTGGCCTACGGGAGTGTTTTCTTCTTCAGCCGGGGATGGCTAATCGTAGCCGGAATCACGGTCCTGGTCTGGCTTCTGCTGCTGGGATTTCTTAAATATGGGAGAAAGGGTAGAACATAGGCGACGCGTGCTGGACGGAGACATACGTGTCTCTATTGGGGCTCTCATTGTTGTCTTCCTTGTCGTCGCTGTTTCGGCTTTCTGCGAATACCCGCAGATCAAAGCGCTCGATTCGGGAGACGTCCTTTTCAAGCAGCTGCAGAGCGATCTGCAAGCCTATTTTCAGGCCTCCAGTCGCCGGAAGCCCGTACGCCGGCAGGCCCTACCCCGGGAGGCCGTACCCCGGCCGCCAGAACCGCCCGAAATGGAGCAGGCGGCCCAGTTTCCTCCCTTGAGACTATTCTCCTATCAACTCGATGAAAGCGCAGATCTCTTTGCCCTGGCCGCCCGTCTCAATCTGCCCTATGACTGTCTGGCCACTCTGAATGGATTCGACAGCCCCGAGGGGATTCAGTCGGTGGATGCAGTGTTGATTCCCAATCAGCCGGGCATCTTCGTCTGGCGAGTTCCTGAAAGCAGCTTTCAAGAAATCGTCTCTTCTGTCAGCACGAATACGAGGGAAACGGCCCAGGAGCTGCGCATCGAGCGCAACGTGGAGATACGCGAGGCGTTGTTCTTTCGCGGTGCAAGTTTCACCTCCATTGAAAGAGCGTATTTTCTGAACATCCTCTTTCGCTTCCCCCTGCCCTTCGGCAGGCTTACATCCGGGTATGGCGCCAGGGACGATCCGTTTACCGGCCACAGCGAGTTCCACCACGGCATCGATCTGGCCGCCCCGCCCGGCACCGAAGTGTATGCAGCTCGCGACGGGCAGGTGAGTGCAACGGGCTACGATTCGGTGCTTGGCAAGATGATAATCGTGGACCATCAGGCGGGCTACCAGACCATCTACGGACACCTCATGGAAATCACCGTCAGGTTGAACGATGAAGTACGTTCCGGTATGATAATCGGCAAGGTTGGAAGCACGGGATATTCAACGGGTCCCCACCTGCATTTTGAGGTGCGCCGTCGGGGCACAACCCGGGATCCTGCTCCCCTTCTTTCCCTGCCAAAGGAAAACGAGCAATGAGAAGCCCAAAAAGTTTGTGGGTCTACCTGTTTATCACGTTTTTACTGCCTGCTTCCCTCGGAGCAGATCAGATCAGGGCACTCGTCGTCGAAGAGGTTCGTATTCCGAGTGACTCGGAATACGAGGAGACAGTAGAGATTTCGCTCGAGGAAGCGGCAGTGCTGCACCTGGAAGAGAAAACACAATTTTTGGAAGGAATTCGAATCGAGCTCCATTTGTCCAACATCTTGAAAAAGTATTTTGACAGCTACGCCCTGGCGATCTACAAGAACCTCTCTCCCTATCCCCGACCGAGCATACGTTTTTACCAGGGGCAGAAGGCATTTTTTCAATATCTTCCCTATTTGAACAGAATCTACGTACAGATACCCATTGGAGCTCTCAGGCAGGAAGAAACCCTTCCTGTAGGCACCTACGGGCTCGAGCAAGCCGTCAAGAAGGAGGATTTCCCCCTCCTCATTACCATGATCCCGCTGACCAAAGGACTACCCGACCTCATCACCGAAAAAAAATTTTATTTTTCCGTTCGGCCCCTGGTCGAAAAAAAGGGATTTGCAGTCCTATCGTTTCACTTTCCGCCGGGACAGGAAACAGATCAGTTGACACTTTTCGTCGACGACCGGGAGATACCGTATCCCGCCGGGAAGCAGGAGCTTTCTTCCGGAATTCACCAACTCCGTGTTATGTCCTCATCATTCAAAGAGGTAAACGCCTCTTTTTCCGTGGAATCAGGAAAATCGAATGTTGTCGACATATACCTGGAGCAGATCATCAGCCAGTTGACGATTGAGGCTCCTCTCGGGACCGAGTTATACCTGGATGGAGAGAAAATCGCCGAAAATGCAGCGTTTCCGCTGCCCGTTGCCGAGGGAACCCACCTGGTGCGTGCTAAAATCGCCGATCAGAGCGTCAGCAAGAAATTCACAGTTAAAAAGGGAAAGCACTACCATATTTCTATAATCTTTGATATATTTGTCAATGGAAATTAATATTTTTTTTCGGGTAGTCGATAATAAGTGTGTCGGTCCTAATATAGTTCCCCTCCCAGTTTACTATATTTCCAAACCGACACATTAAACAAAGGCCGGCTCTTCGGAGCTGGCCTTTCTTCTTTTTCAGACGGACGGCAATTCATGCGGTGCAGCATCACGATCGAAATATATCTCGAAGGAGGTGGCTGTGATTTCCCGGCAAGTCAAGCAGCAGATAGAAAGTAGTTCCTGGATCAGGAAAATGTTTGAAGATGCCGAGAGGCTCAGGCAGGGTGCCGAGGGCGGAAAAATCTGCGACTTCACCCTCGGCAATCCACAACTCGATCCCCCGCGGCGTTTTCAAAGTACCTTGGTCGAGATTATCGAGACCCCCATGGCGAGGAAGCACGGATATATGGCCAACGCCGGTTTCTCAGAAGTCCGTCAGGCCGTGGCCGGTTACCTGAGCGGCGAGCAGGGCGTGGCTCTGGAAAGCCGGCATGTATTGATGACCTGCGGCGCTTCGGGAGCGATGAATGTGGTGCTGAAGACACTTCAAAACCCCGGAGACGAGGTGTTAGTCAGCAGCCCCTATTTTGTCGAGTACGGCGCCTATGCGGCCAACCACGGCGGTGTGCTTCATCCGGTGGCGAGCAAGAGTGACTTCGATCTGGATATCGACGCTCTGGCCGCGGCGATAACCCCCGGAACTGCAGCGGTAATCATCAATTCTCCCAACAATCCCACAGGCCGCGTATACCCGCGGCAAACACTTCAAAACTTGGGTGAAATGCTGGGTACCCGCAGCAAGGAGGTTCGTCGACCCATCTACCTGATAAGTGACGAACCCTACCGCAAACTCGTCTACGACGGTGTCGAAGTGCCCAGTGTAATGCAGTGTTACAAGAACAGCATCGTCATTGCATCGTACTCCAAAGACCTCTCCATTCCCGGTGAGCGAATCGGGCTGGCGGCGGTGCATCCCGAGGCCGAGGAGTGCGATACACTCTTGGACGGCCTGATCCTCTGCAATCGGACTCTGGGATACGTGAACGCCCCGGGGCTGATGCAGCGGGTCGTCGCCCGTCTACAGGGCGAATGTGTGGATATCGACATCTACAGACGCAATCGAGATTCTCTGTATCAGGGATTAAAGGCATTGGGATACGAGCTCATCAAGCCGGAAGGCGCCTTTTATCTGTTCCCCAAAGCTCCGGGGGGCGACGATCTCGGCTTCGTGGAAGCCCTGCAGAGACAGCTGATCCTGGCCGTTCCCAGCCGGGGATTCGGAGTTTCCGGATACTTCCGCCTTGCTTACTGCGTACAGCCGGAGATAATAACCCGTGCCCTGCCGGGTTTCCAGGGGGCCCTTGCCGCCGTGTCCTGAGCCGGCCATGCAGCTTGACAAACGAACACCCTCTTCATATGTTTGAGCCATGCCTGCGAGAAATCGGAAGGTCACGATCGTTCTCCTCAGCGTCGGATTCGCGGTAGCCATTATCATCGGTGTGGCTCTGGGCCTGGCTTTGGCTACAACGAAAAACATACAGAACGCCGAGAATCTTCAGGACAGCAAGCCCGCCCTGCCGACCCAGGTCCTCGATCGCAACGGAAGGTTGATCACCCAGTTCTTCTCAGAAGAGAAACGGGAAATCGTATCCATCGACGAGATCCCCAAGCACCTCATCGACGCAATCTTGACCCGTGAGGACCAATTCTTCTACAAGCACAAGGGCTTCCGAATCGTCTACATTCTGCAGGCGCTGCTGGACATCGTCAGCGGACGGGCTTTTCGCGGCGGCAGCACCATCACGCAGCAGCTGGCCGGAACGCTCTACGCTGACCGCACGGACATTTCCCTGAAACGAAAGATCGTCGAGCTGTGGTGGGCGGTCCAGCTCGAACGGCAGCTTTCTAAGAACGAGATCCTGGAGCGCTACCTGAATCTGATGTACTTCGGACACAATACGTACGGAGTGGAAGCAGCCTCCCAGTTCTACTTCAAGCACTCGGTCCGGGACGTCACCGTTGCCGAGTCCGTGATGCTGGTGATTCAGCTGGCCAGTCCCGCTCTCTACTCCCCGATCAATCGACCCGAACGGGCTCGCAAGATACAGCGTGAGATACTCGACCAGATGGTGGATCTGGGTTACATCAGCGCCGAGGAGGCCGACATCTCGTTTCTCGAATACTGGGACAGCTACGACTACACCCGCAGCAACATCGCCTCCGCCTGGTTTGAAAGGGAGGATAAGGCTCCCTATTTTTCAGAGTACATACGGCAGAGGCTGGAGGAGATGCTGCTCGGTTCCATGGACCTGTACAAGGAAGGTTTGGTTGTGCATACGACGCTGGATCTGGACAAACAGGAGATCGCCGACCGGGTAATGGAGGGATGGATCCGGCGTGTCAATAATCAGCATCAGATCCAGTCGACCAATCGCCTCTCCTACGCCGACGCCACCTTCCTGCCCATCGTGGACCTGCTTTCCCTGACCTTCAATATTGAAGGGATTCGCTTCGCAGGCAGCAAGCAGAACGCCAAGGCCCGTGACATTTACCTCGAGGAGCTCAATCCCATCCTCGACATCGGCGCTTCCCTTTTCGGTATCACAGACATCAAATACGCCACCCGAATCGGTTATATGAAAGAGGCTGAAAAATCCAAGAAGACGCAGGTTGAGGGCGCATTGATCAGCATCGATACGAAAACAGGCCACATCCTGGCCATGATCGGCGGCAGCAAATTCGAGAGCACCAACCAGTTCAACAGAGCAGTGCAGTCCACGGTCCAGCCCGGCTCTTCGTTCAAGCCGCTGTACTACTCGGCGGCGATAAGCTCGCGCAAAGTGACACCGGCCACGATGATCGTCGACGCGCCCGTCGTGTTCTGGAACGACGACAACACCCCCTATATTCCGCTGAACTTCAAGGGTGAGTGGAAGGGAAGGGTTCTGCTGCGGCAGGCTCTCGCCCATTCGATGAATGTTCCCTCTCTGAAAGTACTCGATACGATAGGCTTCGACCCGGCCATTACACGGGCCAGCACCCTGTTGGGAATAACGGATCCGGCGGAGATCGAGAGGATCTTTCCGCGCAAATATCCTCTAGGCCTTGGCATTGTCAAGATCAATCCGCTGCAGATGGCTCGAGCCTTTGCCACCTTCTCGAACCAGGGCAGGCTGATAGAACCGGTGGCGATACGCTATGTGGAAGATCGCAACGGCAAGCTCGTGCTCGAACCTGAGAAAGATCTGCGCAACCGGCAGATGCGGGCCGGACGGTCGCTGCAGGTGATGAGTCCTCAGGAAGCCTACATCATGGTCAGCCTGCTGCAGAGCACAGTTTCTTCGGGCACTCTGCGCTGGGCCGCATCCACGGCCGGCGGCTTCGATCGACCGATCGCAGGAAAAACAGGAACTGTGCAGAACTGGTCCGATGCCTGGACGGTGGGTTTTACCCCACAGATGACAACAGCTGTATGGTTCGGATTCGATGAGCTGGGTTACTCTCTGGGAGTAAACCAAACGGGCGCTACCACGACCGGACCGGCCTGGGCCGCCTACATGAAAGAAGCCCATGAGGGGCTTCCCATCGAGGAGTTCACAAAACCGACCTCGGGATTGATCGAAGTTACCGTCTGCGCCAAATCGGGTCTGCTGCCTACCAAATACTGTAACGAGGGAACCGTAAAGGAGATCTTTCTCACAGGCACGGAACCGCGGGAGTTTTGTGATCTGCACAAATTCGAGTTCGAGCGAAACGAAACACTGAAAAACAACATCAAGGGATCTATCCTGCTCGGCGACACCCTTCCGGAGGAGCCTGTCGCGCCTGATTGGGGAACGCCCCTCTTTGAAGGCGGGGAAAGTTTCCCGCAGCAGCTCGATGAGATGGAAAATCCCCTCTTAGATTGAAGCTTGGAGCCCCCAATGGCAGAGTACCTTTATTCACAGGACCACGAATGGATTCGCGCGCTGGACGAGGAGCGGGTGCAGGTCGGAATTTCTGATTTCGCCCAATCCGAGCTCGGGGAAATCGCTTTCGTCGAGCTTCCCGAGATCGGACGCCGGGTACGCCGGGGCGAAGCGGTCTGCTCCATAGACTCCCTGAAATCGACCAGCGAGATCTATGCCCCTGTTTCAGGAACGATCGTCGAAATCAACGACTCGCTGCCCGACGAGAGCAGATGCGGACTGATCAACTCGGATCCCCTCGGAGCGGGCTGGCTTTTTATGATTCGGATGAGCAGTCCCGAAGAGCTGAAGGGTCTGCTCTCTGCCTCTGAATATGAAGACTATATCAGGCTATGATGGTTTCCCCGGATTCGGTAAAGGTCAAAAAACGCGTCCGCAAAGACCTCGGTGACATCGAGGGACTCAGCGAAAGCCTCAAAAAACACGGCCAGTTGCATCCGATAATCATCAATAAAGACTACGAGCTAATATCCGGATTTCGACGCCTGCAGGCTGTAAAACGGCTCGGCTGGAGCGCTATCCAGGCCGTGATGATAGACAAGCAGTCCGAGGTGCAGCGCCTCGAGATCGAAATCGAAGAAAACATACAACGGCAAGATCTGAGCAGGGAAGAACTGTCAGAAGGTTTCCATCGTCTGCAGAGGTTGAAGAAGCCCGGCCTTTTTGCTCGGCTGTGGCGGATGCTGGTGGATTTCTTCAGGAAGTTGTTCAAGAAAATACGACGCTCCCGATGAGGGACGCCCCGCTAAGGGGTGATCCAAGCTCATTGCTTTTTGCTTCGCCGCAGCAGCGCTTTCAAGCTGCGAAAGAATCTCACTAGAATGCGGTTGTCCTCTTTACCGTAGCGACTGGAAAAATCCTGGGCCGCCTGCTCGAGAGGATAGGATTGTCCGTACTTGTTTTTGAGCTCGTCCCAGTGTCGCACGATCCAAACGTAGAGGTCCGAGGCGGTGCGTCCCCGAAAACGGTGGAGTATGTTCTCCGCTTCGATCAATCGTACTATCGGCTCATAGACATTGTCGTGCCAGGACAGCATAGCCTGCTCGAAGGAAATCTCCCTGGTGCTCGAAAGATTTATGTAGTACTTATGCCCGTTGATATGGCGGATGATCTCGTCGTATCGTCCCGTGGTGCTGAACTGAAGCGGTGCCTCCGGACGGAGAGCATCGAGGCGGGTTTGCTTGAAGAACTCCAGCCCTTCCAGCTCGATCACCGACCTCCGCAGCTGCTGCACCGTCATACCGGGATCGAGGGACAACCTCGAGCCCAGGCTGATCACTTCGGCGTCGACGAACTCGACCTTCTGCAGGCGGGCCACCGACACACGATGGTTTCCATCTCTGACGAAATACAGCCCGCCGATCTCGTATAGAGTAACGGGAGGCAGGGTGATCTGTTGATGATGAGCCACGTCCACGCGGACCCAGCGACTCTGCAAATGCTTGTGTCGCGGCAGGAAATACCTGTTGAAATCCTGATATCTGCCCTCACTGCCCACGATCCTGCCGATGGGAACCGCCTTCAAGCCGCGGTAGGTCTCCGAGCTCGGGCGCAGCAGAGCCTTGACCTCCTGCAGGGAAAGGAGCCTGTCTTTTTCGTTGCGCAGCAGAGCCAGCAAGCGTGCAAAAAGCTCGCGGTTCCTCGCTCTGTTAAAATCCTCTTTTGCCTTAACGTTGAAATAGTTGCTGCCCATTATTTCGTCTCGGCCTCAATGACCACATGGTCGTAGGCATTGACTACGATGGTATCCTGGTACCTGGTTCTACGGACCGCCTCACCGGAGTACAGATGCGTGTGTCCGTGAACGAGGTACTTGGGCTTGAATGTCCGCATAAACCAAAGGAATACCTTGAATCCCCTGTGACAGGGATCGTCCATGTCATGAATACCGGCGGGGGGTGCATGGGTCAGCAGGATGTCCAGATAACGTCCGAAGCGCAGCTTATTGTATATCATTCGTGGAATCATTTTCGCTATCCGCAGCGCTACTTGATGCTCCCGAAACTGGTTCTGCCCGCCGTTGTACCAGATGCTACCTCCCAACCCGGCCACTAGCAGGAACTTCTCCCTGTGCAACCTGTTGCCTATATACTTCGCTCCGGTGGGCAGAAGATAGGTGCCCGTCAATGGGACGCTGGGCCGGACTCCTCTTGCAGCATCTCCGTGTCTTTTGTAGAGGTGTATATGGCGCAGGTTATGATTGCCAAAAACGAACAGGAGAGGCTTGTTCAAAGTGGACATGATGAAATCGTAGTAGTTGAGCGGAAGATCTCCTGCCCCCAGAATGAGCTCTACCCCGGTGAATCGGCTCTTAATAGAGGTACTGTACACAAGAGAGTCGATATGATCGGCTACGCAGAGAATCTTCATGGACGAACCTTTCGCAAAACGATCAAGTGGTTGAGGAGGGTGCCGAGCATTGTAATCGAAACCTCTTTAGCTAGCGACAATTTAGTTTTTTTCTGTAGAAGAGTCAAACTTTCGGTTGTATATTGTAGGAGAGAACTATGGTGTTCATAAACCTGATTGCCGGTCTGTTGTTGAGCCTTACCAGCCTGCAGGAGGGAGAACAGCTATTTCTCGATAACAAACCCCAGGCCGCCCTACCCCACCTCGAAAAAGCGCTGTACGAGGATCCTCAAGAGGAAAAGATATATCTGTACCTCGGAATCGTGTACGAACAGCTCAATGACACACAGAAATCTATACAGATCATGAAACGGGGACTGAACGTGGCCACCGGCTATAAAGACCTTCTCTACTACAACCTGGGCAACAATCATTTCCGGCTGGAGGAATACACAGTGGCCGAGCAGATGTACAGCAATGCCCTTCAGATCAACGGTGCCCTCGATGCAGCGTACCTGAACAGAGCAAATGCCCGCCTCGAGCTCGAGCAGTTTCAGCAGGCCCGCCAGGACTATATAGATTATCTGCGCCTGGCCCCGGATACACCGCAGCGGGAGAACATAGAAAAACTGATCGCTCTGCTCGGGCAGGTTCTCGAGGATCAGGAACGCGAGCGCCTGGAAGAGCTGGAGCGGCAGAAAGCACTTCTCAATGAGGTTCTCAACACCCTGCAGAATGCATCCGAAGACACCCGCAACCTGTCCGCCGGAAGTGAGGAAATCCAGGAAGAGTACGAAGAAATCGATATTGAGGATTAGAGCATGGACCGACGACGGATCATCATTATAGTCGCCATCGTGTTGGCGATCATCCTAATCGCCGGAGGCGGCTGGCTTGCCTTGCGGTCGCGGGCCGGCCGGGCCCAGGCGAGGGAGGCTCAGGAACGACTCAACGCCCTGAGCTTGGCGCGTACGTATATGGACAAGCAAGAGTACGATAGGGCCATGGAAATCTTGGAGAAGCTCCTGCTCAAGGATCCCAATGACAGCGAAGCCCAGGCTCTGCTCGACGAAGTAATCAATGCAAAAAAGCTTGCCGCCATGTCTGAAAGGGAAAGGGAGCTGGCGGCTGCCCTGCAGCAGCAGGAGAAACTGAAGCAGGGCTTGGAGGAGCTGGGCTCCAAGATTCAAGAGAGCCGCCCCCGGGAAACCGTCGTGGTCCAACCGGAAAAGATCCCGGAAGACGCCAGCGCCAAAGAGCGGGAGAGGCTGCGCAAGATCAATGACCTGCTGGCCGAAGGGGTTCGACGATTGAACAATGGAGACTACGAAGGAGCTCGAAGGATCTTCAATGAAGTGCTCGAGCTCGATCCGGACTCCGGACAGGCCTACGCCTACATAGGCAAATCATACTTCGATGAAAATCCCGAGCGGCAGAGTAATGTTCAATCCGCCGTGGAAGCATCCAACAAGGCCGTACAGAAAGACAGGACCCTTTACCTGCCTCACGAGACTCTGGGGAAAATATACGAGAACGCCAAGAACTACGACAGCGCGGTGGATGAGTACAAAGAGGCGGTTCGACTGAAACCGGACGACTATCTTCTGTACTACTCCCTCGGCAAGGTGCAGTACTACTCGCGGCGCTACTCCGATGCTCTGCAGTCCTTCGACAGCTGTATCCACCTCAAAGCGGATTACCATCCGGCCCATTTCCGCAGAGGCCAGACGTTGACGCGTTTGAACCAGAAAGATCTGGCTATCGCCGCCTTTCAGGAGGCAGTCAAACACAAGAGAGACTTCGCCGCGGCCTACAACAACCTGGGCGTCCTCTACCAGGACAAGGGCGAGGTCTCCAAAGCCGCCGACTCCTTCCGACAGGCTGTGAACTACGATCCCGACAATCCCGTGTTTCTCCGCGGTCTGGGCACAGCTTTATCGGCTCGGGGGGACTACACGCAGGCGGATCGCTATCTCACCTCGGCTCTGCGCTTCGATCCATCGCACGCCGTGACCAATTACAACTTGGCCCTGGTCAAGCTCAATCTCGAAAAATACGGCCAGGCCCTTCCCTACGCCCAAAAGGCTGTCGAGCGCCGCCCCGATTCGGCACCGTACGTTTACACCCTCGGAGAGATATACGAGAAACGGGGTACCACGGACGAGGCGATCAAGCAGTACCAGAAGGCGATCGCTTTGGATACCGGTTATGTGCCGCCGCTGATCAACCTGGGCCGCATCTTCGACGACAACGGGCTGCACGACGAAGCGCTCGTTTTTCTCTCCCGGGCCATCAAGATCGAGCCCTCCTCCTTCGAGGTCAACAACAACCTGGGCAATGTGTATCTACACAAAGGCCTGTATCTGGATGCTGTTCGCCACTACAAGAAAGCGATAGATATCAAGCTCGAGGCCACGGCAACCCGCTACAACCTCGGCCTCGCCTATCAGGAGCTCGGAGAGACCGATTCCGCCCAGTCCACCTTCCTCGAGCTCATAAAAATCGCGCCGAACTACTGGGATGCCTATTATCAGCTCTCTCTCATCCTGATCGCCGAAGGGGACAAGGAGAACGCCAAAGTTTTCCTGGAGACCCTGCTCAAGAAAAATCCGGATTACGAAAAACGGGCAGAGGTGGAGAGCAAGCTCTCCCAGTTGTAGTCAGCTGTAGTTAAAGCCGCTCGACTGCTTTCAGCAGCTGTTCCTCTTTGAGCTCATACCAGATCGGCCGTCCATGGGGACAGCGGGCGTTGGTCAGGCGAAAAACACGCCGCACCAATTCGGTCGCTGTTTCACGATCCAACTCCTGCCCCTCCTTGATCGCCAAGCGGCAGGAGGCCAGGCTGTACACCCTGTTTACCAGCTCTTCCACAGATCCCTTTTCCCAGAGCACCGCCTCTACCAGCTCCTCCTCTTCGATGCAGAGAAGCTCTTCCGGCAGGGAGCTGATCTCGTATACACCGTCCTCGGCGACCTCGACTCTGATCCCGAGCCTTTCAAACAGCTCTCGGCGGGCGGCGATCAGCTCCGGGGCCTGCGGTCCGATATCAAGACGTATCGGCATCAACAGCTCCTGCGAGGCCGGCTTTCCTGAGGAAAACCTCTCGAAGAGAAGCCGTTCATGGGCGGCGTGCTGGTCCAGGATAAACAGGCTGCTGCCGTATTCAACGAGCAGGAAGAGCTTGAACAGCTGACCGCGATAGATGGGCTCGACGGCCTGCGCCGGTTTGGCTTCCCGTTCCGCGGCTGGCTGTTTTCCTGCACCCCCCTCACCTTCGGCGGGCTCCCCGCCCTTGCCAGGTCCCCCGCCCTCGACGGACCCCCTGCCCAGGGAGAGCAGATCGCGGGATGACAGAAATTCCCGGCCTCCTCCGCCCGCCTCTTCTCCGGCCCTGAGTCCGATCTCGGATCCCCACCCGGGGAAGGCACGCCCTGCCTCTTCTGCGGTCGAGGCCGGGGAGGCGCCCTCGCCAGCGTCGATACGCAGATCGAAGCTCTGCAGATATTTTTTCAACCTCCCGGCGATCACCTGGTGCAGCAGGGGCAGGTTGCGAAACCGGGCCTCCCGCTTGGCCGGATGAATGTTGAAATCCACGGTCTCGGGATTCAGTTCGAGAAATACGAAGGCCGCCGGGAAACGCCCTCCCGGCAGGTAGGCCGAGTAGGGATAGGTTACGGCGTGAACCAGACTGTACTCTTGAATCCTTCTACGGTTTACGTATATCTGGATCAGCCGTTTGTCCCGGCGCGAGAGCTCCGGCCTGGCCGCTACGATCGTGATGCCGGCGTCCGGTTGTGTACCGAGCCCGCTCCGCTCGCCCTGCAGAACGCTGAAATGCTGCAGCGGCAGCGCGAACGCCTCGGCGCAGCGGGAGGCCGGATCGTGGGGCGGCAGGAAAACCTTGAGCTTGCCGTTTACGAAAAATCGAAAACAAAGACCTGGATGGGCCACAGCCTTCTCGAGAAAAGCCTGGCGGCACATCGCAGTCTCCGCGGCGGTGCTTTTTAGAAATTTCCTGCGGGCCGGAAGGTTATAGAAAAGCTCGGATACGTCGACAACGGTGCCCGGATTACCCTGGCACTCCTCCAGGCCGAGAATTTTTGCCCCCGCCACGCGCAGCCTGTGCGCGGGCTGCTGTTCGGAGTCCGCAGGCCTGCGAATCTTGCTGACGATCTCGAGCCGGGAGCAGACGGAGACACTGGCCAGGGCTTCACCCCGGAAACCCAGGGTACGCACCCTGTACAGATCGCTCTCCTCACGCACCTTCGAGGTGGCGTGCCGTTCGGCACAGAGGCTCAGGTCATCCCGGCTCATACCCTCGCCGTCGTCAACCACCCTGATGCGAGAAATTCCGCCCCCTTCGATGTACACGTCCAGCGAGCCGGCCCCGGCGTCGATGGAGTTGTCCAATAGCTCACGAACAACCGAAAACGGCCGGTCGATCACCTCGCCGGCCGCTATCTTTCTGGAAACATCCTCCCGGAGGATTTCTATCCTCCGGGAGGTGGGTTCGTCACGTTTCGGATTCACTTTTTTTCTTTAGCCGTCATCTACTCCGCTTGTGGACCTCCTAATCGTTCAGCCTGGTGAGTATGCTCACGGACGGATACCACGAGTCATCGAACACGGTGGAGGTAACCACCAGAGCGATCTCCATGATCGGAGAGATCGAATAGACCAGCTCGCCGGCCAAGGTGAGGTTTTTATCAAAGAATGTATCCAGGTTAAAGCTTTCCCCGTCGATCAGAGGTGCGGCCAGTCCTTTGCGTGCAAAGCCGATGGACCCGTAGACGGGCAGCAGGTCCTCGAAGATGCCGAGCTCGATCCAGAACCAGTCGTCGGGCCAAGGCTCACCGGAGGCGAGGTTGATCGGCCAGTTCCACTCATAGCCGCCGCTGATGTAGAACACCTTCTCCATCGTGTAGCCCAGCTCTCCGTAGATCCCCATGGTCTGCGTGTCCCACTTGGCCAGGGACGGATCGTCGAGATACGCTACCACATCCTTTACGTTGTCCAGGCTCTCGAGATCGTACATCGGACCGTAGAAGAAGGGCCGAAAGGTCCCGAGGGAGTAGAGGAATTCGAGCCGATAATCGACCACGAAAAGGTTGCCGAAGATGCCGGCGTCTACACCCCAGTTCCTCGGTGTATTCTCGTACCAGATGGCTTCAGTGGCCAATCCCGCCGGCACCGTATATTCGATCGTGTCCACGGTCGTGTCCACGGGATACAGGAAGTACGGAATCATCAGTGCCGTATCGGCGAAGAGAATCATCTTCAGCATATCCTTCTCGATGATGGGCTGATCCACATCCAGTCCGACATTGAAGAACATCGGCCGGCCCCAATCAGCGCCGCTTCCGAACTCCACCCGCTCCGGGTTGATATCCGCCAGTGCGGAAAGACCGAAACCGAGCTTGAAATTCGGGGCGAAGGGCCGGAAGTGCACGCGACCGCCGAAGATTTCCGGAGCGGCTGCATCATTGACCATCAGCTCCACGCCGCCCTTCTCTCTGTTCACGCCGAGGTTCAGACCCACTTTGCGTTCCGCCGGGAAGTTGAGATCGTTGGCATAGTTGCGCATGATCGAACCGTGGCCCACCGTGAAGTTGTCCAGGTTCCCCACTTTGAAGAAGAAGGGAGCCCTGTTGTCCGCCCACTGAACGTAGCGAA
Organism: uncultured Spirochaetaceae bacterium; assembly: GCA_964390045.1. Classification (GTDB taxonomy): domain Bacteria; phylum Spirochaetota; class Spirochaetia; order SZUA-6; family DRHE01; genus CAYMGP01. The sequence continues at coordinate 6,739 of CAYMGP010000032.1, read as the reverse complement.
TCTTCAAGATGAGATCGTTGAGGGCGTCCAGGGCGATCTCGTCCCACTCTCCTTGATCCCTGCCGAAGGACCACTCGTTGTTATCCTCCGGTCGGTACCAGTCAGAGACGCTAAACATATCCTCTTTATAGATGATGGGCAGATACAGGGCCACCTTCAGTTTCCCGAAGGCGAATTTGGGCTGTATGATGGCTTTGGCCCAGGTCACCTGTTTACCTTCCTCATCGTCGTAAATCGTGGTTGTTCCCAGCTCCATGCCGAGAAACTTCATGAGGGTTTCCAGCCATTTGGGAGTCTTGGCCTTAGCTTCCGGCTCTTTTTTCTCCTTCTCTTCAAGCAGTTCGGCTACCTTCTCTCCCTCTGCAGGCTCTTCCTCGGCCGCCTCTTCGAGCAGCTCCTCTACATAACCGGGAACCTCCTCGATCCGCAGCTTGACGAAATCCATACCGCGTTCGAGATCGCCGATTAGATCGGAGGGGGGTTGGAAGGAAGCGAATTGGGCTGCCATTGCATTTGCTGCTTGTCCGGCCCCTAGAGCCACTGTTTGACCTGCCGCGTTTGTGTAATCGACCACACCATCTAGAACATAGGCTATCTCTTCGATGCCGGGTATGGCTGAATAGATAAATTGGGTTCCGCGAACTCCACACACCGCCGTCGATCCCATGAAGGAGTAGAGGGCGCCGTCCTGTTTGGCCACGACTGCTTTGAACTTGCCCACGGCCACATGGAAGGTGTTCCGGTCGGAGCCGCCGCGCCCCTGAAGCCCCTCGATTTTGAAGTTCGTATTTTCAGACACCCGGATGATGGTTCCCGCCGGATCCATCCTCAGCTCCGCATAGTCGCCGTCGAGAGTGAAGAGAGTCGTCCCGACGGGAAGCTCCTCGCCGAAGCCGAACTCGTCGACATTGTACTCCATGCCGTCGGGCGTGCGGGCGTACATCTCGCCGCTGTTGTTCTCATAGTATTCCACGACAACCGCCGGTGACTGGGCGAACAGACCGATGGTAGTTATAAAAAGGAAAATGGTAAGTATCGGTAGTATCTTATTCGTCATTCCATACCTCCGCTACTAGAATAGCTTAATAGAACTTTCGATTCCCGACTTGGTATCCCAGCCGCCGTCGGGATCGTAGCTCAGCTGGTAAATAAAAGAGAGCACCGCCGCACCGATCGCGTAGTTCAGACGAGTTCCTATAACAGCGTCGGCGGGATCGATCAAGTCCCTCGCCTCCCGGATCAAGCGCTTGTCCCAACTTGCCTCAAAGGAAAGATTGGGAACGATCCCTTCGGCGAGTACGAATTCCATATACAGGTGCGGCCAATCGAGATAATTGCCCGGATCTCCTGTAGCGAAATCCCGGAATGGCCCCTCCACGGTCGCCCCGAATCGAAGCGCGTCGTCGAAAAAGGAAAAACCGAGCTTGGCCAGCCAGCCGAGGTAATCACTGATTGCCCCGTCATAAATGAGTTTGTATTTGTCGTAGCGAAACAGATCGTAGGCCGAGTCGAAGTAGGTGGGCACGAAGTTGTCCCCGAGAATGCGGAGCTGCGCCCCGTAGTCGAGAAAGCCTATCAGCCGACCGCCGAAGCCGACCATACCGCCCATCCCCTGAGTGTCACGCACGTTAAGAAACGCGATATCGCCGAAGGTAACCAGGCTGACAGCAGGTTTACTCAGAATCGGTACCCTGAGATCCGCGCCGTAAACGAATACAGTAGTCTCCTCGTATGCTGGGTCGGCCTCAGCGTAAAGCCCCGGCTTTGTGTCTAAGGCAACGGTAGCCCCTACCTGTATATCGCTGATCACGGGAATCTCGGTGAAGGCCAGCGGGCGGAAGAAGGGGCGGAAACCCATGACATCGTATCGGCTTAAGTTTCCGACAAAGGTCTCGACTCCGAAATAGGGGAAGTTGAACAGAGCCCCGTCCAGATCGAAACTCAAGCCGAAGATGCGCTTCTCCGGCAGGAACAGGGTGTTGTCGTAGCCGCCCATGATGAAGCCGTTTCCAAGCAAAGCATCATCTATGGAGCCTAACTTCACGAACAGCGGTTCGCCTTTGAACCCGTAGCGTACGTACGCGAATTTGGGCAGGTACACGTCCAGCACGTCCTGCACCTTAGCGTCCCCCGGTACCCAGTCCTCCTCGCGAAAATCCGATGGAGTGAAATTGTAGTGAAAGGTCAGTTCCAGACCGATGCCGAACTTGCCGATGGCGATGTCCGGAGAAACCCGCAGCATCTGGTAGGTGACCTGCTCGTCGTTCTCCTCGAAGGTCTCCGCGCCGATTCCGATATTCAGACCAAAGTCGAACCCTCCCTCTTCCTCCTGTGAGAACGCGAACACGGAAACAGCGAGAACGAGGATCGCGACTGTAAGGACCTTGCGACTGTAAAGCATGACTGCCTCCTTACACCTCGATTCTAAGTATAGTACGAAAATAAGATATTCCAATCACAATGACAATACGCCGAAAGCCCCGCTAGAACTCGATTTTCGCTTCCAGACCCCCCCGCAATCCTCCGAACCAGTATCGTTGGCCGTCCTCGGTCTCCTCGACATCCAAGCCCACCGATACTTCGGCCGTAATCTTCCCATTTTCCGGCAATATCAATGAGCTTTCGTGGCTGACGACGAGATCGAACGGGTGAAAATTTAATGCATCCAGTGCTCCGGACAACTCGAGCTCGAGACTCTCGCTGTGCGACCAGTACCCGTTCTCGCCTACAGCAGCAGGCAGCAATGGAACCCGGACGCCGCTTTGCGGAATCTTGAACCAGTTGTACAGCAGCTTCACCGTATCGCTCCACTGGACCGAGCCCTCGTATTCGAGATAGAAGCGGTTCTCCAAGGTAAGGATATTGTCGCCTGCACCGGCGAAGGACAAATAGCTGTCCAGATTCGTTTCCACGCTTCTCAGCTTAACGCTTCCAGCAGAGCTCCTGTACGTTCTTAGATCGAGGGACAAAGCCGTACTGAACTCATCTGTCTTGTAGAAGGGAAACAGGGGATAGGCACCAAAGTTGCCGAAGAGGTTGAGCGCGGTGCTCTGGGATTTGAGGCTGTAGGTGTTGACGAAATCCCTTCCGTCACCCTCTTTGATGAACTCCTTTCCCAGGCCGATCTCGATAAAAGAAGGCAGCAGCAGATCGCGTATGCGCGAGGAAAAGCGCCTCGACATCTGCAGGAAGCTCTCAGCGCTGTAGTGAGCCTCCTCCAGATCACCTGCCTCTCTCCAAAAGCTCTCCTCGCTGGTAATGGAAAAAAGCTCGGCATAGAGGCGCTCGGAATACACATAATCCTGGCTGAATATCCGTCGGAAGGCCTCTGAAAAATCAGCGGCATAGCCTCCCGGGCCCGTTTCCCGGCTGATCGCTTCGAGATTCCTTCTGTAACCAGGTGTCAGGGAAAACACGGTCACCTCCCCACTCCGCAAGGTCAGGGGCAGGGAAAGCTCCATGTCCAGACCGCTGCTGAGAGACCTGTTCGGAGCGGTAAGGTCGTAGCTGTGGAAGCTGTATCGCCACAGAGTTTCTACTCCCAACGGCAGCGTGTTCAGGCCCCAGTCCAGCTCGAGGGTCGCCTTGCGCTCGAGATCCGTACCGTCCCGCCAGGGCGCCAACAGGGTGTAGCCGTAGATCCAGTTGGCGAAGTAGCCCTGCTCGGATAGATCGAAGTACTCGCAGGGCAGCTCGAATTCCGTCAGCGAGCCGGAGACACTCAAACTGTTTTGAAAGGTCAGCGGGGCGGGCTTGACCAGCAGGTCGCTGCTCCAACTCTGGGTCAGGGTATCCTCGAGGGAGCCGGCCTGGGCATCAAGATCGAGCTGGAAAAGGGGCGCGGATCGCAGACTGAGCGTGTTCTCCCGCTGGATTTCCCTTCCCGTGTCTCGATCGCGGAGGCTGAAGGAATCGGAGAATACAACGGGGAAGGATACGTTGGGAACGGTGAGTTTGTGGCCTGCCCCCAGGTTGACGGATGAGTCGTTCGTCACGACAGTGAAGTCCAGATTCAGATCGACAAGGGATAGTCCGAAATCCAACTCGCTGACCGAGCTGAAGTTTCGGGCCGCTACAGGAGTTCCGTACAGCGTGGAGAAGCCCCGGCTGGTGAAAGAAGCCGACTGCCTGAGACTGAGATCGTGGACGATCGGATGCCCAGCCCAGCTTACCAGCTCTCCCGGAAGGTTCAGCTCGAGGTCCAATGTCGCCGCCGCCCCCAGCGCTCCCGCGGGTTCGGTGAGATGCAGCTCGTCCAGGTACAATGTTCCTGAATTTGCATTCGTCAGCTTTACCGTGAACACGGACAGGGATTCGTATCCCGAAGCCACACCCACGTTTGCACCGGCGATCTCGCTGCCGTCCCGGTAGACCTTCTCGTCGTCGAGCGACACCCGGATCTCGCTCCAGTCGTCGCTGGTAAAAGGCGTGAAGTCCCAGCTGATTCCTCGGGCGTCCGGATCCGTTTCCGGCAGATCGAGCAGCGAAAAGCTGAGAGTGGTACCGTCGGGAGCCGGATGCCTGTAGTAATAGACTATGTTTCTGTAATCGATCCCTTCAGGCTGAGCCTCGGTGTATCCTCGTACCTCCCAGTCATCGTTTGTGCCGTTTTCCCAGTGAATCTCGAGGACCTTCTGCGTCTCGCCAAAGGGATGGAAGATTTCATCGACGGTGGTAAAGGCATCCTCCAACTTTTCAGTCGGAGCCGCGGTGTCGGGTATTAGGCTCTCCTCGAGTTCTCTGATCTGTACGTCATCACTGCTGGGAAAATCCGATGCGTCCCCGTAAAACCGGCTGCCCACAAGCGTCACTCGGTCGATTAGCACCCGGGCCGCTACTGGTCCGATTCCGTTCTCAACGACCAAGACGCGCAGGCTGCGCGTACGGCTCAACCTGCTCTTTTCAGCAGCTGTAAACCTGTGCTCGAAAACCTTCCATTTTCCCGTATCGGCTCCGATCGCTCCATTGGTGTCGACGACGGTGACGATATACTCGGCCGCATCGCCGTCGGGGTCCAGAAAGCCGTTGCCGTCGATGTCCTCGCTGTCCAACCTTCCATTGCCTTCGTTCTTCGGTCCGCTACCGACCTTCAGAATCGCAGCGTTCGCCGTGTCGTCGTCGAAGGAAAATCCCGACGCATTCTCCGATGACTCGCCGTCTATCTTTCCGTCTCCGTCAAGATCCTCGCCAATCTCGCCTATTTGCAAGTAGATAGAGAATTCTCCGCTGTTCTTGAAATCCACGACATTATAGCGCAGCGAAATTCCCTGCAGTCCCGAAAGATCACTCACGCCCTGACCGGGCAGCAGAGGCAATTGGATTCCCACCCAATCATCACTGTCCAATTCGAAATCTAGTACGAGACTCCTTCCGCTGCTCGTTCCGCTGTAACTGCCCGCTGCGAGATAGGGCCCCGGCTTTGAACCGGTCACGTAATCGAACTGCTGATCGTCGGGAGGAATCCAGGTGTAGGGCATGAGCATCGAGTCACCCAAGATCCCGTAAGAGCGATAGTCTTTGTAGAAGAGCTTGCCTCGATTGCCTTCATCCAAGGTCGCGGGCAGGAAGTCTGTATCATCGAGCGGAGGAGCTGCCGGATAGGCTGTATCCTCGGAAAGAGGTACATCGATCCCCGTGGTTTCCATGCTCAGCAGGCGCATGATTCCCGTAGTATCGGGATTTGTGTACCCGCCAGCCACAGCCGCTTTGTAGCTCAAAGGCCCCACCGTTCCGTCGAGACCGGCGGAGACGAGCACGGTGCCTGTGCGGGAATAGGCTTCGTCGGTATAGGAACCGGGCAGAAAGTTCCAGCGTACCCCGGTGGCCAAATCGAGGTTGAGAGCCTCGCTGAATCTCAGGGTATTTCCCCAGGCAAAGAGAAGATCTCCAAGATTCGCCAGAGACAGCTTGCGGCGGAAGCTCACATCGAGCCGGTCATCCGCACCTATCTCTGTCAAGAAAGTTATGGTACCGGTATCATAGTCCACCTCGAAGCGAGTTTCACTCACCCCGTTGCGCAGGATCTGAACGGAACCAGGTACCGCATCGGGGCCGATCTGATATTCACTTACCGGCGTGAGCCGGCTGACCAGGATCTCGTAATCAAGATAACCAGGTTTCGGATCGGCCAGAGGACCGTAAATCAGGTTGTCGGGATCAAAGATCGGAGGGCTCTCCGTGTAATCGAGGAAAGGGTAGAGATTGCGGAAATCGTCGCGCAGTTCCGGAACCGGTTCGTTGAACGGTTTGTAGTACGCCTGAATGTAATCTTCGCCCGGAGTGAGCCTGAAGGCGACCTCCGTGGTATCGACAGGTATGGGGTTGCTCGGCTTGCCCTTGCGTACGATCGAAACACGCAGGCTGGACAGGTCGTCCGGCACGAACTCTTCGAGAGCGTAGGCGGCAAGGATATCGAAAGGCGAAAACTCCCCCGGTTGGTAGAGACGCAGACAGGTCTTACTCCCTATAGAAACCTGGCGGCCGTCCATATCCCGGCCGAAATAGTCGTCGAGATTTGGATTGTTCCAGTAAAAATTCTCGCTTGTAGCAAGATCGATCTTGCCGGCACTCTCGCCTACCAGTGAGCCGCCATCCAGCGAAATATCACCGATATCCGATCCTGATTTTGTGTAGAACACCAGCACATTGCCTTCGGCCGCCTCCTTGAGAAACACGGTCCCGTTTTCGCTGTCCAGAAAAGCATCATCAACGGTTGCCAGTCGGTAGCGGCGGCCGGTGC
>CAYMGP010000031.1:15819-41839 GCA_964390045.1 uncultured Spirochaetaceae bacterium | reverse complement strand
GAGAAATTGAGCCGCGCCGGGATCGAACCGGCGACCCACAGCTTAAAAGGCTGTTGCTCTGCCAACTGAGCTAGCGGCCCGAAAAAACATGGGCAATATAACACCGGGGTTTAGGATTGTCAATAAGCGCTGCTTTTTCGCCCGAGGTCGAGCAACAGCCGAGCGAAAAGCGAACGACAGGCCAGCCTGCGACAAATACTGAAAAAGCGATAAACAACTACAGCCTGATCGCTGCCTCCACGGTCATGCCCGAGTTGGGCCTGTCTCCTATGTACTTGCCCATTTCCCTTGTGAAAAAGGCTGCATTGATATCTAGAAAATAGAGATCCGCGCCGAGGCCGAAGGTGATGTACCCCTGGTTGAATCCTCCCCTGAGCTTGAGCAATCGGAAAAGCTCGATCTCCGTTCCGAAATGCAGGAGAGTCCAGGGAGAGCGATCGTCCCGGATCACGCCGATCAGGTCGTTGAGCGAGGCGTGTACAACAGGGTCGACAACGTTTCCGAGACGCCCGAGATTGAGGTGATAGGAAACACCGACGCTGACATCCATGGGAATTACGTAGCCCGTCACCTCTGTTCCGTCCTGCGGAAAACCGCCTGTGGAACCGAGGGAGCTCATGACGTCGCTGAACCTGTTTTCCGTGTAGACGAATCCTGTACCGAGGAAGTCCCGGGCAGCCAACCCGATCTTCAGTCTTCCCAGCTCCATGATCGCTCCGAGGTCGAGTCCGAAGGCGTACCCGTGAAGCGCATCCACGGAATTCAGGGCTTCGAGAGGATTGCCGCCATCCTGCATCGCAGTGAGCATATCGAACATTACTGTGTAGTCCACAGGGGCTTGAATTCGAATCATCGGCCGTAAATCCGCACCTACATTTATTTTGATGCCGAAGAGGTTTAACGGCAGAGCCAGTCCGCCAATAAAAGCAAGGGTAGCATGCATCGAGCCGGCGGCTCCCAGGGTTGTATTTCCATAAAGATAGGAATCCACGTTGAGCACGGCGGCCAACCCCACACCCTTGCCCACATAGCCTATACCGCTGGAACACCCTATTCCGAAGCCGCCCGAGGTAATTTCGTCCTCTAAAAAGCCGGCCAGGGCCGAGGAATCCGTGTTCCCGATCATCTGAAACGCTCGATATGGATTGGCATACAGCCAGGCTGTTGAGCTGAGAATGGTAAACGATCCTTCGTCTCCGGCGAACCCGGCCGGATTATGGAACAGCGCATTGTAGCCCCGGGCATTGGCCACAAAAGATCCCCCCTGAGCAAGGACCTCGGGACTGGCCGGGACAAAGGGATAGTCGAGCGTGGATTCGGCAGATAGAAAAGAGGCACAGCCCAGCCCAAGTGCTGTAATGAAAATTGCCATGCTGATCAATTTCTTTGTCATTGCTGTGTTCCTCACTCTGTTGCTCTGATCAGCTAAAGCTGATGCCCGCTTCATCAAGAATCTTGTTCACACTGCCGGTCTCGTCAAATGGATCGGCGAAGGATCCGGAATTCGGTTCGCTGGGAAGCTCGCCATTGGCCATGTCCCACAGGGACTGGCTGTCACCGCCATAGAACAACAGAGCTTCATTGATAACAAAGGCGAACAGCGCCTTCTGGGCCACGTCCCCCATGTTGATGCTTTCCGGCACATCCCCGCTTTCGGGAACTCCATCTACATTGGCTGCAAAAGCATCGTAGGCAGTCCAAGCCGCCTGAAAACCGTCGAGCATCTGGTCAAACGCCTTCCGGGAGGCGAGCGCCTCCGGCGGCACGAGACCCTCCATGTGGTGTTGCAGGAAGGTCTCGGCATCGGCCGCGCTGCTGAAGTCCACATCCTGCATATCTCCAAGCAGCAGAGAAACCGTGTTGTTGACCATATCCTCTCCCCCGTAGACTTTGAGCTGCAGATCGGCGTAGAGAATCGCGGCCCGTTTTCCATTCGGCGTCGAGGGATCGGCCATGGCGGCCAGCAGGTAGGCCTCCACATCGGCCAGCGCCGAAGCATCCCCGGATAAAGCTTCCACAAATACAGGGGAGCTCAACTCCTCGGTTAGATAGTCCAGGGCTTCGGTCTCCGACATATTTTCCAACATCTTTGTGTCGGGAAGCGTTATCCGATCGAACGAGGAGAAGAGGTTGAATTCAAAAATTTCCGCGCATCCGCTGAGAAGAACGCTCAGCAGGAGAGCAAACAACAGGAACCTGATTGTGCGCATTCAAGAACTCCCATCTGCATCCATTCCTACAGATACCAGTATCTATATACCACAAAAAGCTGGAAAAAACAAAACGAACCCTGTCAATCGCCGAGATATCTTCCGCGGCAGGGATTTCCCGCTTCTCCGATCCTCGCCCGTACCAGATTACCCGCTCGGGCCTGCTCTTCGGGCAGGTTCTGCACCGTCACCTTCAGGTAGTTTTCACTCAAGCCCTGCCAGCTTTGTTCCCCTGCCTCACCGGATCTGCGCTCAAGCACTACCCTCACCTCTCGTCCAAGCCACCTTTGCATATAGCGAACATGCGATCTTTGTGAAAGAGCTATCAGCCTGTGCACCCGCTCATCCCGGATCCTTTCCGGTACATGATCCTTGAAGTCGAACGCCGCCGTTGCGGGTCGCGGGGAGAAGGGAAACACGTGGAGCTTGCTCAAGTCCAGCTCCTCAACCAGTGAATAGGTTTCGAGAAAATCCTCCTCGCTTTCACCAGGAAATCCCGCGATCACGTCGGCGGCCAAGAAGGGATCCTCCTTGACCTCTCTGAGAAGCCGGACAGCCTGCACAACCTGAGCACTTCGGTAGCGGCGCTTCATACGGAGCAGAACCGAATTGGAGGCGGATTGCACAGGAATGTGAAAGTGCGGACAGATCCGCTGCCTTCTAAAAATCTCGGTCAGGTCCGGTGTGATCCTCTCCGGTTCCAGGGAGGAAAGACGCAGGCGAATCCGCTTGGTACCGGAGAGAAGCAGGGCGAGCAAATTAGGCAGCTCGGTGCTGTTATAATGATAATCTGTAAGATTGACCCCGGTCAGCACTACTTCCCGGTATCCGTTTCGCTCGATCAGCAGGGCGCGCCTCAGCACCTCCTCGGGGTCGAGACTCACCGACGAACCTCTGGCCAGGGGAACACGACAGTAGGTGCAGTGATAATCGCAGCCGTCCTGGACCTTGAGGAAAGCCCGGGAGTGATAGCTGAAATTATCGACCTGAAAGCGAAACGGGTCGGCGGAAGCGGAGCTGCGAGGCGCTGCGGAAAACTTCTCGAGAACCGCCCGGATTCCCTCCCCGCCGCTACCAATCCTCTCCGGCAGCTCGAGGAGCTCGGCCTTGCGCTCCTGGGGTATCACGTATACATTGCTCCCCAACCCGGCCAGATCGCTGCCATTCAGCTGGGCATAGCAGCCCGTGACCACGAGCAGCGCCTCCGGATACCTCCGGGACAAACCACGGATCAATCTTCGAGCCTTCTGCTCGCTCTTCGAAGTCACGGTACAGGTGTTGATGACGAAGAGCTCGGCCTCCTGCGCTTGAGAAACGAGAGAAAAGCCCCGGCGTCTGAACATCGAAGCCAGGGCTTCTGTTTCGTATTGATTCAACTTGCACCCGAAGGTATGGAAAGAGGCCCTCATCCTCCCCCTACAGCTGCTGCTGGACCCGGGATCGTCCCCTGAGCGCATCGACGAGATTGGGATTCAGGGCGAGCGCCTTGTTGTACGCTTCGAGGGACCACTGAAAATCTCCACCCTTCTCTCTCGCATATCCTAAACGAGCCCACCAATCCGCTATATTGGGAGAGTGGTACAGGGCCGTGGAGAGTGCAATGTCGGCGTTGCTGTATTTTCCCTGCTGGATGAAAATCTCACCCATGAAATAGTACACAGCGTCGATTCTGCCGCCTGTCGGAGCAATGGCGGCGTATTCTTCAAAAAACCTGAGGGCTTCCGATTGGCGCGCCAAATAGAACAGAGACTCCCCCGCCGTCTCAATGATCCGCGGATCGTAGCGGGAGATCTGAAACGCCTCCTGACTGGCATCCAGCGCTTCCTGGTAGCGTTTCAACTTGAGGAGGCTCCAACCCAACACCGCGTGTGCATCCATGCGATTGGGCATTTCAGCGAGCTCTTCCTTGCAAACTTCGATCGCACCCGCGTACTCGCCGTTTCTGTACAGCTCAACCGCGTCGCGCTTTTCCTGCGCCGAAAGCGCGGCGGGAATCACGATCGCCAGAACGAGCAGGATGAGCACTCTACTTTTCATTTTTGCCCCTCACGCTTGGCTGCAGCCTCTTTTCCCATGGCGCACTTACCATTGTACCTGCAGCCGCTCTCCATAACCATATCCGGTGTGAGCAGGTCTCCCTGCATCGTGGCGCCTGCAAAAAACTCTACCCGCGAATGGGCGACCACATCCCCTTCGATGCGTCCCTTGTTGGAGACACGATTGGCCTCTATCTTGGCCCTTACGATCGCCTTTTCTCCTATATAAAGATCCGATGATGCCTTGATCTCTCCTTTGAAGCTTCCCTTGATCATCAGGGGTTTCTTGAAGGTCAAAACACCGGAGAAATCAATATCCTCCGCCAATATGGTGTCTATCTCGTTTTCCTCTACCTGGTTGATTCGTACATCCCTCATCTGCTCACCTCTACCTCAGCGCAAATGGTAGCGAATGCTCCCGGTCAGTGTCAACACTATGCGGGGGGGAACTTCGGGCTTGTGTGCTCGTCGAGCCGCTTCTTCACTTCGTCGAGGGAGAGCGCCAGACGCTTGCGCATCTCCCGCGTGTAGGAATTGTAGCATTGAAGGTCGAAGAACAGCTGCCATGAATCGTTGCAGGTCTGCTCGATGATCTCCAACAGCTTTCGATATCCAACCGAAGCGATGCGGGAGGGCTGCAGGTCGAGCTGCGCTAAAACCCGTCCGAGGTAATGGGTCAAGCCCTGGGTAGCGGCCGCCTCCCTGTCATGATCTGCAGGACTGATACACTGCACGGAAAGACCGATCCCCTCAAAAAAAGCTTTCCAGCGTTCGAACAGAGCCGAGGGCAGTCGAACCGGATGGACAATGATGGGCAGGCCTTCAACACCGTTTCGAGCCGAGTCGGGTCCGAACATGGGATGAGTGGCCAGAACGTTTACGTGTTCTGGCAGAATCTCCTCCATCCAGGCGGCAGGCAATACCTTGACGGAGCAGGTGTCCATGACCAGAGTGCCCGGCCGAAGGCAAACAGCCAGGTGCTGCAGCACCTCTCTCAGCGCAGATATCTGCACGCAGAGTATGATTACGGGCAGCTCGCAGATCTGCGCTTCGGTTACTCGAAGCACACCCGCCGGTGCTTCACGCTCCGGATTCCTGGAGAATACTTTTACTGTGAAGTATCGGGAGAGCAGCTCGGCGTAGAAAGTGCCGAAGCGCCCTAATCCGTAGATACCCAACTGCTCGATGGGTGGTTGTGGGCTCTTAGATGCCAAAGGTCTTCTTGATCGCCTCGACGGCTTTGCCTTGGTCCTCGTCCGCTACGATGAGGGCGATCTTTGTTTCCGATGTCGTCACCGACTGTATCTGCACCTGCTGCTCTGCAAGAGCGGCAAACACCTTGGCGGCAATACCGGACTGCGTTTCCATGCCCGGCCCTTCCACCGCTATCTTCGTGATCCGCTCCATGACCTTGATCTGCAGATGCTTCATAGCCTGTTGGAACACAGCGAGCATCTCCTTGGTTTTTTGCAGATCTTTCTCGAACAACGTGAACGAGATATCGACCTCCCCGTCCGCCGGGGCTGTCTGGCTGATCATATCGATGCTCACATTGGCGGCACCGATTCTCTCGAAGATTTCCGTGATCTTGGCCGGATCAAAGGGAATCCGATTCAAAGAGACGAGGGCTTCCTCGTTGCTGACGTACAGCCGGGTCACCGCACTGGCGGCGGTGATCATTTCCTTCATGCCGTACAGCCCGGAAGGTTTGCCGACCATGAAGCGGGCCGCCTGCAGGGCACCGAGCGCAAAGATCTGCCGGGAGGATGCCGAATGACGCAGCTCCACCAGCTCGTCCCTGCCTGCAAAAAGGATCTGGTGCTCTCCCACGATTGTGCCGGCCCGGACCGCGTGTATGCCCAGATCCTCTCTCTGCCGAAGCTCCGCTCGTCCATGCCTGCCGAATACATACTTTTTGTTGTTCAGAAAAACTTCTTTAATCGCGTCAGCCAGCAGCAGCGCGGTGCCGGACGGCGAATCCTTCTTCTGGTTGTGGTGTTTCTCAATGATTTCGATATCGAAGTTCTCTCCCAACACGGAGGCCGCTTTCTGAGCCAGCTCCGACATCAGGTTCACACCGAGCGACATGTTCGCCGAAACGAAAATAGGCATGGCCTTCGATTTCTCCGCGATCAGAGCTTTGTCTTGCTCAGTATGTCCTGTCGTGGCGATGATCAAGGCCAAGTTCTTTTTTTCTACAGCTTGCAGCAAAGCCGGCAGGGCTTTCGGAGAGGAAAAATCGATCACGACTTCGGCCTCTTCGGAGCACTGAGAAAAGTTCTCGAAAACCGGATACTCCGCCTTTACCTCCGGTTCGTGCAGATCGATCCCGGCCACTACCTCAATGTCCGGCGCGGCGGCGGCGGTAGCGCTCAACACCTGGCCCATACGTCCGGAACACCCGTGGACAATCACACGTACCATGAACTCCTCCTTACAAGGCTTTGGCAATAGTATCAAAAGGGGGATTACCGCGCAAGGCAACAGGGGCAGGCAGTCTGGAGGCAACCGCTGCGGAATTTGAGAACAAAATCCAAGAAAACCAGGTAAAACAATGGAGAAACGGGTAGAAAAAAGCTAGGTATTGCGGCTAAAGTAGTAACTTAACCCGCGTTTCGGCTCGCAATGAGCTGTTTCTACGCAGAGGAAGGAGGACGAGCATGTTTGAGGGAGTCTTTACAGCACTCATCACTCCATTCGGCGGCGACGGAAAGATCGACGAGCAGGCCTTACGGAAACTAGTGGATTTCCAGATTGACGGGGGAATCGACGGACTTGTTCCCGTGGGCACCACCGGCGAAAGCCCTACCCTCGACGCAGAGGAGACAGAACTTGTAATTCGTGTTGTGGTGGACCAGGCCGGGGGTCGTGTTCCGGTAATCGCCGGAACCGGATCCAACTGCACGGATAAAGCGATCCACCTTACAGAACGCGCCAAACAGATCGGGGCTACCGCCAGCCTGCAGGTAGCTCCCTACTACAACAAACCCACGGGGGAAGGTTTCTACAGACACTTCACGGCGATTGCCGATGCGGTGGATCTCCCGATCGTCGTCTACAACATTCCCGGAAGAGCGGGGAAAAACATAGAAAATCCCGTAATGCTCAAACTGGCAGAGCACAAGAACATCGTCGCTGTAAAAGAAGCCAGCGGCAACATCGCGCAGATGATGGGCCTGATTGAGAAGAAACCAAAAGATTTCGCCGTGCTTTCCGGGGATGACAACATGACCTATCCCCTGATGGCCCTCGGCGGCAAAGGTGTTGTTTCCGTGGCCAGCAACATTGTACCTGACAGAATGAAGGCGCTGACCCAGGCCGCTCTCAAGGGAGATTGGGATCGAGCCAGAAGTCTGCACTACGATCTTCTGCCCCTCTTCAGGGCGATCTTCTTGGAGACGAATCCAATTCCAATAAAAGCGGTGATGGCCATGAAGGGTTTCGTCGAGGAGCTCTACAGGCTGCCAATGTGCCCGATGAGCCCCGAGAACAAGAAGGCACTGACAGAGGTTTTGAAAACTCTGAAGATCCTTTGATCGCGAAGCTCCTACGATCCGGGAACCCGCCGTTACTAGAGATTTTTTAAAAAGGCGGCCAGGCTCTGGGAGAAGCGAAGCAGCTCGGGCGGCGATAAGCGCTCGCTGCGCAGCTTCGGATCGATCCCCATATCCTTAACCGCTTCAAGGAGCCGGCCGGCGTTCTCCCTGGAAGTGAGCCCCCCTGCCAGCAGATTGTTGCGGATCATTTTTCTACGGCTTCTAAAAAGGATCCGCAGCAGCCGCAAGAAGAAACCCCAATCGTCGATCCGCCGTACTTCCTTTTTCGGGCTCATCACCACCACCGTCGAGAAAACCTCTGGAGCCGGTAGAAACGAGTTTGGCTTGAGAACCATGCATTCCTCGATTTTGTACACGCTCTGGCAGAGCACCGAGAACGAAGAATAATTCTTACTCCCGGGCCGAGCCGTCATACGCTTGGCCAGCTCACGCTGTACAGTGAACACGAGCCTCTCGACCAGGATCCGCTCCTCAGCCAGATCCGCTATCAGGGCCGAAGCCGAGCTGTAGGGCAGGTTACCGGCTATCTTGGCAGGCAAGCCGTGTTCTTTGATTTGACTCCTCCACGTCTTAAGCACATCCCCCTGGACGAGCACGAAATTTTTTTCTTTCTGGAAGTTTTCTTCGAGAAATCGGATCAATCCCCTGTCGATCTCGAAAGCCAGAAGCCTGGCAACCTGCGGCAGAAGGAGCTCGGTCAGGGAACCCAGACCGGGGCCTACCTCCCACACGGTCTCCTCCGGCTTGGGATCGATCAGGGACACGATTCTCTGTCTGGCTCCCTTGTTTATAAGGAAGTTCTGGCCCCACCGTTTTTGAAGACGGATGCCGAGCTTCTCGAGCGCCCGGCGGACAGATGTAGGGGAATCGTAGTTCAGCATGCCTGCCTTCTCGGGGACAGTTCGATCAGGGGCGGAATCAACAGCACGACGAAAAACAGCCAGTACCAGCTGCGCCAATGGATGTAAAGGGCCGGCGCTCTTGAGAACAAATCGAGAGCCAGGACAATGCAGCGATAGACAAGCTCCACGACTCGGGCAATCCAGGAGATCAAAGGAAAAGACACAGCGCTGAGAAGAAAGAACACCAGGCCTGCACCGAGGAACAACGTAACCAGGGGAATCAGCAGAACAGCGGCGGGCACACCTACCGGATACAACACTCCGAAGTAGGCCAGCAGTATGGGAGCTGTGCCGATCTGGGCACCCAAAGAGATGGCCAGCGGCCAGCCTATAAAAGCGGGAAGATACGGCTGGAAGATGCGAAACAGATACGGACCTGCCAGCAGGATTCCCAGAAGCGCGAGAAATGAAAGCTGGAAGGATAGGTCGAAGGCGTAGTAAGGGCGAGCGATTACCAGCAGCGCGGCCGCCAGGGAGAGTATGTTCAAGGGCTGCAGCTCTCGATCCAACGAGAATCCTACAGCCGTTATCAGAAGCATCGCAGTGGCCCGCTCGAGAGAGGGACGCCAACCCACCAGGAAGAGGTAAAACAGCATCGCCGAGGAGGCAACGATGGTTCGTATCCGCTTGCGCAGAAATCGAAAAACCAGGTAGACAAAGCCGTAGAGTATACCGAGATGCAGGCCTGAAAGGGCGAGGAGGTGAAGACTGCCGCTGCGGCGAAAGCGCTCGTACAAAACGGGATCGATCTCTTCCCGTCTTCCGAGAAGAAGGGCTTCGGCAAGAACAGCGGTTTCCGGCTCGAGCTGTTGAAAACGCACGTGGAGCTCGGACAAGACAGCGGCCCGCCGGCGATGCAGCCGCTGTCTGTACTCCCCTGCGTAGATCTGATCAGGCTTCGCCCGGCTTATATAGTCGTACGCTCCCGGCTCACGATTCCTGTGAAGGCTCGAGACTACCGTGATCTCCCGGCCTCTGAACAGGACCGGGCCGTCTGCCGCCAGAACGAGCACCGAAGCGGCGGCCTCGGCTCTGACAGGAGGATGAGCCGAGACAACCTGTTCGAGCCTTACACTGTATCTTGTTGTTTTTCCGGAAGGATTTGGGGTGCTGCTGCTGTCCTCCTTCAGGATACCTGCAAAACTCGTTACCCGCTCGGGCCGAACTGCTGTATAGGCAGACAATCCGCCATGCGCCGGCTCAGCAAAGCCGTGCAGGGCTTCCGGGGAGCGCAGGAAACCGACAACGAATCCCAGACCGACGAAAAGAAGCGCCAGTCCGCTTCTCCGGGATCGAGAAACTTTGCAGTCGAGAAGGGGAACAGAAAATGCAGCGAAAATGAATCCTGCGAGTAGAAAGATGACCCTGGGGACAAGCGAGGCAAAGAAGATAGAACCCCAAAGGGCAGCGGCAAACCAGAAAAGATAGGTAAGCTTGCCTCGAATCATCGCCCGGCCAACGGGCGTTCGGCGGAGCGCTTCACCATTTCAGGTTTTCGAGTGCGTCTCGGGCAGCATTCTTGATTTCACTCGAGTAGCTGAGATACTGGACATACATCAGGTCATCGAACGCCGTTTTATCTCCAAGTTTACCGAGGTTCAATATCAAGGCCAGCACGATTGTATTGTCGAACTCCTGAATCCGTTCTGTGTAGGAATTGAGGAGCACGAGATACTGCGTCAACCGAACCGCGGCTTCGTGAGTCCCGATATTGCCTAGACAGTCGATGGCTTCCACGACCTTACGCTTGTCGGCGAGTCCCCGATCGTACTCAAGAAGAACGGTATCGAAGTGCTCGATGGCCAGATCGGTGGCCGAGGACCAGCGACGCTCGCTAAGCGCAACCGCCGCGATGTAGCGCATCTCCCGCGCTATCTTCTGAGAGGGATTGTCAACCGCTGCCGTATGCAGACCCACGTCCATGGCAAACTGAGCGATCTCTCCCTTGCCCTCCTCCCCGAGACGTTCGCTGTCCATAGCCATCTCTAAGGCTATCTTTTTCTCGGGTAGATCGCTTTCCCGAATCACACCGATCATGTTGTCCTTGAGCTCGCCGTCCAAAACAAAAAGATTTTCCCGGGCGGAAGCTGTAATGTCGTCTGTGTAGCCCAACGCCATCGTGTTGAACAGCACGGGAAACGAGCTCTGGTCTCCGAGCTCTCCAATCGCCCTGACACAGGCGGAAATCACATAAACATCGGGAACCGTACCCGTCTGAAAAATGGTGTTTTGCTTCTTGAGCCAGAGATTCATGTACTCTATGATCTCGGAATCTCCCTGGGCCAACACTCCGAGAGCATTGAGACAGCTGATCCGTACTCCCGTCTCCGTGTCCATATCGAAAAGCTTCCAGATTGAGTATTTACCCTCTGTATACCCCGAGCTCTTGAGTTGATCGTTTGCCAGCACGGCAAGCTGCCTGAACCGCTGATCTGTTTCTATAAGCGAAAAATTGTCTATCACATAGTCAACGGCCTGGAGGTAGAGGGGACCCATTTCGACATAACCGCTGCTGCCGGCATCCTGCACGATCTGGATTTTCACATCGAGACTGGCAATAGCAAAATTACGCTTGAAGCTCTTCAGAAGATCCTGTGGGTTTTGAGCCCACAGACTGAAAACGAGAAGAAATAAAACCAGTACAAAAAATATAAGGCGGACTTTTTTCATTCTCCCACTCCTCGGCGCTGAGTATGAGGTTTGCTTTCATTCTACACAAAAGATCGGTGCTAAATCAACGTCTCCCAAGTGATTGTGTGCGGAGCGCCGTTTCAAAGCAGCAGGCCGCGGGGAAAAGAAACCCAGAGAAGCTTGTCGAAAAACAGATAAAAACCTGTTGTCAGGGCGCCTACTATGGCAATCCTCTTGAGAAGAGCCAAAGGTCTTCGGATTCTGCGATCGAGCAGTACCGTCATCAGAGAAAAGCAGAGCAGGCTGGTAACGAGGAAACCAAACACCCCGATCAGAAACGTCCAGGCAATCATCAGCGCTACGGACAACAGCACGGGCAGATAGCTTTTTTTCAGGTCGACGAATACCTTGGTTTCCTTCGGTCGGACGAAGCTCAAGCCGAGCAGCAGCAGGGACAATCCACCCAGTACAACGATGATCACCTGGGGGAATAATCCGCTGAGGGGGCTGAAATCTCTCGCCTCGATCCAGAAATATATGCAGATCCCCAGAATGATCAGGGCGGTAGCGCGGTCGGCGTTCTTCATCGCTTGGCTTCCTTGCTGCTCCGCTTTCTGCGCGCGAGCTTCACGATCGCCGGCCAACCGGCCGAAACGACGGTCAATACGATGAGGACGATCGATATCGGACGGGTAAAGAAAATCTGAAGGATCGAGCCGGAAGCCCGACCCATGAGAATGGACTGAACCAGACCCTGTTCGCATATGCTGCCCAGAATCAGTCCCAGCACAACGGGGCCCGGGCTAAAACCGATCTTCCGTCCGATATATCCGATCAATCCGAAGAACAGCATCACGTAAACATCGAACATGTTTTTGTTGATCGCATAGGAGCCGATAACCGAGAGCAGGAAGATGAAGGGTGCCAGGATCGTAACGGGCAGTCGGGTGATCAGACGGGATACCCACTTTCCGCTGAAAACCCCCATTGGCAGTATCAGTAGATTTGCCAATATCAGCGAAAGGATAAAGGTATAGGTGATGTGACCGTGGACGGTGAAAAGATCCGCCCCCGGTCGCATACCCTGCAGCAGTAGGGCGCCGAGCAGGACTGCGGCGGGAGGCGCTCCCGGGATTCCCAGAGTCAGCAGCGGGATAAGCGAACCGGAAACTTCGGCGTTGTTTGCCGTCTCCGCCGCAACGATCCCGTCCATATTCCCTTTGCCAAACTTGTGAGGATACCTGGAAGCCCGGACCGCTTCATTGTAGGAAACCATCGAGGCGATATTCCCTCCGGCTCCCGGGATGATCCCGACAATGGTCCCGATGACGGCCGAGCGGATGAGCAAGAACGGTTTCCTGAGAACTTTCAGAAACACGCCCAAAATCACATGACGCTGCCGCCTGTAGGGAAGAGCCGTCAGCATCTTGTCTTTTTTCTCGACCATTCCCAGCAGCTCGGGGATACAAAAGAAGCCGATCAGAGCCGGGATCAGGGCGATCCCATTCTGTAGACTCACCGTGCCGAATGCAAAGCGAACAGAACCTTCGATCGGAGCGATCCCGATCATGCTGAGCAGCAACCCGAAAGCCCCGCCGATCAGTCCCTTGAGAATCGAATCGGAGGCCAGGGTCGCTATGATCGTCAGGCCGAAGGCTGTAAGCCAGAAAAACTCGGGCGGCCCAAACTTCAGAGAAGCCCGGGAAAGGGGTGGTGAAAGAAAAAGGAGAAACAGGACTCCGATCAGCCCTCCGATAACCGAGGAAACGGTTGCAGTCACAATCGCCCTGTACGATTCCCCCCGCTTGGCCATTGGATAGCCGTCGAAGGTTGTAGCGATGGCCGACGGGGTTCCCGGCGTATTGATCAGGATGGCGGAGAAACAACCTCCATAGATAGCGCCGGCATAGATCCCTCCCATCAAGATCAACCCGTGCACCGCAGACATTGTGAAGGTGAAGGGCACGAGAAGGGCGATGGCCATGGTGGCTGTCAGCCCGGGCAAGGCCCCGACGATGATGCCCCCTCCAACGCCGAGGGTGACCAACAGCAGGTTCAACGGTTGAAACAGGGTTTGAATTGAAGACAGAAACAGCTCGTTCATGGCCGTTATCCGGTGCTCAGCCGGACACACCGCGGTGGGCGTGCCCCACTAGGCGTGCCCCACTAGGCGTGCCCCACTAGGCGTGCCCCACTGGGCGTGCCCCACTGGGCGTGCCCCACTGACTGTACCGGTGGAAAAGCGTAAGCCAAGAAATATGTGCGTATAGATTACGCTACTAAATCTCACCGAGCTCCCGCAGGGTTTCGATGATCTCTTTTTTCTTCTCCGCTATATATTTCTTGAATTCCCGCGATTTCACATTGTGAACGACGAAGCCCAGTTCTTCCATCTTGCTCACGAAGGCCTCGCCTTTGCACACCTTATCGAAAGCCTCTTCCAGAGTCTTGATCACCTCCCTGGGTGTTTCCGGAGATACGCATACGCCTCTATCGATGCCTGCGGTCATGGCCACCCCCTGCTCCTTAAAGGTCTTAACGTCGGGCAGAGCGCCGAAACGCTTCTCCGTTCCCATACCAAGGACAATAATCTTTTCCCGATGCTGGACCAGGTCGTTGGAGTTGGCAAAAAGGGCCATTGTATGGCCGCCCAGGAAGTTGGCAACCGAAGGAGCCGCGCCGGTGGAGGGGATGTAGGTGTAGCTCGTACCTGTCTGCTTCTGAAGCTGCAGCAAGGCCAGGTGGTGTCCGCTGTGGGTCCCGGACCCGCCCACCGTGATCTCCCCGGGATGATCTTCGGCGTAAGATAGAAAATCGTCGAGGGTTTTAAAGGGGCTGTCCTTGAGCACGGCCAGGCCGATCGGCGTGGTCTGGAAGAGGTATACAGGCTCGAGCTGCTCTGTTTCGTAGCCGGCGTTGTCACGGACCAGCGGTTGAATGATGATATGGGGAATGTTGTTTCCCGAGATCGTGTAGCCGTCCGGCTTGTCTTTGACAAGGCCGGCCCAGGCTACCGCACCTCCGGCCCCGGGCATATGCTTGATGACGATGTTGACCCCGAGGGCCTTCTGAAGATCTTCTTTCTGGTATTGAGCTGTGATATCGGACTGCCCGCCCGGATTAAAGGGTATTACATAAGTAATCGTCTTCGTAGGATAGCTCTGCGCTTCAGGCGTGCCCTCTGCAAAGCCGGTGAATACGCAAACCACAAATAAGGCACTCAACAAGAAGACGGTTCTTATCATAACTGAAGTGAGCTTTTTAGCCATATTTTTGTCTCCTATGTATTGGTATGAAGGAATGAACCCATCATAAATGAGAAGACCTGTGCTGTAAAGGGTGAGATCCGATCGCTCCCTTGCCTTTGACAGTCAATCCGTTATAATGCCCCTATTACGATGCCAGTCGAAAATATTGTTTTTGTACATCGCAATCTTTATTTCCTTTGCGATAGAAGATTGCGATAGGTTCCATGAACAACAAAACCAAGATTGTCTGCACCATCGGACCTGCCTCCTGCTCGATGGAAATTCTGCTCGCCCTGGCGGAGGCGGGAATGGACGTGGCCAGGATCAACTTTTCCCACGGTTCCCACGACTCGAATCGAGAGATCATCGGAAATATTAAAAAAATACGCAGAGAGACGGGCAGGAACATCGGCATCCTCCAGGATCTGGGCGGTCCGAAGATCCGAGTCGGCGTTCTGCCCCAGGAGGGTATATCCCTGCCCGCGGGGGACACGGTTGCTCTGAAGCCCGAATCGACGGCCCGGCTGTACCAACAGGACGACCCGATTCCCGTAGATTACCAGCCCCTTCTCCACGACGTACCGCAAGGAGCCCGGATTCTCCTCGATGACGGGCTGATAGAACTTAAGGTTGTGGCGAACAGCGAGGAGTGCCTCGAATGCCGGGTTCTGCACGGCGGACGTCTGTACTCCCACAAAGGGATCAATTTCCCCGATCTCATCCTTTCAAGAGGAGCGCCTACGGAAAAGGATCTGCGGGACCTCGCGTTTGGTATCGAACAGGGAATTGATTTTGCAGCCCTTTCTTTCGTACAAACCGCCGCCGATATCCGGGCCGTCCGGGACGTGGTGGAAGCCGCCGGAAGCTCTGCAGCGATCATCGCCAAGATAGAACGCGCGTCGGCTCTGCAGAACCTCGATTCCATTCTGGCGGTGAGTGACGGCATCATGGTTGCCCGCGGCGACCTGGGCATCGAGGCTGATATTTCGATGATAGCAGTGTATCAGAAAACGGCGATTCGCAAGGCCAATCTACGCGGTATCCCGGTGATCACGGCAACCCAGATGCTGGACTCGATGATCCGCAATCCGCTGCCCACACGGGCGGAAGTAACGGATGTGGCCAACGCGATTTACGACGGCTCGGACGCGATCATGCTCTCCGGAGAGACCGCGGTCGGAGCCCACCCTGTTCAGTCTGTTAGGATGATGCGCCGCATTGCGGATCAGGTGGAGAAAAATCTTGGGCTGGATCGCGGTTGGGTCCGGGCCGAGGAGCAGGAAAGCGATTATTCGACGGAGCTTGCCGTAGCCCGCTCGGTCTGCCAGACCGCGGAGCGTCTCAACACCCGTCTCATCGTAGCCCAGACAATCTCCGGGACCACGGCGCGGTTGATATCCATGTACCGTCCAAGCAAACCGATCGTTGCCATTACTCCCGAGCAGTCGACCTATCACCAACTTTCCCTTGTCTGGGGCGTTGAATCTCTTCTCGTCCCCAAGTTCGAGAAGGATTTCCTTAAAACCTCAGCTGCGGGAGACCGTATACTTACCGAGAAGGGGTATGTGGAGAAAGGAGACCTGGTTGTGATATCGGCGGGGATCCCGGCGGCTCAAAGCGGGGGTACGAACATCATGAAGCTTCACAGAGTCGGTCTCGATTGAGACTTTACAGGTTCCTGTTCTCCGAAAATATTGTAGACGTAGGTAAGGATATAATTCCTCGTTCTTGTTGACAGGGGTATGGCCTGCATGTGCAGAAGGGATACATTTTTCTTCTGATCGAAGCTCACCCCTTTCACCAGCCCGCACATCACAACCATCCGCTCCGAGAGTTCGAACTGCATTTTGATCGGCAGGCCCGCCTTTGTTCTTCCACCCACCATGAGGCAAGCCCCGTCTTCCGAAATATCCATCAGCCGACAACGAAGTCCCTTGGCGCTCTCCTCCAACTCGTTGGCATCCTTTATCGATTTGAGAGGATAAACGGTAGCGGGCAGACTCGTCCTGACTCTGATGGAACGCCGCTGCTGATTCCTCACCACATCATCTGTGTGGGAAACATGGATAATGGGGTACTTCTGGCCGATGTAATCATTTATGACCTTGGTTTTTATAAAGTACCCTGCGTCTTCGGCCCGCCAGAAATGAAGTCCGATTTGCTGCCCTTTCCAAGAAAACCCCTCCGGCAATCCCGGACCCTGCGGTCGGGACAAGGCCAGATATCTCGGTCGATTCTCGATAACCATGCTGGCAAACGGGCCGGCACCCGGTACAGTGACCCTCATTCTCTGGCGGGGTATGATGTCCCGGGATGATTTCAAGCCCAGCCTGTAGCGGGGAAGGTCAAATTCTACTTTTTTACGGAGGTTGTAAAGCTTTGACAGCAGTTTGTTGGATTCCTCGTCATCCATCAAATCTTTGGAGCGAAGCTTGATGATCATCTCCTTGATCGAACGGTTCAGCTGTTTGATGGACCAGAAAAGCGAGGTGGGATTCTCCAGGCTGGTTTCGATGGCGATCTTGCGCAGCAGCCCTACCTCTCGAAAACTGAATCCCGATTCTTTTCCCTTCGTGTAGAATTGTATCCAGGGAAAACTGCCATGTCCGATTACTCGTAGGTAGATAAACACGGCGATCGCGGCGACAACCAGGACGAGTAGTATTATCCACCACATAATTTCATTATCGATAGCAACCTGATATACTTTATGGTATAAATATCCACGGGATTCAGTTCCAAGGCGCGTCTCCGTGGATCGCGGGGTATCTCCCCGCTTCAGAGACCCATTTTAATACAAAGACGGGCGAAAGTCCAATTCGCACCACTGGCCTATGAAACAAAATATAACGGAATTGCTGCTGCTATTCATAGTCTTCTATCTCCCAGGTTTTTTATGGCCGGACCAAAGCGTCCTGGGGAGCCAGGAAGAGTTCGGGTTGTATATGATCCAGTTTTTAATCATGGCGGTTCCTCAAATACTTCTGCTTCTCTACATCCTCAAGCTTCGCGATACCGCCTGGGCCGACTTTGGGCTTGCTGCTCCGCGCTGGATCGATATTCCATACGCCCTGGGTATCTTTGCCGGTATCTTCGTTGTTTTGGCGGGGATCGGACTTATCGTCTCTATCCTTCCCAAGAGCGGGCAAGAGCTCTTCATGGCCGGATTCCGCTGGAAACTGCGGGAGCCGCTGCTGATTCCCCTGGTCGTGGTTTTCTGTCTGGTTACCGGGTACAGGGAAGAGCTTTTTTTCCGGGCGTACCTCTTGACGCGCTTTTCCCAACTGGCCCTGCCCGTCGGGATTGCCGTGGCTCTGAGCACTCTGCTGTTCGCCGGCGGGCATCTGTATCAGGGCTGGGCCGGTCTGATCGTGGCTGCGGTACAGGGATTGTACTTCTCGTTTCTGTTCTTGAAGTTTAAAAACGTGCATCGACTGGCCATCGCTCACGGTCTGTACAACACAGCGGTTCTGTTGATTTCACTTTTTTTTGACGGCAGCTTGCCGGTCACGCCGTAATAGTACTATTTTTTGTTGTGGAGCAATATATGAATAAACATATATTCTTGATCCCGCTTCTCATCATTGCCCTGGGCGCCTGCCAAAAGAAAACTTCCCAGCAGCCTGTCTCGGCTGCACAACAATCCCCGCATGAACAACCTTCGGAGAGCAGCCCCCAAGCCGCCCCGGCAACCACGGAGTCTGGAGCGTTGCAGCAGAGGCTGCAGAGCCTCGGATTCCAAACGCCCACGGCGGATCTTCCGGCCATGGATTTCGTCCTGGAAGATCTCCTCGGCAACGAACTATCCCTCAGCTCGTTCCAGGGCCAGGTGGTGCTGCTCAACTTCTGGGCAACCTGGTGCGGGCCCTGCAAGATCGAAATTCCCTCCATGGAGGAGCTTTACAGCGAGATGCAGGGACAGGGATTCGTGATTCTGGCTGTCAACAGCCAGGAAGCGCGGGATCAGGTTGCCCGCTTTGTTCAAGACAACGGCATGAGCTTTCCCGTTGTCCTGGATTCCACTGGAAGGATCGGGGCCACCTACAGCGTCCGTGCCATCCCCACTACCTATATCATCGATCCGCAAGGATATATTCTCGGGCGTATGGTTGGAACCCGGGAATGGTATACGACTGAGATCGTGGAGCTTATAGAGGATCTGCTGTTATGATAGCCGAAAACATAGGAGTCTTCATTGCCTTCGCCGCCGGTGTGCTTTCATTTCTCTCCCCCTGCATCCTGCCGTTGATACCGTCATATCTCTCTATGATCGGCGGACTGTCCGTCCAGGAGCTCGGAGAAGCGGGCAGGCGTCGATCCAAAGTTTTTCTGCGCACCCTACTTTTTGTATCGGGCTTCTCCATCGTATTCATCCTCCTGGGGGTGCTGTTCAGCGGGACAGGCGGCTTCCTGACGGGAGCCTCTCGAATCGTTAATATCGTCGCCGGCAGCCTGGTGATCGTTTTAGGCCTCAACTTCATCTTCAATTTCTGGAAGTTCCTCAATTTCGAAAAAAAGCTGCACCTCGATCGCTCTCCCAGCGGATCGCTGGGGGCACTGCTTATAGGTATGGCCTTCGGAGCGGGTTGGACGCCGTGCGTGGGTCCGATCCTTGCTTCGATTCTTTTTCTTGCCGGGAGCAGCGGGCGGATCGTACGGGGCACGATGCTGCTGGCAGTTTATTCACTAGGGCTCGGCCTGCCCTTCATCCTGGCCGGTTTGTTCTTCTCTCAATTCCTGAAGCAGCGGGAACGAATAAAGGCTCATTTCCAGACCTTACGAATCGTCAGCGGAGCTTTCCTCGTGCTCATCGGCCTGCTGATCGCCCTCGGGCGCCTGCAGCGTTTCAACATCCTTATGTTTCGTATAGCGGGAGCGCTGGAAACGTGGAGCCGGGCAAATCCGTGGCAGGTCCGCCTGACGTTCGCAGTGATCTTCATGATCCCGGTCGTGTGGACCGGTCTTTCCTACTTCAGGAAGGTGCGCCGCGACGGGGGTTTCCGCCTACTGCCCGGGCGTATCATCTTTTCCCTGCTGTTTCTCACACTGGCCGTCATCACCCTCTCCGGCGTGATCGATCCCACCGGATTCTTCACGTTCTGGTTCACCTATCAGGGCATCTAAGGCTTAACTTCAGGCTCGATCGCTTTGCCGTACTTTTCCCTTTACATGCAAAGCGATGAGTGCAATAATGAGCGTTCAAAATACCTAGTTTAGAATCGGAGCACTATGGATATATTCGAAAAATGCTATGGTTTTAAAGAAGCTCAAATCGCCAGGGAAGGCGGATACTACCCCTACTTCATCCCCATAGAGGAGAACCGGGGCAGCAAAGTCAGGATGAACGGCCGCGAGGTGATCATGATCGGCTCGAACAACTACCTCGGGCTGGCCCAGGATCCTCGAGTTCAGGAGGCGGCGAAAAAGGCCATCGAACAGTATGGAACAACCTGCTCCGGTTCTCGACTGATAAACGGCACCTTCGCCCTTCACGAAGAGCTCGAGCACCGTCTCGCCCGCTTCGTGAAACGGGAAACGGCCCTCTGCTTCACTACCGGCTATCTTACCAACCTGGGCTCGATATCCGCGCTGCTGGGCGGGAAAGATCATATCCTGAGTGACAGGTACAACCACGCTTCGATCGTAGACGGGATCATGCTCTCCACGGGCTTGAGCGGCGGCAGTATAAAGATGCACCGTTATCATCACAACAATCCCGAGCACCTCGAAAAGGTCCTTTCCGGATTACCCGAGGATGAGGGGAAGATGATCATCACAGACGGGGTTTTCAGCATGGAGGGGGACATCGTTAAATTGCCCGAGGTCAAGCGGATCACCGAGAAATACAAAGCTCGCCTTTACCTCGACGAAGCCCATGCGCTCGGAGTGGTCGGTGACACAGGCAGGGGGACCGAAGAGCATCACGGAAGCGGCGGGCAGGCCGATCTGTTGATGGGCACGTTCTCCAAGTCCTTCGGCGCGATCGGCGGATTCGTGGCCGGCGATGAGGTTGTCATCGACTATATAAAACATTTTGCCCGCCCCCTGATCTTCACGGCCAGCATGCCTCCTCCGATGATCGCCTCGGTCATGGCTACGCTGGAGATCATAGAGAATGAGCCTGAGCATACCAGGCGTTTGCAGCACATCGCTGCAAAGATGATCCGCGAGTTTAAAACTCTGGGATTCGACGTGGGGGTCAGCGAAACGGCGATAATACCACTTGTAATCGGTGACAATGAAAAGACCTTCAACTTCTGGAAGGTCCTCTTTGAAAACGGTGTATATGCCAATCCAGTGGTCAGCCCGGCGGTCCCCCCGGGTCGCTCGATCATTCGAACCTCGTATATGGCGGTGCACAAAGATGAGGAGCTCGACCAGGTCCTGGAGATTTGTAAGAAAGCGGGCAAGCAGGTTGGAATAATCTAAAAGGAGTTTCCGATGTCTGAAATTGAAAGTTTGCTACCCCACCGGGAGCCCTTCCTTTTTGTAGATCGAATCGAAAAAGCCGACGAGAAGGAAATCATCGGCTATCGGCGTTTTACGGAGAAGGATTTCTTCTTTCGGGGACATTTCCCCGGTTTTCCTGTGGTTCCCGGGGTAATCCTCGTGGAAACCATGGCCCAATGTGGAGGTGCAGGCATCTGCATGACGGGCCTGGTGGACAAGGACTCGCTGTTTTTCCTTGCATCTGTTGACAAGGCAAAGTTCCGCCAGCAGGTGAGGCCCGGGGACGAAGTCAGAATGGTAATCAAGAACTTGAGAGTAAGCCCCAACACGCTCAAACAGAGCGGCCAGGCCTTTGTCGGGGATCAACTGGCGGCGGAGGCCGAGTGGTTCTGCCTGTTCAGGAAAGAAGACTAAATCTCTTCCAGCTCGCCGAACTCCTCTTCCTCAGCCTCCAGTTCCTGTGGTTCTTCTGAAAAAGCGGCCGGGCTGGTCTGTGCGGTGTCCTCGGGTGGCTCTCGGCCGGTCACAGAGACGCCCAATTCCTCGACATCCTCCGTGAACGACAGCTCTTCCAGCTCCGCCGACAGTCCCTCCGCCTCTTCCTCGACCACCTCCACAAGCTCGGCGATCTCTTCGCCCTCACTCTCCGCCGCAGCAGCCCTCTCGGGGGGTGGGGCAAGCTCCGCCGGCTGTCCGGCGACAGTTTTTTCAGGCTCGGGGAGGGAGACGCTTTGCGCCGGGATCTTACCTTCACCCACGTTCAGCACCTCATCGAACCAGGAAAATGTTTTGGCCAGGCTGCCCGTCATCTCTCGCAAATCTCTGGAAACCTCAAGTACCGTCCTGATCGTTCTGTCGACGCCGGCGATCCCGTCCTGAATCTCCTGGTGAGCTTGGGTCACGTCCTCGATGGCTTTGGCATTGGCTTCGATCTTCTGACGGATCGTTTCGCTCTGCTTTATGATCTCACTGTACCCTTGAACCATGCCCTGAGCCATCTGAACGTTCGTTGCCACAGCCTGGTTTGATTCCCGTATCAGTGTGTTTACCTGATCCGAGACTGTTCTTGTCAAATCGGCAAGCTTGCGTATCTGCTGGGCAACTACCGCGAATCCGCGTCCCGACTCCCCTGCCTTGGACGCTTCAATCGAAGCGTTGAGCGACAGCATGTTTGTCTTATCCGCAATGCCGATGATTTGAGAAACCGCCTTGGTTATGGTGACTGATTTTTCACGCAGCTCTTCGAGCTCGGTCAAAGACCTCTGGATTTGCTGATTGAATTCGCTGATTCTGGAGTCCACTTCGGCGATCAACTGCAGGATCTGCCGCTCTTTGTCCATGACCTGGTTCTCGGCGCGGGCTCCCTCCTCGATCGAACCCATGATCTGGCCTATCGAAAAGGCCTGTTTCTGTGCACTCTCCACCAGCCTGTTGGCCAGAACCATGCTCTCCAGGTTGCCGCTTTCCAAGCGGCTCTTGCCCTCTTTCAGTCTTTCCACCAGCTCCCAGTCCGACTCCACCCTGTCGACCAGTTCCCTAGTGGTAGAAACAGATATCCTCTTCTTTTTGTAGCGCTCCAAGCCCATCACCCAGATCACGAAAGCAACTACGACCAGGGCGGAATAGGTGTCTTGTTGAAACAGATGCCTGTAGCGCGGAGTAAAAAACATGGAGAAGCCGCCGGCTGCAATAAAAAGTGCGAACAGCAATACAAGCGCTATGGCCGAGCGGGAACGCTTTTTCACCGCGATGGCGGCCGGTACCAATCCGAAGAGCATCAGCGCCGCGAGAGTCCCGCTTTGAAGGTATCTGTAGAGGATGATCGTCTCGAATCTTCGCAGCAGCAGGCTGCCGAAAGCCACAATGGTCAGAGGCAGGGCAACGGCCAGCACTGCAGTACTTCCCATTACTTTGAGAAAATCGGCAGAGGCCAGAACCAGAAAAAAAGCGGATACTGAAGTAAGTAGGGGTAAGATCTTGAGAACCGTGAGGAAGGGCAAAATCCGGCTGAAAACCAAGCCCACGGCGAGCTGCCCGCCAAGTACAAGGCTGGCCAGGGAAAGATAGAGAACGAACAACCTATTCTCGATTATGAAGACAAAAAGGGTGTGGAGAAAGAGATACAGGGCAAACAGCATGACCAAAATATTCAAATAATGGCCGCGCAGATTTTTTAAAAACAGAAACAGGGGCAGCTTTTCGGACGGGACCAGCTCGACGCCTCCTTCGAGCCAGGCGGTGTGAAAATATCGGAGACGAATGTACAGGGTTGCATCGAGGATGCTCCGCCGGCCCGCACCCACACCTGCCGGATAAGGAAGCCTGTACGCCCTGTAGGCACCGAGGGGCGCTATAAATGGAGCTCCACCGCCGCTTTCAGCCAACAACTCTCCGTCCAGATATACCCGTTCGGCAAAACCGAGGGGAGCAAGAACCAGGGCGGACGGCCGTTTCACAGTGATTTGCGTTCTCAACCAAACGTATCCATCCGCCGCATCTGCTGCGAAGGTTTCGGGCAGCAGGCAGGGCTGCCAGAGGCCTGCCGGCGGGATGTCACTCTCCTCTATGGAAAAGGTGTACTGCCAATCAGTTACCTCCTCCGCTGCCTCGGCCCCGAGAACGGCCGGCAGAAGCAACAGAACGAAGATGAGTGCTTTACGCATGGTCAGGCGTCTCTTGCCTGAATTTTGGGAAACGGAACGCGAACTATATACGATCACAGCTCGATCTCAAACTCCTTTCGCTGACGCTGCAAAGATACAATATCATCTCCTTTCCGTTCTGTGCAGGTACGTTTAAAAAAAACAATACAATATTGACAAAAAAGAGCGGATACTGTAAAGGATAGGAATGAATCAACAACGCTCCTGGTTGAACGCAGCGGCAATCACCATTCTCCCCATTCTCATTATTCTTCTTATTCTTGGCAGCCGCGCGGCACACCCAGGAGGGTAAAGCGATCAAACGGGTTATACAAACCGTTTTCCTTCCTGGAAAACGGTTTTTTTTTGTTCGTCCGATTGGGCGTTCATACTCAGAGCTAAGGAGTGAACCTGTGGACAAGAAAGTAAACAGCAAGGCAGTCACAGAGGGTACAGAAAGAGCGCCCCACCGGAGCCTGCTCTATGCCCTGGGCTGGGACAAGAAGAGCTTCGAGAAACCGTTTATCGGAGTCGCCAATCCCTTCAGCGAGCTGATCCCGGGACACATGCACCTGCGCCAGGTTACGGAAAAGGTAAAACAAGGGATCTGGGCCGCCGGAGGCGTCCCCGCCGAATTCGGCACCATCGGCGTATGCGATGGTCTGGCCATGGGACATGGAGGAATGCGTTTCAGCCTGCCCAGCCGCGAGCTGATCGCCGACTCCATCGAGTTGGTTGCCAGAGCGCATGCCCTCGACGGCTTGGCCCTGGTAACAAACTGCGACAAGATCGTTCCCGGCATGATAATGGCGGCGGCCAGGATCAACATTCCTACGGTGATCATTTCCGGAGGGCCGATGCTGGCCGGCGACTATCGTTCCGGCAAGGTCGGCCTGGATGCTGTTTTCGAAGCTGTCGGAAAAGTATCTACGGGAAAAATGAGCGTGCAGGATCTGGAAGAGCTGGAATGCCGGGCCTGCCCCGGCGCCGGTTCCTGTGCCGGGCTGTTTACAGCCAATTCGATGAACTGCCTTTCCGAAGCGCTTGGTCTGGCTCTTCCAGGCAATGGGACGATCCCTGCCGTATATGGCAGCCGCCTCGCCCTGGCAAGGGAGGCGGGGACAAGGGCGGTGGCCGTGGTTCTTGAAGGACTGAAACCGAAGGACATCCTCAGCCGCCAGGCATTCTTGAATGCGGTGGCCGTGGATATGGCTCTCGGCGGATCGACGAACACGGCACTGCATCTGCCCGCCATGGCCGCCGAAGCAGGCATTCCGTTGACCCTTGATGACTTCGATAAGATCAGCGACGAGGTCCCTCATCTCTGCTCCCTGGCCCCTTCCGGTCCCTACTTCATGGAGCATCTGCATGCGGCCGGCGGGGTTATGACGGTGTGCAAGGTTCTGGAGGGACTTGGTGTACTGGAAGGCAAAGCGATTACTGTGACGGGAAAGCCGATCAGAGACTCCTTCAAAAATGCTCCCGAACCTGACGGCACCTTCGTCGCCAAACCTGATAAACCCTACCACAGCTCCGGCGGTCTGGCCGTGCTAAAAGGAACACTGGCCCCGGGCGGCAGCATTGTGAAAAAGGCGGCCGTGGATCCTGGGATGCTTGTCCACGAGGGACCGGCCCGCATCTTCGACTCCGAGGAAGAGGCTCAGAGCGCCATTACTTCGGGAAAGATCAAGTCCGGCGAGGTGATCGTCATCCGCTACGAGGGACCCAAGGGAGGTCCCGGAATGCGGGAGATGCTCTCCCCCACCGCCTCGATCGCGGGAATGGGACTGGATAGGGAAGTGGCCCTGCTCACAGACGGCCGCTTCTCCGGGGCGACCCGGGGAGCGTCCATCGGTCACATCACCCCGGAGGCGGCCGCCGGAGGTCCGATCGGCCTGCTGCGCGAGGGAGACCGCATTCGCATAGACATTCCCGCCAAACGGCTCGATGTACTGCTCTGCGAAGCGGAGCTTGAAGAGCGCAAGGCAGGCTTCGTCGCTTTGAAAAAGAATACGGGCAGCCCGTATCTGGACAGCTACTCCCAAAACGTCGGCTCGGCCGCCCGAGGAGCCATACGCGGCAACAACGGAGGAGAAAAAAATGAAGATCAGCGGCGCTGAGCTTTTTGTAAAAGCGCTCAAAGAGGAAGGAGTACGACACCTCTTTGGTTTTCCAGGTGGTGTGGTGATTCCCGTGTTCGACGTCCTGTACTCGGAGCCCGATATCAAGGTCATCCTGGCCCGCCACGAGCAGGGAGCGGTGCATGCCGCCGACGGCTACGCCCGCTCTACCGGTAAAACGGGCGTTTGTCTGGTTACCAGCGGTCCCGGAGCGACCAACACGG